>NZ_JAJLMN010000001.1:0-647500 GCF_021730615.1 Lichenibacterium dinghuense
CGCCGTCGCGGAACTCGTGGCCTACGGGCGCGAGCGCCGCGCCTGGCTGGCCTTCTGCGCCGGCGTGGCCCATGCCGAGGCTGTGCGCGACGCCGTGCGGCGCCGAGGCTTCACCTGCGAGAGCGTGTCGGGCGGCACGCCGAAGCGCGAACGCACCCGCATCGTGGCGGAGTTCCGGGCGGGCAAACTGCGCTGCCTCACCTCGGTCGGCGTGCTGGCGACCGGCTTCAACGTGCCCGAAGTCGACCTCGTGGCGCTGCTGCGCCCGACGCAGAGCACGGGGCTCTACGTTCAGCAGGTCGGACGCGCGCTCCGCCGCGCGCCCGGCAAGGCGGACGCGCTGGTGCTCGACTACGCGGGCCTCGTGCGGATGCACGGTCCGGTCGACATCGTCACGGCGCGCACGGCCGCGGCGGTGCGCGGGCGCGAGGACGAGGTGCGGGCCAAGCCCTGCCCGGACTGCGGCGTGCTGATCCCCATGAACGCCTCGACCTGCGAGGCCTGCTGGGTGGAGCCCGAGGCGGGCGAGCCGCCGCACGGCGAGGAAGCCGAGGACGCGCTGCCGATCCTGTCCGACCAGCTGCCGCCCGAGCGCCGACCCGTGTGGCACCCGGTGCCGGACTGGCGCTTCGAATTCGCCGCGCCCGGCTCCGGGCGGAGCGGCATCGACCTCGTCTTCGCCTGCGAGGGGGGCGCCGTGCGGGTGCGGCTCCACCCGGAGGAAAGCGGCTACCTGCGCCAGAAGGCGGTGGGCTGGTGGCGCGGGCTCGGCGGGGGCGGGGACGCGCCGATGACCGCGGTGGAACTCGTCGAGCGCAGCCAGGAACTCGTGCGACCGAGCGCCGTTCGGGTTCGCGCCGCCGGCCTATCCGAGCAGGTCGAGTGCCGCTGGCCGGACGGGCGGGTGTTCGCGGACTTGCGCCGGGCGGGATGAGGAACATACGCGGCGTGATGTCCCGGCATCGCCGTGCGGGGCACCCTCACGGCGCCGCGACATGACGCTCAAAACGATCGCCGACCGCATCGACGAGCAGGCCGCCACTCTGACCCCCGACGCCGCCTGACGCCCGTCAGAAGATTGCGGTGAGCACCCATCGACCCTCACCACCTTGACGGATGTGCTCCCCCCGCGGATCTGGGCATCCCGCGGCGTACGACCCATGGAAGGCAGAACGGGTCGACCCGGTTCAGATCACTGTGGCTGGTGCGCGCTGGGAGTGTTCGATCCCCCACGCCCTCGCGAGCGGGGCATTTCGAGTCTCGTGGCATGTGGTGCGGGCGACGGGGGTCGAACCCGTAAGTCTCTACAGACGTTGGATTTTAAGTCCAATGCGTATGCCAATTCCGCCACGCCCGCGGTCACGACGTGGCGGTTTCGGTCACAGTGTCCGGGCCCCGTCACAGCCGGTCACGAGTGGTAGACCGGAGGACACTTTGTGTCTACCGGCCCGACCCGTCGTCGAAGCCGGCGGGGACGGGGAGCCCCGCCCCGACGAGGGCGAAGACGATGCCGGCGATCTGCCCGACCGCTTCCCCAAGATTCGAAGTAGGCCCGGATCACGCCGCAGCGTCCAGGACCGACGCCGGGTAGCGCATGACGATGGGGAGGGCGCCCCCTTTCTGGATGATGCGGGACGCGCACGTGTGGCGGCAGACGTAGGGGTGAACCGCGCCGGATACTGACGATACGCCTGATCTTGCGAGGCTGGAGCCATGACGAAGCGCCACCCATTCCCCCCGAGATCCGCGAGCGCGAGGTCTGGATGGTGCAGGAGCATCAGGGCGAGAGCACAGCGCTCGACACGCGGCCATCCGGTCGCTCGCCTTCAAGATCGGCTGTACGGGGGGAAGCCCTGCGGGACCGGATCGTGGCCGCATCGAGACGCGACAGCTCGCCGTCAGCCGCGAATGCGTGGCCCATCTCGGCTGGCTCGGCACGGCCCAGGTATGCCGGATCGAGCGGACCCGTGTGTGCGCCGGTCCGATCAGGCACGAGATCGGCTCTGCGATCGCGAGCCTGTCGCCCGAGCAGGCCGACCCCGACGCCTCGCTGGCCCTTTGGCGCGGTCACTGGATGATGGAGAACAGCCTGCACTGGCGACGGCCCGTCACTTGGCTCGACGACCGCAGCCCCGATCGATCAGGGCGGCCCCCCGCACCATGCCGATCCTCGGGAACGCGTTGCTCGACGTCGTCCGTGACACCGCCGACCCGACCACCCAGATCCGCGAGGCTTTCGCCGAGGACAGGCTCGCGCCCTTATCGTCGCTCGAAGAGGCAATCTTCGAATGGCCCAGAGAAGCGTCGTGCGGCGCCTTGGCGCGCCGCCGCGTTCGGCGTAGGTCCGTGGATCGACTGACCCAGCCCAGCCCCGGATTCGCCCCGATGTCCTCACCCGCGGATCCCGCGCCGGGCCTCCTCGCCGCCCACCAGATCCAGGCCTTGCGCGACGCGGGCGCGATCCGCTCCGCGCTGCCCGCGGACGGTGCCGCTCCCGTGCTGCAGCCGGCGAGCCTCGACCTGAGACTCGGCCGCCGCGCCTGGCGGGTGCGGGCGAGCTTCCTGCCGGGGCGGAGCCGCACGGTGCTCGACGGCATGGCGGCGCAGCAGGCCGACGAACTCGACCTCGAACGCGGCGTGATCCTGGAGCCCGGCACCGTGACGGTGGTGGAGCTCGACGACCGGCTCGCCCTGCCCCCCGGCCTGCGCGCCTCGGCCAACCCGAAGAGCTCGACCGGGCGCATCGACGTCTTCACCCGCGTGATCGCCGACCGGGCGCGCCGCTTCGACACGATCGAGCCGGGCTACGCGGGGCCGCTCTACGCCGAAGTGTCGCCGCGCACCTTCCCGGTGCGGGTGCGGGCGGGCTCGCGCCTGTCGCAGATCCGCTTCACGGCGGGCGACGCCCGCCTCGACGACGCCGGCCACCGCGCCCTCCACGCCGCCGAGCCGCTGGTCGCCGGGGCCGAGCCGGTGATCGCGGAAGGCGTCGCGGTGTCGATCGACCTCGCCGGCTTCGACGCGTCGGGCCTCGTCGGTTACCGCGCCAAGCGCCACACGGGCGTCATCGACGTCGACCTCGTCGACGCGCTCGACCCCTCCGACTATTGGGAGGCGATCCATGTCCGGGCGAGGCGCGAGCTGATCCTCGACCCCGGCGAGTTCTATCTCCTGGCGTCGAAGGAGGCCGTGCGCGTGCCGCCGGGCCACGCCGCCGAGATGACGCCCTTCGACCCGCTCGTCGGCGAGTTCCGCGTCCACTACGCCGGCTTCTTCGATCCCGGCTTCGGCTGCGCGGAGGTCGGCGGCGCGGGTTCGCGCGCCGTGCTGGAGGTGCGCTCGCGCGACGTGCCCTTCGTGCTGGAGGACGGGCAGATCGTGGGCCGCCTCGTCTACGAGCGCATGTCCGAGCCGCCGCGCACGCTCTACGGCGCCGTGGCGGGGTCGAACTATCAGGCACAGGGGCTGAAGCTGTCGAAGCACTTCAGGAAGGGGTGACAGCCCCGCCCTCCGTCAGCGCGAGCGCGGCGACGCGATCCAGGGCGACGGCTCGGCCGAGCGGGACGCAGGTGGTCCCGCACCACGGCCGGATCGCGTCGCTCCGCTCACGGTGCGGAGCAGCGGGTCACGCCCCTCGCGCGTGCCCGGCCGGGCACAGGTCGAGCAGCGGGCAGCGGCCGCAGGCGGGTGAGCGGAAGCGGCAGGTCTTCTGCCCGTGCAGCATCAGCAGTTCGTGGTCGTCGTACAGGTCCTGCGCCGAATAGTCGGCGGGCAGCAGCGCGCGGAGCGCGTCGTGGGCCGGGCCGACGTCGACCTTGGGGCCGATCAGCCCGAGCCGCTGCGCGACGCGGTGGTGGTGGCTGTCGACGGGGAGCGCCGGCATGCGCAGCGTCGAGAAGGACAGCACGGCCGCGCTGGTCTTCGGCCCGACGCCGGGGATGGCGGCCAGCCACGCCCGCGCGGCTTCCGGCTCCATGTCGGCCAGGAAATCGAGCGTCAGGGCGCCGTGGCGATCCCGCACGTCGCGCAGCACCTGCTGGATCCGGGGAGCTTTGGCCTCGGGCCAGGTGACGCCGGCGATCAGCGCCTCGACCTCGGCGGTGTCGGCGTCGATCAACTCCGCCCAGTCCGGGAAGCGCCCCCGCAGCGCCTTGAAGGCCCGCCCCGATTCCGCGTTGCGGGTGCGGTGCGACAGCAGCGAGGACACGAGCTCGCTCAGCGGGTCGAGGCTGTGGAAATAGGGGATCGGCAGGCCGAACACCTCGCCGAGCCGCCGATGGACCTCCAGTGCTTTCAGGCGCAGCTCGTCCGACGGTCGCGGCAGGCCGCGGCGGGCGGGCTTGGCCCGGCTCGGGCGCGCGGCGACGGGGGCGTGGTCGAAGAGCTGCGGCATGGGGAGCGAATCCGCCCCGCCCCGGCCGGTTCCACCCTGCGACTCACCGACTCAGGACGGACCGGGGACAGCTATCCGAGCCGGCCCGCCAGCGCCTCGTAGAGCGGGTTCCTCGCCGCGAACACGTAGTCGAGCGGCAGCACCGCCACCTCGGCGGCGCCCTGCCCGATGAGCCAGTCGGCGATGTCCGGCACGCGGGCCTTGGGCCCGTGCAGGACGAGGCGCCCGTCCTCGCGGCCGACCAGCGCGGCGCCGAACGCGTCCAGAGCGCCGGCCTCGATGGCGGGCGCGCCGTCCGGAAAGGCCGCGCGCAGCTCGCGCGTCGTGCGCGCCCGCTCCTCGGCGGCGATGCGGCCGAGGAGGGCCCGCGCGATGGCCCGGTGCTCGTCGCTCCAGTCGGCGGCGAGCGACGCGACCAAGTTGGCTTCCGAGCGCAGCATCACGCCGTCGTCGAGCACCTTGAGGGCGTTGGCCTGCAGGGTCGCGCCCGTCGTGGTGATGTCGACGATCAGCTCCGCGCCGCCGGCCGCCGGCGCGCCCTCGGTGGCGCCGAGGCTTTCCACGATGCGGTAGTCGGTGACGCCGCGCTCGGCGAAGAAGCGGCGCGTGAGGTTCACGTATTTGGTGGCGACGCGCATGCGCCGGCCGCGCCGTGCGTGGAAGCTCGCCGCCACGTCCTCGAGGTCCGCCACCGTGCGCACGTCGATCCAGGCGCGCGGCACGGCCACCACGACGTCGGCGTTGCCGAAGCCGAGCCGCGACAGGAAGGCCACAGAGGCGTCGGCGTCCGGGATCGACTCGCGCAGCACGTCCTCGCCGGCCACGCCGAGGTGGGCGGAGCCGTCGGCCACGTGGGACACGATCTCGGACACGGGCAGGAAGGCCACCTCCAGCCCGTCGACGCCCGCGAGCCGGCCGCGATAGTCGCGGCTGCCGCCGCCCTGGACGAGCTTCAGGCCTGCGCGCGCGAAGAACGCGAAGGCGTTCTCCTGCAGCCGCCCCTTGGACGGCACGGCGAGGACGAAGGGTTTGGCGGCGCTCACGCTTCCGTCTCCGAATCCAGGCGGTCGATCCAGATCGCCGCACCCACGGCGGGGATCGGCGCCGGGCTGCCGAGCGCGCCGCACAGCCGGTCGTAGCGCCCGCCGCCGATCACCGGCCCGTCGGCATGCGCCCCGTGCGCCTCGAAGACGAAGCCCGTGTAATAGTCGAGGTTGCGCGCGAAGGCGGTGCTGAAGCCGAGGCGCGACAGGTCCACGCCCTGCGCCGCGATGAAGCCGATGCGCTCGTCGAGGAGGTCGAGCGCGGCGCCGAGGTCGAGCCCGGCGTCGTCGGCCAGGGCGCGGAGCTGGCCGGACGCGCGGTCCGGGTCGCCCGCGACGGCGAAGAAGGCGTCGAGCAGCTGCCGGCGCTCGTCGCCGACGTCCGGGGCGGCGCCCTGCGCCACTTGGCTGAGGAAGCGGTCGGCGATCTCGCCGACGGAGCGCCCGCCCACCGCCGTGATGCCGGCGATCGACAGGAGGTCGGTGACGAGCGCGTGGGCGTCCTTGTTGTCGGCGCCGGCCAGGGCGGCGAGCAGGCCGGAATGTTCGCCGCGCCGCGCCGGGGCGCCGCGCAGGGCGGCGTCGAGCCCCTGCCCGCGTTCCAGCCCGCGCTTCACGCGCCGCTGCCACAGCGGCGGCAGGTCCACCGCGTCGAGCACCGCCGCGACGAGCCCGGCGTCGCCGAGCGACACGGTCTCGAGCCGCGTGCCCGAGCGCTCGACCGCGTCGAGCGACAGGGCCAGCACCTCGGCGTCGGCGGCGGCGAGGTCGGTGCGGCCGAAGCTCTCCAACCCCGCCTGGCGGAGCTCGCCGGGCCCGCCCGCCCGCATGCGGAACACCGGGCCGAAGTAGCTGTAGGCCGCCGGGCGGCCGGCGGCCGCGGAGGCCAGGTAGGCGCGGGCCGCGGGGATCGTGAATTCGGGGCGGAGGCACAGCTCGCGGCCCGCGGCGTCCGCCGTGAGGTACAAGCGCGCGCGGATGTCCTCGCCGCCGAGGTCGAGGAACGTGCCGGCGTCGTGCAGGAGCGGCGGATCGATCGGGTCGTAGCCCGCCGCGACGAGGTGCTGGAGGAGGGCCGCTCCCGCTCGTGCGCGCGCCGGCCCCGGCCCTTCTGTGGTCACGATCCCATCCCGCGGTTCATCGACGCCGCCACCCTTAGCGACCCCGGCCCGGCGAGGCGACCCGTTTCGCGCGCGAGGGTGAACACGGCCGTCAGGCGGAGGCCCGCGGAGCCGGCGCTCCGCCCGGCCCCGCCGACGCCGCGCGCCGGCGCGACAGGGCGCGCGACGCCCGCGCGGCCATCGGGGCGAAGCTCAGCCCGTAGGCGGCGGCCGACAGCGCGGTGATCCAGAAGCTCACCGGCCAGTCGGTCTGCCAGGCCAGCACGAGCCCGCCCCACGCTTCCGCGAGCGCCAGCGCGGCCGAGAGCGCGACGCCGACGCCGAAGCGCGGCGACAGGTTGCGGGCCGCCGCGGCGGGGCCGACCATCAGCGTGAAGACCAGGAGCACGCCGACGATCTGCGACGCTTCCGACACCGCCACGGCCACGATGCCGAGGAAGATCACCGACACGCGCCGCACCGGCACGCCGCGGGCCTCCGCCAGCTCCGGCTGGAGGCTCGCGAAGAGCAGCGGCCGCGACACGGCGGCCAGCACGGCGAGCGACAGCGCGGACAGGACCACGAGCGACAGCAGCGATTCGGGGTCGACGCCGAGCACGTTGCCGAACAGCAGCGCCGTCGCCTGCGTGGCGAAGGCGGTGTAGAAATGCAGGAACAGGAGGCCGAAGCCGAGCGCCAGCGACAGCGTCATGCCGATGGCGACGTCGCGCGCGCTGAGCCTCTCGCCGAGCGCCCCCATGGCGAGCCCGGCCGCGAGCGTGAAGCCGACGAGGCCCCAGAGCGGCGCGATGCCGACCATGATGGCGCCCGTCGCCCCGGTGAAGCCGACGTGGGCCAAGGCGTGGCCCGCGAAGGTCTGGTTGCGCAGCACCAGGAAGTAGCCGACGAGGCCGGCCAGCAGCGCCACGACGCCGCTGGCCGCGAAGGCCGTGCGCATGAAGTCATAGGCCAGCATGGTCGTGCCCTCCGCAGGCGTGTCCCTCGTGGCGGTGCGCCTCCGCCTCGGCCTCCGCGTCGCCCGCCATGACGAAGATGCGCTTGCCCATGCGCAGCACCTCGATGGGCGAGCCGTAGAGCCGCGACAGCACCGGGCCGGTGATGACCTCGTCGACGGTGCCGAGCACCGCGCGGCCGCGGCCGACGTAGAGCACGCGGTGAACCGCGCCCATCAGCGGGTTGAGCTCGTGGGCGGAGAAGATCACGCCGAACCCGAGCTCGCGCGAGAGCCGCGCCACGAGCTCCACCACGCCGCGCTGATGCGCGGGGTCGAGCGAGATCAGCGGCTCGTCGAGCAGCAGGAGCTTGGGGCGGCCGAGCAGCGCCTGGCTGAGCAGCAGGCGCTGGCGCTCGCCGCCGCTGAGTTCGCCGAGCGGGCGGCGCGCGAGCGCCGAGGCGCCAACCGCGTCGAGCGCCCAGGCGACCTCGGCCCGGGCGGCGGCGTCGAGGCGCGGCAGACCCCAGCGATGGCCGCCGGCCGCGCCGGCGACGAAATCCCAGCCGGTCCAGCGCAGGTCGGTGGAGCCGCGCACCTGCGGCATGTAGCCGACGGCCGAACTGCCCGGCGCGGCCGGGCGCCCGTCGACCAGCACGCGGCCCGCGCGGGGCCGCACGAGGCCCAGCACGGCGCGCATCAGCGTCGTCTTGCCGGCCCCGTTGGGGCCGAGCAGCCCGACGAACTCGCCGGGCGCGATCGCGAAGCCGGCGTCGGACAGGATCGTCCGGCCGCCGAGTTCCAGCGTGACGCGCTCGAAGGCGACGAGGTCCAAGGGTCGGTCGCGCCTCAGGAGCTCTTCGCCGACAGCGCGCGGTCGAGCGCGTCGAGCTGCTTCAGCATCCAGCTCTGGTAGGTCGTGCCGGCCGGCTCGGTCTCGGACACGGCCACCACGGGGATGTGATCCTCCTTGGCGATGCCGACGAGCCGCTTCACCGCCTTGTCGTCGGCCTGACCGTTGTAGATCATCACCTTGACCTTGTGGTCCTTGAGGTCGTCCTCGAACTTGGCGACGTCGGAGGCCGAGGGCTCGGTGTTGTTCATCACCGCCAATTGGAAGGCCTCGTTGTGCATGTCGAGGCCGAGGAGCCCGGCCATGTAGCCGAACACCGGCTCGGAGGCCGTGACGGGCGTGCCGGAGAACTTGCCCTTCATGGCGGCGATCTTGGCGTCGAGCGGCTTGATGGAGGCGTCGAAGGCCTCGGCGTTGTGCTCGAACTCGGCCTTGTGGGCGGGCTCGATCGCGGACAGCTTCGCCGCGAGGTCCTTGGCGACCGCCTCCATGGTGGCGGGGTCGTACCACAGGTGGGGGTTGTCGCCAGCCTTCTTGCCCACGAGGTCTGCGGCCACGATCTCGACGCGGCCCGGCGACGGGTCGGCCTTCAGCAGCTTCTCCATCCAGGGATCGTAGTCGGCGCCGTTCTGGATCGTGACCTTGGCGGCCTTCAGCTTGCGGGCCGTCGACGGGTCGGCCTCGAACAGGTGCGGGTCCTGGTCCGGGTTCGACAGGATCGAGGTGACGTTGACGTACTTTCCGCCGACCTGGCGGGCGAGGTCGCCGTAGAAGTTCTCGGCCGCGACGACGTCGATGCCGGCCGCAGAGGCGGCCGCGGGCAGCGCGACGGCGGCGAGCGCGCCGATCAGGAGGGCAGACTTGAGCGACATCGTGCGGACCCCGTGGAACAGCGCCGGAGCGGCGTTGGCCTATGGTTACGTTATAACTTCTGCGGTTACAACATACCCAGGGGATCGCCGTGTGGGGAGGGTTGAAGCGCCCGGTGGATCGGCTCAGATAAGGGCCGGAGAGGTGCGATGAACCATGCTCACGGGACGGCTGACGAAGGGCGGGCTGCGTGGCTGCGGCGCGTCGAGGCGCTGTGCGGCGAACGCAACGTCCAGCTCACCGCGCTGCGCCGGCAGGTGCTCGGCCTCATCGCGGACAGCCCCGCCCCGCTGACCGCCTACGCGCTGATCGACGGGCTGGCGAAGCTGCAGGACCGCCAGGTTGCGCCGCCCACGGTGTATCGGACGCTGGATTTCCTGGTCGAAAACGGCTTCGTCATCAAGATCGAGAGCCGCAACGCCTTCGCGGTCTGCGATTCGCCCGGCCACCACCACCACGGCCTCCTGCTGATCTGCACCCGCTGCGGCGTCACCGACGAGGTCGATGACCACGACGTCGACGCCACCCTGGCGCGCCGCGCCAAGGCTTCGGGCTTCAGGATCGAGAAGCAGATGGTGGAGCTGGCGGGGATCTGCGGGCGGTGCGGGGCGGCGTGATCCGAGCCAAGCCGTCGGTCGCGCTCACGCCGCCTCGTCGGCCAGGGCGTCGCCTTCGGCCGGCACCGGCACCGCGGTGCTCTCGGCGATCACCATCTCCTCCTCGGCGTCGAGCCGGTCGCGCTCGGCCTCGCTGAGCCCGAAGCGCGCCGCCACGTCCGGCGCGTAGCGCAGCATGTCGGGGCGCAGGCGGATCAGGGCGAGGTCCTTGGCCTTGGCCTCGATCATCACGTCGAAGTCGCGGTCCGTGACAGAGCGCATGAAGCCCATGAACTCGAACGGGTGCACGTAGTCGGCGTGGCCGGTCCAGATCGGCGCGACGTGGACGGTCTTGACCTTCTTGGTCTTCTTGTCCTTGCGCTTCAGCTCGCGCAATTCGGTGCGCGGCGATGAGAAGTGGATCTTCGGCCGCACGCCGTCCGGCCAGGTGTCGAGCATGCGCCGCACCGTGTCGCCCATGTCGAGCCGGTCGGGGTTGAGGCACAGGAAGTGCTGGTGGTCGAAGATCAGCCGCACGCCCGTGTGCTCGTGAATCCACAGCGTGTCGGAGGCGCTGAAGCGGATGTCGTCGTGCTCCAGCACGAGGCGGCGCCGGACCGGCTCCGGCATGGTCGGCCAGTTCTCGACCCAGCGGGCGTTGCTGGCCGGGATGTCGCCGTAGGTGCCGCCGACGTGGATCACCATCACGGCCTCGGGGCCGAGCTCCATCAGGTCGAGCATCTCGGCCTGGCTGGTGAGGTCGGCGACGCTCTTCTTCACCAGCTCCGGGTCGGGGCTGTTCAGCACGACGTATTGCGAGGGATGGAAGGACAGGCGGATGCCCTGCCCCTTCGCCCGTGCCCCGAAGGCCGCGAGGTCGGAGGCGCAGTCCCGCACCATGGAGTGGAATTGGGGCATGTCGGGGTGGGTCGCGTAGGGCGCGATGTCGGACGACATGCGGTACATGTCGATGCCGTGCCGGCCGAGGTAGGCGAGGATGTTGTCGAGGTGTTCGAGGCTGACGCGCAGATGCGGGTCGGCCTGCCAGCGGCGGGTGTCGTTGCTCTTGAGGTCGGGCCGGCCCATGACCTTGACCGGGAACCCGAGCCTGAGCCGCCCCTCGGGCCGCTCCACCGGCGCCTCGTGCCTCCGCTTCGCCGTCCTCGCCATCGCGCCCACACCCCCGTCCGATGCGGGGCAACCATCCGCGCCGCGGGAAGTTGCGCGCGGCCGCCCGCCCGGCTGTGGACGGGTCGCCGCAGCGTCAGGGCTACGTCACGCCCTGGTGGGGGCCCGCGCGGCGGCTTGCGTCGGCGCCCGCTCCAGAGAAGCGTCGTGGCCGAGCAGCAGCACGATGCCGGCGCCCACCAGCGCGCAGGCGGCGAAGAACAGCAGGCCGCCCGCGTCACCGCCGGTGCGGTCCTTGACGATGCCGAAGACCTGCGGGCCGAAATAGCCGCCGAGGTTGCCGATGGAGTTGATGGCCGCGATGCCGGCCGCGGCGCCCGTGCCGGACAGGATCGCGGTCGGCATGGCCCAGAACGAGGCGTAGACGGCGAAGAAGCCGAAGCCCGCGAGGCAGAAGCAGGCCATGCGCAGCGCTGGGTTCGGGAGCGCGGCGGCGGCCAGCATGCCCACCGTGATGCAGAGCAGCGGGATCACGGTGTGCCACTTGCGCTCGCCCGTGCGGTCCGACGAGCGCGACCACAGGATCATGCCGACGGCGCCGACCGCGTAGGGGATGGCTGTGACGAACCCGGTCTCGACGTCCGACAGGCCGAAGGCCTTGACGATCTGCGGCAGGAAGAAGCTCAGACCGTATTGCGGGATGTTGAGCCCCATGTAGACGAAGCCGAAGCCCCACACCCGCCGGTCGACGACGGCGCGCCGCCAGGAGATGCTGTGGCGGCTCTCGCGGTGGGCGCGCTCGGCGTCGAGCCGCGCCTGCAGCCAGCCGCTCTCCTCCGGGGTGAGCCAGGCGGCCTCGCGCGGGCGGTCCGTCAGGTAGAAGTAGACCGCGAAGGCCAGGACCAGCGCCGGCAGCGCCTCGACGATGAAGACCCACTGCCAGCCGTGCAGGCCCATGGCCCCGTCGAGGTTGCGCAGCAGCCAGCCGGAGATCGGCGCGCCGATCACGGTCGAGATCGGGATGGCCACCATGAACATGCCGACGATGCGGGCGCGGTAGGCCGAGGGGAACCACAGCGTCAGGAAGAAGATGATGCCGGGGAAGAAGCCCGCCTCGGCGCAACCGAGCAGGAAGCGCACCACGTCGAAGCTCGTCTCGCCCACCACGAAGGCCTGAGCGCCCGAGATCAGGCCCCAGGTGAACATGATGCGGGCGATCCAGACCCGCGCGCCGAAGCGGTCGAGCGCGAGGTTGCTCGGCACCTCCAGCAGGAAATAGGCGATGAAGAAGATGCCGGCCGCGCCGCCGAAGGCCGCCGCCGAGAGCCCGAGGTCGCCCCGCATGGTCACGCCGGCGAAGCCGACGTTCACGCGGTCGAGGTAGGCGATGAAGTAGCACAGCATCAGGAAGGGCAGCAGGCGCCGCGTGACCTTCGCCATCGTGCGCATCTCGACGTCGGTGCGCGCCGTCTGATCGACCATGTTTCCCACCCCATCGACTTTCGCAGCCGTTGGGCGGGATCATACAGGCGCGGGCCCGCCGCGCCAGACGGTTCGGCGGGGCGTGCAGGCGAAAGTCGGGCGGATCCGCGCGCCCGTGCGCGCCTCACGCGACGTTGTTGGCGCTGTCGCCGCCGGTGGCGTCGTAGGCGGCGCCCGACACCATGCGGGCCTCGTCGGAGGCCAGGAACAGCACCACGGGGGCGATGTCGTCCGGCGAAATCCACGGCACGCCGAGCGGCGACTTCTCCGTCAGCTTCTTCTTCGCCTCGGCCTCCAGCTCCTCGGTGGGCCTGTCGCTGTCGAGGTCGCCCACGGCCTGGGCGTAGCGCGAGCGGTGGCGCGTCAGCGGCGTGTCGATGAGGCCGGGCACGACCGCGTTGACGGTGATCCTGTGCTGGCCGAGTTCCAGCGCGGCCGACTTCATCAGGCCGAGGATGCCCCACTTCGAGGCCGAGTAGCTGGCGCCGAACTTGGTGCCGTGCTGCCCCTGCGTCGACGAGGTGAGGATGATGCGCCCGCCGCCGCGGCGCACGATGTGGGGCGCCACGGCCCGCACGGCGTTGGCGGTGCCGTTGAGGTTGACGTCGATCTGGTCGTGCCAGTCGGCGTCGTCCATCTCCAGGATCGGCTTGAAGTCCTGGATGCCGGCGTTGGCGAACAGGATGTCGACGCCTCCGAAGGTGGTCGCCGCCCTGTCGGCCGCCGCGCGGAGCGCTCCGATGTTCCGCTGGTCCAGCGTTTCGGCGAGCCAGCGCCCGCCCTCGGCCTCGACGAGCCGCCCCGTCTCGGCGAGCTCGTCCTCCGTCGCGGGCTCGACCGTGATGGCCGTGGACACCGGCCCGGCGATGTCGATGCCCACCACCGCCGCGCCCTCGCGCGCGAACAGCACGGCGGTGGAGCGGCCGATGCCGCGCGCCGCGCCCGTGATGATCGCCACCTTGCCGTCGAGGCGCCCCCTGCCCTGCCGTCCGCCGTTCCCGCTCATCGCCGTCTCCCGTCCGATGGCGCGACAATGAGCGGAGGCTCAGGAGAGTTGCCGTCTATCGCGTGAGGCCCGGCACGTGGGTGGTCGTCAGCCCGAATCCTGCGTGTGTCGCCACCACCGGCAGCAGCCGCTCGATCGCGTGCAGCATCGTGCCGTCGATCGGCACGGGCTCGGCGGGGTAGTCGTCCCAGCCGAGGCGCAGGTCGAACAGCGGCTTCAGCGCGGCCGGCCGCGCCCAGAACATCGTGCCGATCGGGAAGTCGATGGAGTGCGGCACCGCCATCGCGGGGTCCATGCGGCGCGCGAGGTCGCTCGCGATCTCGCGGTCGAGGCTCCACCCCGTGAGGTTGGGATCCTCGGGGAACGCGAGGCCGAGCCGCTCGTCGGCGGCGAAGCGGTCGAGGATCAGGTCGGCCATCGGGAAGGCGCCGCCGAGCAGGTGGCCGAGCAGGAAGGCCTGCCAGCGCACGCCGAGGTCGAGGCTCAGCCCGACCTCGGTCAGCGCGAGGCTGCGCTTGCCGTGGAGGTGGCCGACGACGTCGTAGCCGCGCAGCCGCTCGGCGAAGAGCGTCAGCATCGGCCCGACGTCCCGCCCGCGGTTCGGGCAGCTCTCCACCGCGACGGTCCCGCGGTCCCATCCGGCGAAGCGCTCGCGCAGCGCCGCCGCCTTGTCGTCGGAGGTCGTCGACACGAAGAGGTCGAGCCGCGCCGCGTTGGCGGCGAGGGCCGACAGCATGTCGTCGGCGAGCTCCGGATAGTGGAGGTGGAGGTGCAGCGCCGCGCGCAGCGAGGCTCCCCGCCCCGCCGCCTCCCCCTCGCCCGCCACCAGCACCGGGTGCGACCAGGGGCCGGCCGGCTTGCCGGCGCGGATCCAGTGCGCCAGCGGGTTCGGATAGGGCGCCGCGTCGAGCGCGGGGTGATGGTCGGCGTAGGTCTGCGGCACGAAGCCCAGCGCCGGCCGCCGGCAATACTGGTTCGCCTCCTGGCCCGAGGCGGCCTTGCGCACGTGCAGCCGCACCGCCTCGTCGCGGGTGAAGCTCTCGTGCGGGTTCTGCCACAGGTCGGCGCGGAACGTGTCGTCGGCGAGCAGCAGCGCCACGTCCTCCCGTTCCTGCGCGGCGATGCGCTCCGCCTCGGCGACGAGGGGCATCAGCCGCGCGACGTAGCGCTCCATGGGAAAGTCGCGCGCGCTGCGCTCCCGCAGCGCTTCGCCGAGGGCGCGCCGGCGCTCGGGATCGCGCGCGAGCCCCGCCAGGATGGCGCCCGCCGCATCGGCGTCGAGGTAGGGCACCGACAGGGCGGCGGTGCGCGGGTCGGCGGCGAGCCAGTCCGCGAAGCCGTTGGCCTCGGCGAAGCAGACGGGGGGCACGCCGGCCGCCGCGGCGTCCATGGCGACGTTGGGGAAGGGGTCGAGCCGCGACGAGATCATGGCGGCGTCGGCCGCCGCATAGGCGCCGGCGAGGTCGTCGACCGCGTCGAGGAACACGAGGTCCGAGCCGAGGCCGGAGCGCTTCACCTGGTCGGCGAGCCAGTTCGGGAAATCGCCCTCGGGCGGCTTCGCGGGGGTGTGGCCGATCCACACGAAGCGCATCGCGCCCGGCCCCAGGCGCCGCGCCGCCGCCGCGGCGCAGGACACGAAGAGGTCCGGACCCTTGCGCATCGACACGGTGCCGAGCCCGAGCACGACCGGCTTCGTGCCGTCGCCCCGCACGGCGCGGAACACGGCGTCGCGCTTCGCCGCCAGGGCTGCGGGCGAGGGCGCGGGCGCCTTCGGGTCGGCCGGCACCTCGCTGGCGCCCTGGTGGAACACGTGGGTGTTGCGCGGCGTGATGCCGGGCCAGCAGGCGAGCGCCGCCTCGTGCTGGCTCCGCGCGTCGAACACGACCTGCTGCGACAGCATTATGCCGCTCTGCATCCGCGCCCGCGATTCAGGGCCGGTGGGGTATTCGTGGACGAGCGTCACCGTCGGCAGGCCGGCCGCGGCGAGGCCGATCAGCACCGGCTGGCACTCGATGCTGTTGGCGACCGCGAAGTCGATGGGGAAGCGCCGAGCGAGTTCCCGGCCGAAGCGCGCCATGTAGAACCAGGTGAGCTGCCCCTTGCGGAACGGCCCCACAACGGCGCTCGCCTCGTCGTAGAAGATAGAGCCGAGGTCGCCGCCGGGGTTGACCAGCGCCACGACGAGGTTGCGGCCACGGTTGAGCTCGCGCGCGAGGTTCCAGCCGAGGATCGGCGCGCCGGTGCGGCTGGCCTCGTGGCAGACGAGGAGCGCGGTCGGCAGGCTCGGGTCGAAGGGCCGCCGGCCGGGCCGGATGTCGGCATCGGCGTCGAAACTCGCGATCCGGCCCTCGGCACGGCCGTAGCGCGCGTAGTGGATCAGCAGCCCGATATCGGCGCCCACGACCTCGCGATGCAACTCCGCGTAGACGGCGGGGTCGAAGAAGCCGTTGGGCGGGATGCCGCGGCGCTCGCCCTCGATCACGTAATGCTCCGCGGCCGCGAGGTCGCTGACCGCGCCGAGCCCGGCCGCCGCCCGGTAGGCGGACGCGTCGAAGAGCCCGGTCTCCAGCGTCCACACGCTCCTCGGGTCGGACGGGGCCTCGCCGGGCGCGATCGTATACTGCCCGTGGGTCGGCGCGGGCCGCGCGAGGGGCGTGTGCGGCGCCGTCTGCCCGCGCCGCCCGGCGCCCGCCGGCCGGCGCCGCAGCGCTTGCGCCACGCCGCGCACCGGGCGGGTGACGCGCCAGGAGGTCGATCCGAGCATCGCGGCGACCTGCTCGCGCAGTCCCTGGTTCTCGCCTTCCAGCGCGGCGACGCGCTCGGCCAGCCGCTCGGCGAGACGCTGGGTCAGCAGGGCCTCGCTCTCGCCCGCGGACGGACGGCGTTCCCCGTCGCTGTTCGTGTCGTCGGTCATCTCGTCCCGCGCTGATCCCGAGGAGGTGTTACGGCGGCCTCAGCCCGCGAGCAGCTTCAGCGCCGCCTCGTGGACGCGCGGGTCCCCCGCCGCCACGACGGCGCCGCCGCGCTCGGCATCCTCGCCGGTCCAGGTCGTCACGACCCCGCCCGCCCCCTTGATGATCGGGATCAGCGCCGCGATGTCGTAGGGCTGCAGCCCGCTCTCGATCACGAGGTCGACGTGGCCGGCCGCCACCATGCAGTAGCTGTAGCAGTCGCCGCCAAACCGCACGAGCCGGGCCTGCGCGGCCACGCGCTCGAAGCTGGCGCGCTCCGCACCGTCCATCAGCGCCGGGCTGGTCGTCATCACCGTGGCGTCGGCCAGCGCCGCGCAGCTCCGCGCCCGGAGGTGGTGCACGATCTCGGTGCCGTGGCCGTTGCGGCCCGACCAGGTCGCGCGCGCGTTGTCGCCGAAGAACTTCTCACGCGTGAAGGGCTGATGCATCATGCCGTAGACCGGCACGCCGCGGTGCTCCAGCGCCACCAGCGTTCCCCAGGTCGGCAGGCCCGAGATGAAGCTCTTGGTGCCGTCGATCGGGTCGAGCACCCAGACGTATTCGGCGTCGGCCTGGTGGTCGCCGAACTCCTCCCCGACGATGCCGTGGGCCGGGAAAGTCGCCTGGATCAGGCGACGCATCGCGGTCTCGGCCGCACGGTCGGCCTCCGTCACGGGGTCGAACTGGCTGCGCCCCGTGCCGGGGCCGCCCTTGTCCTGGGCGTGCAGCGCCGTCCGGAAGAATGGCAGGATCGCCTCGCCGGCCACGGCCGCGAGTTCGGCGACGAAGGGTTCGAAATCGACGATCGTCATGCGGGCTCCGCGGGAGGCGAGCCCGTCCGGGCTCTCGGCGCGGCGCCCTCATATCACCCCGGCCCGAGGGGATGAAGCGCGAAGCCGCTCGTCCGACGAATGCCGGCAGAGCCCCTTGCTTTTGTGCGGCGCACATGCTTATGTTGCGACGCGGCAGAGATGCCGTATGCCCTTCTTGGGCGTTTCCTCCCTAGACTTGGGCCGCTCGCCGAAAGGCTGAGCGGCCTCTTTCTTGTCGGGGCCTATTCGGCCGCCATGCGGTCCGGCCGCGCGCCGGCCATCTCGGACACGGCCGCCACGACGGCGTGGAGGTGGCGCGACAGCGCGTCGAAGCCGGGCGCCCGCGCGATCAGCTTCTCGTCCATGTAGAGGCCGCGGTTGATCTCGATCTGCAGGGCGTGGAAGCCGCCGGCCGGCCGGCCGTAGTGCTCCGTGATGAAGCCGCCCGCGTAGGGCTTGTTGCGCTCGACCAGGTAGCCGAACCCGCGGAGCGCGGCCTCGGCGACGTCGATGAAGAGCCGGGAGCAGCTCGTGCCGTAGCGGTCGCCGAGCACGAAGTCGGCCTTGGTCTTCTCGTCCCGCCACGTCGCGGGGTCGGCCGTGCCGGTGATGGAGGAGGACGGCATGGAATGGCAGTCGACCAGCACGGCGACCCCGAACCGCTTCAGCGCCCGGTGCAGCAGCTCCTGGAGCATCGCGTGGTAGGGCTTGTGCAGCTCGTCGATGCGCCGGAGCCCCTCCTCGACGGGCAGGCGCCGGGCGTAGATCTCCTGGCTGTCGCCCACCACGCGGGCGATGGTGCCGAGGCCGCCCGCGACGCGGATCGAGCGCGTGTTGACGTAGGCGGGCAGGCGCCCGTCGAACATGCGGGGGTCGAGCTCGTAGGGCTCGCGATTGAGGTCGAGATACGCGCGCGGGAAGTGGGCCTTCAGGAGCGGCAGACCGAGCGACACGGCGGGCTCGAACAGGTCGTCGACGAAGGCGTCCTCCGAGCGGCGCAGGCTCGCCGCGTCGAGGCGGGCGCTGCGCAGGAACCTTTCGGGGTACACCCGGCCCGAATGCGGCGAGGACAGCACGACCGGGCTCGTCAGCGTCGCGGGCTCGATCACCTCGAAGGGCGGATCGAACTCCGGGCCCGCATCGCCGCCCTCCGCACCCGTCCGCGCCATCCGCCGTCCTCGTCGTGCCACCGTCTCACTCTGCCTACAGGGGTGCCCCGCTGTCCACGGCCAAACCCGCGCGGCCGCGGCCCGGAGCCGCGATCCGTCGGATGGGCGGGACGCGGCAGAGCCGCGCCGGTTGACGGCTTTTTCATGTCGCGGTGCGACCGTCCGGCCGAGCCCTGGATGCGATCTCGCCGCAGGGCGTGGGCGTGGTTGGATTTAACCCCGCTTTAACCATTATACGAATTGATGGCTAACGTCGGTCCGGATCGCCGGGGAAGTCGAGGAAGGGATGATGGACGCAGACGCCGACCAGGCCACGAAGATCCTGCTCGCCGAGGACGACAACGACATGCGTCGTTTTCTCGTCAAGGCGCTGCAGAACGCCGGATTCGTGGTGACGTCCTTCGACAACGGCCTGTCCGCCTACCACCGCCTGCGCGAGGAGCCCTTCGAGCTCCTGCTCACCGACATCGTGATGCCCGAGATGGACGGCATCGAACTCGCCCGGCGCGCGACCGAACTCGACCCCGACATCAAGGTCATGTTCATCACGGGCTTCGCCGCCGTCGCGCTGAACCCCGACAACAACGCCCCCCGCGAGGCCAAGATCCTGTCGAAGCCGTTCCACCTGAAGGACCTCGTCGGCGAGGTGCAGCGGCTTCTGGCGGCCTGACGCGGGAGCCTGGCGCTCCGTCGAGTCAGGGCGAGGCTGCGGCGTGACCGCGCGGCGGCTCCGCCGCGAGGTGGTGCCGAGGTGCGCGGTCGCGGCTTCGTGTGACGAGGCTCACGACGTCGTCGACCCCGACCACCGGCATGGACGGGCCGTCGAGGCTGACCGCCGGTGTTCGACGTCGTTCGGCCGACGAGTTCCGCGAGATCGCGCGCGCGTCCTGGACTCGGCGCCGACGCCACGAACCGGCCCGCCCCTCCTACGACGGGTTGGCCGAGAACGAGCGCGGCGCGGCGCTGAGCACGGTCGTCGTGCCGTTCGCGATCTGCAGCACGGCGAGGCCGCGCTCGTTCGGGCCGTCAGCACGGAAGCGGAACACGCCGTCGGCGCCGTTGAAGCCCGAGCTGCTGGTCAGGTTGTCCTGCGTGAAGTGCGGCGAGCCGGGCTGGTGGGCCAGCGCCGCGGCGAGCGACACCGCGTCGTAGGACAGCGTCGCGATGCGCGAGGGGTCGGTGCCGTATTTCGCGCGGTACTTCTGCGCGAAGCCGGCGAAGCCGGCGTTCTCGGGCGCCGCGAACCAGGCGCCCTGAAGCGCCGGCAGCTTCAGCACCTTGGGGTCCGCCCACAGGCCGGTGCCGAGGATCTGCACCTTGGAGCTGTCGATGCCGTTGGCCGTGAGGGCCGCCGCGACGGCCGGCATCTCGTTGGCGGCGCCGGGGATGAACAGCGCGTCGATGCGCGGCAGGGCCGCGGCCATGCGGGCCACGGCCTCGGCCGGCGCGTCGGGCTTGTAGCGCTCGATGGCCTCGACCCGCACGCCGAGCCGCGCGGCCGCCTGCTGATAGGCGGCGAGGGCGACGTTGCCGTAGTCCGTGTCCGGCACGAGGGCGCCGAGGCTCCGCTTGCCGTGCGCGGCGGCATAGTCGACCACGCGGTCGACGTAGCTCTCGATCAGGAACGACAGGAGATAGACGCCCCTGGTGGCGGTCGAGGTGTCGGTGGAGAAGCCGATCAGGGGCTTGTCGGCCGCCTTGGCGACCTTTGCGGCCTCGCGCAGATCGGGCGCGAAGACCGGCCCGATGATGAGCTCGGCCCCGTCCGCGACGGCGCTCTGCGCGGCCTCGCGCGCGCCGTCCGGCGTGGAATGGTCGTCCTTGACCAGGATGGTGAGGTCGTTCGTGCCGGCGTCCGCGTAGGCGAGGTCGGCCGCGTTGCGCAGCGACACGCCGACAGCCGAGGCGCCGCCGTTGCTCTGCGTGAGCGGCAGGATCAGCGCGACCTTCACCGGTCCGCTGCCGATGGCGCCGATCGGCGTCGCGGGGGTGAGGGGCTTCGACTCGACGGGGGACACCGGCGCGGACAGCTTGGGCGGTGGGGCGGCGGCGACGCGCGGGCGGTCGCCGCCGCCGAACTGCCCGCAGGCCGACAGCAGGGCCGCCGATGCGAGAGCCACGGCGGGAGCCCTGATGGATCGTGCCGACACCAAACCGCGTCTCCCCGCTGCGCGCCCGCGCGCCGAATCCCGATCCCCGGCACGACGCCGAAACCGGAGCTTAACACCTTCGTCCCCGGCGAACCACCCGCGCTTGCCAGGGCGTGACGGCCGCGCCACACAGGAGCCATGGATATCCACGGCAGCGATCGAGATCGGGCGGACGGCGGCGGAGAGCGCCGGCGCGACCGGAGCTTCTCGGCCTTCGGGGCGCGCGTGCCGGCGTCGGCGCTGCCGCCGGGCCTCCACGTCGTCGCGACGCCGATCGGCAACCTCGGCGACATCACGCTCCGGGCGCTCCACACGCTCGCCGGCGCGGACGCCGTGCTGGCGGAGGACACGCGGGTGTCGCGCGTGCTGCTCGACCACTACGGCATCGACGCGCCGCTCATCCCCTACCACGAGCACAACGCCGCAGCGATGCGCCCGCAGGTGCTGGCCCGGCTCGCGGCCGGGCAGGCGCTGGCGCTGATCTCGGACGCCGGCACGCCGCTCGTGTCCGACCCCGGATACAAGCTGGTGCTCGACGCCGTTGAGGCCGAGGCGGCCGTGAGCGCGGTGCCGGGCGCCTCCGCCGTGATGGCCGCGCTGGTGCTCGGCGGGCTGCCGACCGACCGCTTCTTCTTCGAGGGCTTCCTGCCGGAGAAATCCGGCGCGCGGCGGACCCGCCTCGCCGAGCTCGCGGCCGTGCCGGGCACGCTGGTGTTCTTCGAATCGGCGCGCCGCCTCGCGGACGCGCTGGCGGACGTCGCCGCCGTGCTCGGGCCGCGCCCGGCCGCGGTGGCGCGCGAG
Organism: Lichenibacterium dinghuense; assembly: GCF_021730615.1. Classification (NCBI taxonomy): domain Bacteria; kingdom Pseudomonadati; phylum Pseudomonadota; class Alphaproteobacteria; order Hyphomicrobiales; family Lichenihabitantaceae; genus Lichenibacterium; species Lichenibacterium dinghuense. Next base: position 21,307 of record NZ_JAJLMN010000001.1, read on the forward strand.
CTGACCAAGAAGTTCGAGGAGGTGCGCCGCGGCACCGCCGACGCGCTCGCGGCCCGTTACGCGGCCGAGGGCGCGCCGCGCGGCGAATGCGTGGTGCTGGTGTCCCGCCCCGCCGCGGAAGCGCCGCCGAGCGCCGAGGACCTCGACGCCCGCATCGCGGCGGCGCTCGACACGCTGTCGGTGAAGGACGCCGCCGCCGCCGTGGCGGGCGCGACCGGCCTGCCCCGGCGCGACGTCTACGGCCGCGCCGTGGCGCTGGCCGCCGCCCGGCGCGGCGGGCGGTGAGGCGCCGCGGCGCGGAGGAGCGGCGCCGCGCCGGGCGCGCCGGCCGGCGCGCCGAATGGCTCGCGGCGGCGTGGCTGACGTGCAAGGGCTACCGCATCCTCGCGCGCGGCTTCACCGTCTCGGGCGGCGAGATCGACATCGTGGCGACGCGCGGCGGCACGTTGGCGTTCGTCGAGGTCAAGGCGCGGGCCGACCGCGGCGCGGCGCTCGACGCCATCGACGCAGTGAAGCGCCGCCGCATCGCGCGGGCCGCCGCGGTCTGGCTCTCGCGCAACGCCTGGGCGGCGGGATCCACCTTCCGCGGCGACGCCGTCCTGGTCGCCCCCCGCCGCTGGCCGAGCCACGTCGCCGACGCCTTTCCGGTGCCGATCGGCTGAACCAACCCTCAGGCGGCCCAGTCCTCGAGGTGGGCCAGGAGGTCGGCCGGATCGCGATACACTTGCGCGGCGCCGCCGGCGCAAATGTCGGCCTCGGCGAAGCCGCCGCAGAGCACGCCGACTGACCGCACGCCGGCCTTGCGCGCCGCGTCGGCGTCGTAGGGCGTGTCGCCCACCACCACGACGCGGCCGGGCGCGAGCTTCAGCTTGTCGAGCGCCGCCTGAAAGATGTCGGGATGTGGCTTCGACCGCTCGGCGTCGTCCGACGACGTCTCGACGTCGGTGAGGCCGTCGACGCCGGCCGCCTTCTTGAACACCTTCAGGTCCGCGCTGGGCGACGAGGAGGCGAGCGCGATGCGGAGGCCGCGCGCCCGCAGCGCGCGGAACAGGTCGCCGCAGCCCGGAAAGCCCTTCACGCGGTCGAGGTAGTCGGCGCGGAAGATGTCGCCGCGGTCGCGCTCGATCTTCGGACCGATTTTCTTCAATTGCGCTTGGTCGAGGAACTCCGGCATCAGCTGGTCGCCGCCCTTGCCGATCTGCGAGCGGAGCGCCGCGAAGGCGATGTCGTGGCCGTGGCGCGCGAAGGCGCGCTCCCAGGCTTCGGCGTGGAAGTCGACGCTGTCGACCAGCGTCCCGTCGACGTCGAAGATGACGGCCTCGATCATGTACTGCGACCCTCGTGTGACGAGGGCGAACGGAGGCCCGCTTACGGGAGTTCCGCGCGGATGCGCTCCGCCAGCGCGCCCAGCACCTCGGGCTTCGCCGTCGGCCCCTCGTGGGGGCGCATCGGCACGCCCTCGCGGCGCGGCAGGAGGTGGAAGTGAAGGTGGAACACCGTCTGCCCGGCCGTGGCCTCGCTGAACTGCATCAGCGTGAGGCCGTCGGCCTTCAGCGCCGCGACGGCGGCGCGCCCGATCCGCTGCACGCGCGGCATCAGCGCCGACAGGGCGGCGGGGTCCGCATCGAGCAGGGTGCGCGAGGGCGACTTGGCGATGACGAGGACGTGACCCTCGACCTGGGGCATGATGTCCATGAAGGCGAGGCACACCTCGTCCTCGTAGACCTTCGTGCAGGGGATCTCGCCGCGCAGGATCCTGGCGAAGATGTTGGCGTCGTCGTAGGCCGGCATCGGTCCTCCCCGTCGTGCGGCGGGCCCGGCGTCAGGGTCCGCCTGCCTGCGATCAGCGCTCGCTGATCGGGCCGTAGTCGCGCTGGGCGTAGCCCGTGTAGAGCTGGCGGGGGCGGCCGATGCGCTGGCCCGGATCCTCGATCATCTCCTTCCACTGGGAGATCCAGCCCACCGTGCGCGCCACGGCGAACAGCACGGTGAACATCGACACCGGGAAGCCGAGCGCCTTCAGCGTGATGCCGGAGTAGAAGTCGACGTTCGGGTAGAGCTTCTTCTCGATGAAGTACTCGTCCGACAGGGCGATGCGCTCCAGCTCGACGGCGACGTCGAGCAGCGGGTCGTCCTTGATGCCCATCTCGCTCAAGACCTCGTGGCAGGTCTTCTGCATGATCTTGGCGCGGGGATCGTAGTTCTTGTAGACGCGGTGGCCGAAGCCCATCAGACGGAACGGGTCGTTCTTGTCCTTGGCGCGCTTCACGAACTCGGGGATGCGGTCGACCGTGCCGATCTCGGCCAGCATCTTCAGCGCCGCCTCGTTGGCGCCGCCGTGCGCCGGCCCCCACAGGCAGGCGATGCCGGCCGCGATGCAGGCGAAGGGGTTCGCCCCCGACGAGCCGGCGAGCCGCACCGTCGAGGTGGAGGCGTTCTGCTCGTGGTCGGCGTGCAGGATGAAGATGCGGTCGAGCGCGCGCGACAGCACCGGATTGACCTTGTACTCCTCGCACGGCACCGCGAAGCACATGCGCAGGAAGTTCGACGTGTAGTCGAGGTCGTTCTTCGGGTAAACGAAGGGCTGGCCCACCGTGTACTTGTAGGCCATGGCGGCCAGCGTCGGCATCTTGGAGATCAGCCGGATCGACGCGATCATCCGCTGCTGCGGGTCCGAGATGTCGGTCGAATCGTGGTAGAAGGCCGACAGCGCGCCGACGCAGCCCGTCATGACCGCCATCGGATGGGCGTCGCGGCGGAAGCCGGCGAAGAAGCGCGCCATCTGCTCGTGCACCATCGTGTGGCGCGTGACGTTGTAGTCGAACTCGGCCTTCTGGGCCTTGGTGGGCAGCTCGCCGTAGAGCAGCAGGTAGCAGCTTTCGAGGAAGTCGCCGTGCTCGGCCAGCTGCTCGATCGGGTAGCCGCGGTACAGCAGCACGCCCTCATCGCCGTCGATGTAGGTGATCTTGGACTCGCAGCTCGCCGTCGAGGTGAATCCCGGATCGTAGGTGAACATGCCGGTCTGGCCGTACATCTTGCCGATGTCGAGCACGGCAGGCCCGATCGTGCCCTCCTTGAGGGGCAGGTCGATCGCCTTGGTGTCGACCAGCAGTTTGCCAGGATTCTGCGTCATGGGGGAGCCTCAGCGAGGGAGGGGGCAGGCCGGAGGGGACGAGTCGCGTGGGGCCCCGGGTGGCCTTGTGCGTTGCACCAAAGCTAAATGATCGGCACCTTGCGTCAAGCCGCGCCGCCGGCGGGCCCGTCGCTGGTGCACCGCATCATGGGGCCGTGCCGGCCGCGTCCCGCAGGCGGCCGAGGCTCTCGTCGCGGCCCAGCACGTCGAGCACGTCGAAGATGCCGGGCGAGGTCGAGCGGCCGGTCAGCGCCGCCCGCAGCGGCTGCGCCACCTGCCCGAGCTTGGCGCCGGTGGCCTCCGCCTCGGCCCGGACGGCGCCCTCGGTCGCGGCGGCGCTCCAATCGTTCAGCCCTTCCAGGCGGGGCAGCAGGCCGCGCAGCACGCCGGCGCCCTTGGCGAGGATGTCGGTCGCCTTGGCGTCCATGGCGAGGGGGCGCTCGGCGAACAGGAACATGGCGCCGTCGAGCAGTTCCACCAGGGTCTTCGCGCGCTCCTTCAGCCCCGGCATGGCGGCGAGCAGCTTGGACCGCATCGCGCCGTCGAGCTTGGCCGCGATCGCGTCCCCGCCCGGCAGGTGCGGCAGCGTGGCGATCAGCGCCTCCACGAGATGCGCGTCGTCGGCGCCGCGGATGTAGTGGCCGTCCATGTTCTCGAGCTTGGCGAAGTCGAAGCGCGACGGGGAGCGCCCGACGCCGCCGAGGTCGAAGGCCGAGACCATCTCGTCGGTGGTGAAGAACTCGCGGTCGCCCTGGCTCCAGCCGAGGCGCAGGAGGTAGTTGCGCAGCGCTTCCGGCAGGTAGCCCATGGCGCGGTACTGCTCGACGCCGAGCGCGCCGTGGCGCTTCGACAGCTTGGCGCCGTCGGCCCCGTGGATGAGCGGGATGTGCGCCATGGCGGGCACGGACCAACCGAGCGCCTCGTAGATCTGCATCTGGCGGGCCGCGTTGGTCAGGTGGTCGTCGCCGCGGATGATCTGCGTCACGCCCATGTCGTGATCGTCCACCACCACGGCCAGCATGTAGGTCGGCGAGCCGTCCGAGCGCAGCAGCACGAGGTCGTCGAGGTCCTTGTTGGCCCAGGTGACGGTGCCCTGCACGCCGTCGTGCAGCACGGTGGAGCCGTCCTGCGGCGCGCGCAGCCGGACCACCGGCCTGACGCCGGCGGGCGCCTCGGCCGGGTCGCGGTCGCGCCAGCGGCCGTCGTAGCGCGGCGGCCTCTTCTCGGCGCGGGCGAGCTCGCGCATCTCGTCGAGCTCGGCGGGCGTGGCGTAGCAGCGGTAGGCGCGGCCCTGCTCCAGCAGCGCCTCCACGGCCTCGCGGTGCCGCTCGGCGCGGCTCGCCTGATAGACGACCTCGCCGACCCAATCGAGGCCGAGCCACCTGAGGCCGTCCAGGATCGCGTCGATGGCGGCCGTCGTCGAGCGCTCGCGATCGGTGTCCTCGATGCGCAGCAGCATCGTGCCGCCGTGGCGGCGGGCATGGAGCCAGTTGAACAGGGCCGTGCGGGCGCCGCCGATGTGGAGGAAGCCCGTCGGCGACGGCGCGAAGCGCGTGATCACGGGCTCGGACATGGGCGGAAGCAACTTATAGTTGGAACGGATCGGGAACCGGGGGGCCGTGACCCTTGCCCGGGCGGCCGCGCTCTAACATGAAGGTTCGATCACCACAAAGGGCGGGAGGCCGCCGTGCCGAACGCGTTCCGGGGTGGCGGTTCGGCCGGGGTGGCGCAGGGCGCCTGGCCGCGCCGGGCCGCCGCCCTGTCGGCGCGGCTCGGCGGCCTGTCGCTGGCCCGGTCCTGGGCGGAGGAGTGGGACGAGCGCCGCCCCTTCCTGTGGCTTCCCGTCGCGGCCGGCGCCGGCGTCTTCCTGTATCTCGCCGCCGAGCGCGAGCCCGTGCTGTGGCTGCCGCTCGCGGCCCTGGCGCTGTGCGTGGGCGCCTGCGTGGCCCTGCGCGGCCGGCCGGGGCCGCTCGGCGCGGCCCTGCTGGCGCTGGCGCTGGTCGGCGGCTTCGTGTCGGCCGAGCTTCGGGCCCGCGCGGTCGCAACGCCCATGCTGGACCGCGTCCGCATCCTCAAGCTCACCGGCACGATCGAGGAGGTGGACCTCCGCCCGGCCGGGGCGCGCGTCCTGCTCGCCGTGACGGGCGCCGACGGCATCGACGCCGCCCGCGTGCCGCGCCGGGTGCGCCTGACGACGAAGCGCCTCGGCGACCTCGCGGCCGGCTCCGCCGTCGCCGTCACGGCGCGGCTGCTGCCGCCGGCCCGCGCCGCGGCCCCCGACGAGTACGACTTCGCCCGCGACGCCTTCTTCTCCGGGATCGGCGCGGTCGGCACGGCGCTGGGACGGATAGCGCCGACCGCGGCCGGGGACGACTCCGGCTGGGCCGCGCGGCTCCACCGCGCGGTGGACCGCGCCCGCAACGCGCTGGCCATCAGGGTCAGCGCGGTGGTGGGCGACGGCGACACCGGCGCGATCGCGGCCGCCATGGTGACGGGCAAGCGCGACCTCCTGTCCGCGGAAGGGCGCGAGGTGATCCGCGAGGCCGGCATCTTCCACATCATCACGATCGCGGGCGTGCAGATGACGCTGGTGGCGGGGCTGCTCTTCGGCGCCGTCCGCCGCCTGCTGGCGCTGAGCCCCGAGCTGGCGCTGCGCCGTCCCATCAAGGCCTGGGCGGCCGGGGTCGCGCTTCTGGGCGCCGTCGCCTACGACATCGGCACGGGCTCGCGCGTCGGCACGCAGCGGGCGCTGTTCATGACGGCGATCATGCTCGCCGCCGCCATCGCCGGGCGCCGGGCGCTGACCATGCGCAACCTCGGCTTCGCGGCGCTCCTCGTCGTCGCCATCGAGCCCGAGCAGGTCGCGGGCGCGAGCTTCCAATTGTCCTTCGCGGCCGTGTCGGCGCTCATCGCCGTGCAGGAGGCGCGCACCCGCCGCGCGCCGGACGACCTCTTCGCCGAGCCGAAGCCCCGCGCCCCGCGGGCGCCGCCCTGGCGCGGGCGCGCCGGCCGCGCCGCGGCCTCGGTGCTGCACCTCCTGACCGCGACGGTCTTCGCCACGCTGGCGACGGCCTCCTTCATGGCGGCGGAGTTCCACGAGCTGAGCCCCTACGTCTTCGTCGGCAACCCGCTGACGCTGGCGATGATCGAGTTCTTCGCCGTGCCGGGCGCGCTGCTCGGCACCCTGCTCTACCCGCTCGGGCTCGACGCGCCGGTGTGGCACTGGGTCGGCTGGGGCATCCGAGCCGTGCTGTGGGTCGCGCGCATCCTCGGCGCGGCCCCGATGTCGACGCTGCACCTGCCCGCCTTCGTGCCCTGGGCCCTGCCCTGCCTCGCGCTGGCGCTGCTGTCGGTCGTGATCTGGCGGACGGCGCTCCTGCGCCTCACCGCCGTGCCGCTCCTCGCCCTCGGGCTGACCGGCGCCGCCTGCGGGCCGAGCGCCGACCTGATCGTGGCGCCGACCGGCGACGCCCTGGCGGTCCGGGGGCCCGACGGCACGCTCGGCACGCTCGGGCGCGCCTCCGGCTTCACGGCCGCGCAGTGGCTGCGCGCGGACGGAGACGCCCGCGACGCCGAGGCGCTCGGCAAGGCGGCGCTGGTCGCACCCGGGGCGCGCTGCGACCGGCTCGGCTGCACGGCGCCGCTGCCCGGCGGCGGCGCGGTGGCGCTGGTCGCGGACGCGGGGGGCTTCGCGGAGGACTGCCGGCGCGCCGCGATCGTGGTCAGCCCGCTCGTCGCGCCCCTCCCCTGCGCGGCCGGGATCGTGATCGACCGCCTCAGCCTGGAATCGAGCGGCGCCGTCGCGCTGCGGCGGACCGCGGACGGCTGGGCGCGGCGGGACGCGCGCTCGCCCGGCGAGGACCGGCCCTGGTCGCCGGCGCCGCCCCTGCGTCGGCGCTCCGAACCCCGGATCCGCCCCGGCGCCGAGCCCGCGAACGACGCCGGAACCCCGCCCGACGGTGAAGCCGAGGCGGTCCGCATCCCGTGACGACCTTTCGGACCGGCGGGCGAGACGCTACATTGGGGGCGATGCCCCGTGCTCGATCGCCGGTGGGAGAGGGTCCGATGGCTGTCCGGAAACGTTATCAGGTGATGTCGCTGACCGAGTCGGCGGCGGCGCGCGTCCAGGAGATCATGGGCAACGCCGCGACCAAGCCCTTCGGCCTGCGGGTGGGCGTGAAGAACGGCGGCTGCGCTGGCATGTCCTACACGATGGAGATGGCGGACGCGCCCGCGCCGGCCGACGAAGTCGTCGAGGACAAGGGCGTGCGCATCCTCATCGACCCCAAGGCCGTGCTGTTCCTGCTCGGCACCGAGATGGACTTCGAGACCACGAAGCTGTCGTCCGGCTTCACCTTCCGCAACCCGAACCAGACCTCGGCCTGCGGCTGCGGCGAGAGCGTCGCCATCACGCCGGCGAGCCCGGAAGCGCTCGCCGGGGCCGCCTGAGGCCCGCTCCGCGGGGCGTCGACGGGCTCCGAAGCACGCGTTAGTCTCGGCCGCGACGGGAGGCCGAGATGACGACGCTGACGACCGCGGTCGATCCCCGGTCCCCCGAGGCCCGGGCCAACGCCGACCACATGGCCGCGCTCGTGGCCGACCTCCGCGCCACGATGGAGCGCGCTCGCGAGGGGGGGGGCGAAGCGGCCCGCGCGCGCCACGCGGCGCGGGGCAAGATGCTGCCGCGCGACCGCGTCGAGGCCCTGCTCGACCCCGGCTCGCCCTTCCTGGAGATCGGGCCGCTCGCCGCCCACGGCCTCTACGGCGGCGAGGTGCCAGCCGCGGGGCTCATCGCCGGCGTCGGCCGCGTGATGGGCCGCGAGTGCATGGTGGCGGCCAACGACGCCACCGTGAAGGGCGGCACCTACTTCCCGCTCACGGTGAAGAAGCACCTCCGCGCCCAGGAAATCGCGGCCGAGAACCGGCTGCCCTGCCTCTACCTCGTCGATTCCGGCGGCGCGAACCTGCCCAACCAGGACGAGGTGTTCCCGGACCGCGACCATTTCGGCCGCATCTTCTTCAACCAGGCCCGCATGTCCGCCGCCGGCATCCCGCAGGTCGCCGTCGTCATGGGGTCGTGCACGGCGGGGGGCGCCTACGTGCCCGCCATGGCGGACGAATCGGTGATCGTGCGCGGACAGGGCACGATCTTCCTCGGCGGCCCGCCGCTGGTGAAGGCCGCCACGGGCGAGGTCGTGTCGGCCGAGGAGCTCGGCGGCGGCGACCTCCACGCCCGCACGTCGGGCGTCGTCGACCATCTCGCCGAGTCCGACGCCCACGCGCTGGGGATCGCCCGCCGCATCGTCGGCACCTTCAACCGGCCGAAGCGCGTGGCGCTCGACATCGCGCCGCCGCGCGCGCCGCTGCTCGATCCCGCGACGATCGGCGCCGCCGTGCCGCGCGACGCCCGCGAGCCCTACGACGCGCGCGAGATCATCGCCCGCCTTATCGACGCCTCCGAGTTCGACGAGTTCAAGCGCGCCTACGGCACGACGCTGGTGACCGGCTTCGCGCGCATCTGGGGCTACCCGGTCGGCATCGTGGCCAACAACGGCATCCTGTTCGGCGAGTCGGCGCGCAAGGGCGCCCACTTCGTCGAGCTCTGCGCCCAGCGCGGCACGCCGCTCGTGTTTCTGCAGAACATCACCGGCTTCATGGTGGGCCGGAAATACGAGGCCGGCGGCATCGCGCGCGACGGCGCCAAGATGGTCACGGCCGTCGCCACCGCGGCGGTGCCGAAGTTCACCGTCGTGGTCGGCGGCTCCTTCGGGGCCGGCAATTACGGCATGTGCGGCCGTGCCTATTCGCCGCGCTTCCTGTGGATGTGGCCCAACGCCCGCATCTCCGTGATGGGCGGCACGCAGGCCGCGAGCGTGCTGGCGCAGGTCCGCCGCGACGGCATCGAGGCGCGCGGCGGCACCTGGTCCGCGGAGGACGAGGCCGCGTTCAAAGCCCCGATCGAGGGCCAGTACGAGGCGCAGGGCCACCCCTACTACGCCTCCGCGCGCCTGTGGGACGACGGCATCATCGCGCCCGAGGACACCCGCACGGTCCTGGCGCTGGCGATCTCCGCCTCGCTCAACGCGCCCCCGGAGCCGACGCGCTTCGGCCTGTTCCGGATGTGACGGCGATGCGGACGCTGCTCATCGCCAACCGCGGCGAGATCGCGGTCCGGATCGTCCGCACCGCGCGGCGCATGGGGATCCGCACCGTCGCGGTCTTCTCCGAGGCGGACCGCGGCGCGCTCCATGTCGAGCTCGCCGACGAGGCTCGGCCGATCGGCCCGGCTCCGGCGCGGGACAGCTACCTGAACGTTCCCGCGATCCTGGAGGCGGCGCGCCGGTCCGGCGCCGACGCGGTCCACCCCGGCTACGGCTTCCTCAGCGAGAACGCGGATTTCGCGGAGGCCTGCGCGGGCGCCGGCCTCGCCTTCGTCGGGCCGCCCGCCGCCGCCATCCGCGCCATGGGGTCCAAGGCCGCCGCCAAGGCGCTCATGGCCGCGGCCGGCGTGCCCGTCGTGCCCGGCTACCACGGCGGGGAACAGTCGCCGGCCGCGCTGGCGCGGGAAGCGGATCGGCTCGGCTATCCGGTGCTGATCAAGGCCTCGGCGGGCGGCGGCGGCAAGGGCATGCGGATCGTCGAGGGCGCGCCCGCCTTCGCCGAGGCGCTGGAGGCGGCGCGCGGCGAGGCGCGGGCCTCGTTCGGCGACGACCGCGTGCTGGTCGAGCGCTACCTCGCCCGTCCGCGCCACATCGAGGTCCAGGTCTTCGCCGACCGGCACGGGGAGGTCGTGCACCTCTTCGAGCGCGACTGCTCGGTCCAGCGCCGCCATCAGAAGGTCGTCGAGGAGGCGCCGGCCCCGGGCCTGAGCGCGGAGCGCCGCGCCGCCATGGGCCGCGCCGCCTGCGCGGCCGCGCGCGCCGTGGGCTACGAGGGCGCCGGCACGGTGGAGTTCATCGCGGAGGGCGAGGACTTCTTCTTCATGGAGATGAACACCCGCCTCCAGGTGGAGCACCCCGTCACCGAGATGGTGACCGGCCTCGACCTCGTGGAATGGCAGATCCGCGTCGCCCGCGGCGAGCCCCTGCCCCGGCGGCAGGACGAGCTGGCGATCCACGGCCACGCCGTGGAGGTGCGGCTCTGCGCCGAGGACCCGTCCCGCGACGACCGGCCCGCCACAGGCCGGCTCCGCCGCCTGCGCTGGCCGGAGACCGGTGCGCAGCTCAGGATCGACGCCGGGGTGCGCGACGGCGACGCCGTGACGGTCCACTACGACCCGATGCTGGCCAAGGTGATCGCCTGGGGCGAGACGCGCGCCGAGGCCCTGGCGCGGCTCGCGGCGGGGCTGCGGGCGACCGAGATCGCCGGCGTCGCCACCAACCTGCCGCTGCTGCGCCGCATCGTCGGGGACGCGGAGTTCGGCGCGGGCGGGGTCGACACGGGCTTCCTGGGCCGCCGGCCGGAGTTGCGCGCATACGCCGCCGAGGCGCCGCGCGACGCCCTCCTGGCCGCGGCCGCGGCGGTGCTGCGGGGGCGGGCCGACGCGGCGCGCGAGGCCGCGGCCGGGTCGGAGGACCCCTGGTCGCCCTGGTCGGCGGGCGACGCGTGGCGGCTCGGCGGCGGCGGCACGCAGGCCGTCCCGCTGCGCTGCGGCGACGCGCTGCACGGGCTGCGGGCCGCGGCGCTCGGCGGCGGCGCGTTCCGGCTGGAGCTCCCCGACGGCCCGGCCCGGATCGAACCGGCCGAGGGCGACGCGCTGTGGATCGACGGCGCGCGGCGGAGCATGCCGGTGGTCCGCGACGGGGACGCGCTCTGGGCGATCGTCGACGGCACGGCCTGGCGTTTCGACATCGTCGACCCGCTGGCGCCTCCGGCCCTGGCGGGCGGCGCGGGCGGGAACCTCTCGGCCCCCATGCCGGGGCGCATCGTGTCGGTCGCCTGCGCCGCGGGCGACAGCGTGAGCCGCGGCCAGGTGCTCGCGGTGCTCGAAGCCATGAAGGTTCAGATGCGGCTCAGCGCGCCGCGCGACGGCGTGGTGGCGGCGGTGCGCGTGTCGGCCGGCGACCTCGTCGACGAGGGCGACGACCTCGTCGACCTCGCGGGCGCGGCCCCCTAAGCAGGATTCCGCTGACTGTCACACGGATGGTATGTCGAGCGCTCAAGTGCTCGGGTGAGTATCATGGCTGGTCGGTCCCGTTTGGCAGCGACGCCGGCGCAGCGCGCCGACCTCGAGACGTTGGCGCGATCTGACGTTCGGGGCGAGGCCGATCGTGCGCGGGCGATGCTGCTCACCTTGTCGGGTTGGACGAGCGTCGAGGTGGCAGAAGCGTTCGGGGTGACGGCCGATGCGGTCCGCCACTGGCGGCAGTGGTTTTGCGAAGGCGGGGTCGAGGCCCTGCGCTCGACGCTGGCCTCGGGTCGCCCGGCGGCCAAGGGCGAACAGGCGCTCGCGGTGGCGGCGGCCCTTTTGCGCGAGCCCGTGGAGAACCGGCCCAATTGGACGCTGCCGCGCCTGCAGGCCGAGATCGAGCGGCGGACGGGCCTGAGTATTTCCAAGTCTCGGCTGAGCATCCTGCTCCGGGAAAAGGGGGGTTCTGCTGGCGCCGCCCCCGGCACACGCTGAAGGGTCGGCAGGATGCGCAGGAGGTGGAGCGCGTGGGCCTGCGCCTCAGGATCCGCCGGGCGCAGGCCGAGGCGGGCGACGTGGTGCTGTTGTACGGCGACGAGAGCGAAGCCCTGACCCATCCCTATCTGGCCCATGCCTGGGCGCCACGGGGCGCGGACCTGCGCGTCGCCGCCCCAGGCCAGGCCCGCAAGGTCGCCATCATGGGCGTGCTCGACGCCGCAACCCGCGACCTCATCGTCCACACGTCGACAACAAAGCGCAGCACCGACTTCATCGCCCTGCTGACCGTGTTGGACGGCCGTGACGGCCCGCAACCGGGACGCCCCGCCAAGCCCGTCGTGCTGGTGCTCGACAACGGCCCCATCCACACCAGCAAGGCCACCACCGCCGCCATCGCGGCGCGGCCCTGGCTCACCGTGGAGTGGCTGCCGCGCTACGCGCCCGAGTTGAACGACATCGAGTTGAAATGGCGTGATCTCAAGCGCCATCACCTCGCTCATCGCACCTTCGCGGATGCCGCTCACCTCGATGCCGCCATCCACCAAGCCGTAAACAGCCTCAATGCCGAGCGACGGATCAGTCATCCGTGTGACAAATTACGAATCGCTGCTTAGGGCGCCGGCGGCCGCGCCCCGCGCCTCACCCCTCGCGGTGCCCGAGCAGGCGCCGGAGGATGGCCCCCTCGATCGCGGCGGCGCCGGCCGAGCCGCGCCGGTCCCCGGGCGCGAGGTCGACGGCGACGTCCATCGACAGGACGCCGTCCTCGATCACCACGATGCGGTCGGCGAGCGCCACCGCCTCGGCCACGTCGTGGGTGACCAGCAGGGCCGTGAAGCCGTCCTGCTGCCGGGTGGCGCGCAGGAAGTCCTGCATCTCGATGCGGGTCAGGGCGTCGAGCGCGCCGAGCGGCTCGTCGAGCATCAGCATGCGCGGCCGGCTGACGAGCGCGCGCGCCAGGGCGACGCGGCTCTTCTGGCTGCCGGACAGGCCCGCCGGCCACTCGGCCGCGCGCGCGCCGAGGCCCACGCGCTCCAGCGTCGCGCGGGCGCGCTCCGGCCCGTCCGGCCCCGGCGACGGGCCGAGCCCCACGGCGACGTTGTCGAGCACGCTGGCCCAGGGCAGCAGCCGCGGCTCCTGGAACATGATGCGGGCGTCGGCCGCCGTGCCGCCGCCGAGGGTGACCCGCCCGGCGTCGGGCGCGTCGGGCGCGCCGAGCAGGCGCAGCAGCGTGCTCTTGCCGGAGCCGCTGCGCCCCACCACGGCCAGGAACTGCCCCGCCGGCACGTGGAGGTCGAGGCCGCTCAGCACGGGGGCGCCGCCGAAGCCGCGCGTGAGACCGCGCGCCGTCACGGCCATGCCGCGCGCCGGGACCGCGCCGGGCGCCCCGGCCGCGGCCCGCTCGATCACGGCGCTCACGCCCGGAACGCCGGGTGCCAGGCGAGGCAGCGGCGCTCCAGCGCCCGCGTCACCGTGTCGGCGAGCTTGCCGAGCGCCGCATAGATCAGGATCGCGAGGACGATCACGTCCGTCTGCAGGAAGTCGCGGGCCTGCATGGCCATGTAGCCGATGCCGGACTGCGCCGCGATCGTCTCGGCCACGATCAGCGTCAGCCACATGATGCCGAGCGCGAAGCGCAGGCCCACGAAGACGGACGGCAGCGCGCCGGGCAGCACCACGCGGCGGAACAGCGCCGCGCGGCCCATGCCGTAGCAGCGGCCCATCTCGACGAGCTGCGGGTCCACCGTGCGGATGCCGTGCAGCGTGTTGACGTAGACGGGGAAGAACACGCCGAGCGCGACCAGGAACAGCTTGGCCTCCTCGCCGATGCCGAACCACAGGATCACCAGCGGGATCAGGGCGAGGTGCGGCACGTTGCGCGCCATCTGCAGCGTCGTGTCGGTCAGCCGGTCGCTGAGCGCCGACAGGCCGTTGGCGAGGCCGAGCGCGAAGCCGATGCCGCCGCCCACGACGAGGCCCGCCATCGCGCGCAGGAAGCTCACGCCCATGTGGTGGGGCAGCTCGCCCGACAGCGTCAGCGTCCATCCCGCCTCGACCACGGCGGCGGGCGAGGGCAGCACGGCGTCCGACATCCAGCCCGCGCTGCTCGCGGCCTGCCACAGTGCCACGAGCGCGACCGGGACCAGCCACCCCGCCTGGCGCGATCCGCCGATCCGACGGAAGGCTCCGCCCGCCAGCGACCACGCCGGTGCCCGGCCCGGCCCGGCCCGCCGACCCGCTTCCGTCAAGCTGCCCTGCATTCCCGGTCTCCCGCCCGGCGCGGCGCGCCGAACCAATCAGTCACAACGAAGTTGACTAATTCTGTAGACGAAATCAAGTTCGTTGTCGGACGAACAGCCGCGGCTCCGCCGCGGTTCCACGCGAGTGCCACCTCCCCATGCGAATCCTGAGATCGGCCCTGCTGGCCTCCCTGCTCCTGCTGCCACCGACCCTGGCCGACGCGGCCGACCGCGTGGTGCGGATCGGCTACCAGAAATACGGCAACCTGCTCCTCTTGAAGCAGCACGGCACCCTCGACGCGCACCTGAAGTCGCTTGGACTGACGGCGGAATGGAGCGAGTTCCCCTCCGGGCCGCCGATCCTGGAGGCGATGCGGGCCGGCGCCATCGACTTCGGCCAGACCGGCGACGCCCCGCCGATCTTCGCGCAGGCCGGCCGCACCGATCTCGTCTACGTCGCGGCCGAGCCGGCGGCCCCGCAGGGCGAGGCGATCCTCGTGCCCAAGGACAGCGCGATCCGCTCGCTGGCCGACCTCAAGGGCAAGCGCGTCGCGCTGAACAAGGGCTCGAACGTCCACTATTTTCTGGTGAAGGCGCTGGAGAAGGCCGGCGTGCCCTACGGCGACATCACGCCGGTGTTCCTCGCACCCGCCGACGCCCGCGCGGCCTTCGAGAGCGGCGCCGTCGACGCCTGGGCGATCTGGGACCCCTATCTCGCCTCCGCCCAGGCGGCCACGGGCGCCCGGACGCTGTCGACCGCGGAGGGGCTCGCCGGCAATCTCCAGTTCTACCTCGCCAGCCGCTCCTTCGCGGACGCCAACCCGAAGGCCGTCTCGGCCCTGATCGACGCCGTGCGGGAGGTCGACGACTGGGAGGCGGACCACCCGGCGGAGGCCGCGGCCGAGCTCGCCGACGCGATCAAGCTTCCGGCGCCTGTCGTCGCCACCGCGCTCGGGCGGCAGGCCCACGGCGTCGCCCCCTTGTCGCCCGCTGTGACGGCCGGCCAGCAGGCGGTGGCCGACACCTTCCTGGCGCTCCATCTCATCCCGAAGAAGCTCGACGTGGCCGACGTCGTGTGGAAGCCGGGCAGCTGAGCGGCGCCGTCGAACCCGATCCGGGGCTCCACCCCGGCCCCGCGAAGGGGCTCGCCCCTTCGATCCCAGCCTGAACCGAGATCCTGATGACCGCCTTCCCCGCCCTCGACCTGCCCGCGCCCGCCGCCGAAACAGACGTGCTGTGGTTCCTTCCCACCCACGGCGACGGCCGCTACCTCGCGACGGAGGTCGGCGGCCGCCACGTCACCCACCGCTACCTCAGCCAAGTGGCGCGTGCCGCCGACGAGCTCGGCTATTTCGGCGTCCTGCTGCCCACCGGGCAGTCCTGCGAGGATTCCTGGGTCGTCGCATCGTCGCTGGCGCCCCTGACCGAGCGCCTGCGCTTCCTCGTGGCGGTCAGGCCGGGCCTTCAGGAGCCCGCGGTCGCGGCCCGCATGACGGCCACGCTCGACCGCGTCTCGAACGGGCGCCTGCTCATCAACGTCGTCACCGGCGGCGATCCCGTCGAGGCGCGCGGCGACGGCATCTTCCTGCCCCACGACGCCCGCTACGCCGTGACGGACGAGTTCCTCACCATCTACCGCCGCCTGCTGAGCATGGAGACGGTGAGCTTCGAGGGCGAGCACCTGCGGATCGAGAACGGTCGCCTGCTGTTCCAGCCCGTGCAGACGCCCCACCCGCCGCTCTACTTCGGCGGCTCGTCCGAGGCCGGCATGCGGGTCGCGGGCGAGCACGTCGACACCTACCTGACCTGGGGCGAGCCGCCCGCCGACGTGGCGAAGAAGATCGCCGACGCCAAGCGCGCCGCGGACGCGCGGGGACGGTCATTCTCCTACGGCATCCGCCTCCACGTCATCGTGCGGGAAACCTCGCGCGAGGCCTGGGCGGCCGCCGAGGACCTGATCCGCTACGTCGACGACGCCGCGGTGGCCAAGGCGCAGAAGATCTTCGCGCGCTACGATTCGGTGGGCCAGCGCCGCATGGCGGAGCTGCACGGCGGTCGGCGCGACAAGCTCGAGATCTACCCGAACCTGTGGGCCGGCGTGGGCCTCGTGCGGGGCGGCGCCGGCACGGCGCTGGTCGGGAGCCCTGACGAGGTCGCGGCCCTGATGCGCCAGTACATGGACCTCGGCATCGACCGCTTCATCCTGTCGGGCTACCCGCACCTGGAGGAATGCTACCGTTTCGCCGAGCTGGTCTTCCCGAAGCTGCCGCTGCGCGCCACCACGGGGATCGACCGCGGTGCGGCCCGCAACGCCGGCCCCTTCGGCGAGACGGTGGCGAACAGCTTCACCGCGGCCGAGCTGCGCGCGCCCTCCAAGGTGGCGGCCGGCTGAGGCTCCGGCCTCGCCCGCGCCGCCCTTCGCGCTATCTCGGCGAGACAGAGCGGGGAGGCGGGGCGTGGCGGGACTGTATTTCGACGAGCTCGCTGTCGGGCAGCGCTTCAACCACGCGATCCGCCGCACCGTCACCGAGGCCGACAACGTGTGGTTCAGCGCGCTGACCCACAACCCGGCCGCGCTCCACCTCGACGAGGAATACTGCCGGACCGAGACCGAGTTCGGCCGGCGCATCGTCAACAGCGCCTTCACGCTCGGCCTCATGGTCGGCATCTCGGTCGGCGACACGACGCTCGGCACCGCGGTGGCCAACCTCGGGTGGGACGAGGTGCGCTTCCCCCTGCCCGTGTTCCACGGCGACACGCTCCGCGTCGAGACCGAGGTCGTGGAGCTGCGCCTCTCCAGGTCGCGGCCCAACGCCGGCATCGTCACCTTCCTCCACCGGGCCTACAACCAGCGCGACGAGCTCGTCGCGCATTGCCGCCGCTCCGGGCTCCAGCTCCGCAGGCCGGGCACGGCGGAGGGTCATGCGGCCGAGGCCCGCCGAGGCCCGTAGGGCCGGCTCCTGTCCCGCTCGCCCTTCACCACGCCGGCCCTGACCTGCAGGAGGTCGTGGCGGGTGACGATGCCGACGAGGCGGCCGGAGCCGGGGTCGGTCACCGCGAGACGGGCGCTTCCGGCCGACAGCATGGCGTCGATGGCGTGGGACGCGACGTCGTCGGGATGCAGCACGGCCAGGGACGCGTCCGACAGCACGCCGCCCAGCGTCGCGCCCTCGTCCACGCCCTCGCTCGACCAGCGCAGCGCGTCGGCGCGCGTCGCCATGCCGACGGGCCGGCCCGCCGCGTCGAGCACCGGATAGGCGCGGAAGCGGCCCGCGCCGACGGTCTCCAGGGCGCGGGCGACGGGCATGTCGGCCGGCAGGGAATCGACGCGGCGCTCCATGATGTCGGCGACGCGCGTCAGCTCGTAGGGGTCGACGCCGTATTCGCGGGTGATGTGTTGGCCGCGCCGGGCGATCTTCTCCGTCAGCATGGAGCGGCGCAGCAGCAGCACCGTCACGGCATAGCCCGCCGCCGTGGCGGCCAGCAGCGCCGGCAGGGCTTTAAAGTCGCCGGTCAGCTCCACGGCGAAGAGCGCGCCGGTGAGCGGCGCCCGCATGGTGCCGCCCAGCATCGCCGCCATGCCGACCATCGCCCAGAAGCCCGGCTCGCCCGGCAGGAGGAGGCCGATCAGCCAGCCCACGGCGCCGCCGAGGATGAGCAGCGGCGCGAGCACGCCGCCCGAGGTGCCGGACGACAGCGCGACGAGCCAGATCGCCGCCTTGACGGCGAGGATGAGCGCCACCGCGCCGACCAGCATGTGCCCGCCGAGGAGGTCGCCGATCACGTCGTAGCCGACGCCGAGCGCGCGCGGCTCGATGAGGCCGCCGATGCCGACCGCGATCCCGCCGATCGCCGGCCACCACATCCAGTGGATCGGCAGGCGCTCGAACAGGTCCTCGCAGGCGTAGAGCAGCTTCGTCAGCAGCGTGGCGACGAGGCCGGCCGCGAGGCCGATCAGCGCCGCGGCGCCGATGCCCCAGGCGCCCTGCGCGGGGTCGGCCGCGAAGGGAAAGAGCGGCCCAGCCCCGAACAGCAGCGGGCGCCAGCAGATCGCCGCCATGGCGGCCGCCACCACGGGAACGAAGGAGCGCGGCCGCCACTCGAACAGCAGGAGCTCGACCGCGAGCAGCACGGCCGCGACCGGCGTGCCGAAGATGCCCGTCATGCCGGCGGCGGCGCCCGCGACGAGCAGCGTCTTGCGCTCGGCGGCGCTGAGGTCGAAGAACTGCGCGAAGAGCGAGCCGATGGCGCCGCCCGTCATGATGATCGGCCCTTCCGCGCCGAACGGTCCGCCGGTGCCGATCGACACCGCCGAGGAGATCGGCTTCAGCACCGCCACCTTCGGCGACATGCGGCTGCCGCCGATCAGGATCGCCTCGATCGCCTCGGGGATGCCGTGGCCGCGGATCTTCTCCGAGCCGAAGCGCGCCATCAGGCCGACGACGAGCCCGCCGATCACCGGGGCCGCGACCGTCCAGGCGCCGCGGTGGATCGCGCCCATCGGGCGCACGACCGTGTCGAGCGCGCCGAACCACACCACGTTGGTGATGAGCACGATGAGCTTCACCAGCACCCAGGCCGCGAAGGCGCCGCCGGAGCCGATCAGCAGCGCCATGGCGGCGAGCATGAGCAGCCTCGGGTCCGCCTTGAAGTCCGCCAGCCGCCGCTCGTCCACCCGCGCCGGCGCGGCCTTCGCCTCCGCTCCGTCCGATCCCGCCATGTCCAGCCCTCGCCCCGTGATACCCCGCTATATGTGTCGTGATACGATATATTCTAGTCACGACGGGGAGCGGGCATGATGGCGAATGGAGAGCGGTCGATCGGTCCCGACCAGTACCGGGCGCTCGCGCGCTTCCGGCACGAGCTGAGGCGCTTCCTGTCCTTCAGCGAGGCCGCCGCCGCGGCGGCGGGCCTGCCGGTCCAGCAGCACCAGGCATTGCTGGCCATCGCGGGGCACGAGGGCGCGGGGCGCCCGAGCGTCGGCACGCTGGCCGAGCGCCTCGTCGTGGCGCCCCACACCGCGGCCGAGCTCGCCTCGCGCATGGCCGAGGCGGGGCTGATCGTGAAGGCGCATCCCGCGGCCGACCGCCGCCGCACGGAGCTGGCCCTGACCGCGAAGGCCGAGGCGCTGCTGGCCGGGTTGACCGAGGTGCACCTGCGCGAGCTGGAGCAGCTGGAACCGGCGCTGGCGCGGGCGCTCGGGCGGGCGGACCCGCCGAGGTAGCGGGAGCGCGGCGATCAGGCGCCGGGGAAGGGCGTGCCCGTCATGCGCCCGCAGGCGGCGAGCAGCCCGTCCTGCAGGGCGACGTCGCGGGCCGCGCCGCTGGCCGGCTTCGGCCTGCGGTGGAAGAAGTAGCCGCCGGTGCCGGTCGCGGCGGGGTCGTCGCTCACGGCGAGCCACACCTGCGTGCGGTGCGCGGCGTCGAGGTCGCCGGTCGCGCGGGGGCCGCCCATCTTGGTCGCGACCCAGCCGGGCTCCAGCGCGTTCGACAGCGTGCCGGGCCACAGCCGCGCCGCCGCGAAGGCGATCTGCGCGTCGTGGAGCTTGGTGTCCGAATAGGCCTGCGTCCCGTTCCAGCTTCGGCGCCGCCAATCGAGGTCGTCGAGGTCGGCCCGGCCGCGGCGATGCAGCTCGGACGACACGTAGACCAGCCGCTTCGGCGGGGTCATCAGGGCGGTGAGCAGGTACGGCGCCAGCGTGTTGACCTGAAAGACGTGGCTGAAGCCGTCGCCGGTCGCGAGCCGGTGCTTCTCGCGGTAGCCCACGGCGGCGTTGTGGATCACGGCGTCGAAGCGGCCGAGCGCGTTCGCCTCATCGGCCATGCGCCGCACCTGCGCGAGGCTCGCGAAATCGGCCACGAGCGCGCGCTCGGCGCCCGGCACGGCCGCCAGGGCGTCGGCCGCGCGGGCCGGGCTCCGCCCGTGCAGCACGACGGCGTGCCCGTCCTCGACGAGAAGCCGCGCCGCCGCGAGCCCGAGCCCGTCCGACGATCCCGTCACCAACACCCGCGCCATGCCGGCCCCTCCCGCTCGGGAGGGAGACGCGCGAGCCCCGTCCTCAGGCGCCGAGGGCGGCGAGCCTGATGATGCGGCACGGCGTCCCGGCCGGGGCCGGGGGCGCGTTGGGCGGGCGGACGATCAGGCAGTCCGCGTCGGACAGCGCCTTCAGCAACGACGAGTCCTGGCGGCTGCCGGCGGCCACGCGCGCCACGCCGTCCGGCGAGGGAAGGATGCGGCTGCGCACGTAGTCCTGCCGGCCGTCGTTGGCCCCCATCGGCTCGGCCAGCACGGCCGCCTCGGTCGGGTCGTCGCCGGCGTGGCGGTCGCCCGCGAGCGCGCGCACCAGCGGCGCGACGAAGAGCATGCCGCAGACGATGGCCGAGACCGGGTTGCCGGGCAGGCCCAGGACCTGGATGGGGCCGAGGTGCCCGTGCATCAGCGGCTTGCCGGGCCGCATGGCGATGCGCCAGAAGCCGAGTTCCATGCCCTCGGCCACCAGCGCCCGCTGCACGAGGTCGTGGTCGCCGACCGAGGCGCCGCCGAGCGTGACCAGGAGGTCGGCGCCGCCGTCGCGGGCCCGCGCCAAGGCGCCGGCCAGTGCCCCCATGTCGTCTGGAGCGATGCCGAGGTCGATCGCCTCGGCGCCGGCCGCCTCGGCCAGCGCCATCACGGCGAAGCTGTTCGAGGCCACGATCTGGCCGGGGCCGGGCGCGCCGCCGGGCTGCACCAGCTCGTCGCCGGTGGCCAGCACGGCGACGCGCGGCCGGCGGAACACGGGCAGCGCCGCGTGGTTCATCGCGGCCGCCAGCGCGACGTCGGCGGCGCCGAGCCTTTTCCCAGCCCGCAGCAGAACCTCGCCCTCGCGGAAGTCCTGGCCGGCGCGGCGGATGTGGCGGCCGAGCGGCTCGGCCCCGAGCACGCGGACTGTTCCGGTCTCGCCGCCCACCGTGCCGCCCTCGGTGTTCTCCTGGAGCACCACCGCGTCGGCGCCGGGCGGCACCGGCGCGCCGGTGAAGATGCGCGCCGCCTGCCCCGGCCCGACGTGCCCCGGGAAGGCGCGGCCGGCCGCGCTCTCGCCCAGCACCGCGAGCACCGCCGGCAGCGTTGCGAGGTCGGCCGCGCGCACCGCGTAGCCGTCCATCGCCGACACGTCGCAGGGCGGCTGCGTCCGCAGCGCGGCCAGGTCCTGCGCCAGCGTGCGGCCGGCTGCGCCGCGCAGCGGCACCGTCTCAACCGCCTCCGGCCGGCGGGCGGAGCCGAGGATCGCCGCGAGCGCGTCGGCGACGGGGGTGAGCGGGGCGGAGCCCATCAGCGGTCCGCCAGGAAGTCGCCCGACTTGCCGCCGCGCTTTTCGACGAGGCGGATGTCCGTGATGCGGATGCCGCGGTCGACCGCCTTGACCATGTCGTAGACGGTGAGACAGGCCACCGACACGGCGGTCAGCGCCTCCATCTCGACGCCGGTGCGCCCCGCCACCTTGACGGTGGCCCGCACCGCGACGCGCGGCGGCCCGTCCTCGGCGCGGAGGTCGACCTTGACGGAGGAAAACGCCAGCGGGTGGCACAGCGGGATGAGGTCGTGGGTGCGCTTGGCCGCCATGATGCCGGCGATGCGCGCGGTGCCGAGCACGTCGCCCTTCTTGGCGTCGCCGGAGCGGATCAGCGCCAGCGTTTCCGGCGCCATCAGCACCGTGCCTTCCGCGACGCCGACCCGCTCGGTCACGTCCTTGTCGCCGACGTCGACCATGCGGGCCTCGCCCGCGGCGTCGATGTGGGTGAGGCCGCTCACGCCGGGTCCGCCAGGAGCGCGCGGGTGGCCGCCGCGACGTCGTCCTGCCGCATCAGGCTCTCGCCGACCAGCACGGTGCGCATCCCGACGCGGGCGAGGCGCGCGCAGTCGGCCGCCGTGAAGATGCCGCTCTCGCCCACGGCGACGCGGTCGGCCGGGATGCGCGGCGCCAGCCGCTCGGAGACGGCGAGGTCGGTCGCGAAGGAGCGGAGGTCGCGGTTGTTGACGCCGATGAGGCGGCACGGCAGCTCCAGCGCGCGGTCGAGCTCCTCGGCGGTGTGGACCTCAACCAGCACGTCCATGCCGAGGTCGCCGGCCGCGGCGGCGATGTCGCGCGCCGCGGCGTCGTCGAGCGCCGCCATGATCACCAGGATGCAGTCGGCGCCCCAGGCGCGCGCTTCCACGCACTGGTAGGTGTCGAACATGAAGTCCTTGCGCAGGACCGGCAGCGCGCAGGCGTCGCGGGCCTGCCCGAGGAACTCCGGGGCGCCCTGGAACGAGGGCGCGTCGGTCAGCACCGACAGGCAGGCGGCGCCGCCCTCGGCGTAGGCGCGGGCGAGGTCGGCGGGCACGAAGTCGGGGCGGATCAGCCCCTTCGACGGGCTGGCCTTCTTGATCTCGGCGATCAGCGCGAGCCGGCCCGCGGCGTGTTTGGCGCGGATCGCCGCGGCGAAGCCGCGCGGGGCGGGGGCGGCGGCGGCGCGGCGGCGGAGCTCGGGGAGCGGCGCGCGCTCCTTGGCGTCGGCGATCTCGCGGCGCTTGTAGGCTTCGATGCGGTCGAGGATGTCGGCCACGGGTCAGGCGCTCCGAGCGGCGGGGACGGCGTTCGACGCCGCGACGAGGCGCCGGAGCGTGTCGGCGGCGCGCCCGTCGTCGAGCGCGCGGGCGGCGAGGGCAGCGCCGTCGCGCAGCGTGTCGGCGCGGCCCGCCACCACGAGGGCGCCGGCGGCGTTCAACACGGCGATGTCGCGGTAGGGCGTGCGGGCGCCGCCGAGAACGGCCGTGAGCGCGAGGGCGTTGTGGGCGGGGTCGCCGCCGCGCAGGTCGTCCGCCCTGCCCCGCGCGAGGCCGGCGTCCTCGGGCGTCACCTCGAACATGCGAACGGCGCCGTCCCGCAGCTCGGCCACGCCGGTCGGCCCGGTGATGGTCATCTCGTCGAGCCCGTCCGAGCCGTGCACCACCCAGACGCGCTCGGCGCCGAGGATGCGCAGCACCTCGGCCAGCGGCTCCAGCCAGGCGCGCGAGAAGACCCCGAGCAGTTGGCGGCGCACGCCGGCGGGGTTCGACAGGGGGCCGAGCAGGTTGAAGATCGTGCGGGTGCCGAGCTCGACGCGCGCCGCCGCGACGTGGCGCATGGCGGCGTGGTGGGCGGAAGCCATCATGAAGCCGATGCCGGCCTCGGCCAAGCAGTGCTCCACGGCGGCGGGCGGGCCGCCGACCTCGACGCCCAGCGCCGACAGCACGTCGGACGCGCCCGAGCGCGACGAGGCGGCGCGGTTGCCGTGCTTGGCGACCGGCACGCCGCAGGCCGCCACGATGATCGCGGCCAGCGTCGACACGTTGTAGGAGCCCGAACCATCGCCGCCCGTGCCGACGATGTCCACTGCGCCCTCCGGCGCCCGCACAGGCAGCATGCGCCGCCGCATGGCCGCGACCGCGCCGGTGATCTCGTCCACGGCCTCGCCGCGCACGCGCAGCCCCATGAGGAAGGCGCCGGCCTGGGCGGGTGTGACCTCGCCGGACAGGAGGTGGTCGAAGGCGGCCTCGGCCTCGGCGCGGGTCAGCGCGGCTCCGGTCGCGACCTTGCCCAGCAGCGGCTTGAACCCGTCCATCAGCGGGCGGCCCCGGCGGGCTCGCGCCGGGGATGCGCGGCGTTCCAGGCCTCGGCGATGTCGAGGAAGTTCTTGAGGATGACGCGGCCGTTCTCGGAGGCGATCGACTCGGGGTGGAACTGCACGCCGTGGACGGGCCTGTCGCGGTGGGACAGGCCCATGATGGCGCCGTCCTCGGAGCGGGCCGTCACCTCGAGGTCCGAAGGCAGCGTCGCCTCGTCGACCACCAGCGAATGGTAGCGCGTCGCCTTGAAGGCGCCGTTGATGCCGCGGAACACGCCCCGCCCGGCGTGGTCGACGGTGGACACCTTGCCGTGCATGGGCACGGCGGCGCGCACCACGTCGCCGCCGAACACGTCGCCGATCGCCTGATGGCCGAGGCACACGCCGAGCACGGGGACCTCCGTGCCGGCCTCGCGCAGAAGGTCGCAGCACACGCCCGCCTCGCGCGGCGTGCAGGGGCCGGGCGACAGCACGATGGCGTCCGGGCGGGACCGGAGGATCTCGGCGGCCGACAGGTCGTCGTTGCGCACCACCGTCACGTCGGCGCCGAGCGCGCCGAGGTCGTGGAACAGGTTCCAGGTGAAGCTGTCGTAGTTGTCGACGAGTGTGACTGTCGGCACGGGGAGGCGCCCTTTCATGCTGGTCCCGCTTGTAAGCGGCTCGCCTCTGCCGTCAAGGCGAGGCCGCCCGTCGCCGGTCGCGCCCCGCTTTGGCACCGAGTCGGAAACAGGCTATATCGTCGGCGCACGCACCAGCGGTGCCGCCCCACGGGACATCATGGACGCCTCCGAGACGCCGACCGCCGCTCCCCCGATGCCCGACCTGTCGGCCTGCGAGCGCGAGCGCATCCACATGCCGGGCGCGATCCAGCCCCATGGCTGCCTGCTGTTCTGCGCATTGCCGTCCTGGGTCGTGCGGGCGGTGTCGGCCAACGCCGGCGCGTTTCTCGGGCGCGACGCCGCATCCATGCTCGACGCCACGCTCGACACGATCCTGCCCGGCAAGACGCTGCACGACCTGCGCAACGTGCTCCAGGCCTCCATGGTGTCCGGCGGGGCGGAGCGGCTGCTCGACCAGCCGATCGACGGCGGGCCCGAGCGCTACGACATCACCGTGCACATGTCGGCCTCCAACGCGGTCGTCGAGATCGTGCCGCGCCGGGGCGCCGACACGCTCGCCACCGACCCGATCACGCTCGTCAAGAGCATGGTGGGCCGCCTGAAGCGCGCCCCCACGCTGGAGCGCTTCCTGCAGCTCGCCGCCAACCAGGTCCGCGCCGTCACGGGCTTCGACCGCGTGATGGTGTACAAGTTCCTGCCCGACGGCTCGGGCGAGGTGAAGGCCGAGGCGCTGCGCTCCGGCCTGCCGCCCTTCCTGGGTCTGCGCTACCCGACCTCCGACATCCCCGCCCAGGCCCGCGCCCTGTACCGCCGGCAATGGCTGCGCCTGATCCCCGACGTCGCCTACGAGCCCGTCCCGCTCCTGGCCGCCTCCGGGACGACGGCCGACGCCGACCTCAGCCTCGCGACGCTGCGCAGCGTGTCGCCGGTGCATATCGAATATCTCCGCAACATGGACAGCCACGCGACGCTGACCATCTCGCTGATGGCGGGCGACGCGCTGTGGGGCCTCATCGCCTGCCACCATTCCTCGCCGCGCCGCATCTCGTCCTCAACCTGCGCGGCGGCAGAACTCTTCGGGCAGATCTTCTCGCTGCAGATCGAGGCCAAGGAGCAGGCGCGCGAGCTCCTGCTCGTGGAGGAACTCCGCCGCGCCCACGACCGGCTGATGGGGGCCATGTCGGCCCAGGTGTCGATCTTCGACGAGCCCGGGCGCTTCGAGGACGCCGTCAAGGCCATGATCCCCTGCGACGGCTTCGGCGTCTGGTCGGAGCACGGCTTCAAGGGGGTGGGTTCGGTGCCCCCGATCGAGGCCATGCCGGACCTGATCCGCCATCTCGGCGAGCGCGACACCCACGCGCCCTACGCCACGGGCGCGCTCGCGCGCGAGCTGCCGTCGGCCGCCGCCTACACCGCGGAGGCAAGCGGCGTCCTGTGCATCCCCTTCTCGCGCACGCCGCGCGAGTATCTCATCTTCTTCCGCCGCGAGGTCGCCCAGACGGTGACCTGGGGCGGCGACCCCAACAAGCCCGTGGTGATCGAGAACGGCGGGGCCCGCATCGGGCCGCGCAAGAGCTTCGACGCCTGGAAGGAGGTCGTGCACGGCCAGTCGCTGCCGTGGCGGCCGGCCGAGGTTCAGATCGCCGAAACGCTGCGGATCTCGCTGCTCGAGGTGATCCTCACCCGGGCCGACATCGTCAACAACGAGCGGCGGGCCGCGCAGGAAAGCCAGGCCATCCTGGTGGCGGAGCTGAACCACCGGGTGAAGAACATCCTGGCGCTGATCCGCTCGCTGGTGCGCCAGAGCCGCCAGAACGCCGTGTCGATGGAGGGCTTCGCCGGCGACCTCGAACACCGCATCCGCGCGCTGGCGCTGGCCCACGACCAGCTCACCCAGACCGGCTGGGCCAAGGCGCCGTTCCGCCGCCTCCTCGAGGCCGAGGCGCGCGCCTGGACGCATTCGCCCGACCGCGTGGCGCTGGTCGGGCCGGGGGTGACGCTGGATTCCCGCGCCTACCAGGCCCTGGCGCTGGTGTTCCACGAGCTGATGACCAACGCCGCCAAATACGGCGCGCTGAGCCAGCCCTCGGGGCGGCTGACGGTGACGTGGTCCCGCGAAGCCTCCGGGGATCTGCGCATCGAATGGCGGGAGCTCGGCGGCCCGCCGGTGAAGCCGCCGCAGCGGCGAGGCTTCGGCAGCGTCATCGTGGAGCAGACCGTGCCGTTCGAGCTGCGCGGCGAGTCGCAGGTGCAGTACCTCACCCAGGGCGTCCACGGGACGTTCCGCATCCCGGCGCTGCACATCGGCGACCTTCAGGAGGTCGAGGAGGACGCGCCGTCGCAGCCCGTCGAGCCGATCACGCTCGACGCCAAGCGGCTGCTCCTCGTCGAGGACAGCATGATGATCGCTCTCGACGCCCAGGCCATGCTGGCCGAGGAAGGGCTCGACGTCGAGGTGGCGGGCACCATCGCGGACGCGGAGCGGCTGCTCACCGTCGACAGCTTCGACGTCGCGGTGCTCGACGTGAACCTGTCGGGCGAGACGAGCTTCGGCGTCGCCGACAGGCTGTTCTCGCTGCGGATGCCCTTCGTCTTCGCCACCGGCTATGGCGAGAGCATCGTCATGCCGGAGCGCTTCCGCGGCGTCCCGGTGGTGTCGAAGCCCTACGACGGGGCGGCGCTCCGGCTCGCGCTCGGCGGCGTGCAGGCCGCGCAGGCCCTGGAGGCGGCGTGACCCCGGCGGAGCTCGCGCGCTCGGCCGCGGCCGACCCGGCGCCGCCGGCCTCGCTCGCGCCGGCGCTCCAGGCGCTATGGTGGACGCGCCGCGGCGACTGGGAGCGGGCGCACGCGATCGTCCAGGCCGACGAGGACGGCCGCGAGGCTGCCTGGGTCCACGCCCACCTACACCGGCTGGAGGGCGACGCCGGCAACGCGCACTACTGGTACCGGCGCGCCGGGCGGCCGTCGTCCACGGCGGCCCTCGACGCCGAGTGGGACGAGATCGCCGCCGCGCTGCTCGGCTGAACGGGGCTCCCGGAGACTTCCGGCCCTCGGCGAGGTCCGGGGCGGAGCCCCGAGAGCCTGTTCAGGACTCTGCCCTGAAACCCGCGAAAGGGCCGAGGCCCTTTCGAAAACCGTCCGTCACTGCCCTCGTGCCCCGGCGCTGGCGAAGCGCACGGCCTCCTCGGCGGCACGCACCAGCGCTTCCGCCTTGTTGGCGCATTCCTGGTTCTCGGATTCCGGCACCGAGTCGAAGACGATGCCGGCGCCCGACTGGATGTGCATCGTGCCATCCTTGATCACGGAGGTGCGCAGCACGATGCAGGTGTCCATGGTGCCGTCCGCGCCGAAATAGCCGATGCAGCCGGCGTAGATGCCGCGCTTGTCGCGCTCCAGCTCGTCGATGATCTCCATCGCCCGCACCTTGGGGGCGCCCGACACGGTGCCGGCCGGGAAGCCCGCCGCCAGCGCGTCGATGATGTCGCGGTCCGGCCGCAGCCGCCCCTCGACGTTGGACACGATGTGCATGACGTGGCTGTAGCGCTCGATGAAGAAGCGGTCCGTCACCGTCACCGAGCCGATCTCCGACACGCGGCCGGCGTCGTTGCGGCCGAGGTCGAGCAGCATCAGGTGTTCGGAACACTCCTTCGGGTCGGCCAGCAGCTCGGCCGCCAGCGCCTCGTCCTCGGCCGGCGTGGCGCCGCGTCGCCGCGTCCCGGCGATGGGCCGCACCGTGACGGCGCCGTCGCGCACGCGCACGAGGATCTCCGGCGACGAGCAGCAGATCTGGAAGGCGCCGAAGTCGAGGAAGCTGAGGTAGGGCGCCGGGTTGATGCGGCGCAGCGCGCGGTAGAGCGCGAAGGGCGGCAACGCGAAGGGCCCGGAGAAGCGCTGCGACAGCACCACCTGGAACACGTCGCCGGCGCGGATGTACTCCTGCGCGCGCGCGACCATGCGGAGGTAGTCGGCCGCGGGCGTGTTCGAGGTCGGGCGCTCGGCCAGCATCAGCGGGTCGGCCGGCGCGCTCGGGTGGGCGAGCGGCGCCTCGAGCTCGCCGATGACGCGGTCGAGCCGCGCCGCAGCGGCCTCGGCGGCCTGCAACGCCGTGACGCCCGGCCGCGGGCGCACGGGCGTCACCACGATCATCTCGTCCCGGACGGAGTCGAACACCACCATGACGGTCGGGCGGATCAGGGTTGCCTCGGGCACGCCGATCGGGTCGGGCTTGGCGGGCGCCAGCCGCTCCATGTGTCGCACCATGTCATAGCCGAGGTAGCCGAACACCCCTGCCGACATGGGCGGAAGGCCGGCCGGCATCGGGATCGCCGATTCGGCGAGGAAGGACCGCAGCGCGTCGAGCGGCGCGCCGTCCACCGGGCGGAAGGCGTCGGCGTCGGTGAGGGCGTCGCGGTTCAGCTCGGCGCGCGGTCCCGTGCAGCGCCACACCGCGTCCGGGTCGAGACCGATCATCGAGTAGCGGCCGCGCGCGGCGTTGCCCTCGACGGATTCGAGCAGGAACAGGTTGCCGGCCCGCGCCGCGGCGAGCTTGAGGTAGGCCGAGACCGGTGTCTCGAGGTCAGCGACCAGCGCCGACCACACCACGGTGGCGCGGCCGGCCTCGTAGGCGGCCGGGAGGGCGTCGAAGCCGAGATGCGTCGAGCCGTGCTGCGCCATCAGTAGTTCGCCCCGGAGGTGGCCTGCTGCACGGCGGCCTGGTTCACCTTGGTGCCGAGCTTGGCGCCGAGCGTGCCGAGGTAGTCGTTGATCGTCGCGTCCTGAAGCGCCGTGCCGTAGCGCTGCGCCAGCTGCTTGCCGGCGTCGCTGTCCGGATCGAGGGGCGGCGTCACGCTGTCGAGCACCTTGAACAGCGTGCGCGCGTTCGGCCCCGTCGGCGCCGAACCGGCGCGGCCCACCGCCACGTCGAAGGCCTTGGCGGCCACGATCTGGGGCAGGCCGGTCGCGCCCGCGCGCTTGGCGTCGCCGACGTGCTGCACCTGGAGGCCGAGCGAGGCCGCGGCGGCCTCGACCGTCGTGGTGCCGGCGTCGATGTCGCGCACGAGTTCGGCCGCCTTGGCGTCGAGCCGCCGCGAGGTCTCCTCCTCGGTCCACACCGCCGCGACCTTCGCTTTCGCCTCGTCGAAGCTCAGCGGCCGGGCCTGGTCGACGCCCGCCACCTCGAACCACTCGTATCCGCCGCCCGGCGTCGACAGCGTGTCGTTGTCGACGCCGACGTCGGACGCGAAGGCGGCCTTCAGCAGGTCGCGCGCATCCACGAGCCCCTCGACCGGCTTGCCGTCGCGGCCCTGGCCGGCGGCGTCGACGGCGTCGACCGTGCGCACCTGGAGCCCGACCGCGGCCGCGGCGTCGGCCAGCGTCTTGCCGGAGGAGCGGGCGTCCTCGATGCGGTCGTGCAGCGACGCGACCGAAGATTTCGCGCGCTGCGTCGCGATCTCGTCCTTGAGGGCGGGCGCCACCTCGGCGAAGGGCTTCACCGTCCCGGGCGCGACGGCGTCGACCTCGGCCACCACCGTGCCGAACGTGCCGTGCACGGGGTCGGTCACGCCGACGCCGGGCAGGCCGAAGGCGGCGTCCGCCACCGCGCGATCGAAGATCGCGTCGCGCGTCACCGTGCCGAGGTCGACGAGCTTGTCGCCGAGCCCGTCGGCCTTGACCGCGTCGGCGAAGGGCTCGCCGGCGCGCACCCGCCGCACGAAGGCCGCGGCGGCCTCCTCGGTCGGGAACACGACCTGGTTCACGTGGCGCGTCTCGGGCGTCGAGAAGCGCGCCGCCTTGTCGCGGTCGTAGACCGCCTGCGCGTCGGCGTCCGACACGTCGCCGGGCTTGGCCTGCGTCGCGGGCGTCACGGCCAGCACGACGAGCTTGCGGTACTGCGGGGCCGCGAAGGCCTGCCTGTGGGCGTCGTAGTAGGCGCGCAGCGCCGCCTCGTCCGGCGGCGGCACCGGGCCGGCCGCGGCGGCCGGCAGGCCGACGAGGTCGAGGCTGCGCGTCTCGTCCTCGTAGCGGTGGAGCGCGTCGACGGCCGCCGTCGGCGCCTCGATGCCGCCGATCAGCGCCTCCACCAGCTCCCGGCGCAGGTAGTCGCCGCGCTGCTCGCGGATGAAGCCCGTCTCCGACAGGCCGTTCTCGCGCAGGAGCTCGTCGAAGCGGGCCTTGTCGAAGCCGCCGCCGGGCGCCGCGAAGTTCGGATCGGCCAGGATGCCCTTGGCGATCTGCCGGTCCGAGATGGCGAGGCCCATGGACTGGGCGCGGTCGTCGAGCGCGGCGTTGGACATCATCCGCGACAGCACGCGCACGTCGAGGCCGAGGCGGTGCGCCTCCTCGTTGGTGACCGCGCGGCGCGCGCGCTGCTGGAACTGCCGGAGGTCGGCCTGATAGGCCTGGCGGTAGGCCGCCGTGGTGATGGTGACGTCGCCCACCTGCGCCACGGCGTTGGCGCTGCCGCCGCGGAACGGGTCGCCGATGCCCCAGATCACGAAGGCGATCAGGATGACGCCGAAGACGAGCGTGGTCAGCGCCTTGCCGATCCAGGTCGATTGTGCGGCGCGGATGCCTCCGAGCATGGGGGATGGGTCTCGCGGATGGGGGCGGCGCGGGGGTGCGCGATGGGGCGCAGGTCTATAGACGGCGGCGGGGGAGCGCAACGCGGGGCGGCTCCGCCCGCACTCCCCCGCTGCTCAGTCCGGCAGCGCATCGAGGAGATACGTCGACATCACCCCGCGCCCCTTCACCTGCACGGGCGTCCGCGCCTCGGCGCCGAACCGGCCGCCGAGCGCCGCCAGCGTTTCGCCCGTGACATGGACTCGGCCGGGCTCGCCGAGCGCCTCCATGCGGCTCGCGACGTTCACCGTGTCGCCCCACACGTCGTAGATGAACTTGTCCTTGCCGATGATGCCGGCCGCCACGGGCCCGGTGTGCAGGCCGATGCGGATGCGGAGGTCCTGCCCCAGCGCCCGGCTCGCCGCCGCGACCTCGGCGGGCATGCGCAGCGCCATGGCGGCGGCCCGCGCGGCATGGTCGCGGCAGGCCTCGGGCAGGCCGCCCGCCGCCATGTAGGCGTCGCCGATCGTCTTGATCTTCTCCAGCCCGTGCTCGGCGGTGAGCCGGTCGAAGCGCGAGAAGATGCCGTTGAGCAGCTCCAGCACCACGTCGGGCGGCAGGGTCGCGGTGGTCTGGGTGAAGTCGACGAGGTCGCTGAACAGGATGGTGGCGCAGGCGAAGCTGTCGGCGATCACCGATTCCCCGTTGCGGAAGCGCTCCACCACGCTGCGCGGCAGCACGTTGAGCAGCAGCCCCTCCGAGCGTTCCTGCTCGTGGCGCAGCTTCTGCGTGGTGGCCTGGTCGCGGTCGCGCAGGAACTTGCGCTCCAGCGAGGCCGTCATGCGGGCGCGCAGCAGCACGGGGTT
Organism: Lichenibacterium dinghuense; assembly: GCF_021730615.1. Taxonomy (NCBI): domain Bacteria; kingdom Pseudomonadati; phylum Pseudomonadota; class Alphaproteobacteria; order Hyphomicrobiales; family Lichenihabitantaceae; genus Lichenibacterium; species Lichenibacterium dinghuense. The sequence goes on from NZ_JAJLMN010000001.1 coordinate 52,970, forward strand.
GATGGGCTTCGTCAGGTAGTCGTCGGCGCCCGACTCGATGCAGTGCACCGCGCTCTCGATCTCGTCGAGCGCCGACACGATGATGACGGGCAGCGCCGCGGTCTCGGGCGCGTTCTTGATGCGGTGCAGCACCTCGATGCCGCTGAGGCCAGGCATGAGGAGGTCGAGCAGCACGAGGTCGAAGTCGGTGCCGGCGAGCAGCTCCAGCGCGCCCTCGCCGTTGTCGCAGCTCGTCACCTCGTGGCCGTCGCGCCGGAGCCGGCGCGACAGGAGGTCGAGCGTCGAGGCGTTGTCGTCGACCACGAGCACGCGGCCGAGCGCGCGCGGCCCCGTGACGGCCGGTTCCTTCAGCACGGAGCGGATCGCCTCCATGGGCTCGTGCAGGGCCGCGTCGGCGTCGAGCAGGCGCTGCGCCTCCTCGCCCCGGCCCTGGGCTTCGAGCCGCATGAACTCCACCATGGCGTCGATCTGCGCCAGCAGGCGGCGCGCGGCGTCCAGCACGTCGCCGATGATGCCGGTCTGCGCGTTGTCGGGCACGGCCTCGATCTCCTCGGCCAGCAGCTCGCCGTAGCCGAGGATCGCGGTGATGGGCGTGCGCAGCTCGTGGCGGAGGTGGCTCGAGGCGGCCGCGGCGTCCCGCCCCTGCATCAGCCCTTCTGTGGCCGAGGGGTCGAGCAGGGCGCGGACCATGCCGTCGAGCCGCGACGCCGCGGCGGCGAGCTTGTCGAGGTCGCCGCGCGAGGGGTCGTCCGGCCAGTCCTCGGCCAGCAGGGCCACGAGGCCGCTGATGGCCTCGACCGGCGCCTGGAACTCGGCGCGCGCGAAGACGGCCAGCAGCCGGGGAAGGGCCTCGGCGGCGGTGTCCCGGCCGTCGGTCGCGTTGGCCTCTGGGTCGACCAAACTCATTCCTCGGCGGGCTCTGCGGCCGCTGCCGCGCCGGACTTTGCAAGCCGCCGCCGCGATGATACCCCGTGCGGGCCGTCCCCTCAATGCTCCAGGCAGGACCCGACCATGGCCAGACCGCGCCCCCTGCTCGCCGGCAACTGGAAGATGCACGGCACGCGCGGGTCGCTGGGCGAGATCGCCGCGCTGCGCGACGCCGTGACGGCCGGGCGGACGCGCGGCACCGACGTCCTGGTCTGCCCGCCCTTCACGCTGGTGATGGCGGCCGCCGAGCTCTGCGCCGGGACGGGCCTCACGATCGGCGGACAGGACTGCGACCCGCAGCCGTCCGGCGCCGCCACCGGCGACGTGTCGGCCGAGATGCTGCGCGACGCCGGCGCGGGCGCCGTGATCGTCGGCCATTCCGAGCGGCGCGCCAACCACGGCGAGACCGACGAGACCGTCCGCGCCAAGGCCGAGGCGGCCGCGCGGGCGGGGCTGATGGCGGTGCTCTGCGTCGGCGAAACCCGCGCCGAGCACGACCGCGGCGAGACGCTGCGGGTGATTGGCCGGCAGATCGACGAATCGGTGCCGCCCGGCGCCCGGGCGGCCGGGCTGGCGCTGGCCTACGAGCCCGTGTGGGCCATCGGCACCGGCCTCGTGCCCTCCCCCGAGGCCATCGGCGAGGTGCACGCCTTCATGCGGCGGCGGCTCGCCTCGCTGCTCGGCCCCGAGGGGGCCGGCGTGCGGCTCCTCTACGGCGGCTCGGTCAAGCCCGACAACGCCGCCGAGGTGATGGGGATCGCGGACGTCGACGGCGTGCTGGTCGGCGGCGCGAGCCTGACGGCGGACGAGTTCCTCGCCATCGTCGAAGCCAAGCGCTGAAGCGAAATCACCGCCGAGGCCCGCGCCCGCCACGGGTTTTGCATCGTCCGACCCATGGTGTATGGGGAGCCGGACCCCTTCGACCCGCCGCGCGCGCCAGCCGGCCGCCCCCCGAGTGCCATCGATGCAAACCGTCCTGATCGTGTTCCACCTGATGATCGTGATCGCGCTCGTGGCCACCGTGCTGCTGCAGCGGTCCGAGGGTGGCGCCCTCGGGGTCGGCGGCGGCGGCGGCTTCATGACGGGCCGCGGCCAGGCCAATGCGCTGACGCGCGCCACCGCGATCCTCGGCACGCTGTTCTTCGTGACCAGCCTCGCCCTGACGCTGCTGGCTCACTACAACCGCGCGCCTAAGTCGCTGCTCGACACGCCCGCGGCGAGCGGCACGGCCCCGGCCGGCGCGGTGCCGCCCGGCGCGGTGCCGGTGCAGCCCGGCGCGACCCTGCTGGACCAGTTGAACGACCTCGAGAAGCGGAAGTCCGGCGCGGCGCCGGCGGCGCCGGCCCAGCCCGAGGTGCCGAAGTCGCAGTGACGGCGACGGCCTGACAGGATCGGAGGGGCGGCCGGCGAGGCCGCCCCTTCCTCGTTTTCATGGCGCCGGCTTTCCGGGTCGGCGATCGGCAGGACGGACGAACCGTGGCGGCAGCCCCCGCCGCCGCGACGCTCCGCTTTGGAACAGGTGTTTGAACCGATGGCACGCTACGTCTTCATCACCGGCGGCGTGGTGTCGTCGCTGGGCAAGGGCCTGGCCTCGGCGGCGCTGGGTGCGCTGCTGCAGGCGCGCGGCTACACGGTGCGCTTGCGCAAGCTCGACCCCTACCTCAACGTCGACCCCGGCACGATGAGCCCCTACCAGCACGGCGAGGTCTTCGTGACCGACGACGGCGCCGAGACCGACCTCGACCTCGGCCACTACGAGCGCTTCACCGGGCGCCCGGCCACGCGGGCCGACAACATCACCACGGGGCAGATCTACCAGGACATCATCGCCAAGGAGCGGCGCGGCGACTTCCTGGGCGCCACCGTGCAGGTGATCCCGCACGTCACGAACCACATCAAGGACTTCGTGCTGGAGGGCAACGACGACATCGACTTCGTGCTGGTCGAGATCGGCGGCACGGTGGGCGACATCGAGGGGCTGCCCTTCTTCGAGGCCATCCGCCAGCTCGGCAACGACCTGCCGCGCGGCCACGCCGTCTACGTGCACCTGACGCTGCTGCCCTACATCCCGACGGCGGGCGAGCTGAAGACCAAGCCGACGCAGCATTCCGTGAAGGAGCTGCGCTCGATCGGCATCCAGCCCGACATCCTGCTCTGCCGCTCCGACCGGCCGATCCCGGTCGAGGAGCGCCGCAAGCTCGGCCTGTTCTGCAACGTGCGCGAGGACGCCGTCATCGAGGCGCGCGACGTCGCCTCCATCTACGACGTGCCGCGCGCCTATCATGAGGCGGGGCTCGACCGCGCGCTGCTGGCCGCCTTCGACATCGCGCCGGCGCCCAAGCCCGACATGACGCGCTGGAACGCCGTGACCGAGCGGGCGCTGAACCCCGAGGGCGAGGTCCGCATCGCGGTCGTCGGCAAGTACACGGGCATGAAGGACGCCTATAAATCCCTCATCGAGGCGCTCATGCACGGCGGCCTCGCCAACCGCGTCAAGGTCCGGCTCGACTGGATCGAGTCCGAGGTGTTCGAGGGCGACGAGCCCGCGACGCAGCTCGAGGACGTCCACGCGATCCTCGTGCCGGGCGGCTTCGGCCAGCGCGGCGCCGAGGGCAAGATCGCCGCGGCCCGCTTCGCGCGCGAGCGCCGCGTGCCGTATTTCGGCATCTGCTTCGGCATGCAGATGGCGGTGATCGAGGCCGCGCGGTCGCTGGCCGGCGTTCCGGCCGCGAACTCCACCGAGTTCGGCCCCACCGACGAGCCCGTGGTGGGCCTCCTGACCGAGTGGATGCGCGGCAACGCCCTGGAGCAGCGCCTGCACGACGGCGACCTCGGCGGCACCATGCGGCTCGGCGCCTACGCGACGACCCTGAAGAAGGGCACGCGCATCGCCGCCATCTACGGCGACACGGAGATCAGCGAGCGCCACCGCCACCGCTACGAGGTCAACACCGACTACCGCGAGAAGCTGGAGGCGAGCGGCATGGTGTTCTCCGGCCTGTCGCCGGACGGGCTGCTGCCCGAGACGGTGGAGCTCGCCGACCATCCCTGGTTCATCGGCGTGCAGTACCATCCCGAGCTGAAGTCGCGGCCCTTCGAGCCGCACCCGCTCTTCGCGAGTTTCGTGGCGGCGGCGCTGACGCAGTCGCGGCTGGTGTGACGGCGAACGGCGGGCAGGCTGGCCTTCGGGCCCGCCGCATGCCATGCGGTGGGCCGAGACGGGGGACGACGGCATGGCGGTGAACGGCGAAGTGTTGGTGGGCCGGGGCGCCCGCGCGGTGCGGTTCGGCAACGGCCTGCCGCTGGCGCTGATCGCGGGCCCCTGCGCCATGGAGAACCGCGACCACGCGCTGCGCACCGCCGAGGCGCTGGCCGGCATCGCGGAGCGGCTCGGCATCGGCCTCGTCTACAAGTCGTCCTTCGACAAGGCCAACCGCTCCTCGGCCGACAGCGCGCGCGGCATCGGCCTCGACGCAGCGCTGGAGGTCTTCGCCGCCGTGAAGGCCGCCACCGGCCTGCCGGTGCTGACCGACGTGCACGACGCCGCCCAATGCGCGCCCGTGGCCGAGGTGGTCGACGTGCTGCAGATCCCCGCCTTCCTGTGCCGGCAGACCGACCTCCTGCTCGCCGCCGCGGCGACCGGCCGCGCCGTCAACGTCAAGAAGGGCCAGTTCCTGGCGCCGTGGGACATGGGCAACGTCGTCGACAAGCTGGCCCGCGGCGGCGGCGGCGACGTGCTCGTGACGGAGCGCGGCGCCTCCTTCGGCTACAACACCCTGGTGTCGGACATGCGGGCCCTGCCGGTGCTGGCCGCGACGGGCGCGCCGGTGGTGTTCGACGCCACGCATTCGGTCCAGCAGCCGGGCGGCCAGGGCAAGACCTCCGGCGGCCAGCGCGAGTTCGTGCCCGTTCTGGCGCGCGCCGCCGTTGCGGTGGGTGTCGCGGCCGTCTTCATCGAGACGCACCAAGACCCCGCCTCGGCGCCGTCGGACGGCCCCAACATGGTGCCGCTCGGCGAGATGGAGGCCCTGGTGGCGACGCTGCAGCGCTTCGACCGGCTCGCCAAGGCGCTCTGAGCCCGCGGCCGGCCGTCATCGCGGCTTCACGCGGGCCTGCTACCCGAAACCCCATGAGCGAGCCGAACTTCAGCTACGCCGACGACGCGATGCCGGCCGTGAAGCGTGGGCTGATCCGCCTCGTCGAGGCCGCCACGGGCCAGCGCGAGCTGCGCCGGCTCTACTTGCACAACCGGCACCACGGCGTGGCGGGGGAAAGCTTCTTCGCCGCCGCGGTGCGGAGCCTCAGGCTCGACGTGCGCTTCGATCGCGCGGCGCTCGACGCCATGCCGCGCACGGGGCCGGTCGTGGTCGTGGCGAACCACCCCTACGGCGTGCTCGACGGCATCGTCGTCTCCTGGCTGGTCGGGCAGGTGCGCTCGGATTTCCTGGTGCTCACCAACGCGGTGCTGCTGCGCGCGCCCGAGATCGCCGCCCACGTGCTGCCGATCGACTTCGCGCCGACCGACGAGGCCACGCGGACCAACGTCGCCTCGCGCGCCGCCGCCCGCCGCCACCTCGACGCAGGCGGCTGCGTGGTGGTGTTCCCGGCCGGCGGCATCTCGACCGCGCCGGACCGGCTCGGCCGCCACCGCGCCGTCGACGCGCCCTGGCAGCCCTTCACGGGCCAGCTCGTGCAGCGCTCGCGCGCCACCGTGGTGCCGATCTGCTTCGAGGGGCAGAACAGCCGCCTGTTCCAGATCGCGAGCCACCTGAGCCCGGCGCTGCGCCTGTCGCTGATCTTCCGCGAGGTGAGGTGCCGCATCGGCACGGCCATGCCGGTCGCGGTCGGGCGGCCCGTGCCCTTCGCGACCCTGCCGGCGGGGCTCGACCGCCAGGGGCTCGCCGACCACCTCCGCGGCCTGACCTACGGGCTCGCCCCGGCGCGTTCCGGCCGCGCCGAGGCGGCCGGGGCGCGCCCGGTCAGGCCGATCGCGACGCTCAAGCGGCGGATGGCGAGCGGCCGCAGCGCCCTCGCGTCGCGGCTCGCCGCCCCGCGCCGTCAGCCGCGGCCGCGGTAGGTCGGCACGCCCTGGTCGGGCAGCCACAGGCCCTCCGGCGGGGCGCCGGTCTGGAAGAACACGTCGATCGGGATGCCGCCGCGCGGGTACCAGTAGCCGCCGATCCGCAGCCAGCGCGGCTCCAGCAGGCCCGCCAGGTCCTTGCCGATCCGCACCGTGCAGTCCTCGTGGAAGGCGCCGTGGTTGCGGAAGGACGTGAGATACATCTTCAGCGACTTGGACTCGACGAGCCAGCCGTCCGGCACGTAGTCGATGACGATGTGGGCGAAGTCGGGCTGCGCCGTGACGGGGCAGAGCGACGTGAACTCGGGCGCGGTGAAGCGGGCGAGGTAGAGCGTGCCGGGATGCGGGTTCGGCACGCGGTCGAGCCGCGCCTCCTCGGGCGAGGCGGGCTGGGCGACGGATTGGCCGAGCAGCGTCGGCGTGAGGGGATCGGACAAGGGGCACTCGCGCGAGGGGCGGCCAACGGTTCGGCCTTCTCCGTCGAGTTAGGCCGGGGGCGCCCGCGTCACAAGCGCCCCGCGCCTCAGGGCAGGCGCCCGCCCGCCAGCAGGATGGCGCCGTCGCGCGCGTCGGCGACCGGCTCAGACAGGTTCTCCGCGACCGCGGTCGGCAGGTAGGGCCGCGCGGCCGCGGCGCCGCCGCCGACCATCGCCACCCGCGGGGCGCCGAGCGCCCGCACCGCCGCGACGAGCTCGGCCAGCGCGGCCGCGGCCCCGCGCACGATCGACAGCGCGACGGCGTCGCCCGCCGCCGCCGCCGCGAAGCAGGCGGGCGCCTCGGCGCCGAAGTCGGCCGAGCGCGCCGTGAGGCCCCAGCGGATGACGGCAGCCGGGTCGTCGCCGAACCGCGCCATGAGGCCCCGCGTGAAGGCCGTGTGGGGCTCCAGGCCGTCGTGGGCGCGGAGCGCGCGGCGCCACGCGTCGAGGCCGATGCGCGCCCCCGAGCCGTCGTCGCCGAGCACGAAGCCGCGGCCGCCCACGAAGGTTTCGCGCCCCCCGATCAGCGCCAGGCCGGCGCTGCCCGTGCCGGCGATGACGAGCCCGCCGTCCGCGCCGCCGTGGGCGCCGAGGCAGGCCGTGACGGCGTCGTTCGACACGCGGACGGCGGCGAAGCCCGGCAGCGCCGCCGCGACCTCGGCCGCGATGGCGGGGGACGAGACGCCGGCGAGCCCGAGGCCGAGCCGGACGGTCGGGCCGGCGCCAGTCGCTAGCCCGGCGCGGTCGAGCGTCGAGGCGACGCAGGCCCGGATGGCGCCGAGCGCGCCGGCGAAGTCGAGGTACACGTTGGCGCTGCCGCCCACGGCCTCGGCGAGCAGGCGGCCCGCGCCGTCGCGCAGCCGCGCCCGGCAGGTCGAGCCGCCGCCGTCGATGCCCATGACCAGGGCCCCGGCCTCCGCTTCCATCCCGGCCACCGCTCCCGCCGCCTCCAAGGTCGCCCGGCCATAGCGCGACCACGGAGGAGCGTCGAGCGGCGGCGTCGGCGTTCGTCGCGACGGACGGCCGATCGTTTCACAAACCTCTGTTCGCTATGTCGAACGCCGTTCCGTGAAACGAACACGACCGTCTGCCCGCGCGGCGACGCACCCCGCCCGCGCGTCCGGCGCGGGCGGGGACGATGCCGGGCCGGGCCGGGCTGCGTCAGGAGCGGGGGAGGATCAGACGGGGTAGAGGAAGAGCCCGATCGTCAGGGCCACGCCGATGGCGACGACGCCGAGGCGCAGCAGGCGCTCCTCGACGCGGCTCAGCATCCAGGCGCCGGCGAGGCCGCCCAGCACGGCGCCGACGCCGAGCACCAGGGCCGACAGCCAGGCCACGGCGCCGGAGAAGGCGAAGATCGCCACCGCGGCGGCGTTCATCACCCCGGCCAGCACGTTCTTGGAGGCGCCGGCGTTGCGGGTCGGCAGGCCCGCCATCGTCAGCGCGGCCAGCATCAGGAAGCCGATGCCGCCGCCGAAATAGCCGCCGTAGACCGCGATCAGGAACTGCGCCGCCGCGGCCTGCAGGGCCGTGAGGTGCACGGCGGCCTCGGCGGCCCGCCGACGCCCGAAGGATCCGTAGGCGAAGACCGCGGTGGCGAAGAGCACCAGCCAGGGCACCAGCCGCGCGAAGAACGAGGCGGGCGTGACGAGCAGCAGCACGCCGCCCGCGGCGCCACCGACGAGGCTGATGCCGAGCAGCGCCCGGAACGACAGGTTCTGCGCGCCGCGCACGTGCGCGCGGCCCGCGAAGCCCGTCGACAGCTGCCCGGGGAACAGCGCGATCGTCGAGGTGATGTTGGCGGCCCGCGCGTCGAGGCCGCTCAGGATCAGCGCCGGCAGGGTCACGAAGGAGCCGCCCCCCGCCAGCGCGTTCTGCGTGCCGGCCCAGAGCCCGGCGGCAAACAGCAGGAGCAGGGCCGAGCCGGTCACGCCGCGTCCGGCGCCGAGGCGGCGTCGAGCGCCGCGAGGTCATCGGCGGTGAGGTCGAGCGCCGCCGCGGCGGCGAGGTCGCCGAACTGGTCGAGCGTGGTCGCGCTGGCGATGGGCGCGTCGATGGTCGGCTGTTGCATCAGCCAGGCCACGGCCACCGCGGCCTGCGTGGTCCGGTGATGCGCCGACACGGCGTCGAGCGCGTCGAGGATGCGCCGGCCGCGCGCGTCGAGCCGCTTCGCCATGCTGGCGCCGCGCGGGCTCTTCCCGAAGTCGGCCTCGGACCTGTACTTGCCGGTGAGGAACCCCGCCGCCAGGGCGTAGAAGGGGATGACCCCGACCTCCTCGGCGGCGCAGAGGTCCCGCAGCGCGCCCTCGAAGCCGGAGCGGGCCGACAGGTTGTATTCCGGCTGGAGCGTCTCGTAGCGCGGCAGCCCGCCGTCGCGGCTGGCGGCGAGCGAGGCCGCGAGCCGTTCGGCCGAGAAGTTCGAGGCGCCGATGATCCGCACCTTGCCGGCCTTCACCAGCCCCGCATAGGCCGACAGGGTCTCCTCAATCGGTGTGTCGGGATCGTCGGCGTGCGACTGGTAGAGGTCGACGTAGTCGGTACGCAGGCGCTTCAGCGAGGCGTCGATCGAAGCCTCGATGTGGGCGCGGTCGAGCCGGCCGGCGCGGTTCGGCTGCCCCATGCCGACCTTGGTGGCGATCACCAGCCGGTCGCGCCCCCCGCGGGCGGCGAGCCAGTCGCCGATCACCGTCTCGGATTCGCCGCCGCTGTGGCCCGGCGCCCATCGCGAATACACGTCGGCCGTGTCGACGAAGTCGAAGCCCGCGCCCACGAAGGCGTCGAGCAGGGCGAAGGAGGTGTCGCGGTCGGCCGTCCAGCCGAACACGTTGCCGCCGAAGCACCAGGGCGCCACGGCGATGTCGGAGCGTCCGAGCCTGCGCTTGGTCATGTCGTGTCCTCCCGATGCCGCCGCGCGGCGGCGCCCCGATCGCCCGGCGGGCGCCTTGTCAGCCGCCGACGGCGTCCTTCACGCATTTGGTGGTGAAGGAGGTCTTCGCGGCGCCCGCCAGCTTCTTGCTCGCTGCGGCGGCGTCGCAGGAGGCGGCCGCGTCGCGCTGGCACTTGCCCATGAACGAGGTCTTCGCGGCCCCTGCCAACTTCTTGTCGGCGGCGTTGGCGGTGCAGGTGCCGTCGGCGTGGGCGGCGGACAGGCCGGCGCACAGGGTGAAGGCGATCAGAACGGCTCTCATGGTGTCATCCTCGCGTGACGGTCAGGGCCGGCGATTCGGTTGCGGGGCGGCAGAACGCCGCCCGGCGCGAGCCTTGCACCCGCCCCGTGGAGCGTCAATCGGCGCCGGCGCAAGTCCGGCGCCACACAAGCGCTGCAAACTCGCGGCTCATCGGCAGTGGGCGATACGGGGCGGGACCGGCATGGGCGACCAGCGAACAGGCTCCGGCGAGGCGACCCCGGCCGCGGCCGGCCGGCTGCACGGCATCGACTTTTGGCGGGGGGTGATCCTCTGCACGATCTTCGTCAACCACGTCCCCGGGACGCTGTTCGAGCGGCTGACGTTCAAGAACTTCGGCCTTTCCGACTCCTCCGAGGCCTTCGTGTTCATCGCCGGCCTGTCGCTGGCCCTCGCCTACGGCCGGCGCGTGTTCGCGGGGGAGCGCGCCGCGGTGGTGACGAGCCTCGCCCGGCGGGCGGTCAAGCTCTACGGGACGCATGTCGGGCTGTCGCTGGCCGGCGCCGCCATCTTCGCGGCCGGCGCGATGGCGACCGGCAACGCAGACCTCATGCAGGAGCAGGGCCGCGACCTCGTGGTCGACGATCCCGTCGGGGCGCTGGTGGGGCTGTTCTCGCTCGGCCACCAGTTCGGCTACTTCAACATCCTCCCCATGTACGTGGTCCTCATGGGGCTGGCCCCCGCGATGCTGTTCGTGGGGCGGAGCCGCCCGCGGCTCATGCTCGCCGGCTCCTTCGGCCTCTACGCCCTGTCCCGCGCCGCGCCGCTCAACGTCCCGACCTGGCCGATGAGCGGCTCCTGGTTCTTCGACCCCTTCGCGTGGCAGGTGCTGGTCGCGATCGGCATCGCGATCGGGTTCCGGCTGAGGCGGGGCGGCCTCGCCGTGGGCCGGCTGCCGCTCGCCTGTGCGGGGCTGGTGGTCGCGGCCGCGGCCTTCTGCACGACGGACGGGCTCGGCACCTGCCCCGGGCTCGACGAGACCGTGCGCGCGCTCGTCGACACGGACAAGACGATGCTCGGCCTGGGACGCCTCGTCCACGCCCTGAGCCTCGCCCTGTGCGTCTACGGCCTTGGCGTGGCGAAGCTCGTTCAGTCGACCTTCGTCTACAAGCCGCTCCTGCTGATCGGGCAGCACGGCCTGCCGATGTTCGGCCTCACCGCGATCCTGTCGGCGATCGGGCAGGTCGTGGTCGAGAGCTACGGCCACCCGCCGCTCCTCGACGTCGCGATCACCGGGGGCGGCCTCGCCGTCATGATCTGCGCGGCCCAGGCCCTGAGCCGCAGAAGCGTCCCGCTGCCCCTGGCTGTCGCCGCGCCGTGATCCTGCGGACGCCTCGCACCCGCGCGTCCTTGGCGGAAGGGGTGGGATTCGAACCCACGGCAGGCTTTCACCTACGGCGGTTTTCAAGACCGCTGCCTTAAACCACTCGGCCACCCTTCCGATCGCGACGGCGCCCAGCCCTCGTCTCCGAGGCGCCGGGATCGATGCCCCGCCGGACCGTCCTCGACGGCCCGACGACGCGCGACGCCGCATGATACGCGCAAGCGCGGGTCTCCGCCACCGTGTTCGCTGTGCTGACGGAGGAGCAGCCCCTTCGGACAGCTCCGGGTGGTGGGTCATTCGCCGCTGGCACGGTCCCCGGCATGCGCTTCGGCCGCCGTCATCCCGGGCCCGTTCGCCTCGCCGGGCTCGCGGACGGACGAGCGGAGCTCGAGCGGGCGGCACGGGGATCGCCGACCGAAGGGAGGTCGCCGGCCTCGTCCCCCGCGTGATCGACGGGCGGTGTCGGAGCCGTCGGTCCCGGCGTAGAAGGGCGGCTCACGCCGAGGTGCTGCATGGACGACGCCGAAACTTACGCCATCGCGGCGCTCGCCGCGCCACACCCGCTCGCCGGGGCGGCGGCCCGCGACGTGCTGGTCGAGGGCGGCACCGTCGTCGAGGCGGCGCTCGCCGCCGCCATGGTGTCCGCCGTCGCGGCGCCGGGGTGCGCCGGCCTCGGCGGGGACGCGCTGTGGATGATCCGCGAGCCCGGCCCGCGCGGCCGCGTGCGGGTCCTCGACGCGCGGGGCACGGTCGCCGCCGCGGCGCGCCTCTCCTTCTACCGCGAGCGGGGGCACGAGGCGGTGCCCCGCCGGGGGGCCGAGGCCGCCCTGGCTTCGCCGGGCGTCGTCGCGGGCTGGATCGAGGTCCACGCGCTGTCGACGGCCACCGGCGGGCGCCTGCCGGTGGCGCGCCTGCTGGAGCCCGCCGTCGCCGCGGCCCGGCACGGCTTCGCCCCCTCCCCGCCCGACGCCGAAGCCCTCGCCGCCGGCGGGCCGTCCCTCTCGGCGGTGCCCGGCTTCGACACGGCCTTCCTCGTCGAGGGCCGGGCTCCCGCGCCGAACGAGCGGCGTTTCGCGCCGGCCCTGGCGGCGGCGCTCGCCCACCTCGCCGAGGCCGGACTCGACGACTTCTACACGGGCGACGTGGCGCGCGAGCTCGCCGCCGACCTCGACGCCCTGTCCTGCCCGCTCGGCCGCCTCGACCTGCGGCGGACGGAGGCGCGCTGGCGCGAGCCGCAGACCCTCGACCTCGGGCGCCACGCGCTCGCGGTGCCGCCGACCCGCTCCGGGCTGCGCGCCGCCGTGGCGCTGGGCCTCGCCGGCGCGCTCGCCGCGGCGGGCTTCGATGCCGCGGAAGCGGACGGCTTCGGCCGGTGGCACGGGCTGATCGAGAGCTGCCGGGCCGCCGACGCCGTGGTGGACGACGCCGAAACGAGGGACCGCGATCCCGCGGACCTGCTCGACGGCGCGCGCCTCGCCCGCTTCGCCCTCAAGCTCGACCGCGCGCGGGCGAGCCGCGCCGGGGCGCCCGCGCGCGCTCCGCTGGACGAGGCGGCCTCCGCGATCGTCGCGGTGGGCCGCGACGGGTCGGCGGTGTCGGTCGTGCAGACGCTGGGGAGCGCCTTCGGCTCCGGCATCGTGTGCGGGCGCACGGGCGTCCTCATGGGGAACCGCGGCGCGGGTCTGGCGCTCGACCCGGACCTCGGCCCGATCCTGCGCCCCGGCCGGCGCGTGCCGCTCGCGAGCCTGCCGGCGCTGGTGTCGAACGCCCGCGACGGGCGTGTGGCGGCGATCGGCGCCCTCGGCGCGGCCGCGCCCGCGGCCGTGGCGCAGCTCGCGGACCGCGCGATGCGGGGCGCCGGCCCCGGCGAGGCCCTGGCGGCGCCGCGCTTCGCGCTCGGCGCCGCGCCGGACGGGCGCGAGGCCGCGGTGCTGGTCAAGGCGGAGCGCGAGCCCGGTCCCCGGAGGCCGCTCCGCGCGGCGGGGCACACGATCGTCGAGGGCGAGAGCGCGGTCTGGACGGCCGGAGTCGCGCTGCGGGACGGCGCGGGCCGCGTCACCGCGGCGGCGGACGGCGGCGCGGCCGAGGGGATCTGAATCGGCGGCGCGCGGCCCGCTCGACCAGCCGAACCCTGTCGCGCACCGCGGCGTCCGCGGCCGGACGCGCCACGCCCGGCGGCGTCCGGTGGGCGATCACCGCCCGATCGTGCACTCGATCTGCCCGTGCGGCTCGTCGGTGGCGACGAAGACGCGGTTCGGGTTGTCGAGGCCGAAGGGCGCGAGGTTGACCGGGAGGTAGTGCTTGTTGGGACAGGCGAGGCTGATCGTGTCGAGCTCCGGCACGGCGGCCAGCGCCGCCTCGCCCATGCGGTACAGGCTGTCCTGCACGCTGTGGGAATAGGTCGTGGCGAAGACGCGCAGCATGGCGTCGAGCACGCGGCCGTTGGCCTCCGCGAAGTCGGCGGGGTCGCGCTCCCAGGCCCAGCGCGCCTCCATGGCGGTGGCGGCGATGCGGTCGTGCGTCTCCGGGATCGTCGTGTAGGGGTCCTTGAGGTAGTTGGCCCAGCCCGAGGCCGTCGCCTTGAGGAAGGTGAAGCCGGACAGGCCGGACGACATGCGCCCGCCCGAGCGGTCGGTCACGGCCTCGGCGGTGCCGAAGCCGTTCCCGTCCCTGGTGAAGGCGTGCGGCTGCGGCGTGCCGTCGAAGGCGAGGCGGCTCCAGCGCGTCTCGCGCGCCGACACGGTGGCGGAGCGCATGCCCGGATAGCTGTCGAGCAGGCGGCGGGCCACGGCGCGGCAGAACAGCTCGGCCCCGAGCTCCAGCTCCTCGCGCGCCACGATGTTCACGACGTTCTTGATCGTGTCGGTCGACACGGTGGTCGAGTTGTCGGCCTCCGTGAAGGCGCGGTCGATGTCGCCCGTCAGCATGGCGCGGATCTCGAGCTCGCGCACGTCGCGGTGGTCGCCCTCGCCCGCCAGCCGCATCACGCGGACGCGGCCCTTGCCGTAGGTGCTGCTCAGAAGCGTCATGGCCGGGCCTCGCGCGATGGTTGGTCGCGGCGGAGGATACAAGAAGCGGGCCGGCGCGCGATACCGCCGATGCGGAGCCGGCCGGGGCCGTGTAGTGTGCCGGCATGGACGTCGAGAAGTGGTTCGCCGTGCGGGGCGTGCTGTTCGCGGGGCTGGCGGCGATCGCCGCCCTGGTGGGCGGCACGGTCTACGTCGTGTTCGATCAGGCGGGCCGCGTGCACCGGCTCGCGGTCGACCGCTGCCACGACGCCGGCGGCGCCTGGGTGGCGTCGGGGGAGCACAGCTATTCCGGCCAGTGCCTGCGCACCCCGAGCACCCCGCCCTGGCCTCCGAAGCCGTGAAAGGGGCTGCGCATCAGGCGGGCGCCCGCGCGAGAATGCGCTCGGCGCGCATCCGCACGGGCGCGTCCACCATGGCGCCGTCGACCGCGACGGCCCGCCCGTCCTCGGCGGCGGCGAGCACGCGCCGCGCCCAGGCGACCTCGGCCTCGGTGGGCGCGAAGCCCGCGCGCGCGGGGGCGATCTGGGCCGGGTGGATCAGCAGTTTGCCGCCGAAGCCGAGCCGGGCCGCGTATCGCGCGTCGTCCTCGATCGGGGCGGGGTCGCGGTAGCCCGGCGTCACGCCGTCGATCGGCGCGGGGCGCCCGGCGAGGCGGCTCGCCAGCACGACCTCGGACCGCGCGAAGAGCAGGCTGTCGCGCTCCTCCGCGCAGCCGAGGTCGGCGGCGAGGTCGATCGAGCCGAACAGAAGCCGCGCCGCCGCCCCCGCGACCTCGCGCGCGCCGGCGACGCCTCGCGCGCTCTCGATCAGCGCCACGACGGGCACGCCGGCGGCCCGCGCCGCCGCCGCCACGGCGTCCGCGGTCTCGGCCTTCGGCAGGACGATGCCGGCGAGCGGCAGGGCCGCGGCCGCCGCGAGGTCGTCGCCGTGCCAGGGCGTGCCGGGCGCGTTGACGCGCACCAGGACCGGGCAGCCCGCGGCGGCGACGGCGTCCCGCGCGGCGCCCAGGGCGGACCGCGCCGCGGTTTTCGCGCCCGGCGACACGGCGTCCTCGAGGTCGAGGATGACGGCGTCGGCCCCGGCCGCGAAGGCCTTGGCGAACCGATCGGGCCTGTCAGCCGGGACGAACAGCGGCAGCACGACGGCGTCGAGGGATGAGGACATCGGGGCGGTCCTGGTGGATCTGACCGCCTGATGCCACCCGGGACGGCCCCGCCGCAATCACAATCGCGTCCCGCGCGCCCTCGCGCGCGACGGGCTCGCTCCCCTGCGCGGCGCGATCCGCCCACCGGCCGGGCTCAATTGGGGATGGTGAAGCCGGCCGGCACGCTGTTCGCGGCCACGAAGCGGCCGTTCGGCAGGTCGTTGCCCTCGACCTTCGCTTCGATCGCGTCGGCGCTCAGGCCATAGCCGCGCCAGCGCGCGGCCAGCCTGTCCCGCAGCACCTCCTCGGGCACGACGGCCGCCACGGTGACGTCGAAGAGTTCGCGCAGCGCCGCCCAGGGCGCCATCCCGAGCAGGAGGTAGTTGCCCTCGACGACCACGTGCCGGACGGCCCGCGGGATCGTCCGCGCGCCGGCGCGGGAGATCTCCAGGCTCCGGTCGAACACCGGCACCGCGACCTCGTCCTCGTCGTTGCGCCGGAGGCGGCCGAGCATGTGCAGCAGCCCGCCGACGTCGAATGTGTCTGGCGCGCCCTTCCGGGCGAGGAGGCCGCGCGCGACGAGGAGGCCGTCGTCGTAGTGGAAGCCGTCCATCGGCAGCACGGCGGCGGTGCCGGGGGTCGCCTCGTCGAGGCGGGCCACCAGCCGCTCGGCGAGGGTCGACTTGCCCGAGCCGGGCGCGCCGACGATCGCCGTGATGGTCCGACCCGCCCCGGTGCGCCCGCCGAGGAGGCGGGCGAGGGCTTCCAGGTCGGTCGACGCGCTCGGGGTCATGTTCACAGCCTCATGGGATTGCAGCCTCGCGGGATGCCCCAACGGGGATGCGCCGTCGCCGGCTCGCGGCACCGCTAGGGCGTGGAGGGCAGCACGTGCTCGGCCAGGCGCTCGTAGAGCGGCCGCCCGGCCGCGGCGAGGGGCTTCAGGCGGTCGGGCAGGTCGTCGAAGCCACGCTCGGGGCCGGGCGGCGCGAAGCCCGTCGAGCGCTCGACGCCGTCGTACCAGGACGGCGCCCAGACGCCGTCGGTGTCGCGGCGCCCCGGAGGCCAGCGCAGCATCGCCTCGTCGAAGCCGATGCCGAGCGCGGCGCAGAGCCCCGACAGGGTGCCGCGCGGGTCGAGCAGCACGCGGCGGGACTCGACCACCGGCGGGGCGCGGCCGAGCCGGTCGGCCACGCGGTCGAAGAGCTCGACCTGCTGCGGCAGGCCGATCTCGTCGAGCGTCACGTCCGTGCGCTTCTCGACGTAGGACAGAAGCACCGCCTCCGGCGCGCGGATCAGGAAGGCGTTGGCGACGCCGTCGATCCAGCCCCGGTCGAAGCCCGCCAGCATGTGGTGCGTCATGTGCTTCTGGTACCAGAGCGGGGAGCCGCCCGGCGATGGGCCTGTCACCTGCGCCACCACGGCCGCGGGGTCCGTGGGCTGGGAGGCGAGGATCTCGTCGCGCTGCGGGTGCACCAGGCCCGTCGCGGCCAGGTAGGCGGCGTAGAAGGGCTCGTCCGACACGGCGCAGTCCGGCCGGTTCTCGAAGGCGCGCATCATCGCGGTCGAGATGTTGCGCGGGCCCGACCACATGGCGATGCGGAGCGGACCCTCCATCACGCGCGCCCCCGCGCTTCGGCGTCCCGCAGGGCGAAGTAGCTGTCGCGCAGCCGCCGGGTGACGGGGCCGGACAGGTCGTCGGCGGTGCCGAGCGCCGGCAGGGTCCGCCCGTCGACGCTCCGGACCGGCGTCAGCCCCGCGAAGGTGCCGGTCACGAAGGCCTCGTCGGCCGCGTAGACGTCGAAGAGCGAGAAGTCGCGCTCGAACACCGGCACGCCCGCGGCCCGCGCCGCGCGGATCACCGCGTCGCGCGTGATGCCGCGCAGGCAGAAGCCGCCGCCCGAGGTCCACAGTTCGCCGCGGCGCACGACGAAGAAATGCGTCGAGTTGCAGGTCGCGACGAAGCCGCGGTCGTCCAGCATCAGCGCCTCGTCGGCGCCGGCCGCGGTCGCCTGGATGCAGGCCAGGATGTCGTTGATCTTGGAATGCGAGTTGAGCTTCGGGTCCTGGTCGGCCGGACCGGTGCGGCGCACGTGGGCGGTGAAGAGCGAGATGCCGCGGCGGTACACGTCGGGCTTGGGCTGCTTCCATTCCGGCACGATGACCACAGTGGCGGGCCCGACGGTGAGGCGCGGGTCCTGGTAGGGCGAGCGCTTCCTGCCCCGCGTCATCATCAGGCGGACGTGCACGCCGTCCCGCATGCCGTTGGCTTCGAGGCACCCGAACAGCCGCTCGACCAGTTCGTCCCGCGAGAGGCCGATCTCGATCATCAGCATGCGGGCGCCGTCGTAGAGCCGGTCGAGGTGGGCGTCGAGGAAGGCGATCCGGCCCTCGATCAGCCTCAGCCCCTCCCAGACGCCGTCGCCGAGCACGAAGCCGGAATCGAACACGGACACCATCGCGCGGTCGCGGTGGACGAGGTCGCCGTCGACCGACACCAGGACGTCGTCATTGCGGGGGTCGCCCACGTAGTCCTGCGTTCCCGTGCTCATCCATGCCCCGCCGCGCTGAATCGTCGGACCACGATGGCGCATGCGCCGATCCTTGTCGATGCGGGGCGGGTCGCCAAAAGCGGCGCTTTCGCGGCACGATCGAAAGTTCCCATCCCGCCATGCACGCCGCCCACGGCAGAGCTGCAGCTCGGTTTCTTTAAGGACCCGTGAACCACGATGGTCTAGCCCTGGCCTGACAATTCAAACTTTCGTTCAGGAACCGGCCTTGGCCTTCGCCCTCCACCAGCCGAAGCGCGGCACCCGCCGCGCGTCCGCGGACCCCGTCCAGACCGTCGCCCGCCTGCGCCCGGCGCCCGCGCGGGCCGTGCCGGCGCAGGCCGCGGGTTCGGCCACGAAGCCGGAGCGCACCCTCGTCGGCATCCTGGCGCTGCTCGCCTCGACGGCGCTGTTCCCCGTGTCCGACGTCGCGTCGAAGATGCTCACGGCGACGCTGCCCGGCATCGAGGTGGCGTGGATGCGCTACCTCGTCTTCGTGGTGATGACGGTGCCGCTGTTGGCTCGCGACCCGTCGCTGATCCGCACCGCCCGCCCCGGCCTGCTCGCCGGCCGGGCCGTGGCGAGCGCCCTGTCGACCGCGCTGTTCATCGTCGCCTTCGGCATGATGCCGGTGGCCGACGCCACGGCGATCGGCTTCCTCGCCCCCGTGGTTGTCACCGGCATGGCGGCGCTGTTCCTGCGCGAGAAGGTCGGGCTGCGGCGCTGGGCGGCCTCCTTCGTCGGGCTCGCCGGCGTGATGGTGATCGTGCAGCCGGGCGGCTCCTCCTTCACGCTCGCGAGCCTCGTGCCGCTCTGCGGCAGCGTGGCCTCGGCCACGGCGGTCATCGGCACGCGCCTCGCCAAGGACGAGCGGCCCGAGACCACCATGCTGTTCCAGGCCGTGGTGGGCTTCGTCGTCGTGACGGCGCTCGCGGCGTTCGAATTCCACGTGCCGACCTGGAGCGAGGTCGCGGTGGGCTGCATCTCCGGCTTCTTCGCCACCGTGGCGAGCCTGATGCAGGTCTTCGCCTACCGCCACGCACCGGCCTCGCTGCTGGCGCCCTTCACCTACACGCAGCTGATGTGGGCGGCGGGCCTGGGCTTCCTCGCCTTCGGCACGGTGCCGGGCCCGTCCATGATCGGCGGCGCGGCCATCATCGCCGCCAGCGGCATCTACACGGCGTGGCGCGAGACCGTGCGGGCCAGGGACGCCCGCGCGGCCTGAGCACGCGGCCGGGCGGTGAAAACCCCGCCCGGCCCCTTTCCAGGATCCCCCGCCCTGGGGCATGGTGCCGCCACCAGCGATCACAAGCTCCGGGCACGACATGAGAAAAGTCTACGAGGACGCCACTTCGGCCCTTCACGGCCTGTGCCGGGACGGCATGACGGTCCTCGCGGGGGGGTTCGGCCTCTGCGGCATCCCGTCGAGCCTCATCGAGGCGCTGCGCGACACGGGCGTCACCGACCTCACCTGCGTGAGCAACAACGCCGGCATCGACGGCGAGGGCCTCGGCCTCCTGCTGGAGACGGGACAGATCGCCAAGATGATCTCGTCCTACGTCGGCGAGAACAAGCTCTTCGCCCAGCAGTTCCTGGCCGGCAAGCTCAAGGTCGAGTTCACCCCGCAGGGCACGCTGGCGGAGCGCTGCCGCGCCGGCGGCGCCGGCATCCCGGCCTTCTTCACCAAGACCGGCGTCGGCACGCAGGTGGCCGAGGGCAAGGAGATCCGCGAGTTCGACGGCGAGCGCTACGTCATGGAGCGCGGCATCTTCGGCGACATCGCGCTGGTCCACGCCTGGAAGGGCGACACGGAGGGCAACCTCGTCTACCGGAAGACGGCGCGCAACTTCAACCCGATGATGGCCACGGCCTCGCGCATGACGATCGCCCAGGTCGAGCACCTCGTCGAGCCCGGCGAGCTCGACCCCGACAGCATCGTCACGCCCGGCATCTTCGTGAAGCGCATCGTCCACGTGCCGAACCACGAGAAGAAGATCGAGCAGCGCACCACGCGCAAGCGCCCCGCGCCGGCCACGCCGGCCGCCGCGGGGGAGGAAGTCTGATGGCCCGGGATCGGTCTTTCGTGGTCGGCACCGCCTTCGAGGGAGTGAACTGATGGCCTGGGATCGGAACCAGATGGCGGAGCGCGCCGCGCGCGAGCTGCGCGACGGCTTCTACGTCAACCTCGGCATCGGCATTCCGACGCTGGTGTCGAACTACATCCCCGAAGGCATGAGCGTTCAGCTCCAGAGCGAGAACGGCATGCTCGGCATGGGCGCCTTCCCCTACGAGGGCGAGGAGGACGCCGACCTCATCAACGCCGGCAAGCAGACCGTCACGGCCCTGCCGACCACGAGCTTCTTCTCGTCGGCCGACAGCTTCGGCATGATCCGCGGCGGCCACATCGACCTGTCGATCCTCGGCGCCATGCAGGTGGCCGAGAACGGCGACCTCGCCAACTGGATGATCCCTGGCAAGATGGTGAAGGGGATGGGCGGCGCCATGGACCTCGTGGCCGGCGTCAAGAAGGTCGTCGTGCTGATGGAGCACACCGCCAAGTCGAAGACCGGCGGCGAGGACCCGAAGCTGCTGCGCGCCTGCACGCTGCCGCTGACCGGCTCGGGCGTGGTCGACATGGTGATCACCGACCTCGGCGTCTTCACCGTCGACCGGCACGGCGGCGGCATGGTGCTGACGGAGCTCGCGCCGGGCGTCACGGTCGCCGACATCAAGGCGAAGACCGAGGCGCACTACGCGGTGTCGCCCGCGCTGGTCGGCGAGGCCGCGACGGCTTGACGCCGCGGCGCCCCGCCACCACCTCCTGCCGCAACGCAGCGCGGGCACATGGCCGGCGCTCTGGAAAGGGTTCAACGCCATGGCCGATGCCGGTTCCGCCACCCTCAAGGTCACCGACCAGAGCTTCGAGCAGGATGTGCTCAAATCCTCCGAGCCGGTCGTCGTCGACTTCTGGGCCGAGTGGTGCGGCCCCTGCCGCATGATCGCCCCGGCGCTCGAAGAGATCGCCAAGGATATGAGCGGCAAGGTGAAGGTGGTGAAGTTCAACATCGACGAGAACCCCGGCGTGCCGGGCAAGCTCGGCATCCAGTCGATCCCCACCCTGCTCCTGTTCAAGGACGGACAGGTCGCCGCCAAGATGGTCGGCGCGAAGCCCAAGGGCGCGCTCCAGCAGTGGATCAACGGCGCGATCTGATCGGCCGGCCCCTGACGCCCCGAACGGCCCCGGCGCACCCGCGCCGGGGCCGTTTGCGTTTCGGCGCGCCGCCGCCGCGGGCCCTCGCGGCGGCGCCGGGGAGGCATCTCTTTATGTGATGCCGGCCCCGGTTTTTTGCGGTCGCGACCGTGAGCGGCGCCGTGCATCCTGGCGGCCTCTCCGGAGCCGCCCGTGCACGACCACCACCGCATCCGCGCCCTGCTCGACGCCCGCCGCCCCGGCCACACGCTGCCGCAGCCGTTCTACACCGACCCGGACCTGTACCGCTTCGACCTCGACGCGGTCTTCGCGCGCTCCTGGATCGCGGTCGGCTTCGAATGCGAGGTGGCCGAGCCCGGCTCCTACCTCGCGGCCCGCATCGGCGCCTCCCCGATCGTGATCACGCGGGCGCGCGACGGCGCCCTGCGCGGCTTCCACAACGCCTGCCGGCACCGCGGCGCCCAGCTCTGCGCCGAGGGCGCCGGGCGCCGCTCGCTGCTGGTGTGCCCCTACCACCAATGGTCCTACGGGCTCGACGGGCGCCTCGTCCGCGCGGCTCGCATGGGCGAGAACTTCGATCCCGCCGAGCACGGCCTCGTGCCGGTGCGCGTCGAGGCCGTGGCGGGCACGCTCTACGCCTGCCTGGCCGAGGACGCGCCGGATTTCGCGCCCTTCCGCCGCGAGGTCGAGCCCCTGCTGGCGCCGCTCGCCCTCCAGGACGCGAAGGTCGCGCATGTCGACACGCTGGTCGAGCGCGGCAACTGGAAGCTCGTGATGGAGAACGCGCGCGAGTGCTATCACTGCGACGCGAAGCATCCGGAGCTGTCCTTCACCTTCCCGACGGGCGCGCGCGGCAACTTCGAGTCCGAAGGCGACCCCGCGCGCATCGCCTTCGACGACCGCATGGCGGCGCGGGGCCTGCCGGTCGGCCCGGTCGACGGCGACTGGTATCAGGCGGCGCGCTTCGCCCTGAACGACGGCTGCGCCTCGATGACGGAGGACGGGCGCGCCTGCGTGGCGCGGCCCCTGGCGGCGCTGACCGAAGGCGACGTCGGCTCGCTGCGCTGGGCGCTGGAGCCGCATTCCTTCGCCCATGCGGTCGGCGACTTCGCGTTCCTGTTCTCGGCCATGCCGACCGGCCCGCGCGAGACGGTGGTGACGTCGAAGTGGCTGGTGCACCGCGACGCGGTCGAGGGCGTCGACTACGACCTCGGCACCCTCACGGCCCTGTGGACCGCCACGAACCTCCAGGACCGCGACCTCGTCGAGAACAACCAGCGCGGCGTCGACGGCGCCGGATACCGGCCCGGCCCCTACTCGCCCGAGGGCGAGGCGCTCTGCGCGCGCTTCACCGACTGGTACTGCCGCAAGGCGCGCGACTACCTCGACGCGGTCGCCCCCGCGCGCCGCCTCGAAGCCGCGGAGTGACGCCGTGACCGACCATCCCCAAGGCCTCCACCCCGACACGCTCGCGGTCAGCCACGGCTACGACCCGCACGCGCACCACGGCGCCGCCAAGCCGCCGGTCTATCCGTCGACCACCTACATGTACCGCTCGGCCAGCCACGCGAAGGACGTGCACCGGGCCTATTTCGACGGCGTGCCGATGCCGGGCGGCGAGGCGCCGGGTCACATCTACTCGCGCCTCGGCCACCCCAACCTCGACATGGTGGAGCGGCGCCTCGCGGCCCTCGACCGCGCCGAGGACGCGGCCGCGTTCAACAGCGGCATGGCGGCGATCTCGGCCGTGATGCTGTCGGCGCTCAGGCCCGGCGACGCCGTGCTGCACGGCCGGCCGATCTACGGCGGCACCGACGGGCTGATCACGGGCCTCCTGGCCGGGTTGGGCGTGCGGAACTTCGGCTTCACGGACGGGCTCGACCGCGACGCCGTGATGGGCGCCGCGCGCGAGGCCGCGGCGGCCGGGCCGCTGGCGCTGATCCACCTCGAGACGCCCGCCAACCCGACCGGCGCCATCACGGACATCGCGCTCGTGGCCTCGGTGGCCGAGGAGATCGGGGCGCGCCAGGGGCGCAGGCCGCTCGTCGTGGTCGACAACACCTTCCTCGGGCCTTTCCTGCAGTGCCCGGGCGAGCACGGCGCCGACCTCACCGTGACGTCGCTGACCAAATATGCCGGGGGCCACTCGGACCTGCTGGCCGGCGGCGTCAGTGGCGACGCCGAACGCGTCGGGCCGCTCAAGCTCCTGCGCACCTTTCTCGGCACCAGCCTCGACCCGGGGGTGTCGGCGACGCTGCTGCGCTCCTTCGAGACCATGGGTCTGCGCACGGAGCGCGCCTGCGCCAACGCGCGCGCCGTGGCGGACTTCCTCGCCGCCCACCCCAAGGTGCGCTCGACCTCGTTCCTCGGCCACGTCGACCCCGAAAGCCGCGCGGGCGCGCTGCTGGCCCGCCAGTGCTCCGGCACCGGCTCGACCTTCTCGGTGCGGGTGCGCGGCGGCGAGGCCGAGTGCTTCCGCATGCTCGACCGGCTGCGTGTGATCCGCATGGCGGTGAGCCTCGGCGGGACCGAGACCCTGATCTGCCATTCGGCCTCCACCACCCACTACGCCGTGCCGCGCGAGCGGCGCGAGGCCGGCGGGGTCGACGATGGCACGCTGCGGCTGTCGGTCGGCATCGAGCACCCCGACGACCTGATCGCCGACCTCCGGCAGGCCCTGGAGGCGGTGTGACCCACCCCGTCGATCCCAGATCCCTGGTCGGCAAGTTTCCGGCCCCGCGCGAGCACGCCGAGGTGCTGGTGGTCGGCGCCGGCCCGGCCGGCACCGCGGCGGCGCTCGAGGCGGCCCGCCTCGGCGCCCGCGTGAAGCTCGTCGACGAGAACCCGGTCGCCGGCGCGCTCGCGGGCCTCGACGTTCCGTTGTTCTTCGGCGGCCGGGCCGGCGCCGCGCTCAACGACGAGCGCCGGATGCTGGAACAGGTGCTAGGCTCCGACCCCGCCCTCGCCGAATGTTACGAGGCCGGCGTCGACCTCGCGCTCGGCACGGCGGCCTGGGGCCTGTTCACCCACGGCCCCGGCCTGCAGACCCTGCCCGGCCCCGTGGTGGGCCTCGCCGACGGCGCCGAGGCCTGGCTCTGCGGCTACGACAGGCTCATCCTCGCCACCGGGGCGCGCGACCTCGCGCTGTTCTTCGAGGGCGCCGACCAGCCCGGCGTCATGGGCGCGCAGGCGTTGCACGCCCTGCTCTCGACCTACGACAGCTTCGACGGACGCCGCCTCGTCGTGCTCGGCTCGGGCGACCTCGCGGTCGCGGCGGCGGCGGAGGCGCTCGACCGCGGCCTCGACGTGGCGGCGATGGTGGAGGTGCGCGACGCGCCCGAGGCCGACGTGTCCGCGCTCGAAGCGCGCGGCGTCGAGGTGCTCACCGGCACGGTGATCCGCGCGGCCGAGCGAGGACCATTCGGTGTGACTGCGGCGGTGCTGCTCGGCCCCGACGGCGCCGGGCGGCGGATCGCCTGCGACACGGTCTGCCTCGCGATCGATCGCGTGCCGAGCGTCGAGCTGTTGGAGGCGGCCGGCGGCGGCCTCACGATCGACGGGACGCGCGGCGGCCACGTGCCGCGGCTCGACGGGGCGGCCTCGACGCTGCCGAACGTCTCCGTCGCGGGCGACGCGGCCGGCCTCGTCCCCGGCACGGCGGCGGACCCGGCGGCCGCGCGCGCCTCGGGGACCGCCGCGGCCCGCGCGGCCCTCGGCCACGAAGCCGAGCCGTCGGCGCCCGCCGCCGGTCCGGACCGCCACGCCTACAGGCTCGACTGGATGCGCATGCTGCTCGCGGCGGGATCGCCCGACGTGCTGGCCTGCCAGTGCGAGGGCGTGACGCGCGGCGACCTCCTCGGCGTGCGCCCGCCGCGCTACCTCGGGGCACCGGCGAACCCGCGCGACCTCGGCACGCTGCTGGGCGACGGCCCCGTCAACCAGGACCAGATCAAGCGCCTCACCCGCGCCTGTATGGGCGCCTGCCAGGCGCGCCGCTGCCGCGAGCAGGTCGCGATGGTGCTGGCGCTCGGCGCCGGCGTGCCGCTCGAATCCGTGCCGCTCGCCGGCTACCGAGCCCCGGTGCGGCCCCTGCCGCTCGGCCTGCTCGGCGGGCTCGACGAGGCGCAGGCCATGCGCGACGGCTGGGACGTGTGGTTCGGCATCCCGACCCAGTGGGTGCCCTACGACGACATCGGCACGGAGCGCGAGGCCGAGCACCTGCGCGGCAACATGCACCTGTGAGGGCGTGAGATGTCCGGGACGGTGGCGAGGGGCGAGGCCGCCCCGAACGGCGCGGAGGTCGTGGTGGTGGGCGGGGGCGTCAGCGGGCTCAGCGCCGCCTGGTGGCTGGCCCGCTCCGGCGTCGACGTGCTGGTGCTCGACAAGGGCGTGGTCGGCTGGGAGGCGTCGGGCCGCAACGGCGGCGGCTGCTCGCACTACCAGAGCCCGCTGTTCCTCGAAGAGCAGCGGCTGTGGCCGCAGATGGACGCCCTGCTGGGCTACCCGACCGAGCACCGGCCCGAGCGCATCATCCTGGCCGTGACGGAAGGGCAATGGGAGGGCTACCGCCGCATCGCCGCGATCATCCGCGCGCAGGGCTTCGCGGTCGACGAGCTCGACCCCGCGGCGGCCCGCGAGGCGGTGCCGCTGGCGGGCGGCAACGCCGTCGGGGCCATCCACGTCCGCACCGGCGGCCACGCCAACCCGCAGCGCACCGTGCAGGCCTACGCCTGGGCGCTGCAGGACCTCGGCGGCCGCATCCTCCAGCACACGCCGGCGGTTCGCGTCGTCCTGCGCGGCGGGCGCGTCGCGGGGGTCGAGACGGCGGCGGGCGTGATCGGCTGCGACCACCTGGTCGTGGCGGCCGGCCCGCAGGCCGAGGCGCTGCTCGCGCCCGCCGGCGTGCGGCTGCCGCTCGCCGCGGCCCGCGCCGAGATGATCGTCACCGAGCCCCTGCCCCCCATGCGGGTCGGCGGCACGGACGGCAACGGCCTCTACGGACGGCAGACGCTGCGCGGCAACCTCGCCTACGGGGGCGGCCCGCACGAGTGGCTGGCGACCGAGGCCGCGGGCCCGCGCGCCCGGCCGGGCTCGCCGCTGCTCGCCAACCTGTCGCGGCGCCTGGCCGAGCTGTTCCCGAAGGCCGCGCACGCCCGCGTGATCCGCTCCTGGGCCGGCATCGTCGAGAACACGCCCGACGGCCGACCCGTCATCGACCGCCCGGCCGATCCCGGCAACCTTACGGTCTGCACCATGTCGGGCGTGGGCTTCGGCCTGTCGCCGGCCAGCGGCCACGCGGTGCGCGACCTCGTGCTCGACGGGCGCTGCTCCTTCGCCGAGATCGGCAAGCTCGGCCTCGACCGCTTCAACGACCTGCCGCTCGACTGGCGCGAGCGCCAGGGCTGGTTCACGCCGGCGGCGGCGTGACGAGCCCGTCTCCCGAATGGGGGAGGGCGACACCCCCGCGACGTCGAACCAGGACCCTCCCATGACACACGCCTCCCCGCCCCGCGTCCTCGTCGTCGGCTCGGGCATCGCCGGCCTGTCGACCGCCTGGGCGCTCGTGCGCCGCGGCTTCGCGGTCGAGGTGTTCGAGCAGGGACAGGTGCCCAACGCCAAGGCCTCGTCCTACGACGAGCACCGCATCACCCGGCACGCCTACGGCACCTTCGACGGCTACGCCCGGCTGATGCCGGACGCCTTCCGGGTCTACGAAGACCTGTGGGCCGACCTCGGTGCACGACACTTCGAGCCGCTGCCCCTCGTGGTGCTGAAGCGCGAGGACGTGCCCTGGTACGCGGCCAGCCGCGCCTCCATGGACGAGCTCGACGTCGCCCACCGCGACATCCCGCTCGGCGAGGTCGCGTCCCGCTATCCGATGCTGGAGCCGGGCGGGCTCACCGGCGCCTACGAGGCCGAGGGCGCGGGCGTGCTGTTCCCCATCCGCATCCTCACCGACCTGGTGGTGCACCTCGCCTCCCGCGGCGTGCGCTTCCACGCCGGCGCCCGCGTCGACGCCGTCGACCCCGAGGCCGCGACCGTGCGGGTCGGCGCCCGCACCCACGCCGGCGACGCCGTCGTGGTGGCGGCCGGCGCCTGGGTCGATCGGCTGGTGCCGCGGCTCAGGGGCGTCGCCGTGCCGTCGCGCCAGGCCGTGGCCTTCGTGGCGCCCCCGCCCGACCTCGCCGAGGCGTGGCGGCGCGCGCCGGTGTTCATCGACCTCGGGCTGGAGTCCGGCACTTACACGCTGCCGCCGCGCCCCGGCACGCGGCTCAAGGTCGGAGACCACGAGTTCACCCGGCGCGGCGACCCGGACGGCGACCGCCTCGCCACCGACGCGGACGTGGAGCGCCTGTTCCGCGCCGCCGCGCTCTCCTACCGCGACTTCGACCGCTACACGGTGCTGGAGCGCAAGGCCTGCTTCTACACCGTCACCGAGGACGAGAGCTTCATCGCGGAGGCGATCGGCGCGCGCGGTTACGTGCTCAGCGCCTGTTCGGGCCACGGCTTCAAGCTCGGCGCGCTGATGGGCGAGGGCGTGGCCCGCGTCATCGCCGGCGAGCGTCCGCGCGACGAGCTGCCCCATTGGGCAGCGGGGCGCGATCGGCGCGCCGCCGCCTGAGAGCCCTCACCTGTAGCCGGCCGCCTGCAGCTCGAACAGCGCGGCGTAGCGGCCGCCCCGCGCCAGCAGCTCGGCGTGCGAGCCGCTCTCGGCGACGCGGCCCTCCTCCAGCACCAGGATGCGGTCCGCCATCCGCACCGTCGAGAAGCGGTGCGAGATGATCAGGCAGGCGCGCCCGAGGCTGAGGTCGCGGAAGCGCCGGAACACCTCGTATTCGGCGCGGGCGTCGAGGGCCGCGGTCGGCTCGTCGAGCACCAGCACGGCCCCATCGCGCATGTAGGCGCGGGCGATGGCGACCTTCTGCCATTCGCCGCCCGACAGCTCGACGCCGTCCTTGAAGCGGCGGCCGAGCGGCTGCTCGTAGCCCTGCGGCAGGCGCGCCACCACGCGGTCCGCCAGCGCGCGCTCGGCCGCGTCGACGACCCGCTCGCGCTCGCCGGAGGCCGAGATCAGCCCGACCTCGATGTTCTCGGCCGCCGTGAAGGAATAGCGCACGAAGTCCTGGAGGATCAGCGCGATCCGGGTCCTGAGGTCGTCGAGCGCGAAGCGGCGCAGGTCGATGCCGTCGACGGTGATGCGCCCTTCCGTGGGGTCGTAGAGGCGCGACAGCAGCTTCACGATCGTGGTCTTGCCGGCGCCGTTCTCGCCCACCAGCGCCACCACCTCGGCCGGCCCGATCGCGAGGTCGAGGCCCCGCACGGCCCAGCGCTCGCTCTCGGGATAGCGGAAGCCGACGTTCTCGAAGCGGATGCCGCTGCGGATCGGCGACGGGAACGGCACGGGGTCGGGCGGCGAGGCGACGAGCGGCGCGATGTCGAGGAACGAGAACAGGTCGTCGAGGTAGGCGGCCTGCGAGGCGAGCTGCGACAGGCCGAGCAGCAATCCCTCCAGCAGCGAGCGCAGCCGCAGCAGCGAGCCGGCCAGGAAGCCGAGGTCGCCGATCGTCACCTGCCCGTCGAGCGCCCGCCACAGGATCACGGCGTAGCCGGCGTAGTAGGACAGCGCGCTGACCGTCGCGAAGAGCCCGCCCCACAGCGCGCGGCGCAGGCCGAGCCGGCGCGTGTCCCCGTACATCAGCTCCGACAGGGCGGCGAAGCGGGACGCGAGGAAGCCTTCGAGGCCGAACAGCTTGACCTCCTTGGCGGTCTCGACGCTGGCGCCGAGGTAGCGCAGGTAGTCGACCTGGCGCCGCTCCGGCGTCCGCCAGAAGTTCAAGCGGTAGCCCTCGCGGTTGAAGTGGAGCTCGCCGTAGGCGGCCGGCACCAGCGCCACCGCCAGCAGCACCAGCAGCCAGGGCGCGTAGGCGGCGAAGCCCGCCGCCAGGGCCGCGACCGTCACCACGTCCTGCGCCTGCCCGAACACGAGGGCGAGCACGGACGAGCGGCCCGTCACCTGCCGTCGAGCGCGGTCGAGCCGGTCCTGCTGGTCTGAGGACTCGAACTGCTCGAGGTCGAGCGTCGCGGCGTGGCGCATCAGCGCCAGGCTGGCGTTGTCGCTGTAGCGCTGGGCCAGGAGGTCGCCGACGAGCGACGACGCGCGGCCGAGCAGGTCGGACAGGATTCCGAGCGCCGCCTCGGCGAGGACCAGCAGCCCGACGTGGGTGAGGCGGCCCGCCGCGATCCAGTCGCCGAGGGACGGGCCGGGGTGCGGCAGCCGCGCCTCGGCCACCACGGCGTCGAGGATCAGCTTGCCGACGTAGAGGGCCGCGGTCGGGAGCAGCGCGCGGACGAGCCGCAGCGCCACGGTGAGCAGCGCCAGGGCCGGGCTCGCGCGCCACACGAGGCCGAACAGGCGCGGCAGGTTGCGCAGCGTGCCGAGCCGGTCGCGGATCGCGGGCAGCAGCCCTGTCGAGTCAGATGTCATGCGGCCGTATAGCGAATTCTCCGACCCGTCCCGAATGCGGTTCGAGGAAGCGGAGAGCACGGTGCGGCGGCGTCGGGCGCCGACGCGGGATTCCACGCCCGTCCCGCTCGTCTCCGAGGGCGTGGAACGGTCTCATCGCAGGCCGACGCGGATCCGTCGCGCCGGCACCGCCGGAGACGCCTTCGATGACCGGCATCGAGTCCAGCCCCGGCGACGGCGGTCAGAACACGCGGTGTCGCGGCAGCATGAACGATGACAGGGGCATCCATCCCGAGAGCACTGCAGACCTGCGCCATGTCGGGATTCTTCTCCGCCGACGATCCGCCGGCCGACATCGACGGCGCGCTTGCGGCGCCGTTCGACCGAGCCGTCCAGGTCGCCCACCTCGTGAAGCAGCGCCGTCTCGACCGAGAAGTTGACTCCCGTGAAAGTTGTAAGAGTTCAGCAACGACTCAGGCGACAGTCTGGCGGCCTGTCCGAGAGCACACGCCGCCGCGATGCAGAGTTCCGCCGCCCCTCCCCGTCCCTTTCCCCTGCCGCGATTCCTCGGTGACGCGAGCGGCGCGACGGCGGTCGAGTTCGGCCTCGTCTCCATCCCGTTCTTCGCCCTGCTCGGCGCGATCCTGCAGATCGCCTTCATGACCTGGGCCCAGGAGAACCTGGACTTCACGTTCCAGAAGGCGGCCCGCAGCGTCTTCACCGGCCAGTTCCAGACGGATCCCGCCAACAGCGGCGCGACGACGACGACGCTGCTGCAGGCGATCCACGACCAGATGTGCGGCCCGTCCTCGTCCAACGGCAAGTCGACGGTCTACAACTGCGCGGGTGCGAAGGTCGACCTGAAGATCGGGACGAACTTCGCGAACACAACCTTCCAAGCCCCCGTCAACCCGAACACGAGGGCCTGGGCGACGGGCTTTGGGACCAACTACACCTGCGCGGCACCGGGCGCGATCGTGATCGCAACGGCGGCCGTCGAGTTTCCGCTGTTCTTCCGGCTGTGGGATCTCGGCCTGTCGTCCTTCTCGGACGGCGGAGTGCTCCTTCAGTCGACGGCCGTGTTCCGCACGGAGCCGTACCGCACGTCCGGGGCCAGCCCGTGCTGACCGGGCCATTCCGCGCGGCGAGCCGCCGCCTCCGCGCCATCGCGGCGCGGTTCGCCCGAGCGCGCAACGCCACGTCGGCGATCGAGTTCGCGGCGATCCTGCCCCTCGTCCTCGTCCTCTGGGGCGGCATGGCGGAGACGAGCCACGCCATCGGGGTCTGGCGCAAGATGACCCTGCTGGCCCGCACGGTGGCGGACCTGACGGCGCAGGGCGACACCGTCGATCCGATGGCGCCGGCGACGATGGCCGACATCCTGGCGGCTTCGACTGCCGTCCTGCGCCCCCTGTCGGGGTCGAGCGCCAAGATCGTCGTCAGCTCCCTGGGTGTCTACGCGACGAACCTCGTCAACCCCAAGGTCTGTTCGAGCAGCGCCTCCAGCAACACCACGGCGCGCAGCACCGGCGTCGCCACCGACCTGCTGATCCCGACGGTCTTCGCGGTGGCGGGCGACCGCTACCTCCTCGCCGAGGTCAGCATGTCCTACGCGCCGATGATCGGCGGCTCGGTGATCAAGATCCTCGGCTGGGCCGGCGGGACCATCCCGATCAAGGCGAGCTTCGCCTGGCCCGTGCGCAACGGCACCGTCCACAACTCGACCAGCACGCCCGCCTCGCCCGAAGTCACCATGCCGAACGGGGCTTTCTGCTCATGACCGACCCGCGGATCTCCCGGCTCACCTCGCTGTCGTCGCGCTTCCGCGCCGCGCCCGGCGGCAACGTCGCGATCATCTTCGCCCTGTCGAGCCTCCCGCTGCTGGCCTTCACGGGGGCCGCGATCGACTACGGCCTGGCGACCCGTCTGCAGAGCAAGCTGCAGGCGGCGAACGACGCCACCGCCCTGATGCTGTGCCAGACCGCGTCCAACACCGATCCTTCTGCGCTGTACACGCAGGCACAGGCCATCCTGGCCGGCTACATGGCCCCCGCCGCGCCGCGGGTGGACAGCCCGCTCGGCTACATCGCGCCGAGCACCGGCGTCGCCCGGCAGATCACGGTGACGAGCCACATCAACTCTGGGACCTATCTTTCGCGCTACACCAAGGTGACCTCGCCGGTGGTCTCGGCGACGTCGCAATGCGCGACGCCGGTGCCGAAGACCTTCGAAATCGCGCTGGTGCTCGACAACACGGGCTCGATGGGCGAGTCGAGCAACGGCCAGTCCAAGCTCACGGCCCTGAAATCCGCCGCCAAGAACTTCGTCGAATACGTCTACAACAACGGCGCGTTCTCAGACCAGACCAAGATCGCCATCGTCCCCTTCTCGGGCGCGGTCGCGGTCAAGGACCCGAAATCAGCGACAGACTACACCGCCAAGAACGCGAACTGGATCGACTGGACGGGACAATCCGCGTATCATTGGAAGAACATCAACAAGAACCTCGCCGTCGCGTCGGGGCTGCCGACCCGCAACGACATCTTCACCTACCTGAGCTCCGTGAACCCGTCGACCTCAGTAGGCTACCCCTACTACGACTGGAACTGGGGTGGATGCTTCGAGACGCCGCCCTATCCCCAGAACGTCCAGGACGTCGCCCCGGACCCCAAGAATCCCGACTCGCTCTATCAACAATATTTCGCGCCTGACGAACCCGGACCGGGCACCCCCGTGCAGGGCAACAACGGGGGCGCATCGACCTACAAGGACACGAACAACGGCCCGAGCAACTCCGTCTGGAACGACTACCTGCCCGACACCACCTGCCAGAACCAGAGTTCGACGGCATACCGCGACGTGGAAAGCCGGGGCTGCAAGTACAAGTCCGCGACCCAGAACAACATCGCGACGAGGAACTCCACCCCGATCGGCCTCCCCACGGGGGAAACGGGCGACCTCGGGCAGAACGGGCCGAACTGGGGCTGCGCCAGCGCGCCGATGCAGCGGCTCCTCCCGCTCCGCACGGGCACCAACAAGGCCACCCTGGAGAACCTGATCTCCGTCATGACGGCGCGCGGGTCGACCAACATCCACGAGGGCTTCATGTGGGGGTGGCGCGCGCTCTCGCCCTTCAGCGTCTTCCAGGACGGCGCCAGCTACAACACCGCTTCGACGCCGGCGGCCTCGGCCGTGACCAAGGTGCTCATCCTCATGACGGACGGCATGGACGACTGGCTCAACCTCCTGTCCAACTCGTCCAGCACGGGCAACGGGGCGATGTACAACGCGCTGGGCTACCCGACGAACTCCGCCGTGAACGCGCCGAGCACGTCGACCGATCCCGCGGGCACGTCGCCCAACCCGCGCCTGCAATCCAACCACCAGACGCCGCAGATCGAACAGGGCACCAACAACATCTGGGACCCGTCCTCGTCCTCGGGCAGAAGCGCGATCGACGGCCTCTTCGCCGAGGCCTGCACGAACGCCAAAGCCTCACCGAGTCCGAACGACCCCCCGAAGCTGTCGATCTACACGATCGCCTTCAGCATCCCGGGCGACCCCATCGATCAGACCGGGCAGAACCTGCTCAAGACCTGTGCCTCGTCGGCCGGTCAGTATTTCCTCGCCAACGACTCGAACGGCCTCATCTCGGCCTTCAGCAAGATCGCCAACAGCATCGGCGCGCTACGGATCAGCCAATGAACCGCGCCGCGCAGGAGCGGCTGGTCCCCGGCGGATGACCGCTTCCGATCTCGTCGACGCGGAACCACGGCGGCCGGCGTCGCCGCCGTGAGCCTCCGCGGCGGAGCTCAGCCGCGCCGGCTCGGCGCGCTCCAGTCCATCACCGGGCCGAGCGGCACGATGCCGGTCGGGTTGATGGCGCGGTGGCTGCCGTAATAGTGGCCCTTGATGTGATCGAAGTCGACCGTTTCGGCCACGCCCGGCCGTTGGTACAGGTGCCGCGCGTAGTCCCACAGCGCCGGAAAGTCGACGAGGCGGCGCAGGTTGCACTTGAAGTGACCGTGATACACGGCGTCGAACCGCACCAGCGTCGTGAACAGCCGCCAGTCGGCCTCCGTCGCCGCGTCGCCGCAGAGGTAGGTCCGGTCCGACAGCCGTTCCTCCAGCCAGTCCATCGTGTCGAACAGCGGCCCGACGGCGGCCTCGTAGGCGGCCTGTGCCGTGGCGAAGCCGGCGCGGTACACGCCGCTGTTCAGCGTCGCGTAGACGCGCTCGTTGACGGCGTCGATCTCGGCCCGCAACGCCTCGGGGTAGAAGTCGCCCGGCGCCGCGCCCACCGCATCGAAGGCGGTGTTGAAGATGCGGATGACCTCGGACGACTCGTTGTTGACGATCGTGCCGGCCTCGCGGTCCCACAGCACCGGCACGGTCACCCGGCCCGTGTAGCGCGGGTCGGCGCGGTGGTAGACCTCGTGGAGGAGGCGCGCCCCGTCCGGGTCCGGCACGACGCCGGGGCCGGGCGCGAAGGTCCAGCCGTCCTCGCGCATCAGCCAGTGGACCACGGACAGGCCGACGATACCCTCCAGCCCCTTCAGGCGCCGGACGATCAGCGCGCGATGCGCCCAGGGACAGGCGAGCGAGACGTAGAGGTGGTAACGGCCGGCCGCGGGCGGGTGCGGGCCCCCCGCCTCGACCGTGCCGCGGAAGCGCGTCGGCGGCCGCTCGAAGCGCCCGTCCTTCGCGTGGGCGAGGTCCTCGTCGCTGCGCCAGGCGCCGTCCACCATCTCGCCCATGGCCCGCTCCCTCAGGCCGCGCGGCGGCGGCCGGCGGGCGCGCCGCCGGTCTCGGCGAACAGCTCCGCCAGCTTCTCCGTCATCGCGCCGCCGAGTTCCTCCGCGTCGACGATGGTGACTGCGCGGCGGTAGTAGCGCGTCACATCGTGGCCGATGCCGATAGCGATGAGCTCGACGGGCGAGCGCGTCTCGATCTCCTCGATCATCGCCCGGAGGTGCTTCTCCAGGTAGTTGCCGGCGTTGACCGACAGGGTCGAGTCGTCGACCGGCGCGCCGTCCGAGATCATCATCAGGATCTTGCGCTGCTCGGGGCGGCCGAGCAGGCGCTTGTGCGCCCAGTCGAGCGCCTCCCCGTCGATGTTCTCCTTGAGCAGGCCCTCGCGCATCATCAGGCCGAGGTTGCGCCGTGCGCGCCGCCAGGGCGCGTCCGCGGCCTTGTAGATGACGTGGCGCAGGTCGTTGAGGCGGCCCGGGGTGGCGGGCTTGCCGCCCTGCAGCCACGCCTCGCGCGACTGCCCGCCCTTCCAGGCCTTGGTGGTGAAGCCCAGGATCTCGACCTTGACGCCGCAGCGCTCCAGCGTCCGCGCCAGGATGTCGGCGCAGGTCGCCGCGACCGTGATGGGGCGCCCGCGCATCGAGCCGGAATTGTCGAGCAGCAGCGTCACCACCGTGTCGCGGAAGTCGGTGTCCTTCTCGCGCTTGAAGGACAGCGGCTGCTGCGGGTCGATCACCACGCGCGACAGGCGCGCGGGGTCGAGCATGCCCTCCTCGAGGTCGAACTCCCAGGCGCGGCTCTGCTGCGCCATCAGCCGCCGCTGCAGCCGGTTGGCGAGCCGCGCCACGACGGAGGACAGGTTGTTGAGCTGCTTGTCGAGGTAGGCGCGCAGCCGCTCCAACTCCTCGGCGTCGCAGAGCTGCTCGGCCGCCACGACCTCGTCGAACTTGGTCGTGAAGGCCTTGTAGTCAGGGCCCTTGCTCTCGGTGGCGGGCGGCGCGGGGCGGCGGCTCTCGGCGGCCTCCTCGGCCTCGCCGTCGTCCTGCTCCTCCAGGGTCTCGCCGGCCGGCGCGTCGGGGCTCTCCATCGCCCCCTCCTCCATGTCGTCGGCGGAGGATTCGGCGGTGTCCATCTCCAGCGTCTGGCCGGTCTCGGCCTCCTGGCCCTCACCCTCGGACTGGTCGGCGTCGTCCTGCGCCTGGTCCTCGTTCTCCTCGTCGTTCTCCTCCTCGCGGTCGAAGGACGACGGGTCGGCCATGTCGAGGGACTGAAGCAGCTTGTGGATGGAGCGGCCGAAGGCGCGCTGGTCCTCCAGCAGCGTGTCGAGCCGGTCGAGGTCGGAGCCGGCGCGCTCCTCGATCCAGGGACGCCACAGGTCGACGATGGTCTGGGCGTTCGGCGGCGGGGCGCGGCCGGTCAGCCGCTCGCGCACCATCAGCGCCACCGCGTCCTCGATGGGCGCGTCGGCGCGGTCGGTGATCTCGGCGTAGTTGCCGCGGTGGTAGCGGTCCTCCAGCATGGCGGCGAGGTTGACGCCCACACCCTCCATGCGGCGTGCGCCGATCGACTCGACCCGCACCTGCTCGACGGCCTCGAACACCGTGCGCGCGGCCTGCGCCTCGGGCAGGAGGCGGCGATGGGTCGCGGCGTCGTGGCAGGCGAGCTTCAGCGCCATCGAGTCGGCGTGGCCGCGCACGATGGCGGCCTCGCGCGGGCTGAGCTTGCGGGCGGGCTCGGGCAGGCGCGCCTTGGCGCTCTCGCCATGGCCGATCACGCTGGGCTTGTCGGGCGCGTAGGTGACTTCGAGCTCGGGCGTCCGCGACATGGCCCGCATGCAGGCGGCGACGGAGCGCTTGAACGGCTCCTGCGGGCTCTCGGCCGGGACGCCGGGCTTACGGTTGGACAGCGGGCTCATGGGATCTCGGGCGGGTTTGGGCGGCATGCGGGGCGAAGCGTCACGGTTCGGGCCAGACGATGGGGCGCGTCATAGCCTCTCGATAGGTGAGCGTGGTCACCTCCGGAATGTCTCCATCCTCGAGACCGGTCTCGTTGAGCGCAGCGACCCGGCCCTGTTTGAACGCCTCTTCGAACATCTGCGGGAGCCGCGCGCCGAGGGATGGTGCTTCAGCGAGCAGTGCGTCGAGTTGGCGACGCTGTTCTCGGATCGTCCGAGCCCAACTCCCGCTTCGCCGCTGCGGTTGGTGTTCCCACTTCAGGACGTGGGCTAGAACGAGGCTGAGGCGGCTGACGAACTCCTGGCGCACGCGGCGGGCCATGTCCTCGACCTCGTCGACGAGATTGTCGACATCCAACTCCTGGAAGCGACCGAGCTTGATCAACTCGGCCTGTTGCATCGCCCAGGCGTGGACGTCGACGTCATAGGACGCCCGGGCACGCGACGTCAGCGCTTCACCATCGCCCGTCATCGACGCCGAGATCGCGTGCTCCACGGCTCGTCTCCTTCCGGCCGTGCGCCGCTGCGCGCCGCCCCGCGGCGTCAGCTCAGCGCGACGTTGACGGCGCTCTCCGGCAGCTCCTTGCCGAAGCTGCGCTGATAGAACTCCGCCACCAGCGAACGCTCCAGCTCGTCGCACTTGTTCAGGAACGTCAGGCGGAAGGCGAAGCCGATGTCGCCGAAGATGTCGGCGTTCTCGGCCCAGGTGATGACCGTGCGGGGGCTCATCACCGTGGAAAGATCGCCGGCCGTGAAGGCGTTGCGGGTGAGGTCGGCCACGCGCACCATCTTGTTGACGGTGTCGCGCCCCTCCTTGGAGCCCTGGTAGTGCGGCGCCTTGGCCTGCACGATGTCGACCTCGCGGTCGTGCGACAGGTAGTTCAGCGTCGTCACGATCGACCAGCGGTCCATCTGGCCCTGGTTGATCTGCTGCGTGCCGTGATACAGGCCGGACGTGTCGCCGAGCCCCACCGTGTTGGCGGTCGCGAAGAGGCGGAAGGCCGGGTGCGGCTTGATCACGCGCTTCTGGTCGAGCAGCGTGAGGCGGCCCGACTGTTCCAGCACGCGCTGGATCACGAACATCACGTCGGGGCGCCCGGCGTCGTACTCGTCGAAGCAGATCGCCACGTTGTTCTGCAGCGCCCAGGGCAGCATGCCGTCGCGGAACTCGGTGACCTGCTTGCCGTCCTGCAGCACGATCGCGTCCTTGCCGACGAGGTCGACGCGGGACACGTGGCTGTCGAGGTTGATGCGGATGCAGGGCCAGTTCAGCCGCGCCGCCACCTGCTCGACGTGGCTCGACTTGCCGGTGCCGTGATAGCCGGTGATCATCACGCGGCGGTTGCGGGCGAAGCCGGCCAGGATGGCCAGCGTGGTGTCGCGGTCGAACAGGTAATCGGGATCGCGGTCCGGCACGTGCTCCTCGGGCCGCGAATAGGCCGGCACGAGCAGGTCGGAGTCGATGCCGAAGACGTCCCGCACGGAGATCCTCGTGTCGGGAAGGGACTGCGTGTCTGTCATGGCGTTCTGCATCGATCCTTCGGGCCCGACCCCGGGGAGCGGGGCGGCGCCCGCTCCTCTGGGCTGTCGTGGTGTCACAAGGCCGCGGGGCGGCCGGAATCTTCGGTCAACGGGCCGCGCCGGCGGCCGGCGGGGAAAGCTTGATCGTCTTGAGGAAGTTATAGGCGCGGATGATGTCGCGCAATTTGTCCTCGTTGGACCGGTCGCCGCCGTTGGCGTCCGGATGCAATTGCTTGACCAGCCGCTTGTAGCGCGCCTTGACGGCCGCGGCATCCGCCGTCTCGTCGAGGCCCATGGTGGTCAGGGCCTTGGTGGTGGCGATGGAATAGTGGGCGCGGCGGGGCGAAGCCGGATGGCCCTGGCGGGCCCGGGCGCGGAAGATGCCGAGCGAGTCCGGGTGGAGGTCGTCGGGCGAGGAGGCTTCGCCGGCGGCGCGGTTGACGCCCATGTTCCAGGTCGGGCGGTGGCCGACCAGCGCCTCCTTCTGGTACTTCTGCACGGCATCGTCGCTCATGCCGCTGAAATAATCGTATGTGGCGTTGTATTCCCTCACGTGGTCGATGCAGAAACAGAAATACTGCCCCTCCCGGTCGCGGCCCTGCGGAGCCCGATAGTCTCCGGCGTTGGTGCACCCCGGATGATCGCACGGCGTCGTCGACGGCACTGCGGCCGCCTTGCCGCTCTTGCCCGCGCTTTTGGAGCGGATGCGGTCGAAATGGTGCGAGTTGAGGTTCATCACGGGCCTATTATGGGGGAGAACGCGGTCGTCGCAAGGCAGCCCGGGGCGCATCCCTGCCCCGACGACGACCCGGCTTCCCGACCCCCGAAGGACCCTCGCCATGAGCGCCAAAGACCGCATCGTCGCCGCCCTGACCGAGGGGCTGCGCCCGCAATCGCTCGACGTGATCGACGAGTCGCACCACCACGCCGGCCACATGGGCTCGCGGCCGTCGGGCGAGACGCATTTCCGCGTGCGGATCACCGCGGAAGCCTTCGCGAACAAGAGCCGGGTCGACCGCCACCGCGCCGTGAACGCGCTCCTGGCCGACGAACTGCAGCCGAACGGGGTCCACGCCCTCGCGATCGAGGCGCGGGCGCCGGGCGAAGCGGGCCGTTGACGCCCGACGCCGTTCCGCGGAGCCGCGAGATCGGCTAGGAGGCTCCGCGGAAGCCGCGGGACCGATCCCCGCGCGGCGGCACGGCGGAGGGGCGATCGATGTCGGACATGAGGCTCGTCGTCACCGGCGCGGGCGGGCGGATGGGGCGCATGCTCATCGCGGCCGTGCAGTCCACGCCGGGCGTGACCCTGTCGGCCGCGCTGGAGCGCGAAGGCTCGCCCGCGCTCGGCGCGGACGCCGGCACGCTGGCGGGCCTCGGCCCGATCGGCGTGGCCGTGACCGAGGACGCGCTCGAAGCCTTCGTGGGCGCCGAAGGCGTGCTCGACTTCACGGGCCCGGCCGCCACGGCGCAGTTCGCCGCGCTCGCCGCCCAGGCCCGCATCGCCCACGTGATCGGCACCACGGGCCTCGACGAGGCGGTGCTGGCCGGCATCGAGGCGGCGTCACGCCACGCGCCGATCGTGCGCTCGGGCAACATGAGCCTCGGCGTCAACCTCCTCGCCGCGCTGGTGCGCCGCGCCGCGCGGGCGCTCGGGTCCGACTGGGACATCGAGGTCGTCGAGACGCATCACCGCATGAAGGTGGACGCGCCCTCCGGCACGGCGCTGCTGCTGGGCGAGGCCGCCGCCGATGGCCGGGGCGTGGCGCTCGCCGAGGCCGCCGTGCGGGCGCGCGACGGCATCACCGGCGCGCGCGAGCCCGGCACCATCGGCTTCGCGTCCCTGCGCGGCGGCACCGTGGTGGGCGAGCATTCGGTGATCTTCGCCGGCGACGGCGAGCGCATCGAGCTCAGCCATCGCGCCGAGGATCGCGCGCTCTTCGCCCGCGGCGCCGTGAAGGCGGCCCTGTGGGCGCGCGGGCGCCGCCCCGGCCTTTACAGCATGGCCGACGTGCTCGACCTTGCCGCATCCTGATCCAACACCGAGAGCTCCCCGCATGGACCGCCTGCTCGTCCTGATCCGCCACGGCCAGTCCGACTGGAACCTGAAGAACCTGTTCACCGGCTGGAAGGACCCGGACCTGTCGCCGAAGGGCGTCGAGGAGGCCCGGGCGGCGGGGCGGGCGCTGAAGGGCGTCGGGCCCTTCGACGTGGCCTTCACCTCCGCCCTCACGCGGGCCCAGCACACCTGCCGCCTCGTGCTCGGCGAGGTCGGCCAGGAGAACCTCGACACCATACGCGACGAGGCGCTGAACGAGCGCGACTACGGCGACCTGTCCGGCCTCAACAAGGACGAGGCGCGCGAGAAGTGGGGCGCCGACCAGGTCCACGTGTGGCGCCGCTCCTACGCGGTGAACCCGCCCGGCGGCGAGTCGCTGCGCGACACGGTGGCCCGCGCCCTGCCGTTCTACAACCAGCGCATCCTGCCGCGCGTGCTCGGCGGGCAGAAGGTGCTGGTTGCGGCCCACGGCAACTCGCTGCGCTCGCTCATCATGGTGCTCGACGGCCTGTCGCCGGAGGGGATCGTCGGCGTCGAGCTCGAGACCGGCGTGCCGATCGTGTACCGCCTTAAGGCGGACTCGACGGTGGACAGCAAGGAGGTGCTGAAGCCGTGACGGTCCGGCCCGGGGTCGCGTCGAGGGGTTGATCCCGGCGGCCCGATGGGGCATAGGACGCTTCGACGCGGCGGGTCATCCCGCCGCCTTTCTTTTGATCGGGTGCTGTGATGAAGGTCCGCAATTCGTTGAAGTCGCTCCGCGGACGCCACCGCGACAACCAGCTCGTCCGCCGCAAGGGCCGGGTCTACATCATCAACAAGACCCAGAAGCGCTACAAGGCTCGCCAGGGCTGAGCCTTCCGCGCCACATCTCGATGATGCAGAGCCCCGGGACCCCGTCCCGGGGCTTTTGGCGTGGCCGGCCGCTTTGACGGGTGGTCCACCGCGGCCTATCTAGGGGCGATGCGGATCGTCATGCCTTCCGCCGCGGCATTGGCGGCGGCCCTCGCCCTCACGGCCCCCTCGTGGGCAGCACCCGCGTTCGGCGCGGCGCCGGCCGACGCGGACGCGCCGTCGCGCGGGCCGCAGCCGTTCTTCCATCGCGGGCCGGACGGCGACCTCGACGCCTTTCCGGGCTTCCCGGGGCTGAAGGCGCCGCCGCTGCCGAATCGCCCCGCGCCGGCCGCCGAGGCGGCGCCGGACGGGAAGCCCGGCGCACCCGAGGCGGCGCCCCCCAAACCGCCGACCCGTGCCGAGCGCCTCGATCGGCTGATGGACCGCCTCGCCAAGGCGCAGGACCCGGAGGAGGCGAGCGGCATCGCGGCCCTGGTCCAGCGGACGTGGATGGAATCGGGCTCGGACACCGCCGATCTCCTGATGGCGCGGGCCCTCGTGGCGATGGAGGGCAAGCGCACGGACGTCGCCGCGGCCCTGCTCGACAAGATCATCGAGCTCCGCCCCGGATGGGCCGAGGCCTGGAACCGGCGCGCCACGCTGCGCTACCTCGACGGCGACGACACGGGGTCGATGGAGGACATCAGCCACGTGCTGGCGCTGGAGCCGCGCCACTTCGGCGCGCTCAGCGGCATGGGGTTCATCCTGGCGCGCCACGGCGAGAACGCTGCGGCCCTGCGCGCGCTGCGCCGGGCGCTCGCGGTCTATCCCGGCGACGCCGAACTCCGGAAGGCCGTCGACAAGCTCGCGCCGAGCGTGGAAGGACAGGACCTTTGAGGGTCGGACGTCGGGCGAGCTGTGGGACGGCGCAAGGATGAGGTACGCCTGGGGATCGGCCGGCGCCCTCCTCGCGCTGGTCGGCCTGCTCGCCCTCGTCGGCTGGGCCTACACCTGGTGGCAAACGGGCGTGATCTCGCGGCGCTTTCCGCCGCGCGGCGCCTTCGTCGAGGTCGCGGGCGGCGCCCGCCTCCATTACACGGAGCGGCTCCCGCGCGGGGCGCCGCGCGGCACCGTGGTGCTGCTGCACGGCGCCAGCGGCAATCAGGCCGACCTGATGGTGCCGCTCGGCGACCCGCTCGCCGCGGCGGGGTTCCGCGTGCTGGCCTTCGACCGGCCGGGCCACGGCTGGAGCGACCGGCCGGACGGCGAGGAGGGCGACTCATCCCCGGCCCGCCAGGCCGAGATCATCGCCGACGCGCTGCACCGCCTCGGCGTGCGCGACGCCGTGGTGGTGGGCCACAGCTGGAGCGGCTCGCTCGCGGCCGTCTTCGCGCTCGACCACCGCGACGTCACGGGCGGGATCGTGCTGCTGTCGCCCGTCGTCTATCCCTGGCCGACCGGGATCGAGTGGTACTACGCCCCGGCCGCGTCGCGCTGGCTCGGGCCGGCCTTCACCCGCATCGTCACGCTGCCGGTGGGACAGCTCCTCCTCCAGGCCGGCATCGCGTCCGTCTTCGCGCCGGAGCCGGTGCCGCCGCACTTCGCCGAGCGGACGGGCGTCGAATTGGTGCTGCGCCCCGAGGAGTTCGAGAACAACGCCTCCGACGTGTTCCACCTCCACGCCTTCGTGACCGGGCTCGGGCCGCGGCTCCCCGGCATCGCGGTGCCGACCGCCATCGTGGCGGGCGACAGCGACACGATCGCGCCGGCCTACTTCCACGGCGAGCGGATGGCGCGCGAGGTGCCCGGCGCGACGATCGCGCTGCTGAAGGGCCGCGGACATTCGCCGCAATGGTCGGACCCCGACGTGGTGATCGCGGCGATCGAGGCGGTGGCCGACCGCATGAGGGCGCGCGCGGCGGCGGTCGAGCCCTCGCCCGTCGCGGCGCGGTGACCGCGCCGCCCGTCCGTCACTGCACCGTCGCCGCGCCGAGCCGGCAGAGCGCGCCGTCCGCGAGGCGCACGTAGACCTGGAGGTCCTCGCCCGCCGCGCCGCGGGCGTCAGCCCACCAAAGGCGCGAGGGCTCCGAGGGGAGCGACGCCGAGCCGAAACCGACCACGGTGCCGGCGGCGTCCGCCACGATGACGCGGCGCGGGGCGCGGCGCGTCGACTCGTCCCGCGCCGTCCCCTGCAGCCTCACGCCGCCCGCGCCGAGCGCTGCGTCGGCCCGCGCCGAGACCGAGCCCGCGCAGCCGCCCGGCGCCGCGACGCGTCCGAGCACGGCGAGCGGTCGCCCCAGCGCGGCCGTGTCCGGGTCGGCGAAGGCGGCGAGCCGATGCTGGCGCAGGAACGCAGCGTCGCGCGCGATCTCGTCCGCCGGGGTGATCTCGTAGGTGCCGGCGGCATCCGCGTCGTAGAGCCCGGAGACGAGGCTGTCCGACATGCGGCGCAGGGCGGTCGAGCGCTCGGCCAGCGCCGGCCACGCGGTCGCCTCGAAGAACAGCGACGCCGCGGCCAGCACGGCGACGATCCCGCCGAGGCCGACGGCCGCGGCGCGCCGGCGCACCGGCCCGGCCGGGGGAAACGCGACCGGGAACCAGAACAGCACGATCGCGCACCAGAACAGCAGCGCGGGCGTGGCGTAGCGGCTCTCGGTGGCCTGGTCGGTGCCGAGCGCGATGCGGCCGTAGGCCGTCGCGCCCGCGCTCGCCAGCACGAAGCCCGCCAGGATGAGCAGCTTCAGGCTGGCTCCGTCCCGCGCGCGCCCGGACCAGGTCCGCCACGCGGCGCCGGCGGCGAGCAGCAGCCCCGCCGCGCCGAGCCACTGGTCGGCGCCGATCTGCTCGCCCAGAGGGTTGCCCAGGTAGGCCGCGAGGTATCGCAGGTAGGGGATCGGATGGGCGAGCGCCTGCGACAGCGGCTGGCTGTCGCCGCCGGGCTGGTAGCCGTGGAAAAAGAGCGCCCCGAGGGCCGCCGCCAGCACCGCAGTGGCGACCGGCACCCGCCAGGGCGCGCGCCGCAGCACCGCCGCGGCGGCCAGTACCCCGCCGGCCAGCACGCCGTTGGCCATGGTGTAGGCCGCGACGGTGCAGCCGAGCGCCGCCAGGGCGAAGAAGGGCGCGCTCCCGCGGCGTCCGTCCCCCAGGCGGTCCAGCGCCGCCGCGTAGGCCGAGCCCGCCAGGGCCGCCGCGGTGAAGACGCCGACGAACTGGAGCTGGAATCCGTTGGTGAAGTTCTGCTCCTGCCGCAGCGTGAACAGGGCCAGCACCACGAAGCCGGACAGCAGCGCGCGGTGCAGGGGCGAGCGCACGTTGCGCGCCATCCAGGCG
Organism: Lichenibacterium dinghuense; assembly: GCF_021730615.1. Taxonomy (NCBI): domain Bacteria; kingdom Pseudomonadati; phylum Pseudomonadota; class Alphaproteobacteria; order Hyphomicrobiales; family Lichenihabitantaceae; genus Lichenibacterium; species Lichenibacterium dinghuense. Next base: position 96,800 of record NZ_JAJLMN010000001.1, read on the forward strand.
ATCAGCAGCGCGGCGTTGATGGCCTGCAGCAGCAGGGTGACGGTGGCGTTCAGCAGGCCGGACAGCCCGAACAGCAGCTCGTCGGCGAAGAAGAACAGGCGCGGGAAGAGGATCCTGTGCTCGTTGTGCTGCGCCGCGAGGTCCGCCAGCCCGTAGGTCCCCTCCGCATAGCGGCGGAACGGGATCACGGTGTACCACTCGTCCCAGTAGGGCAGCGGTACGTGGAGGCGGTAGACCGTCAGCAGCGTGAAGGCCGCCGTGCCGGCGCCGGCCGCGCAGAGCAGGACGGCGGCGGCGATCAGGCCTGCCGGACCCCGGCGGCCCGAGACGGACGAGGTGCTCACTCCGCCATGTGGCGCGCGAAAGCGTCCTCGAAGTCGGGATGCCAGCGCGACAGGGCCGGCCGGTTCTCGATGATGTCGCCGATGGCCCAGGCCATGCGCTTCTCGTCGGTGGCCCGGTCGACGTCGTTGTCGGGGCACAGGATGTAGAAGTCGCCGCTCGCCATCGCGTCGAGCATGAAGTCGACGACCTGCTCGGCGGTCCAGGCCGCGGCCGGCTTCTCGGGCGCGCCGGTCAGCCCCGTGTAGGTGAAGCCGGGGATGAGCAGGTGCGCCGTCACGGCCGGGTTCCGCGCCTGGCGGAGCTCGTAGGCCGTGGCCTCGGTGAAGGCCTTCACGCCCGCCTTGCTGACGTTGTAGGCGGCGTTGCCGGGCGGGGTGGTGATGCCCTGCTTCGAGCCCGTGTTGACGATGGCGGCCGGGTGGTCGGCCGCCACCATGGCGGGCGCGAAGGCCTGAACGCCGTTGATCACGCCCCACAGGTTGGTGGCGAGGAGGCGCTGCCAGTTGCCGTAGTCCTCCCAAGGCTTGCCGACGGGGCTGATCGCGGCGTTGTTCATCAGCAGCGCCACGTCGCCGAAGGCCGCGTGGACCGCGTCTCGAAGGGCGCGGACGTCGTCCATGCGGCCCACGTCGGTCGGCACGGCGCGCACGGAAACCGACGGGTCGACCGCGCCCGCGGCGGCGGCCGCTTCGGCCACGGCGCTCCGCGCCGCGTCGAGGCGGTCGCCGCCGAGGTCGGCCAGCACAACGTTCATGCCGAGACCCGCCAGCCGCTTGCCGGCCGCCAGGCCGATGCCGCTGGCCCCGCCCGTGACGACGGCGGTGCGCCCGGGCGCGATGGCGGGGTGATGCTGCATGGCGGCCTCCTCGGAAGCGGACGTCGCGTCCTGCCGACCCGTTTGGGAAAGGCGGGACGGCGCGTCAAGTGCGCTGGATCGAGCCGGGCCGAGCCCTGCCGTCCGGGAAGAGCTGGTAACCACCCCCCTTTAGCCTCATTGCAATGCCGCCCTCCTCCAGCCATTGTGCAGTGCAGCAAGAACTCTTGTCCCGCGCCGGACCGCGATCGGTCGCGGCGGTGCGGAGGACGGCCGCTCAGGCGCGGACCCATCGCATGCGGCCGGGCGCCGGATGCGGCCCATCGTCCGTCCGCCAGGATGGAGCAACGGAACGAGGACCCATGGCGCAGCTGTTTCGGGCCGGGATGATCGGTGCCGCGCGGTCGATGCGGGCCGGCCGGGCCGGCGAGGCTGCGACCGCGACCACGCGCACCCTCGCGGGGGACGCCGCCGCGCCGGCGCGCCGCCAGGGTCCGGCGAACCTGTTCGACGGTTTCATGTCCGACTTCCAGGACGCGTTGGAGAACCTCGGCGCCTTCAACCCCTTCACGGCCGCTGCACCGGTCCTGCCTCCTCCGGCCCGCGGCAGCTTCGCTGAGTCGCGCCATGCCGGGCCGGCGGGCAGCCGCAGCTTCAGGCTCTACGTGCCGGCCTGCGCCGAGGCCGGCGTGCCGCTGCCGCTCGTCGTCATGCTGCACGGCTGCTCGCAATCGCCGGAGGATTTCGCCGTCGGGACGCGCATGAACGACTGGGCGGAGCGCGACGGCTTCCTGGTCTGCTACCCGGCGCAGTCGTCCGCCGCCAACGGGCAGCGGTGCTGGAACTGGTTCAAGGACGAGGATCAGCAGCGCGGCCGCGGCGAGCCGGCCCTGATCGCGGGCATCACCCGCGACGTGATGGACCGCCACGCCGTCGATCTCGACCGGGTCTACGTGGCCGGGCTGTCGGCCGGCGGCGCACTCGCCGCCACGATGGGCCAGCGCTACCCCGACCTCTTCGCCGCGGTCGGCGTCCATTCGGGCCTGGCCTGCGGGGCCGCGCACGACGTCAACTCGGCCTTTGCCGCGATGCGAGCGGGCACGGGGCCGCTCGGCGTGGGAGGCTCGGCGGCGGTGCCCGTGATCGTGTTCCACGGCGACCACGACTCCACGGTCCATCCCGTCAACGCCGACGAGGTCGCCCGCCAGGCGCTCCACGCGGCCCGCGTCGACGTGGAGGTCGAGACCGGGGCGGTGCCGGGCGGCCGCGCCTATCGTCGCGCGCGGTATCTCGACGCGGCGGGACGTGCCCTCGCGGAACAGTGGACGGTGCACGGCGTCGGCCACGTGTGGTCGGGCGGCAGCTCGGCGGGGTCCTACACGGACCCGCAGGGGCCCGACGCGTCCGGCGAGATGCTGCGCTTCTTCTCGGAACACGTCGGGACGGCGGTCCCCTCCGCGAGCTGACGATCCGCCCGAGCGCCGCGGCGCGCCGGGCGCCCCGCCCCCTGATCACATGTTAATGAGGCGCCCCGCCGGACCGGCTCCAATGGGCGGCGGGGCGGCTCGCGTCGCCGCGGGGATGGCGGTCCCGGCCGGGCTCGGCCCGAGCGACGCCAGACACGAGGGGCTGAGGACATGCCGGTCATCGATAAGACCCAGCGCCACTTCACCGAAGCCGCGCGGGAGGCTGCCGCCGTCGCGCGCCGGCGCAAGCGGGAGCACCGGGCGCAGTTCCCGGAACTCCATCAGCTCGTCATGGTCGTGGTCCGCGCCGTGGCCGCGCCGCGGGCCTTCACCTGGCAGATCCGGCGGTTCGGGCACGTCGACCCCGTGCGCTCCAGCAGCGACGTCTTTCTGGATCCCGGCGAGGCGGCGCGCTCGGGTCAGGCCGTGCTGGACGACATGCGCGGCGCGCTGGCCGCCGCGGCCGGATGACCGGGGTCCGCCTTGTCCGCGCGTCCCCGCCGGAATTCGGCCTCCTCGGCCACCAAGAGCCAGAGCCCGAGCAGCAGCGCGAAGCCGGCGGCGAGCGTGGACGGTGCGGGGTGCAGACCCGAGGCGAGGATGCTGGTCAACAGGCTCATCGGCGCGCCCTCCTGGAAGGCAGATTGCGGATGAGATTTTAATGGAGCGTTGACGGGGCGATGCCGGCGACATCCGGCACCTGGGGACGCGTCGCGCCGCACCCTGCCCGGCGCGGCGGATTCGCGCTAGACTGACGGCGATGAAGATCGAAATCGACATGGGCGCCACGGCCGCGTCGGGCGCCGTCCCCGGGCCCGCCCTGCTCGACCTCGAAGAGCTGCTCGCGACCCGCCTCCTCGTCCAGGGCAACTCCGGCTCGGGCAAGTCGCACCTTCTGCGCCGCCTGCTGGAGCAGAGCGCGCCGTACGTGCAGCAGGTCGTGGTCGACCCCGAGGGCGACTTCGTCGGCCTCGCCGAACGCTTCGGCCACGTGGTGGTGGACGGCGACCGCTCCGTGGCGGAGCTCGAAACCATCGCGGCCCGCGTCCGCCAGCACCGCATCTCGGCCGTGCTGACGCTGGAGAAGCTCGACGCCGAGATGCAGATGCGCGCCGCGGCGGTCTTTCTCAACGCGCTGTTCGACGCCGACCGCGACCACTGGTTCCCGGCGCTGATCATCGTCGACGAGGCGCAGCTCTTCGCCCCCGCGGTGTCGGGCGACGTGTCGGAGGAGGCGCGCAAGCTGTCGCTCGGCGCCATGACCAACCTGATGTGCCGCGGCCGAAAGCGCGGCCTCGCCGGCGTCATCGCCACGCAGCGTCTGGCCAAGCTCGCCAAGAACGTCGCCGCCGAGGCCACCAACTTCCTGATGGGCCGCACCTTCCTCGACATCGACATGGCCCGCGCCGCCGACCTGCTCGGGCTGGAGCGGCGGCAGGCCGAGGTGTTCCGCGAGCTGCAGCGCGGGCATTTCGTGGCGCTCGGCCCGGCGCTGTCGCGCCGTCCGCTGCCCATCAAGGTCGGCGGCGTCGAGACGGCGCCGCGCGGCGGCACGCCGAAGCTGACCCCCCTGCCCGAGCCCGCCGGGGCCGACGCGCGCGACCTCATCCTCGCGCCGGTGCCGGTCGGGCCGGCGCGCGCCAACGCGGCCGAGCGCCGCGCCGCGGCCCCGCCGCCGCCCTCCGTCAACCAGATCCTCGAGGAGATCGTGCGCAACCGGCCCGCGCCCGCGCCGGCCGAGGAGGTCCCGGCCCTGCCGCCCGAGGAGCGCGAGCGGGCCCTCAAGGCCATCGCGCGCGAGATCATGGCGGACGGGGACAGCTTCTTCCGCCCCGAGCCGGTGCTGTTCGGCGACTTCCAAGTGCGGTGCCGCATCGGCAAGCTCGGCGCCGTCGCGCCCGCGGAGTTCCGCCTCCACATCAACGCGGCGCGCGCCGGGCTCGACGCGGAGACGGCCGAGAACGCCGAATGGGACCGCGCCCTGGCGATCGCCCGCGCGATCCCGGACGACCTGCAGGCCGTCTACCTCATCATGGCGGGCGCCGCGCTCACCGGCGCCCCCTGCCCTTCCGACAACGAGGTCGCGCGCCGCTGCGGCATGCATTCCGCCGGCCGGGCACGCTCGCGGGTCAAGCACCTCGACAAGGGCGACCTCGTGGTGACGCGCAGCGACATGTCCGGCAACCGCGTCGCCGTGGTGGCCGAGCTCGGGTGGGAGACCGCCCCCGGCGACCCGAACGCGCCGGCCCGCGTGCCCGACGAGGCGCCCGCCGCGCCCGACCTGTTCGGCCTCCCCGAACGCTCCGCAGCCGAATAGGGACCCCGATGACCGACGCCCGCCCGATCGGCCCCGAGGTCGACGCTTCCCCGGCCCGCCGCCCGGAGCGGAAGGTGCTCGAGGGCCGCTTCGTGCGGCTGGAGCCCCTCGACGCCGCCCGCCACGGCCCCGCGCTGTGGCGGGCCGTGGACGGGGCGGACGCGGTCTGGGACTACCTGTTCGACGGCCCCTACCCCGACGAGGCGAGCCTGGTTGCCGAGATCGCCGCCAAGGCCGCCTCCGCCGACCCCCTGTTCTGGGCCATCGTCGACCGCGCGGCGGGCGAGGCGGTCGGCTACGCGTCGCTGATGCGGCACGACCTCGTCCACCGCGCGATCGAGGTCGGCAACGTCCTGTTCGCGCCGGCGCTGCAGCGCCGGCCGGCCGCCACGGAAGCCATGGCGCTGCTGGCCGTATACGCCTTCGACGCCCTCGGCTACCGGCGCTACGAGTGGAAGTGCAACGCGCTGAACGCGCCCTCGCGCGCCGCGGCCGAGCGGCTCGGCTTCACCTTCGAGGGCGTGTTCCGCCAGCACATGATCGTGAAGGGCCGCAGCCGCGACACAGCCTGGTACGCGATGACGGACGGCGAGTGGCCCGCGGCGCGCCGCGCCTTCGCGCTGTGGCTCTCGCCCGACAATTTCGACGGCGCGGCGCGGCAGCGCCGGGGCCTGGCGGAGCTGAGGCGGCAGGCGTCGGCCTGACGCCCTCACCCGGCCCGGGTCCGATCCGCTTGACGGACGAGGTCTGGCCTGGAATCAGTCATAGATGCTGACGTATCGCGCCGCGCGGGGGCCATCCCTTGGCTGACAAGAAGGTGAGGAGGGCGGCGATCGAGGCGGACGCGGAAACGCCGCCGCTCTACGACCTCATCGAGCTGTTCTTCTTCGCCTACCGCGACTTCACCGCCGACGCCGATCGCCAGCTCGAAGGGCTGGGCTTCGGCCGCGCGCACCACCGCGTGCTCCACTTCGTCGATCGCAACCCCGGCCTGACCGTGGCGACGCTGCTCGACATTCTGAAGATCACCAAGCAGAGCCTCAACCGCGTGATGAAGGACCTCATCGACGGCGCCTTCATCGAGGTCCGCACGGGCACGAGCGACCGCCGGCGGCGCACGCTCCACGTCACGCCGAAGGGCGGACGCCTCGCCGTCGACCTCGCCCACCTCCATTCGGCGCGCTTCGAGCGCGCCCTGTCGCCCCTGCCCCCCGAGGTGCGCGGCCAGGCGGTGCAGTTCCTGCTCGGCATGATCGACGCCGCCGAGCGCGACCGCGTGGTCGGGTTGGTGTTCGGTGGAGGGCGGGGTCCGGACGAGGCCCCGCGCGACGCCGGGGCCCTTCCCGTCCAGCGGGAGCGCGCGGCGTGACCGGCGCTCCGCCCGACGGGCGCGATGCCGCGCCGCTGGCCGACGACGCCGCTCACCTCCTGCTCGTCGACGACGACCGGCGCATCCGGGAACTCCTGTCGCGCGTGCTCGGGCGGAACGGCTACCGCGTCACCCTCGCCGGGACGGCCGCCGAGGCGCGCGGGCACCTGCGCTCGCTCGCCTTCGACCTCCTGATCGTCGACGTGATGATGCCGGGCGAGACGGGCGTCGACTTCGCGAGCGACGTCCGCCGCACCTCCGAGGTCCCGATCCTGATGCTGACCGCGCTCGACGGCGCCGACGACCGCGTGCGCGGGTTGGAGGCCGGGGCCGACGACTACCTCGCCAAGCCCTACGAGCCGCGCGAGCTGCTGCTGCGCATCGCGTCGATCCTGAGGCGGGCGGCGCCCCGCGCGCCGCGGCCGGGCAACGTCGCGCGCTTCGGCCCCTTCGCCTTCCACCCCGAGCGCGGCGAGCTGCGCCAGGGCGATGAGCAGATCCGCCTGACCGAGCGCGAGCGCGACATGCTGAACCTGCTCAGCGCCGCCGCGGGCGCCACCGTGTCGCGCGAGGACCTGGCGGGCCTCGCCGCGGCCGAGGGCGGCAACGAGCGGACCGTCGACGTGCAGGTGAACCGGCTCCGGCGCAAGATCGAGAGCGACCCCGCCAACCCCGCCTACCTTCAAACCGTGAGGGGACTCGGCTATCGCCTCCTCCTCGATCCGTGATCTGACGGCGGCGCGCTTCTCGGACAGCGAGGCCGCCCCCGCGCCCGCCGCCGGGCCAGCGACGCCGTCGTCGAGGCCCGAACCGAAGCGCCGGCGCTGGAGCGTGCGGGCCGCGCGGGCCGTCGCGGATGCCCTGCCGAAGCGCCTCTACTCCCGCGCCCTCCTCATCCTCATCGTGCCCATGCTGCTGCTGCAGTGCGTGATGAGCTACTTCTTCCTGGAGCGGCATTGGCAGTCGGTGACGTTCCGCCTGAGCCAGGCGCTGGTGCAGGACGTCGCCGCCACCATCGACCTGTATCAGGCCCTGCCCAAGGGCGAGAGCACCGAGGCGCTGGAGCGCGTCGCCTCGAACCGCCTCGGGCTCGACGTCGACTTCCTGCCGCCGCAGCCGCTGCCGCCGGCGCTGCCCAAGCCCTTCCTGCAGCTCCTCGACCGCTCGCTGTCCGGCGAGATCCGCAAGCAGATCGGCCTGCCCTTCTGGATCGACACGGTGGGGCGCTCGAACTTCATCGAGATTCGCGTGCAGCTCGGAAGCGCGGTGTTGCGCGTCATCGCCCGGCGGTCGGCCGCCTACGCGTCGAACTCCTACATCTTCATCCTTTGGATGGTCGGCACCTCGGCGGTGCTGATCGTGGTCGCGACGGCCTTCCTCCGCAACCAGATCCGACCGATCCTGCGCCTCGCGGTGGCGGCCGAGAATCTCGGCAAGGGCCGCTTCATCGACTATCGGCCGAACGGCGCCACGGAGGTCCGCCGCGCCGGCTACGCCTTCCTGGAGATGCGGCGGCGCATCGAGCGGGCGGTGGAGCAGCGCACCACCATGCTGAACGGGGTGAGCCACGACCTCAGGACCGTGCTGACGCGCTTCAAGCTGAGCCTGGAGCTGTTCGACGACGGGCCGGACGCCGAGGCCATGCACCGCGACATCGACGAGATGGGCCGCATGCTCGAAGCCTACCTCGCCTTCGCGCGCGGCGACGCGGGCGAAGCCTCGGTGATGAGCGACATGCGGGGCCTGCTCGAGGAGCTCCGCTCGGACGCCGAGCGGCACGGCCACGCGACGGGCGTCACGATCTCCGGCGAGACCGGGGTGATCGTGCGGCCGGACAGCTTCAAGCGCTGCCTCGCCAACCTCGTCGGCAACGCCGGCCGCCACGGGGACCGCATCGAGATCACGGCGCGGCGCGACGACCGCTTCTTCACGGTCCACATCGACGACGACGGGCCGGGCATCCCAGCCGACAAGCGCGAGGACGTTTTCCGTCCCTTCTTCCGGCTCGACGCGGCGCGCAACCAGGACCGGGGCGGCACGGGCCTCGGCCTCGCCATCGCGCGCGACATCGCGCGCTCGCACGGCGGCGACATCCAGCTCGGCGAGAGCCCGCTCGGCGGCCTGCGCGCGACGGTGCGGGTTCCGGTCTGAGAGTCGCCCCACCGCTTCAGAGCGCGGCCGGCGGCTCCCCGGCCAGGATGGAGCGGGCCATCTGGTCGAGCAGCGGCGTCGGCAGGTCGAGGCCGCCGAGCTTCCAGGTCAGCCCGACGAGGTGCATGTGCACCCCGTACTGGTCGTCGGCCCCGTGGCCGCCGTCGACCGGGATCACGAAGTCCTTGAGCTGGTCGAAGTAGGACCCCGTCACGGCGGACAGCAGATGGTCGTCGAGCAGGCTCGAGAAGTCGGGCAGGTCGCCCTTGATCGACACCGGGCGTCCGCCGAGGTTCACCTCGTTCACGTGCCCCTTGGCCAGCAGCGCCATCACGTTCTCGGGGGTGAGCAGTTGCGCTACGTAGGGGTCGGCCACGGTGGTGACGGCGGAACCGGCGAGGCTGCGCCCGAAGGCGCCCATCTTCTTGCCCTTGCCGGAGACGTCGAGGTAGGCGTTCGCGATCTGCCGGGCCAGTGATCGCCGGAGCGCGTCCACGTCGACGCGGTCGAACACCGCAGCGGCGTCGCCGCTGCGCGCCGTGCGGGCGAGCTGCGCCGCCCCCACCAGCGGCCACGCCCAATAGGCGAGGCCGATCGACACCACGAGCCCCATCACCGCCAGCCAACGCCGCATCGCGCGTCCTTCCATCATCCAGGGCCCGACGCCGTGCAGGACGGATGTGGAAGAAACAAGGCCCGGGCCCGCGATGCGCCGGGCCGATCGTCACGGCGCCCCCGGCCCGGCTGCGACGCGCGGGCGACGGCGCCGGCCGTCACGTCTCGGTGGAGCCCTCTTCGAGCTGCTTCATCAGGGCGAGGAAGCGGTCGGGAATCGGCTGCTTCACGACGTCGTCGTACACGGCCCGAAGCTGCCGACCGATGTAGGCCTGGACGTCGGTCGTGCCGGGCCGGCCCGCCGCGGCCGCGCCCTCGGGGCCGACCTTCGCGGGGTCGACGGGATCGTCGCTCGACGTCATGGCACCTTCGTCTTCGTCTCGCTTCATCGTCGATTTACTCGCCCTGGCCCATGATGCCCTCCGGCTTGCGATCCCGCATGTCGCGGAATAGTCTCCGGCCCGCAGAAAGCACGGCCGGACTGAGTGCCTGCCGCCGCCGCCGCGGATCGAGAACGCCTTACCAAAATTAATGTTCCCGCTCCGGAAACTGAATTAGACGCCACGCGTTATCCCGCGCAGCGGTCTACGCCGTGCTTTTGGACTGAGGTGAGAATGTCAATTTCCCAGGCGATCGCCCCGCACCTCCCGCAGTTGCGGCGCTTCGCGCGGGCTCTGACGGGCAGCCAGAAGGGCGGCGACGCCTACGTCGTGGAGACGCTCGAAGCGATCGTCGCCGACCCCAGCAACCTCGATGCCGGCGCGGACGTGCGCTGCAGCCTCTACAAGCTGTTCCTGAACCTGTGGCGTTCCGTGTCGGTCAACACGCTGACCGACGCCGCGGCCGTGTCGACGGACGAGATCGGCACCACCCGCCGTCTCGAAGCCATCTCCATCATGCCGCGCGTCGTGCTGCTGCTCACCGCGCTCGAAGGCTTCGACCTCGCCGAGGTTTCCCGCACCGTCGGCTGCACGGCCGAGGAAGCCCGCGCGCTGCTCGACGAGGCCAATTCCGAGATCGCCGCCCAGATCTCGACCGACGTCCTCATCATCGAGGACGAGCCGCTGATCGCCCTCGACCTTCAGAACGTCGTCGAGGACCTGGGCCACAAGGTCGTGGACGTCGCCCGGACGCATCGCGAGGCGCTGAAGGCGGTGCAGCATCATCAGCCCGGCCTGATCCTCGCCGACATCCAGCTGGCGGACGGCTCCTCCGGCCTCGAAGCGGTGAACGAGATCCTCGGCGCCTTCGAAGTGCCGGTGATCTTCATCACGGCCTACCCCGAGCGCTTCCTGACGGGCGCGCCGCCCGAGCCGGCGTTCCTGATCGCCAAGCCCTTCTCCGTGGAGACGCTCCGCGCGGTCATCAGCCAAGTGCTGTTCTTCGACCGCAAGTCGCACCGCCGGGCGAGCGCGCCTGCCGCTTCCGCGCGGGCCTGACCTTCTCCACAGGCTGCGTCGCTTATCCGCAGGCATGTCGGGCGCCGCGGCGCCCCCCAGGTTCATCTGGCCAGCCCCCGCGTCTATAGTCGGGAGGAGGGTGATTCGACCGAACATCCCGCCCTTCGAGGCGGCACCGGTCGGACGGAAGGGGATAGCGCGGGGCAAGCCAGCGCCGTCATCCTCGATGCCCAAAGCCGATGAGTCCGCCGCATGTCGCTTCTGCCCTTCGAGCCATCCCGCGACGAGCACCCTGTGGACGTCGTGGAACGTCTGGCCTCGTCGCGCGAGTGGTCCTTCGACCGTGAGGACGAGGACGAGATCTCCATCTCGGTCGAGGGCAAGTCCGCCGACTACCACGTCGCCTTCACCTGGCTGTCGGACCTCGAAGTGCTGCACGTCGGCTGCGCCTTCGACCTGAAGGTGCCGGATCGCCGGCGGCCCGAGATCCAGGCGCTCGTCGCCATGATCAACGAACAGCTCTGGATCGGCCACTTCGACCTTTGGAGCCGCGAGAACGTCGTCATGTTCCGGCACTCGCTGCTGATGTCCGGCGGTGCCGATCCCGACGGCCGCCAGTGCGAAGCCATCCTCAAGATGGCCGTGACGGCCTGCGACCGGTACTTCCAGGCCTTCCAGTTCGTGCTCTGGGCCGGGCGATCGGCCCGCGAAGCGCTGGACGGCGCGATGTTCGAAACCCAGGGCGAAGCATGAGCGCCGGCCAGCAGAGCGCGGCCGACACCGTTCTGCTCGTCGGCGCCGGCCGCATGGGCGGCTCCATGCTGGACGGCTGGCTGGCCCAGGGCGTCGCGGGCTCGCGCATCGCGGTGCTGGACCCCGCCCCGTCCGAGGCCCTCGCGGCGCTGTGCCGCGACCGCGGCGTGGCCCTGAACGTCACGGACGTGCGGCCGGTCGACACGCTGGTGCTGGCCGTCAAGCCGCAGGCGCTCGACGGCGCCGCGCCGGCCATCGAACCTTGGGCGGGTCCCGGGACGGCGGTCGTCTCGATCCTCGCCGGGCGGACGCTCGCCGATCTCGCGGCGAAGTTCCCCCGCGCCGCGGGGTGCCTCCGCGCCATGCCGAACCTGCCCGCCTCCGTGGGCCGCGGCATCACGGGCCTCGCCGGCGACGGGCGGCTGTCCGAAGCCGCGGTGGCGCGGGTCGAGCGCTGGCTCGGCGCCGTCGGCGCGGTCGAGCGGCTGGAATGCGAGGACCAGATCGACGTCGTCACGGCGATCTCGGGCTCCGGGCCGGCCTACGTGTTCCTGCTCGCCGAGGCGCTGGCCAAGGCGGGCGAGAGCCTCGGGCTCGCCCCCGGCCTCGCCGCCCGTCTCGGCCGCGCCACGGTGGAAGGCGCGGGCGAACTCCTCCATCGCAGCCCGGACGTCGAGCCGGCCGCGTTTCGGCAGAACGTGACCTCGCCGGGCGGCACCACCGCGGCGGCCCTGGCCGTGCTGATGGCGGATGGCGCGCTGGAACCGCTGCTCGTCCGCGCCGCCGAAGCCGCCCACCGCCGCGCGCGGGAACTCGCGGGCTGAACCCGGAGACGCGGCCGGCCCCGGTCGGGCCCCGCGGGTGTCGCGCGCATTGGTCGCCGGCCGTTCCCCCTCCCGAAAGCCGCGGTCGACCCCAGTTAAGGCCGCGATGGGACCCGCGCGCCGTCCGGCGCGTTCACGCCCGCCGCCCCGAAGGGGCGAGAAGGAGATGGTCATGACCGCCGACGATTCCGTCAGCCCCGACGCGACGCCCAAGCCCGCCAAGCCGTCGACCAAGGATCGCATCATCGAGGCGCTGATGGAGCTGTCGGCCGAGCGGGAATGGGACGACTTCGGCCTGACCGACGTCGCGACCCGCGCGGGCGTGTCCCTGTCGGAATTCCGCGACGCCTTTCCGTCGAAGGGCGCCGTGCTGGCCGGGCTGGCTCGCAAGATCGACCACATCGTGCTCAAGCAGGAGAGCCAGGTCCTCGCCGACGAGGCGCCGCGCGAGCGCGTCTTCGACGTCCTGATGCGTCGCCTCGACGCTCTCGCGCCCTACAAGCTCGGGCTGCAGGGCGTGATGGACCACGTGCGGCGCGACCCGCTCACCGCGGCGGCGCTCAACGGGGTGGTCGTGAACTCGATGCGCTTCATGCTGGCCGCTGCCGGCGTCGACGTCGAGGGCAACATGGCGGCCCTGAAGCTGCAAGGGATGGCCGTGTCCTGGAGCCGGGTGCTCGATGCCTGGTTCGAGGACGAAGATCCGGGCCTGGCGAAGACCATGGCGGCGCTCGACCGCGAGCTCAGCAAGGGCGAGACCTGGGTGGCCCGGCTCGACGACCTCGACCGTCTCGTGTCGCCCCTGCGGATCGTGGGCCGCGCGATGATGGACGCCCGCCGCCGATCGACGAAATCGCGCGGCCCGGGGCGCGCCCGCGACATCGACGCCGAGACGGCGCTTTGAGCGCGGAGGGCGGCGAGCCCCTCGAGCCGCCCGTCGCCTACGACGACTTCCGCCGCCTCGACATCCGGGTCGGCACGATCGTCGAGGCCGCCCCCTTTCCGGAGGCGCGCAAGCCGGCGATCAAGCTGGTGATCGACTTCGGCCCCGCGATCGGCTCGCGGAAGTCATCGGCGCAGATCACCCGGCACTATGATCCGGCCGACCTCGTCGGCCGGCAAGTCTGCGCCGTGCTCAATTTCCCGCCGCGGCAGATCGGTCCCTTCATGTCGGAGGTGCTGACGCTCGGCTTCCCCGACGCGGACGGCGAGGTGGTCCTGGCCGTGCCAGCCGGGCCGGTCCCGAACGGCGGTCGCCTGTTCTGACGCGATCCTCGGCCGGCAGAACCGGCCCGCGGGCCGGTCGATCGAAGCGGTCCATAGGTCGGCGGGCGGGTCACCGCCTTGATTCCGAGCCATTCATCGCGGATGACGGGGCCTCATCCCGGACGCGAGGATCGGCCCGTCCCGGGCTCGCCTTGACGCTCCGAGTTCAGTTCCGATAGTCCTGCGCGCGCCATCGGGCCGCCGGAACGCGTCGGGTCGATCACGTCGCGGAGCCAGGATGCGTAGTACAGAAGCCCTGCCGGCCCTTCAGACCGCGCCCTCGCCGGAGCGGGCCTGGGTCCGAGAGTGGCGCCTGGCCGGACAGGATCTCAGCCGCTGCTTCAGGGGCTGGCAGGTTTGGGCGCTGCTGGGCGTCAGCGACATCCGCCTGCGCTACAAGCGTTCCCGCTTCGGCCAGTTCTGGATCACCCTGTCGATGGCCTTCTTCGTCGGCGGCATCGGTGCGGTCTACGGCGGCCTGTTCCATCAGGAGATCCGCGACTACATCCCGTATCTCGCCGTCAACATGACGATCTGGACGCTGATCTCGACGTCGATCTCCGAGAGCTGCCAGGCCTTCATCGAAGCCGCGCCCTACCTCCGCCAGGAAGCGTTGCCGAAGTCTACCTTCATCATGCGCGTGATGGTGCGCAACCTGATGGCCTTCGCCCACAACCTCATCATCATCCCGTTGATCTTCCTGATCTTCCTCTACGCGCCGAGCCCCGTGGCCTTTCTCGCCATCCCGGGCCTCGTGCTGGTGCTGGTCGGCGTCTTCCTCGCCTCCGTGTGCCTCGCCCTGCTCTGCACGCGCTTCCGCGACATGCCGCAGATCATCGGCAACCTCCTGCAGCTCGCGTTCTTCGTCACGCCGATCATGTGGCACATCGAGCAGCTCGGGGCCAACAAGGTCTACATTGAGGTGTTGAACCCGTTCGCTTCTTTCCTGCGGGTCGTGTCGGAACCGCTGCTCGGCCGAACGCCGGAACCGCAGACCTACCTCTCGGTCTTCATCGCCCTCGGCGTGCTCGCCGTCGTGGCTTGGCCGTGCTTCGCCAAGTACCGCTCCCGTATCGTTTACTGGCTGTGAGCTGAGGCGACTGACGTGGCTTCCATCGAACTCGTCGACGCATCGGTCGAGATCCCGATCTTCAACTCCCGCGGCCGTTCGCTCAAGACGACGCTGATCCGCCGCGTCGGCGGCCAGGTCGAGACCGACGTCAACGATACGGTGACGGTCAAGGCGCTGAGGCACCTCAACCTGTCGCTCAGGCCCGGCGACCGTCTCGGCCTCATCGGGCACAACGGCGCCGGCAAGTCCACGCTGCTGCGCGTCCTCGCCGGCTCCTACGAGCCGTCGAGCGGCTATGCCGACATCCACGGCACCGTCTCGTCGCTCATCGACATGGAGATGGGGATGGATCCGGAGCTGACCGGCGCCGACAACATCATCCAGCGCGGCGTGTTCATCGGCATGTCGCTGAAGGAGGCGCGCAGCGCCATCCCCCAGATCGCGGAATTCTCCGAACTCGGCCCCTACCTCCACCTGCCGATGAGGACCTACTCGTCCGGCATGCGCATGCGGCTCGCCTTCGCGACCTCGACGACGCGCCACCCGGACATCCTGCTCTTCGACGAGATGATCTCCTTCGGGGACGCGGGGTTCGCCGCGCGCGCCAAGGCCCGCCTCGACGCCATGCTGGACAAAGCCAAGATCCTCGTGCTTGCATCCCACGATGTCGGCTCGCTGCGATCCTACTGCAATCGCGCCGTGATGCTCGAGGCCGGAACGATCGTGGGCGAGGGCTCGGTCGATGACGTCTGGTCGCGTTACATCGACGGCGTCGAGCGGGTCGCCGAGCGCACTGCGTCGGCGGGAGAGGACGGTGTCGAGCCGGCCGAAGCCGGGGAGATCGTGCCCGCCGCCCTCGCGGACTGAGCGAGGGCGGCCCGTGCGACCCGTGCCGGATGGAGGTCTCCGGTGCTCCACCTCCTGGACAGCCTGACGCGCATGCCCATCCTGCGTAAGTTCCGGTCGGCTGCGCGCGTGTTCCGGGATCGGGGCCTGTCCGACACGGCCGATCTGGCCCGCCTCCGCGCGGCGGAGCTGTACCGCACCCGCCGTCACCTTCCGGCCGACCCGGCGCGCCGCGCCAGAATGCTCGCCCTCAACCTCAACCGTTGGGGCGGCCTGTCGTCGGTTCCGGTCGAAGCGGCGGACCTCGCAGGGCTGCGCGGCGACGTGCTCGAACCCTATCTCCGCTTCCGCTACAGCGCGGCGGCCGCCGCCGCCGCGGAGCTGGCCTCGTCGCTCCGGCCGGTCGAGGCCGCCATGGCGGCCGACAGCTTCCTCGCGGTCTGGGACTTCCCGGGCATCGTCGCGTCCGCGCCGGGCTGGACGCGCGCCGCGGCCGGCACGCCCTACGCGTTGCGGATCGCGCAGGCGGCGCGCCGCGCCTTGCTGCGGCTAGGGCGGCTCGAAGAGGCGGCGACCGGCCTCGAGGTGACGGGCGACGACCGCGGCGCCCTGGCGCTGCAAGGCGACGTCTGCGACGCGCTGGGCCGCATGGACGCGGCCCGCACCGCCTATGAGGCCGCGATCCGGCGGGACGGATCGGACGCCTACGTGCGCGAAGTCTACGGCTTCCACCTGATGAAGGCGGGTCGCGTGCGCGACGGGCTCGCGAGCTGGATGGCCGCCGACCTGCTGGCGGGCAACTATCCGCTGCGCCGCGACCGGCCGCAGTGGACCGGCGAGCCGCTCGGGACGAGACGCCTCATGGTGCTGTTCGAGCACGGGCTCGGCGACATGATCCAGATGGCGCGCTTCCTGCCGCGCCTCATCGCCCGGGAGCCCGCGGCTTCGGTCATGGCGCGCGTCCCGGCGCCCCTGCTCGGCCTGTTCGCGCGGCAGTTCCGAACCGTCCGCTTGGTCGCCGAGGACGCGCGGGAGCCGGACTACGACCTCTTCGCGCCCTCGATGCACCTCGCCGGCGTGCTCGACGCGCCGGATCTCGAACCGCGGACGCGCTACCTCGACCTCGGCGCACCCCTCGCGCGCGGCTCGGCGCGGCCTCGCGTGGGGGTCTGCTGGCGCGGACACCCCCGCCAGTACGAGTTCACGCGCTCGATCCCCATCGGCCTCTTCTCGACCCTCTTCGCGGCGCGCGACGTCGACTTCGCCGTCCTGCTGAACCGGCTCACCCCCGAGGAGGAGGCGAGCATCGCCCGCGAGCCCAACGTCGAGGCTCCGCCGATCAGCGACTTCGTCGACCTCGCCGCGCTGGTGGCCTCCTGCGACCTCGTCGTGTCGGTCGACACGGCCGTGGTCCATCTCGCCGGCGCCGGAGGCGTCCCGACGCTGCTCCTGTCGCGGCCGGACAGCTGCTGGCGCTGGGGCACGGCGGGCGCCGAAGGCCCGTGGTATCGCAGCGTCGAGGTGCTGCGCCACGGCGGCGACCTGAATTGGCCGGCCCTGCTCGACGCCGCGGCGGCGCGCATCCGCATGCTCGGCCGAGCAGCCGCCGCTTGACCCGAGTGGACGAGACCGCCGATGGCCCCTGGCGCTGCTCGGACGACCTGCGCCTCTGCGTGACGGCGGAGGTCGGCGACCTCGGCGCGGCCGCGGCCGCGTCGCGGCTCGGCGCGGCCTTCGGCGCCGCTGGGCTGCCGCTCGCGGAAGCGCGTGCCGTGCCGGCCGGCGGGCTGCGGTCCTTCCTGCACCGCTCCGCCGCCACTGGCGTGGACGCCCTCGTCCTCGACCCCCGCACGGCGATCGATCCCGCCACGGTGATGGCGCTGCGCCGGGCCGCCGACGTCGACCCCATGATCGTCGCCACGCTGCCGCGCTTCGCCGCGCAGCCCTCGGCCTGTCCGCCCGCCGTCCCGCAGCTCGACTACGGGCTGCGGCCCGACCGGCGCTGCGTCTACGTCAAGGCATCCGCCCTGGCGGCGCTCGGCGACGGCGTCTTCACGGCGGAGGGCGACGACCTCGCCGGGCCGCTCCTGGCGCTGGCCCGCGTCGGCTTCCGGGTCGCCGTGGCGGGCGGTGCCGAGGTGATCCACCCGGACGGCGCCGTCCCGGCCAGCCCGGTGGCGATGCCGGCGGACTGGCGCCCGGCGCTGAAGCGGCGCGCGACCTCCGCGCCGGCCGTCGCCGAGGCGCTGCTGGAGGGGCTGGCGGCCGGGCCGGACGGTCGACTGCGGATCGCCTTCGACCTCAGCCACGCCGGCCCGAGCCATTCGGGCACGACGCTGCTGGCCCGCGCGCTCATCGACCGCGCGGCCGCGCGCTGGCACGACCTGTCGCTCCATGTGATCGCGAGCGCCCCGGCCTTCGCGTTCCACTTCGGCGGCCTCGGCGGGGCCGTCACGCGCGTCGACCCGTCGGAGCGCGCGACCTTCGCCGCGCTGGTGCGGTTCGGGCAGCCGTTCCTGTGGGGGGAGATCGACGCGGCCGTGCGCCGCGCGCCCGCGCTGGTGCTCTTCATGCTCGACACGATCGGGCTCGACTGCGCCCACGACGCACCGGACGAACTCGACGCGCTGTGGAGGTTCTGCCTCGCGGAGGCGGACGGGCTGCTGTTCAACAGCGCCTTCACGGCCCGGCAATATGTCCGCCGCTTCGGGCCGCCCGCTCGCCCGTCCTGGACTTCGCTCCACTCGCTCGACCTCGCCGACTACCGCCTCGGTGCGCCGACCGAGGGCCGGGCCGACGGCACGGTGCTGATGATCGGCAACGCCATGCCGCACAAGCGCCTGCGCGAGACGGCGGCCGCGCTCGTCGCGGCCGGGCTCGAGCGCGGTGTCGTGGCGCTCGGCCTCGCACCCGGCGCCGTGCCGGGCGTCGAAGGGATCGCCTCCGGCGGCCTGGCCCCGGAGCGCGTGGCGGCGCTCTACGCCGCGGCCCGCGTCGTGGTCTACCCGTCCGTCTACGAGGGGTTCGGCTTCCCGATCCTCGACGCCCTGGCGCACCGCCGCCCCATCCTGGTGCGCGACCTGCCGCCCTACGACGAGCTCTCCGCCGGTCTGGCGCAACGGGCCAACATCCACCGCTACAGCGACGATGCCGACCTCATCCGCCGCCTCGCCGATCCGCCCGCCTGGATCGAGGCGGATTCGGCCGCGCCGGCGCGCAACTGGGACGACGCCGCCGACGACCTCCGCGCGGCCCTCGACGCCGCAGTCCGGGGCGTCGACCGGGCCCGCCTCGTGCGCCGCATCGACCTGCTGCGCGGCCGCATGGCCTTCATGCGGGCGCGGGCCTTCGACGACGACGTCGATGCGGACGAACTCGACCGATTGGCGGGATTGTCCGGCCGCCTCGTGCACGGTGCCCTGCTCTGGCTCGGCCGCCACGTCCCCGGCACGCGCGCGGCGCTGGCGTTCCTGCACCGCGGCTTGGACCGGCTCCGCGCCGCGGGCCGACGCGGATGAGGATGCGCGACCTCCTGCCGCGGCGCGTCCGCGGGCCGCTCGGCGCCGCGGGGCGGCGCGCCTTCGCGGCGCTCGCCGGCCCGCTCCAGCCCGCCGTCGCCCCCGGCTCCGTCGTGGTGCTCTGCCACTGCCACTATCCCGACCTCGTGCCGGAACTGGCCCGGCTCCTGCGGGCGCTGCCGCGCGGTGCCGCCGTCCACGTCTCGTCGGCCGATCCGGCGGTGTTCTCGGCGTGGGAGCGCCGCTGGCGCGGAGCGCGCGCGCCGATCCGCTTCCATCCGACGGAGAACCGCGGACGCGACCTCCTGCCCTTCATCACGGTCGCGCGGAGCCTCGACCTCGCCCCGGACGCGGTCGTGCTGAAGGTGCACGGCAAGCGGAGCGCCTATACGGCGGCGGGCTCCTGGTGGCGGCGCGACACCTTGCGCTCCCTGCTCCCCGGCCCCTTCGCCGTGCGTCGCATCCTCGCTCGCTTCGCCGCCGACCCCCGGCTCGCGCTGCTCGGAGCGCCCGGCTCCGTCCTCGGCCACCCGGTCTACTGGGGCCGCAACAGGGACAATGTGGCGGCGCTGATGTGCACCCTCACGGGAGCCGAGACGCACGACGAGGACCTCGCCTTCGTGGCGGGCTCGATGTTCTGGATCCGCGGCGCCTACCTGTCGGCCCTGCTGCCGCGCCTCGACCCGACGCGTTTCGAACCCGAGCCGATCGGCCAGGACGGCTCCTATGCCCACGCGGTGGAGCGCGTGATCGGCTTGGCGGCCCTCGCCTGGGGTTGGCACATCGGCGAAGTCGACGTGCCCGAGCCGCTGTCGCCCGATGCCGTCCGGCATCGCAGGCTGCGATACCTGTGACGTCGCGAGCGAGCTGTCACACGCCTTCCGGCGGACCGACTCGGCCTGGATCGGATTCCGCTTGCGTTGCGATCGGCGTAGCCTGTGTGTCTGGCAGGAGGTCTGAGCCATGGCGCGCGTTGCGGAACACCTGAGCGTTGCGGATCTGGAGCAGCGGTTTCGGAGCTGTCCCGAGCCGATCGAGGCGCGCCACCTGCAGGTGATCTGGCTTCTGGCGCAGGGCCACACGGTGGGGGCGACGAGCAAGGTCACGTCCTTCGGGCCGCGCTGGATCGAGCAATCGCTGGAGCGCTACAACGCGTCCGGGCCCGACGCTCTGGGCGACGGACATCGGCATAACGGCCCTGAGCCGCGCCTGCTCACGCCCGAGGTGCTGGAGGTGGTTCGGCTGCGCCTGGCCGAGCCGCCGCCCGACGGCGGGCTGTGGTCGAGCCGCAAGGTGGCCGACGTCATCGCGGCTCATCTCGGGCTGGAGCGCGTACGGCCTCAGCGCGGCTGGGACGCGTTGCAGGCGCTAAGCTACTCGCTGCAGCGGCCGCGGCCGAAGAACCCGAAGTTCGCCACCGCTGAGACGGCTGAGGCAATCAAAAGAAGCTGGCGGGCGCCGTCACTGCCGAAGCCGCGGCCCAGCCCGGCATGTTGATCGAGGTCTTCCGCGCCGACGAGCACCGCCTCGGCCTGAAGCCGGTCCTGCGCTCGGTGTGGGCCCTAAGGGCGAGCGTCGATCGCCGAAGGCCACCACCGCTTCCAGTGGCTCGATGTGACGGCCTTTGTGGGCCCGGCCACGGGCGAACGGGTTTGGTACCTGTCCAACGGCGTGTCGAAACCGCTGTTTGCCGGTCTGCTCGACGCCTTCGCCAAGGAGGTGGGTGCCGGTTCCACCAAGCGCGTCGTGCTGCTGCTCGACAACGCCGGCTTTCACACCCGCCCGGGCCTCACCGTCCCGGACGGTCTCAGGCTCGTCTACCTGCCGCCCTACAGCCCCGAACCGCAGCCCGCCGAAACGCTCTGGACGCTGGTTGACGAACCCGCCGTCGACAGGTTCATCCCCGGCCTGGACGCGCTCGAAAACATCGTCAGCGAGCGATGCCGACACCTCACCACCCGCCAGGCCGACATCAGCTCACGCACCAGCTTCGCCTGGTGGCCTAAAAATCACCCCCCGAGCTGATCAAACGGAAAGCGTATCACTTGAGCATCACGGTCCGAGAGGACGATCTCACCCACGCCGCCGTCCAGGACCTGCTGGCGCTGCATCTTCGCGGCATGCGCGACTCCTCGCCGCCCGGCGGCGTCTTCGCGCTGGACCTGTCGGGCCTTCGCGATCCGGCGGTGACGGTCTTCTCCGCCTGGGACGGCGATCGACTCGCGGGCATCGGCGCCCTGAAGGCGCTCGGCGACGGCGCCGGGGAGATCAAGTCGATGCGGACCCATCCCGACCACCTCCGCCGGGGCGTCGGCGCACGCCTCCTCGACCACATCATCGCGCGCGCCCGGTCGCGCGGCCTCCGGCGGCTCAGCCTGGAGACGGGCAGCGGCCCGGCCTTCGAGCCGGCGCTGGCCCTCTACCGCCGGAGGGGTTTCGTGGACGGCGGCCCCTACGCCGCCTACGAGCAGAACAGGTTCAGCCGGTTCCTCCACTTGTCGCTGTGATCTGTGGCCGGCCCGGAGCGGGCGCCCCACCCCTGCTCCGCGCAGGCCGGGACCGGCGTCACGCCACGGCGGCCCCCGTCTCGCGGCTCTCGGCGCGGTGCTGCGCGGGGCCGAACTCGCGGCTGAGGTTGTGGGCCGTGTTGACCAGGGCGACGTGAGTGAAGGCCTGAGGGAAATTGCCGACCTGCCGGCGGGCGGGCGCGTCATACTCCTCGGCCAGGAGGCCGACGTCGTTGCAGAGGCCGACCAGCCGCTCGAACAGCGCCCGGGCCTCGTCGAGGCGGCCCGCCAGGACGTAGTTGTCGGCGAGCCAGAAGGAGCAGGGCAGAAAGGCACCCTCGTGCCCGCCAGCGAGGCCGTCGACGTTTCCGGTCTCGTCGTAGCGCTTGACGAAGCCGTCCTCCATCAGGTGCTCCTCGATGGCCTTGACGGTGCCGGCCACGCGCGGGTCGTCGGCCGGCAGGAAGCCCACCATGGCCATCATCAGCAGACTCGCGTCGAGCGCGGTGCCGCCGTAATACTGGGTGAAGTGGCCGCGCTCGGCGTCGTAGCCCATGTCGCAGACCTCGGCGTGGACGCGGTCGCGGACCTCGCGCCAGCGGTCGACCGGCCCCTCGAGCTCGAATTCCTCGACGGAGCGGATCGCGCGGTCGAAGGCGGCCCAGACCATGACCTTGGAGGCCGTGAAGTGCTTGCGGCCGCCGCGCACCTCCCAGATGCCCTCGTCGGGCTCCTGCCAGATCGTCTCCAGGTGCTCCACCAGCGCGCGTTCGAGGTGCCAGCCGTTGTCGTCCGGGGCGAGCCCGAGGCGCCGGGCCTGGTACATGGCGTCGAGCACCTCGCCGTAGACGTCGAGCTGGAGCTGGCCGGCCGCGGCGTTGCCGACGCGCACCGGGGTCGACCCCTCGTAGCCCGCGAGCCAGGGCAGCTCGTATTCGTCGAGGCGGCGCTCGCCCGCGATGCCGTACATGATCTGCATCTGGTCGGGCGAGCCCGCGATGGCGCGGATCAGCCAGTCGCGCCAGGCGCTCGCCTCCTCGAGGAAGCCGGAGGTCAGCAGCGCGTAGAGGGTCAGCGTGGCGTCGCGCAGCCAGCAGTAGCGGTAGTCCCAGTTGCGCGGGCCGCCGAGCTGCTCCGGCAGCGAGGTCGTGGGCGCCGCCACGATGCCGCCGGTCTCGTAGTGGGTCAGCGCCTTCAGCGTGATGAGCGAGCGCTGCACGAGGGGCACCCAGTCGCCCGCCGTCTCGGTGCGGTGCGACTTCGTCCAGTCGTTCCAGTCCTCGGTGACGAGCTCGATGAGCTGGGCGGCGTCGACCGGCTTCGGCACGGGATGGTAGGACGGCGACCATGTCAGCGTGAAGGGCGTCTCGCTGCCCTCCTCGGCCGTGAAGGTGCCCACAGTGCGGAACCCCTCGCCGTGCAGTTCGACCGGCGTGTCCAGCACGAAGCGGTCCGGCCCGGCCACGGCGGAGATGCGGCCGTCGCCGAGCCGGCTGACCCAGGGCACCACCGTGCCGTAGCCGGGGCGCAGCACGCCCTCCATCCGCATCGGCACGGAGCCGGACAGGCCGCGCACGAGGCGGACGACGTCGCCGTGGCCCTCGCGCCGCCCCATGGCGTCGATCACCACCACGGCGCCCCGCGCGGTCTCGAAGGTGGTTTCCAGCACCAGCGTGCCGTCGCGGTAGCGCCGCGTGACCCTGTCGACCGGGACCGCGGGCGCGATCTGCCAGCGGCCGTTCTCGGCGGTGCCGAGCAGCGCCGCGAAGGAGGCCTGGGAATCGAAGCGCGGCAGGGCCATCCAGTCGATGGAGCCGTCGAGCCCGACCAGCGCCGCGCTCTCGCAGTTGCCGATCAGCGCGTAGTCTTCGATCCTGAGAGCCATGGTCCCCGCGTCTTCACGTTGGCGTCGACGCCGAAAGGTAGCATCCGCCGGGCCGGTTGACAGAGGCCGCCCGCGGACGGGCGGCGTCAGGGCAGGCGCGCGAGCCGCTCGGTCAGGAGCGCGAAGAAGCCCGCATCGTCGACCTCGCGCAGGAACAGGGCGTTCGGCTCGCGCTTCGTCACGCGCCAATAGTCCGCCACCGTCATGCCGAGGGTCAGCGGGCTCGCGCATTCCACCGTGACGTTGACCCGCCGTCCGCCGTAGAGGTCGGGGCGCAGCAGCCAGGCGATGACGTTGGGATCGTGGATGGGCGCGCCGGCGCCGGCGTACTTCTCCTTGTCGAAGCGCTCCGAGAAGCCGAGCATCCCCGCCACCGTGGCGCCCGCGCGGTTGCCGAGCGCGCGGAAGGCGTCGAGCCGCGCCGGCGTGGCGAGGGCGCGGTGGGTGACGTCGAGCGGCAGCATGGTGACCGGCACGCCCGAGCGCATGACGACGTCCGCGGCCTCGGGGTCGACGTAGACGTTGAACTCGGCCGTCGGCGTGATGTTGCCGACCTCGAAGTAGGCGCCGCCCATCATCACGATCTCGCGGATGCGCGGCGCGATCTCCGGCGCGCGGTTGAGCGCCAGGGCCACGTCGGTCAGCGGGCCCAGCGTGCACAGCGTCACCTCGCCGGGCTCGGCCGCCAGCAGCGTGTCGACGATGAAGTCCACGCCGTGCTGCGGGTGGAGCGGGACCTCGGGCTCCGGCAGGTCGGCCCCGTCGAGGCCCGTGCGGCCGTGGACGTGCTCGGCGGTGACGAGCGGGCGCACCAGGGGCCGCACCGCGCCGGCGTGGACGGGCAGCTCCGGCCGGCCGGCGAGCTCGACGATGCGGCGGGCGTTGCGCTCGGTCAGCGCGAGCGGCACGTTGCCCGCCACCGCCACGATGCCGAGCACGTCGAGGTCGTCGGGCGAGGCCAGCGCGAGGAGGATCGCCACGGCGTCGTCCTGGCCGGGGTCGGTGTCGATGATGATCTTGCGCGGCATGGGACCTCCGGCCGGCTGTGGGCGTCCTGCGCTTCGCGCGATCGGCAGTTTCCCCCCGGCCGCGATCTGCTCTATCGGTCTCGTCCGCGCGGGCGGTGCGCCAGCACCAGCCTCGCACCCGCGCGCCGCGTCACCCCTTCGATGGACGGCATCGGCACGGAAGACTCGGGATGATCATAACGCAGAAGCTCGCCCTGGGCAGCGTCGCGGTTTCGCTCGCGGTGCTCGGGGTGAAGTTCTATGCCTGGCAGGTGACGGGCAGCGTCGCCCTTCTGTCCGACGCCCTCGAATCCATCATCAACGTCGCGACGGCCCTGGCCGCCGTCTGGGCCCTGCACGTGTCGCTGCAGCCCGCCGACGCCCGCCACCCCTACGGCCATACCAAGGCCGAGTACCTGTCGGCCGTGCTGGAAGGCGTGCTGGTGCTCTGCGCCGCGCTGGCGATCCTGCGCGAGGCCTACCTCGCCTACCTGGCGCCGCAGCCGCTGGACACGCCCTGGCTCGGCCTCGGGATCGGCGCAGTCGGGTCGGTGCTCAACGCCGGCTGGGCCATGGTGCTGCGCCGCCAGGGGCGCCGCCACCGCTCCCCGGCGCTGGTCGCCGACGGACGCCACCTCGAGACCGACGTCGTCACCTCGGTCGGCGTGCTGGTCGGCGTGTCGCTGGTGGTGCTCACCGGCAAGCTCGTGCTCGACCCCGCCATCGCGGCGCTGGTCGCGCTCAACGTGCTGTGGACGGGCTGGGGCCTGATGAAGGAGAGCGTCAACGGCCTGCTCGACGAGGGCCTGCCCGAGGAGGAGCTGACGGCCCTCAAGGCCCTGATCGCCGCCAACGCCGAGGGCGCCATCGAGGCGCACGACGTGAAGACGCGCTGCGCCGGCAAGCTGACCTTCGTCGAGTTCCACCTCGTTGTGGCGGGCGACGCCACCGTGACGGCGGCGCACGACATCTGCGACCGGCTGGAGCGCGTGCTCAAGCAGGCTGTGCCGGACGCGGCGGTGACGATCCACGTCGAGCCCGAGGACAAGCGCAAGCACCAGGGGATCGTGGTACTGTAGCGGAGGTTTCGCGGAGGCCGCCATGGCCGATGGGATCGTCACCCTGAAGGAGCGGCACCGCCGCAAGATGGAGCGCATGGAGGCGGCGATCGTCGCGATCGACGCCGCGCTGCTCGCCTACGCGCGCGAGCACGGCGGCCGCTTCATCCGGTTCGGCTCGACCGCCGAGGGGCGCATGCGCGATCACAGCGACGTCGATATCGTCGCCGACTTCCCCGGCGAGGGCAGCCTGCTGGCGGCCGGCTTCGCCGAAGACCTCTGCCATGCGAACGGGATGACGCCGGACGCGCAGGCCGGAGCCTACCTGTCCTCGACCTTCAAGGCCGAGGCCGAGCGCCGGGGCGTCGTGATCGCATGATGGCCGCGCGATGGGCGGACATCGAGCGCAGCCTCGCGAATTCGCGGCTCCACTTCGCCATGGCGATCGAGGCCTTCGAGGAGGTCAAGGGCGCCACGAGCGACAAGCAACGGTACTTCCGGCGCGGGTCCTTCATGCACGCCATGCTGGCCGGCTACACGTCCTTCGAGAACGCGATGAAGGATCTGACGGGCCTGCTCGAGGAGCCGCTGCCCGCGGGCCACGACTGGCACAGGGCCCTGATCGAGAGGCTCGCGGCGCCGCTCGCGGGACAGCGCCCGGCCGTCCTGGACGACGAACGGCTGGTGATCGCGATCGACGCCCTGCGCGGCTTCCGGCACGTCGCGGCCCACGCCTACGACCGGTTCGACGACGACCGGGCCGCGGTCGCCGCCTCCAAAGCCGGCGTCTTCCTCGACGGCATCGGCCCCGCCCTCGCCCGCTTCCGCGCGGTCATCGACCCGGACTGAGCGTCCCTCAGCCCTTCAGCGCGCGAATCACCGCCTGCCCGTCGGGCGAAGCCCATTCGGCCGGCCCCGCCATGCGGCCGATCTCGCAGCCGTTCCTGTCCACGAGCAGCGTCGTCGGCAGGCCGAGCAGCCCGCCCTGGCGCTTCAGGGCCTGCAGCACGTCGGCCGTGGGGTCGGAATAGAGCGGGAGGTCCTGGATGCCGTTCTGCTTCAGGAACTCGGCCGGGCGGTCGAGCCGCGCCGTGTCGACGTTCACGGCGACGACCTGGAAATCCGACCCCCCCTGCTCCCGCTGGAGGGCGTCGAGCGCCGGCATCTCCTTGCGGCAGGGCACGCACCACGTCGCCCACAGGTTCACGAGGAGGGCCTTGCCCTTGAAGGCGGCGAGGCTCGTGGGCTGGCCGTCCGGGGTGCGGAACGCGATCTCGGGCTCGGCACGGGCGGGCTGGGCGAGGCTCAGCGCCGCCACCTCGCCGCGGATCAGCGGGTCGAGCCGCGCCGTGGTGGCCGCCGCCGCCGGGCAGGCCGCGGCCCCGCCCTTGCTAGGGCCCGTCACGCCATATACGACCGCCGCGACCCCGACGGCCACGACCGTCCCCAGAGCGATGCGGCGCGCCCGACGGGGGCGGGCGGGTGCGGGCTGGGGCGACTGGGGCGCGTCCGACATTCTTGAATTCGATCCGAGGCTTCGATGAGCAACGCGATGTGGGGCGGCCGGTTCACGTCGAGCCCCGACAGCATCATGGAGGAGATCAACGCCTCCATCGGCTTCGACCAGCGCCTCGCCGCGCAGGACATCGCCGGATCGAAGGCGCATGCCGCCATGCTGGCCGCGCAGGGCATCGTGTCGGCCGACGACGTCGCCGCCATCCACGCGGGCCTAGACCGCATCGCGGGCGAAATCGAGGCCGGCACCTTCACGTTCTCCCGGGCGCTGGAGGACATTCACATGAACGTGGAGTCGCGGCTCGCCAGCCTGATCGGCGACGCCGCGGGGCGGCTCCACACGGCGCGCTCGCGCAACGACCAGGTGGCGCTCGACTTCCGCCTGTGGGTCCGCGAGACGCTCGACGGCGTCGACGCCGCCCTGCACGACCTCCAGCTCGCGCTCGCCGAGAAGGCGCTCGCCCACGCCGACAGCGTGATGCCGGGCTTCACCCACCTCCAGTCCGCCCAGCCGGTGACGCTCGGCCACCACCTGATGGCCTACGTCGAGATGATCGCGCGCGACCGGGGGCGCTTCTCGGACGCGCGGCGGCGCATGAACGAGTCGCCGCTGGGATCGGCCGCGCTGGCCGGCACCTCCTACCCCATCGACCGGCACGCGGTCGCCGAGGCGCTCGGCTTCGACCGGCCGACCGCCAATTCGCTCGACAGCGTGTCGGACCGCGACTTCGCTCTCGAAGCCCTGTCGGCGGCGGCGATCTGCGCCGTGCACCTGTCGCGCTTCGCCGAAGAGATCGTGCTCTGGGCGACGCCGCAGTTCGGCTTCGCGGCGCTGTCGGACAGGTTCTCCACCGGCTCCTCCATCATGCCGCAGAAGCGCAACCCTGACGCGGCCGAGCTCGTGCGCGGCAAGTCGGGCCGGGTGATCGGCGACCTGATCGGGCTGCTCGTGGTGATGAAGGGGCTGCCGCTCGCCTATTCCAAGGACATGCAGGAGGACAAGGAGGGCACGTTCGACGCGCTCGACGCCCTCGCCCTCACGATCCCCGCCATGGCCGGCATGGTGCGCGACATGACGCCGGACCTCGACCGCATGAATGCCGCGGCGGGCTCGGGCTTCTCCACCGCCACCGACCTCGCCGACTGGCTGGTGCAGAAGCTCGACATGCCGTTCCGCCAGGCCCACCATGTCACGGGACGCATCGTGGCGCTGGCAGCCGAGCGCGGCTCCACGCTCGAAGCCCTGCCGCTCGGCGCCATGCAGGCGGTCGAGCCGCGCATCACCGCGGCGGTGTTCGACGTGCTCGGGGCCGACCGGTCGGTGGCGAGCCGCACCAGCTACGGCGGCACCGCGCCCGCCAACGTGCGGGCGCAGGCCGAAGCCTGGCTGGCGAAGCTGAAGTAGCCTGGTCTCCGAAGGGCCTCGGCGCTTCGATCCCGCGTCTCGTTCAAAACTCCGACGCCGCCAGCCGCTCGACGAGCCAGCGCCCGGCCGGGCCCGGCGGCGCCTCGGGGCGGTGCACAGCGAAGATGCGGTATTCCACCGGCTCCCAGCCGTCGATGTGGAGCACGACGAGGCGCCCGCGCGCGACGTCGCCTGCCACCATCGCATCCGGCATGCCGCCCCAGCCGAGGCCGGCGAGCAGCAGCGCGCGCTTGGCCCCGAGGTCGCCGAGCCGCCAGGTTTCGGGCGACAGCACGCCGAAGTCCTGCCCGCGCGTGAGGTCGGAGCGGTCGGTCAGCACGAGCTGCACGTGGTCGCGCAGCGCGGCGCGCGGGATGGGGCCGCGCAGCGCCGCGAGGGGGTGGTCCGGCGAGGCCACCTGCAGCAGGCGCACCCCGCCGATCGGCCGGTGCTCCAGCCCGGGGGTGGTGCGTGCGAGCGGCCCGCAGACTCCGACCGCGCAGGTGCCGTCGAGCACGAGCCGCGCCACGGCGCCCAGCGCCTCGACGGACAGCCGCAGCGTCACGCTCGGGAAGGCCGCGCGGAAGGCCGACAGCGCTTCCACCAGGGTCGCGGTCGGCAGCATCACGTCCACCACCACGGCGAGCTCGGCTTCGAGCCCCGCCAGCAGCCCGGTCGCCCGCGCCCGCAGCCCGTCGACGCCCATCGTCACCCGGCGCGCCTCGGCGAGCAGCACGGCGCCGGCCTCGGTCAGCGTCGGGCGGCGCGTCGCGCGGTCGAACAGCTTCAGCCCGCCGAGCTGCTCCTCCAGGGTGGCGATGGCGTAGCTGATCACGGACTGCTGGCGGTTCAGCGCCCGCGCGGCCGCCGAGAAGCTGCCCGCTTCCGCCACGGCCACGAAGGTGCGGAGCTGGTCGAGCGAGGGGGAGCCGAGGGCGGGCATGCGGGCGTGACATCCTCGGCGCGGTCGCGGAGATTCGGCGGAAGCTTAAAGCTTTCTGCGGCGAAGGCCGCTACAGCTTGCCGGGAAGACCCGCACCCGTCCGGAGATCCCCTTGGCGCGTCCCCCCTCACCCTCGGCCGTCCGCGCCGCGGTCCTGGTGCTGATCGTCGCCCTGGGCCTGGGCGCATGCGGCCGCCGCGGCCGGCTGGAGCCGCCGCCGACGCCGGAATCGATCGCCGCCGCCGAGAAGGCCAAGGAGTCGAAGTCCGGCATCCACAAGCGCGCGCCGAACCCGCCGATCCGCCCGCCCCAGCAGCCCTTCGTGCTCGACCCGATCCTGTGACCGCCGCCGTGACGCCTTTCCACTACGAGGACGGCGCGCTCCGCGCCGAATCCGCCGACCTCGCCGCGATCGCGGCCGAGGTGGGCACGCCCTTCTACTGCTACTCGCGCGCCGCCATGGCGGCGCAGTTCCGCGCCTTCGCGGACAGCTTCGCGCCGCTGCCGGCGCTCGTCTGCTACGCCATGAAGGCGAATTCCAACCAGGCCGTGCTGCGCCTCTTCGCCGGCCTCGGCGCCGGCATGGACGTGGTGTCGGGCGGCGAGCTGCGGCGCGCCCGCGCGGCCGGCGTGCCCGGACGCCGCGTCACCTTCTCGGGCGTCGGCAAGACGCGGGCCGAGCTGGCGCTGGCGCTCGACGAGGACATCCACTGCTTCAACGTGGAGTCCGAGCCCGAGCTCCTGACCCTCTCCGAGATCGCGGCCTCGAAGGGCGCGACCGCGCGGATCGCCCTCCGGCTGAACCCCGACATCGACGCCGGCACCCACGCCAAGATCTCGACCGGCAAGGCCGAGAACAAGTTCGGCATCCCGATCGAGCGCGCGCGCGACGTCTACGCCGAGGCGGCGCGCCTGCCGGGGATCGCCGTGACCGGCATCGACATGCACATCGGCTCGCAGATCACGGACCTCGGCCCGTTCGACCGCACCTTCGCGGCCATGGCCGACACGCTGGCGATGCTGCGGGCGGAGGGCCACGCGATCGACCACGTCGACCTCGGCGGCGGCCTCGGCATCCCCTACCATGCCGATCAGGACCCGGCCGCCTTCGGGCCGGAGCGCTACGCCGAGCTGGCGAAGCGGCACTTCGGGCAGGCGGGCGTCACCCTCGTGCTGGAGCCGGGGCGCTACCTCGTCGGCAACGCGGGGGCGCTCGTGGCCTCGGTGGTCCTCGTCAAGCGCGGCGGCGACAAGCGCTTCGTGGTGGTGGACGCCGCCATGAACGACCTCATCCGCCCGACCCTCTACGAGGCCCACCACGAGATGATGACCGTGGCCGAGCCCGCCGCGGGCGCGCTGCTCGACCCCGCCGACATCGTCGGCCCGGTCTGCGAGACGGGCGACTACCTCGCCCGCGCGCGGCCCTTCCCGGCCGTCGCGGCCGGCGACCTCGTGGCGGTGATGTCGGCCGGGGCCTACGGGGCCGTGCAGGCCGGCACCTACAACACGCGGCTGCTGGTGCCCGAGGTGATGGTGGACGGGGACCGCCACGCCGTGATCCGGCCGCGCACCTCCTACGAGGAGCTGATCGGCCTCGACCGCGTGCCGGCCTGGCTCGACTGACGCCGCTCCGGCGCCCGACGCGGCGCCACAATCGCGACGCCGACGCCGGCTAACCTCGCGTCTCGTCGGGACCGTCCCGCCGAGAGCCCGTCCGAACCATGCGCTGGGCCCCCCTCCTCGGTCTGATCGCGCTGGCGGCGCCCGTCGCGCCCGGCCCGCTCCGCGCGGCCGAGCCCGCGCCCGCCGGGCAGGCCGCGCCCGACGCGCTCGCGGACCGAAAGCGGCGCCTGCAGGACGCGCTCAGCGCCGCCGCGGCCGCGGAGGCCGACCGGCGCCGCACCGAGGGCGACCTCGACGCCATCAAGGCCGACCGCGCCCGGCTTTCGGCGGCCCTGGTCGGGACCACGGCGCGCGTGCGCGAGATGGAAGCGCGGTCCACCGCCGTCGAAGCCCGGCTCGACCTCATCGCCGGCCGCGAGGACGCGCTCCGGCGCTCGCTGGCGGCGCGGCGCGGCGACACCGCGCGCGTGCTGGCGGCGCTCCAGCGCCTCGGCCTCCACCCCCTGCCCGCGCTGCTGGCGCGCCCCGACGACGTGATGGACGCCGTCCGGTCCGCCACCCTGCTCGGCGCCGTGGTGCCCGAGCTTCGGTCGGCCGCCCGCGACCTCGCGTCCGACCTGGCGGAGCTCGGCCGGCTCCGCTCCCTCGCGGCCGGCGAGCGCGACGCGCTCGGGGTCGAGACGGCGTCGCTCGGCGCCGAGCGGGCGCGGCTCGACGACCTCGTCGCGGCCCGGCAGGCCGCTCAGGCCGCGGCGGAAGGCGCGCTCGACGGCGAGCGCCGGCGCGCCGCCGCCCTGGCGGCCGACGCGACGGGGCTGAAGGACCTCGTGGCGCGCCTCGAAAGCGACGCCGCCGCGGCGCAGCGCGCCGACGAAGCGCGGCGCCGGGCCGCCGAGGCGGACGCGGCCGGCGTCGCCGCCAAGGCCGCGGCGGCGGGCGGGCGCGATCCGGCGCGCCTCACGCCCGCAACGCCCTTCGGCGACACCAGGGGCCGATTGACGCTCCCCGTGGTCGGGCGCATCGTGAAGGCCTTCGGCGCGGCCGACGACTACGGCGGCCAGTCGCGGGGGCAGTCCGTGGCGGCGCGGCCGGGCGCGGTCGTGACGGCACCCGCCGACGGTTGGATCTCGTTCTCGGGACCCTACCGCTCCTACGGCCAGTTGCTCATCATGACGATGGGGGACGGCTACTACGTCGTGCTGGCCGGCCTCGCGCGCATCGACGTGGCGCCGGGCCAGTTCGTGCTGGCGGGGGAACCGCTCGGGGCGATGGGCGACGGCTCGGTCCGGGCCGCCTCCGCGATCGCCCTTGGCGCGGGTGACCCCGTTCTTTATGTTGAGTTCCGGAAAGACGGGGCGGCGATCGACCCCGCCCCCTGGTGGGCGAAAGCCGAATCACAAAAGGTCCGCGGATGATGCGCAAGGTATCCCTGGTCGTGGCCGGCGCGGCGCTCGGCGCGACCGCCGCCACGGTCGCCCTCCAGACGAGCGTTCTGTCGGGGAGCCCCGCTTTCGCGGCCAACTCCGACACCTACCGCAACCTCAACCTGTTCGGCGACGTGTTCGAAAAGATCCGCACCGACTACGTCGAGAAGCCCGACGAGGCGAAGCTCGTCGAGGCGGCCATCAACGGCATGCTGACCTCGCTCGACCCTCATTCGAGCTACATGGACGCGAAAGCCTACCGCGACATGCAGGTGCAGACCCGCGGCGAGTTCGGCGGGCTCGGCATCGAGGTCAGCCAGGACGACGGCGTGATCAAGGTCGTCACCCCCATCGACGACACCCCGGCCTCCAAGGCCGGCATCCAGTCCGGCGACCTCATCACGGCCATCGACGGCGACCCCGTCTCAGGCATGACGCTGAACCAGGCGGTCGACAAGATGCGCGGCGTGGTGGGCACGCCCGTGACGCTGAAGATCGTCCGCGGCAAGGACAAGGACGGCACGGACTACAAGCTCAACCGCGCCAACATCACCATCAAGTCGGTGAAGTTCGAGGAGAAGGGCGACATCGGATACGTCCGCATCTCGCAGTTTAACGAGCAGACCTTCGACGGCCTGAAGCAGGCCATGGCGAAGTTCGCGGCCGACATTCCGAACGACAAGTTCAAGGGCTACATCGTCGACCTGCGCAACAACCCGGGCGGCCTGCTCGACCAGTCGATCGAGGTGTCCAACGCCTTCATCGACCACGGCGAGATCGTGTCGACCCGCGGCCGCAACGCCGACGAGACGCAGCGCTACAACGCCCGTCCGGGCTACGACCTCAGCCACGGCAAGCCGCTGGTCGTGCTGATCAACGGCGGCTCGGCCTCGGCCTCCGAGATCGTCGCCGGCGCGCTCCAGGACCACAAGCGGGCGACGATCATCGGCACGCGGTCCTTCGGCAAGGGGTCGGTGCAGACCATCATCCCGCTCGGCAGCAACGGCGCCCTGCGCCTCACCACGGCGCGCTACTACACGCCGTCGGGCCGCTCGATTCAGGCCAAGGGCATCGAGCCCGAGGACGTGGTGCTCGAGGACGTGCCGGACGACCTGAAGGGCAAGGACGACACCAAGGGCGAGGCCTCGCTGAAGGGCCACCTGATGAACGGCGCCGCCACCGACGAGAAGCAGGGCTCGCAGGCCTACGTGCCGCCGGACAGCAAGAACGACAAGCAGCTCATCGCCGCAATCGACCTGCTGCACGGCGTCGACATCAAGTCGAGGACGGCCAGCGACACCACCAAGGCGGCCGAGATGACCAAGGCCGACTCCACCAAGACCGAGGCCGCCAAGGCGGACGCGCCGAAGGGCGACACCCCCAAGGTCGACACGCTGAAGCCCGACCCCGCCAAGCCGGACACCTCCAAGGCTCCCTGAGGCGCGGCGGCTCGGCGTTCCCGAGATGCGCTCCGCGGCCCGGCCCCTGCCGGGCCGCTCCCGTTTTGGGCAGGATCTCCGATGACCGGCGGACTCTTCGACCCCCTCGGGACGGGCCGCGCCGAGCCCGCCCGCCGCACGCCGCGGCCATCGGCGCCCGCCGTCGTCCTGTGCGTGATGCTCGCGGCGCTGGCGCTGCTGCTCGTCGTGTCCTGGTGGCGCGACACCGGCGACCGCGGCATGCCCGTGGCGGTCGGGCCCATCGAGCGCCTGCCGCCGGCCCCCGCGGCGCCGGCGCCCCTCGTCGAGGCGCCGCCCGCGCCGCCCCGGGCTTCCCCCCCGGCCTCTGTCGCCCCTCCCCCGGCGGGCCTGCCGCCGCCGCGCGACGACCAGGACGTCGAGATCGAGAACGGCGTGCGCGTCGTGCGCCCGCGCCGGATGTCGCCCGCGCCGTCCCCGGCGCCCCCCTCCGGGCAGGGCGGCCAGACGCTGCGCGTGCCGGACGCCGGGGCCGCGCGCTGACCCGACGCAGCATGCGGCGTGGCACCGATCGATGCGCAGGGCGTTGTCGATGAAGAAGTTTTTAGTCGAAGCTCGGCCGCCCCGGCCTTATTTGTAGGACGTCAGAAGGATCGGCGGCCGCAAGGTCGTCGGCTGTGGACCATCCCCGCGCCGACGTCCCGCCCCACCGCGGAGGTCGCACGCGGGGCGTCACCACATCCGCCGATGCCGGACGGATCGCCGCGCGCTGGTTCCACCGGCGGGTCCGATCCGCGGGCCTCGCCGGCCGGTCTTCCCCCCGTGTCGAGGAACGACGATGTCCGATCGCCCGCGGCGCACCAGCCTGCGCCTCTTCACCATCGCGCTGCTCTGCGCCGGGGCGGGATACTGCTACTACGACTGGAACCGCGTCGGCCCGGTCGTGCAGGCGGGCCTCGACCGCGTCCACCCCAAGCACGACGCCGCGAAGGCCGCGTCGAAGGAGGTGCCTGCCGTCCCGGTGAGCGCCGCCGAGGCCAAGACGGGGGCCTTTCCCGTGATCCTGTCGAGCCTCGGCACCGTGCAGCCCTACAACACCGTTCTGGTGCGCAGCCGCGTCGACGGACAGGTCGTCACCATCAACTTCGACGAGGGGCAGATCGTCCATCAGGGCGACCTGCTCGTGCAGATCGATCCCCGGCCCTATCAGGCGGCGCTCGACCAAGCCAAGGCGAAGCGGCAGCAGGATCAGGCCAACCTCGACAACACCAAGCGCGACCTCGCCCGCTCGCAGTCGCTGATCAACAACAACTACGTGACGCGGCAGACGCTCGACACGCAGACCTCGTCCGTGGCGCAGCTCACGGCCCAGGTCGCGGCCGACGACGCCATGATCGAGAACGCCACGACGCAGCTCAGCTACGCCACCATCAAGGCGCCGATCACCGGCCGCGTCGGCTTCCGCCTCGTCGACCAGGGCAACATCGTCAACGCGTCGAGCGCCACCGGCATCGTGTCCATCGCCCAGATCGAGCCCATATCGGTCGTCTTCACCGAGCCCGAGAACACGCTGGCCGGCATCACCGCCGGCCGCAAGGCGGGTCCGCTGTCGGTCGAGGCGCTGTCGTCGGACGGGTCGCAGCCGCTGGCGAGCGGCACGCTCGAAACCTTCAACAACGAGATCGACACCTCGAGCGGCACCATCCGCCTCAAGGGCACCTTCGCCAACACCGACCACAAGCTGTGGCCCGGCCTGTCGGTGTCGACCAAGCTCAAGGTCAGGACCCTCCAGGACGTCGTGCTGATCCCCTTCTCGGCCGTGCAGCACGGGCCGAGCGGGCTCTACGCCTTCGTGATCGGTGGCGACGACAAGGTCGACGTGCGGCCCATCAAGGTGTCCTTCTCCGACGACGACGAGGCCGTGGTGTCGGACGGCGTCAAGGCCGGCGAGCGCGTCGTCACGGCGGGGCAGTACCGGCTCCAGGCCCACACGCCCGTGCGGATCGTGCCCGACAGCGGCGTCAAGACCGCGCAGGGGGACTCCTGAGCATGAGCGGGCACAAGCAGAGCCACACCGCCGCCATCTCGGGCGGCATCTCGGCCCCCTTCATCAAGCATCCTATCGCCACCACGCTGCTGATGCTGGCGGTGTTCTGCGTAGGCCTCGTGGCCTTCCCGCTGCTGCCCGTGGCGCCCCTGCCCCAGGTCGACTTCCCCACCATCGTGGTGTCGGCGAACCTGCCGGGCGGCAGCCCCGACACGATGGCGTCTTCGGTGGCGCAGCCGCTCGAACGCCAGTTCGCGCAGATCCCCGGCGTGGCTCAGCTGACCTCGACCTCGACGCTGGGGTCGAGCTCCATCACGATCCAGTTCGACCTCGACCGCAACATCGACGGCGCCGCCAACGACGTGCAGGCGGCCATCAACGCCGCCAACGGCCAGCTGCCGAAGAACCTGCCGAGCCCGCCGACCTGGCGCAAGGTCAACCCGGCCGACTCGCCCATCATGCTGCTGTCGGCGACCTCCGACATCCTGCCCCTGACGGTGGTGGACGACAACGCCGACACCAAGATCGCCCAGCAGATCAGCCAGATCACCGGCGTGTCGCAGGTGGTCATCGGCGGCGAGCAGAAGCCCTCCATCCGCGTCCAGATCGACCCCGCCAAGCTCGTCACCAAGGGCCTGTCGCTCGAGGACGTCCGCACCGTCCTGTCCAACACGACGGTGAACGCCGCCAAGGGCAACATCGACGGCGAGCGGCAGTCCTTCACCATCTACGCCAACGACCAGCTGCTCGACCCCAAGGGCTGGGACAACACGATCATCGCCTACCGCAACGGCGGCCCGGTCCGCGTCAGCGACATCGGCACCGCCGTGCCGGCGGCCGAGAACATGAAGGAAGCCGCCTGGGCCAACGGCAAGCGCGGCGTGTTCCTCGTCATCTTCAAGCAGCCCGGCGCCAACGTCATCGACATCGTCGACCACATCAAGCGCGAGCTGCCCCGCCTCCAGGCCTCGATCCCGGCCGGCATCAAGCTCGACATCATGTCGGACCGCACGCAGACCATCCGCGCCTCGGTCGACGACGTGCAGTTCACGCTGGTGCTGACCATCGGCCTCGTCGTGATGGTGATCTTCGTCTTCCTGCGCAGCCTGTGGGCGACGATCATCCCGTCCATCACCGTGCCCCTGGCGCTGCTCGGCGCCATCGCGCTGATGTGGGTCGCGGGCTACAGCCTCGACAACCTGTCGCTGATGGCGCTGACCATCTCGGTCGGCTTCGTGGTCGACGACGCCATCGTCATGCTGGAGAACATCGAGCGCCACCTCGAGGAGGGCCTGAGCCCCTATGAGGCCGCCATGAAGGGCGCGGGCGAGATCGGCTTCACCATCCTGTCGATCTCGATCTCGCTGATCGCCGTGCTGATCCCCCTGCTGCTGATGAGCGGCATCGTCGGCCGGCTGTTCCGCGAGTTCTCGATCACGCTGGCCATGACCATCCTGGTGTCGGCCTTCGTGTCGCTCACGCTCACGCCCATGATGGCGTCGCGGTTCCTGAAGGAGCACGGCCACGCCGAGCACGGCCGCCTCTACATGGCGAGCGAGCGGATGTTCGACGCCATCCTGCGCGCCTACGAGATCGGCCTCGACGCCTGCCTGCGCTGGCGCTTCGCCACGCTGCTGGTGTTCTTCGCCACGGTGGCGCTCACCGGCTACCTGTTCACCATCATCCCCAAGGGCTTCTTCCCGAGCCAGGACACGGGCCTGATCATCGGCCAGGCGGAGGGGTCGCAGGACATCTCCTTCGCCGACATGTCGCGCAAGCTGGAGCAGATCTCCGCCGTCGTGGTGAAGGACCCGGCCGTCTACTCGACCGCCATCGCCACCGGCGGCTCCGGCGCCACCAACAACGCGCGCGTCTACATCACGCTGAAGCCGCGCGACGAGCGCGAGGCCACCGCACAGCAGATCATCGCGCGGCTCCGCCCGAAGATCGCCCAGATCGAGGGCGCGGCGCTGTTCATGCAGGCCGCCCAGGACATCCGCGTCGGCGGGCGCTCGTCCCGCACCGAGTTCCAGTACACGCTGCAGGACCCGAACTTCGACGAGCTGAACGTCTGGTCGCCGAAGCTGCTCGACAAGCTGAAGACCCTGCCCGAGCTGCGCGACGTCGCCACCGACCAGCAATCCGCCGGGACCACGCTGACGCTGACGATCGACCGCGACCAGGCGGCGCGCTACGGCATCACGGCGCAGCTGATCGACGACACGCTCTACGACGCCTTCGGCCAGCGGCAGGTGGCGCAGTACTTCACGCAGGTGAACAGCTACCACGTCGTCCTGGAGATCCTGCCCGAGCTGCAGGGCCAGGTGGACTCGCTGAACAAGCTCTACCTGCATTCCCCGATCACGGGCGGCGACGTGCCGCTGTCCGCCCTGGCGCACTGGACCACGGACCCCACGCAGCCGCTGGCGATCAGCCACCAGGGGCAGTTCCCCGCGGTGACGATCTCCTTCAACCTCGCGCCCGGCGCGGCGCTGAGCCAGGCCACGGCGGCCATCACCAAGGCGCAGGGCGAGCTGAACCTGCCCGCCACCATCCAGACCACGTTCCAGGGCACCGCCCAGGCGTTCCAGCAGTCGCTGAGCACGGTGCCGCTGCTGATCGTCGCGGCGCTGGTGGTGGTCTACATCATCCTCGGCATCCTCTACGAGAGCTTCATCCACCCGCTGACCATCCTGTCGACGCTGCCGTCGGCGGGCGTCGGCGCGCTCGCGATCCTGATGTGGTTCGGCTACGAGTTCAGCCTGATCGCGCTGATCGGCGTGATCCTGCTGATCGGCATCGTGAAGAAGAACGGCATCATGCTGGTCGACTTCGCCATCGTGGCCGAGCGCGACGAGGGGCTGTCCGCCGAGGCGGCGATCCGCAAGGCCGCCCTGCTGCGCTTCCGCCCGATCCTGATGACCACCATGGCGGCGCTGCTCGGCGGCATTCCGCTGATGCTCGGTACCGGCACGGGCTCGGAGATCCGCCAGCCGCTCGGCTACGCCATGGTGGGCGGCCTCATCGTCAGCCAGGTGCTGACGCTGTTCACCACGCCGGTGATCTACATCTACCTCGACCGCGTCTCGGAGTGGCTGGGGGGCGGCGGACTACACAACGACAAGGTCGCGGCCGGCGAGCCGGACCTCCTGCCCCACGAACGCCCCGTGCCGCACCGCGAGGCGGCGGAGTAGCGAGCGCGCGGGGCGCCCCTCGCGCCTCGCGCGTGCTTCGCCCGTCGGCTGGGATCTGGGCAGTCCGGGCCGGCGTCAGGCCAGCATTCCGGCCGATCTCCGTTTCACGGCTGCTTCGGCAGGTTCCTGGGCTGGAACCGCGCCGGCGCCGGGTAGGTCAGCACGCCGTCCTCGAGCCTGAAGCCCGAGCCGGGCGGCGGGGCCGGGCTCGGCGGGAGCGGCTTATCGGCCCCGCCCGCGAAGGCCGGCGCGGCGCTCGGGCGCCCCGGATGCCCGGCGATCACCGGCGCGGCGGCGGGCTGGCGCAGCGGCGGCGCCGGGATCGAGGCGCCGCGGATCGTCAGCCGCGCCGGCTCCGCGTCGAGCGAGCGAGCGGCGAAGCGCACCGTTCGACCGGTGCTGCCGGGCGAGGGCGTGACGCTGTGCTCGGTCGGCGTGTCGACGATGTCGACGCCGTCCCAGCTCGGGCGATAGCCCGCGGGCCGGCCGGCGGCGCCCGGCGGCCACGCCATGCAGGTCGCGTAGCGCCGCGTGCACAGCGCCTCGC
Source organism: Lichenibacterium dinghuense (assembly GCF_021730615.1). Lineage (NCBI taxonomy): Bacteria > Pseudomonadati > Pseudomonadota > Alphaproteobacteria > Hyphomicrobiales > Lichenihabitantaceae > Lichenibacterium > Lichenibacterium dinghuense. The sequence continues at coordinate 136,129 of NZ_JAJLMN010000001.1, forward strand.
TGGCGAAGGACGGCGTCTTCGCTTCATATTCGGAACGGGCGTTGGCGAAGGCGGTGCGGCAGGCCGCGGGCGCGAATGTGTGCGACGCGACGCAGTTCGCCTCCGTGTCGTAGGAGGCGAAGCGGCTAGCCCCGGCCGCACGCACGCCGCCGGAGGGGAGCGCGCCGCACAGGAGCGCGACCGCCCCGGCGGTGGCGAGGTGCCGAATCAGCCGCGCTTGTCCCACCGCCCGTCCTCGTTCTGCTGCCAGTAGGCTACGCCGTGCCCGGCCTTTTTCAAGTCGGCCCATTGGCGGCGCGCGCCGGCGCGCTCCTCGGCGTCGTTGCCGTCGAACAGCAGCAGGACGCGCTCGTAGGAGCCCTCGGCCAGGGCCGGCAGCACCTCCGTGCCGTCGACCATGAAGCGGACCGTGGCGCCGTTGGGGTTGTCGGTGTCGGTGGTGAGCACCACCGGCTGCAGCTCCGCGTCGCCATCGCGCGCTGTGCCGTGGGGCAGGAAGCTCGCCTCGTCGTAGGTCCACAGCGCGGCGTCGAGGGCGTCGACCCGCTCGGGGGTCGCCGCCTGCACCACGGCGCGCCACCCGCGCTGAAGAGCCTTCTCCAGCAGCGACGGGAGCGCGCGCTGCAGCGGCCAGCGGTCGAGGTGGTAGAACCACACCTCGGTCACGGCGCCCTCAGCCCTCGTAGTGGTCCGCCACCAGTCGGTCGAGCAGGCGCACGCCCCAGCCCGTGCCCCAGCTCTGGTTCACGTCGTCGGTGGGCGCGCCCATGCCGGTGCCGGCGATGTCGAGGTGGGCCCAGGGGGTGTCGTTGGTGAAGCGCTGCAGGAACTGCGCCGCCGTGATCGAGCCCGCGTGACGGCCGCCGGTGTTCTTCATGTCGGCGAACTTGGAGTCGATCAGCTTGTCGTAGGCCGGGGTGAGCGGAAGGCGCCACACCTTCTCGCCCGTTGCGAGCCCCGCCACGCGAAGCCGCTCGGCGAGCTCGTCGTCGTTGGAGAACAGGCCCGCGTGCTCGCTCGCCAGCGCCACCAGGATCGCGCCCGTCAGGGTCGCGAGGTCGACCATGAAGCGCGGCTTGAAGCGCTCCTGGACGTACCAGAGCGCGTCGGCCAGCACGAGCCGCCCTTCGGCGTCCGTGTTGATGATCTCGATCGTCTGGCCCGACATGGAGGTGACGATGTCGCCCGGCCGCTGAGCCCGCCCGTCCGGCATGTTCTCGACGAGGCCGATCACCCCCACCGCGTCGACCTTGGCCTCGCGGGCCGCCAGCGCGTGCATCAGGCCCACGACGCAGGCCGCGCCCGCCATGTCGCCCTTCATGTCCTCCATGCCGGCCGCGCCCTTGATGGAGATGCCGCCCGTGTCGAAGGTGACGCCCTTGCCCACGAAGGCCACCGGCTGCGTCGCGCCGCCGGCGCCGTTCCAGCGCATCACGGCGACGCGCGACTCGTGCGCGGAGCCCTGACCCACGCCGAGCAGCGCGCCCATCTTCAGCCGCTCCAGCGCCGGGACATCGAGGATCTCGACCTCGACGCCGAGCCGCGACAGCTCGGAGGCGCGTCGCGCGAATTCGATCGGATGCAGCACGTTCGGCGGCTCGTTGACCAGCGTGCGGGCGAGTTCCACGCCGTCGGCGACGCCGGCCGCGCGGGCCGCGGCGGCCTCCGACGCGGCCACGTCGGCGACCGCGACCGTGACGGCCACGGGCTCGCGCTTCTCCTCGTCGTCCTTGCGCTTGGTCTTGTAGCGGTCGAAGCGGTAGGCGCGGAGCTGGAGCCCCTGCGCGAACTCGGCGGCCGCGCGGGCGTCGGCCTCGCGGCCCGGCAGGTCGAGGAGCACGGTCGCCCGCGCGCCGTCCCGCAGCTTGCCCATCACGAAGCCGCCGAGCGTCACGAGCTCCGGGCCGGCCGGGGGCGTCTTCGCCTCCGTGCCGACGACGAGCAGCCGGCCGACGCCGAGCCCCGCGGGGGCGTAGAGGTCGAGCGCGGTCCTGGCCTTGCCCTTGAACTTCGCCGCCGCGGCGGCCGGCGCGATCAGCCCGGCGGCGGCCCCGAGGACGTCGGAGGCGGCGGCGCCCGGACGGAGATCGCCGCCGACGAAGACGACGAGCGTGTCGGATCCGTCCGCACCCGCCCGGGCGCCGTGGAGCGGGGTGAAAGCGATCTCTGCGAAGTCGGACATCGGGAGCTCGTCGGGTCGGGGAGCCGGTCTGGCGTGTCCCCGATACATACCGGTTCCCCCTGTCGAACCAAGGGGTGCGGCTTCGGCGCTCCCCCGTTTCGCCCCCGATTTTCGCCCCAAAATGACCGCTCCGACCCGTTAGGAGTGATCTCGCCGCAACGGCCCTGGGCCAAATCGGCGGGTCCGCCGCCGCGGCCCGCGGCGCGGCTTGCGCCGCCGGCGCCCCCCTTCTACCCCTGACGGTGGAGCGTCGGGGGACCGTTCCCGAGCGGGCTCATCCCGAGTCCGAGCATGACCGGAGCAGCATGTCGCTCGTCGAGGCCTACATCTTCCGCATCGTGCGATCGTCCTTCCTCGTGGCGCTCGGTGTGCTGACGGCCGTGATCTGGATCACGCAGGCGCTGAAGGAATTCGACCTGCTCACCACCAAGGGCCAGTCGCTGCTGGTGTTCCTGGGCGTGACCGCGCTGGGCATCCCGGCGCTGATCACCGTGATCGCGCCCATCGCGCTGTTCATCGCGGTGCTCTACACCTTGAACAAGCTCAACGGCGACAGCGAGCTCATCGTGATGAGCGCCGCCGGCCTGTCGCCGGTGCGGCTGCTGAGGCCCTTCGTCCTGCTCACCGTGCTGGTGACGCTGATGGTGGGCGCGATGTCGCTCTACCTCATGCCGTGGAGCTTCCGCGAGCTGCGCGACCTCGTGATGAAGATCCGCGCGGACTTCATCACCCACGTGGTGCGCGAGGGCACCTTCACGACGCTCGACCAGGGCTTCATCTTCCACTACCGCGAGCGCGGGCGGGACGGCTCGCTGCACGGCATCCTCATGGAGGACCGCCGCGACCCGAACCACATCTCGTCCTACGTCGCGGACAGCGGCCAGACCTGGTCCAACGACGACAACAACTACCTCGTGCTGAACGACGGCTCGATCCAGCGCCACCAGCCGGGCAGCCGCGACGCCGCCATCGTGGCCTTCCAGCGCTACGCGCTCGACCTCGCGCAGTTCGGCTCCGAGGGCGAGGGCGCCCCGCTGCGGCCGCGCGAGCGCTCCACGCGCGAGCTGCTGCACCCGGACATGAAGGATCCGACGGTGAAGTTCCAGGAGGGCCGCTACCGGTCGGAGCTGCACGATCGCTTCTCGGGTCCGCTCTACGCGCTGGCTTTCGGCCTCATCGCCTTCGCGGCGCTGTCGCAGCCCCGCACCACGCGCTCCGGCAACTGGCGCGCCATGGTGGGCGCCGTGGTGGCGGTGGCGGCCGTGCGCGGGGCCGGCTTCGCGGCCTCGGGCTTCGTGGCGAAATCCGCCGCCTGGGTGCCGGCCGACTACGCGGTGCCGGCGGTCGGCCTCCTCGGGGCGCTGCTCTACATCTTCGCGCCGCGCATCGGGCTGCCGCGGCGGCGCGAGCCGCTGCGCATGCCCGTGCCCCAGGCCGCGTGAGGGCGCCGTGGTCGGCCGCACCTTCGCCTTCTACCTCGCGCGGAACTTCGCCAAGTCCATCCTGATGGTCTTCGGGCTGCTGTTCGCCATCATCTACCTGTCGGACTTCGTCGAACTGCTGCGCCGCTCGGGCGACGCCAAGGGCGCCACCACGCCCGGCGTGGCCTTCCTGTCGCTGCTGCGCGTGCCCACCATCACCGAGCAGATCTTCCCCTTCTCGGTGCTGTTCGGCGCCATGTTCGCCTTCCTCAACCTCACGCGGAAGCTGGAGCTCGTGGTGGCGCGCGCCGCCGGCCTGTCGGTGTGGCAGTTCATCCTGCCGCCGCTCGGCGTGGCGCTGCTGCTCGGGGTCGTCACCACGACGGTCTACAACCCCGTCGCCGCGGTCTCGAAGCAGCGGGCCGAGCGGCTCGAGACCCGCATGTTCGGCAAGACCGGCTCGGAACAGGTCGACACGGCCTTCTGGCTCCAGCAGGACGGCATCGACGGGCAGACCATCCTGCGCGCCGACCGGGCCAGCGACGGCGGCTCCGTCCTCAGCGGCATCACGGCCTTCGTCTACGACCGGGACGGCTCCTTCATGGAGCGCGTCGAGGCCGAGCACGGCGAGTTGCACGAGGGCTATTGGGCGCTCGACGACGCCCGCGTGCTGGCGCCGGGCGAGGCCCCGCGCGAGGTGGCGACCGAACTCATCGCCACCAACATCACGCCCGAACAGGTGCAGCAGAAGTTCACGGCGCCCGATTCGGTGCCGTTCTGGCGCCTGCCGGAGATCCGCGACGCCACCGAGAAGGCCGGGCTGAACGCCACCGGCTACGAGTTGCAATACCAGAAGCTGCTGGCGCGCCCGCTGTTGTTCATGGCGATGATCCTCGTGGCCGCTGCGTTTTCCTTAAGATTCTTCCGCTTTGGTGGGATCGCCCGCATGGTGGCGGGTGGAGTGGCGGCGGGCTTCGTGCTCTACGTCGCGACGAAGCTCGTCGGCGATCTCGGCGGTGCGGGCCTGTTGAGTGCTCCCGTGGCGGCGTGGTCCCCCGCCGTCGTGGGCAGCATGCTGGGCTCGCTCGCTCTGTTGTATCAGGAGGATGGCTGATGGGGCGGCGTACTGGCCCCGACGTGTGTGAAGCCGTCTCGTCCCGGACCGCGTCGACCGACAACCACATCGCGACCGCGCGCCACCGCGGCGCGGCGCGGGCCTGTGCCTGCGTGCTCCTGGCGCTGAGCGCCTTCTCGGCCGGATCCGCCGCGGCGCAGACCAAGCCGGCCGTGCCGGCCGCCGCGCCCGCGGCGGCCCCCGAGGCCAAGAAGGACCGGCTTCTCGTCGAGGCGAAGCAGCTTGTCTACAACCGCGACACCAACGTGGTGTCGGCGGACGGCAACGTGCAGCTCTACTACCAGGGCCGCGTGCTGGAGGCCGACAAGGTCATCTACGACCGCAACGCCAACCGCGTCTTCGCGACCGGCCACGCCAAGCTCACGGAGGCCGACGGCACCTCGACCTACAGCGACAAGTTCGAGCTGACCGACGACTTCAAGTCGGGCTTCGTCGACAGCCTGTCGACGATCACCAAGGACAAGACCTTCTTCACCTCGCCGCGCGCCGAGCGCACCGAGGGCGAGACCACGACCTTCGAGAAGGGCACCTACACGGCCTGCGCGCCCTGCGCGGCCCATCCCGAGCGGCCGCCGCTCTGGCAGGTCAAGGCGATGAAGATCGTCCACAAGACCGACGAGCAGATGATCTACTTCGAGGACGCGACCCTCGAACTCTACGGCGTGCCGATCGCCTACGTCCCCTATTTCTCGACGCCCGACCCGACCGTCACGCGCAAGACCGGCTTCCTGACGCCGCACTACGTCACCCAGACCAACCTCGGGGTGGGCGTGGCGCAGCCGTTCTTCTGGAACCTCGCGCCGAACTACGACCTCACCCTCACGCCGACCGTGCTGTCCGAGCAGGGCTTCTTCGGCGAGGTGGAATGGCGGCATCGCCTCGACTCGGGGTCGTATTCGGTGCTCGCCACGGGCATCGACCAGCTCGACCCTGGCAAGTTCAACAAGCCCCCCTTCGGCACGGGCGACCGCGACTTCCGCGGCTCGATCGAGTCGACCGGCAAGTTCTTCATCAACCCGAGCTGGAAGTACGGCTGGGACATCGCGGCGTTCTCGGACAAATACTACGTCCAGGACTATAACATCCGCTCGTCCAGCCTGGGCACGGACTACATCAAGGAGTCGATCTCGACCGCCTACCTGACCGGCCAGGGCGATCGCAGCTACTTCAACCTGCAGGGCTACCGCATCGTCGGCCTGTCGCAGTTCGACTTCAACAAGCAGCAGCCGCTCGTGCTGCCGACGGTGGACTACAACCGCACGTTCGCGCTCGACCCGGCCCTCACGGCCGGCATCGGCGGCGAGGTGAAGGTCGACTCCAACCTCACCAGCCTGTCGCGCAGCGCCGCAGCCTACCAGGCGGCCGGCACGCGGCTGCTCGACTCCGCCTTCTCGCTCTACGACGTGTGCCCCAGCACGACCGGCAACACGCTGGCGCCGGGCTTCAAGCCGCCGAGCTGCTTCCTGCGCGGGATCGCGGGCGATTACTCGCGCGAGACGGCCCAGGTCAGCTACCAGAACAAGTACATCGACCCGATCGGCGAGGTGTGGAAGCCCTTCGCCTTCGTGCGGGCCGACGGCAAGTGGCTGAACCTCAACGAGTCGAACGCCTACACGTTCACCAGCGCCTCGGGCCAGTCGACCATCTCCAACGCCGACCAGGCCAACTTCTTCGGCGCCCACAACGAGGAGCTGAGCGGCGACGTCGTGCCGGGCGTCGGGCTCGAATATCGCTACCCCTTCCTGTTCGCGTCCAGCATCGCCAACCAGGTCATCGAGCCCATCGGCCAGATCATCGTCCGGCCCGACGTGGCCCGCGTGGGGAAGACGCCCAACGAGGACGCGCAGAGCCTCGTCTTCGACGACACGACGCTGTTCGAGTGGAACAAGTACTCCGGCTACGACCGCGTCGAGGGCGGCACGCGCGCCAACGCGGGCGTGCAATACACGGCGACCTTCCCGACCGGCGGCTACGTCAGCGCGCTGTTCGGCCAGTCCTACGCGCTGGCAGGCCAGAATTCCTATTCCATGGCCGACATCTCCAACGTCGGCCTGCAGTCGGGGCTGGAGACGGACCGCTCGGACTACGTGAGCCGGCTGCTCGTCGCGCCCACCTCCAACTTCTCCGTGGAGGCCAAGGGGCGGTTCGATTCGAAGACCTTCGACCCGAAGGCCATCGACCTCATCGCGACGGCGAGGTTCCTGGGCACCACCACCAACGTGCAATACGCCAACTACGCGGCCCAGCCGCTGATCGGCTACGTGCACGACCGCTCCGGCATCCTGCTCAACGAGCGCTTCGACTTCCTGGATCACTACTACGTGAACGGGTCCGCTACGCTGGAGCTGAACCCCTACAAGTTCGACACGGCGACGCTGCAGTACGACCTCAAGACCGGGCATCCGCAATTCGCTGTGCTCGGCGCGGGCTTCGGCTACATGGACGACTGCACGACCCTGAGCGTGAACTACTCCCGCTCGTACACCGACTCCATCGCGGGCGGGAACAACAACCAGAATGTCAACCAGACGGTGCTGGTCTCGCTGAACCTCCGCACCCTCGCGGACATCAAGCTGAACCAGGGCCTCGGCGCGACCTCCACGGTGCAGGACGGCGTGTTCAAATAATCGCCACGCTTTTTGTTATGAACGGAACGGAAGACCGGATCACCCCCACCTCCTCCTGGACCGCCTCGTGAAGCTTCGCTCCCTCCTCGACTCCCGGGCGGCCCGCGTCGCCGTCGTCGCGCTGACCGCGGCGGGCGCCCTCTCGGCATCCGTGCCGGCGTCCGCCCAATCGGTCGTGACGGCGGTCAACGGCGACCCGATCACCAGCTTCGACGTCGCCGAATACGAGAAGATCCTGCGGCTCGAGCGCAAGCCCGCCTCGTCGGCCGACGCGCTTGAGGCCGTGGTGGGCGATCGCCTCCGCTACGACGAGGCGCGCCACTGGGGCATCGACTCCAGCGATTCCGACCTCAGCCAGCAGCTGCAGAAGGTGGCCGCCTCGGTGAAGATGGACGTGTCGACCTTCACCCAGGCGTCCGCCAAGGCCAAGATCGACATCGACACCATCCGGGCGCATCTCCGCTCGATCGCCGCCTGGGACAACCTCGTGCGCGCCCGCAACAAGGGCGTCGGCGCGACCGAGGAGGAGATCAACGCCGCCATCGCCAAGGGCGGGTCCGACAAGGTGACGAGCTACCGCCTCCAGCAGATCGTCTTCGTCGTGCCCGTCAACCCGTCGCCGGCCGTGCTGCAGGCGCGCATGGACGCCGCCAAGGCGCTTCGCAACCGCTTCGACGGCTGCGGCAATGGCCTGCAGCTCGCCCGCCAGCTCCCCGACGTCGCCGTGAAGGAGCCGATGACGCGCAACTCGGACTCGTTCGGCCCGGCGCTGCGCAAGGTGCTGGCCGAGACCCAGAAGGGTATGCTCACCATGCCGGACAGGACCACCAACGGCATCGAGATGCTCGCCATCTGCGACAAGAACGACGGCGACAGCAGCACGCTGCACGACCAGGTGCAGAAGGACATCATCGCCAGCAAGCTGGCCGGCGTGTCGGCGCAGATGTACAAGGACCTGCGCAAGACGGCGGTGGTCAGCAAGGACTGAGCCCGCACCGGCGCACCACCCCGAACCCGGACGCGCCTTGATCGACGATGGACTGCCCCCGCTGCGCGACGTCGTCGAGAGCTGCGGGATCGAGCCCAGCCGCGCGCTGGGCCAGAACTTCCTGTTCGACCTCAACCTCACCGGCCGCATCGCCCGGGTGGCCGGGCCGCTCGCCGGCGTGCCTGTCGTGGAGGTCGGCCCCGGCCCGGGCGGGCTGACGCGGGCGCTGCTCGCCGAGGGCGCCGAGGTGGTCGCGGTGGAGCGGGACAGGCGCTGCCTGCCGGCGCTCCGGGCCATCGCGGACCGTTACCCCGGCCGGCTCACCGTGATCGAGGGCGACGCGCTCGAGGTCGTGCCCGCCCGCCTGCCGGCGCGCGCCGACGGCAGGCCCTGGCGCATCGTCGCCAACCTGCCCTACAACGTGGCGACCCCCCTGCTGACCGGCTGGATCGAGGCGGAAGCTTGGCCGCCCTGGTACGACCGCATGGTGCTTATGTTCCAACGCGAGGTGGCCGAGCGCATCGTCGCGACCCCGGCCGAGCGGGCCGACTACGGCAGGCTCGGCGTGCTGTGCGGCTGGCGCACGCGGGCCCGCATCCTGTTCGACGTGGCGCCGTCCAATTTCGTGCCGCCGCCCAAGGTGATGTCGAGCATCGTCGAGCTCGTGCCGAACCCGTCGCCGCTGCCCTGCGGTGCGGCGAGCCTGTCGCGCGTCACGGCGGCGGCCTTCGGCCAGCGCCGCAAGATGCTGCGCCAATCGCTGAAGGGGCTGGCGACGCCGCGCGGCCCGGTCGACGTCGCGTCCCTGCTGGAGCGCGCCGGGCTCGACGGAACGGCCCGGGCGGAGACGCTCACGGTCGCCGAATTCGTGACCCTGGCACGCCTGAGCGAAGCTTGACCGGTCGGCGCGGAGGGGCCTAGCCCTCTGCCGCCAGGGTCTCCACGAACCCCGCCACGGCGGCCTCGCTGCGCACGCGCTTCAGCCGCTCGGCCGCGAGGATCGCGGTGACGTCGGCCAGCGTGCGCTGGAGGTCGTCGTTGACCAGCACGTAGTCGTAGAGCCTCCAGCGGGCGATCTCGTTGCGGGCCGCGTCGAGGCGGCGGGCGATCACCTCGGGCTTGTCCTCGGCGCGCCGCTCCAGCCGCGCCCGGAGCTCGCGCATCGACGGCGGCAGGATGAAGACCGTGGCGACGTCCTCGCGCGCCCGCGAGCGGATCTGCTGCGTGCCCTGATAGTCGATGTCGAACAGCACATCGCGGCCGCGGCCGAGCAGCGCGTCGACGGGGCCCCGCGGCGTGCCGTAGCTGTTGCCGTGCACCTCGGCCCATTCGAGCAGCTCGCCGGCGTCGCGCAGCTCGCGGAAGCGGTCGGGCGTCACGAAGTGGTAGTGCACGCCGTCGACCTCGCTCGGCCGCCGCGGCCGCGTCGTCACCGACACGGACAGCGTCAGGTCGATCGCCTCCTTCTGCAGCAGCATGCGGGTCAGCGTCGTCTTGCCGGCGCCGGACGGCGACGAGAGGATCAGCATGAGGCCGCGCCGCGGGGGTATCGTCTGAGTCGTCCCGTCGAGGGGCATGGTCGCGATCATTCCAGGTTCTGAACCTGCTCTCGGAATTGTTCGATCTCGGTCCGCAGCGCAAGCCCGGCGGCCGTCAGCTCGGCGTCGCCCGACTTGGCGCAGAGCGTGCCGGCTTCGCGGCCGAGCTCCTGGGCGAGGAAGTCGAGGCGCCGCCCCACGGCACCGCCCTCGTCGAGCAGGGCCGAGGCCGCGGCGGCGTGCATGGCGAGCCGGTCGAGCTCCTCGCGCACGTCCGCCTTGGCGGCCATCAGCACGGCCTCTTGGTGCAGGCGCACCGGGTCGAGCGTGTCGGCCGCCGCGGCGATCTCGGCGACGCGAGCGGCCAGCCGCGCGCGGACGGCCTCGGGCGTCCGCCCGGGCGCTGCCTGGGCGCGCGCGGTGAGGGCCGACACGGCGGACAACCGCTCGCCGAGCACGCGGCGGAGTTCCGCGCCCTCGGCCGACCGCATGGCGCAGAGGGCCTCCAGCGCCGCGTCGAGGCCTTCGAGCAGGGCCGGATCGAGGTCGGTGCCGGGCTCGGCGACCTCGACGATCTCGACCACGCCGGGGAGAGCCAGGAGGCCGTCGAGCGTCGCGGGCGCCACCCGCGGCGACGGCACGATCTCCGACACGGCGGCGATGAGCGCGTCCAGCCTGTCGCGGTCGATGCGCGCCGTCTGCCGCGGCTTGGGTCGCTGCAGGTTCAGCGCGGCATGCACGGTGCCGCGCTTCAGCCGCGCGGCGAGCCGGGTCCGCGCCGCGGCCTCGAGCGCGTCGAAGCCGGGCGGCACGCGGATGCGGAGTTCCAAACCCTTCGCGTTGACGGACTTGACCTCCCAGGCCCAGGTGGCGGAACCGGCCTGCCCGCCGCTCCGGGCGAAGCCGGTCATGCTCGACAGCGTCATCGGCGGCGCTCGCTCATCTCGCCATCCACCCCGCCGCCTGAGCGCCGGCCCGTCACTGCGCCGCCGGCGCGGAGGGCGCCTCGGCTTCGGCCGCGGCGGTCGCAGGCGCCGCCGAAGCAGACGGGCGCGGCGCCTTGGCGCGGCCGGGCTTCGGCTTCGCGGCCGCCGCGAGCGCCGGGCGCGGCCCGTAGGGGTTCGGGCGCGGCGCGTAGGCGGCCGACATGGCGACCGGAACGGTCTTGGCCGACATCAGGTCGTAGCTGTGGTCGCGCAGCGGATCGAGCGCCGTGCCCTCGGAAGCGTCCGTGATGACGCCCTTGCCGGGCGACGGACGGTTCGGGGCCAGGGGAGCGCCCTGCTCGGCGCTCACCACCTCGGCCGACGGCGGCAGCGTGTCCGGACCCGCCGTCGCGCCGTAGCGGGCCGCGCGGGCCCGCTCGTCGGCCCGCTGGGCGGCCGACACGGGGAAGCTCAGGCCGGGATCACGCCCGGACGGCGCCGCCGAGGCCACGCCGAAGAAGGAGGCGGAGTCGCCGGGCGCGGGCGCGAGGTCGCCCGGCCCGTCAGGGTCGAGCGAGGCCGTCTGATCGGCGCTCGGCGCCGCGAAGCGGTTGGAGGCCTCGCCGCCGGGCGTCAGCTCGGCGGGCAGCTGCGTCACGCCGGCCATCAGGCTCGCCGGTTGGGCGGGGCCGCCGGCCGCGGGCTCGAAGCGGCCCGACAGGGCGCCGTAGATCGGCACCGCGGGACCGGCGTCGCCCCGCTGCTTCGGCGTCGAGGCAGGAAGGCCGGGCCCGGCGGCCGGCGCGGCGCCGAGGTCCGGGGCCGCCTTGTCCTTGGCGTCCTTCTCCAGCGCGCGCCAGCGCTGCACGTTCTGCCGGTGCTGGTCGAGCGTTTCGGCGAAGGCGTGACCGCCGGTGCCGTCGGCGACGAAGTAGATGTCCTTCGTGCGCGACGGGTTGGCCACCGCCTCCATGGCGGCGCGGCCGGGATTGCAGATGGGGCCGGGCGGCAGGCCCGCGATGGCGTAGGTGTTGTAGGGCGTCTTCTGCTCGATCTCGCTCTTCAGGATGCCCCGGCCCAGCGTCGCCCTGCCGCCCACGAGGCCGTAGACGATGGTCGGGTCGGACTGGAGCGGGATGCCCTTGGTCAGACGGTTGACGAAGACGCCGGCGACGTGCGGGCGCTCGTCGGCCTTGCCGGTCTCCTTCTCGACAATGGAGGCCAGCGTGACCATGTCGTAGGGCGAGCGGATCGTGGTGTCCGCGGCGCGGTGCGACCACACGTCGGCGACGATCTTTCGCTGCTCCTGCGCCATGGTGCGCAGCAGCTGGTCGCGGGTCGTGCCGCGGGCGAACTTGAAGGTGTCGGGCATCAGCGTGCCTTCCTTCGGCACGGCCTTGATGTCGCCGACCAGCACGTCGTCGGCGCGGAGGCGGTCGCAGATCTGCTCGCTCGTCAGCCCCTCGGGGACCGTGATGGCGTGGAGGATCTGGCGGCCGGACACCAGGGTGTCGATGACGTCGCGCAGGCTGGCGTTCTGCTTGAACAGGTACTCGCCGGCCTTGATCTTGGAGCGGTCGCCTTCCGCGTAGAGCGTGGCCGACATCAGGGCCGCGCTGTCGACCACGCCCTCCTGTTCGAGCTGGCCGACGATGTCGCCGACGTCGGTGCCGGGGGCGATGATCACGACCTTGTCAGCCGGCAGCGGGCCGGGCGCCCCGATGCGCTGGATCGCCAGCGACACGAGGATCACCACGGCCACGGCGGCGATGCCCAGGAACGACAGGATCCCGCTCACCGTCGCCAGGATCGGCCGCGAGCGGCGCGGGCTCGGCGGCGGGGGCGGCATGGAGTCGGGCTGGAGAGCCTCGCCGGGGGACATCAGGGCCCGGCGTGCGCCGGCCGGAGCGTTGTCGCGCTCGGAGGGGAGGCCTTCGCTGGAGTTCGGACCTTCGGCCATGTGCTCGTCCGTCGTCGCTGTCAGGGATCCGCGGCGGGCGGCCGAGCCGGTCCGACGCGCGCCCGTCCGCCGCGCGATGCCCATGGCGGCCCTGCCCCCGGCAGAGCGCCATCTCTGAGCGGCGACCTTACCTCATCCGCCGCGGGAGCACCACGGCCCCGCGGCGGCCGGGTGCGCCCGCTCACACCTTCCGCAGCACCAGTGACGCATTTGTTCCACCGAAGCCGAAGGAGTTCGACAGGGCGATGTCCACGGTCTTCGGCTTGGCGGTGTGGGGCACGAGGTCGATGGGCGTGTCGACCGACGGGTTGTCGAGGTTGAGGGTGGGAGGCAGCATGCCGTCCCGCATGGCGAGCGCGCAGAAGATCGCCTCGACGGAGCCGGCCGCGCCGAGCAGGTGGCCGATGGCCGACTTGGTCGACGACATGGCGACGCCCGGCGCCGCGTCGCCCAGCAGCCGCTGGAGCGCGCCGAGCTCGATCTCGTCGCCGAGCGGCGTCGAGGTGCCGTGCGCGTTGACGTAGTCGATCTGCGAGGCCTCGACCCCGGCCCGCTTCAGCGCCGCCGCCATGCAGCGGTAGGCGCCGTCGCCCGACTCGGAGGGCGCGGTGATGTGGTAGGCGTCGCCCGACATGCCGTAGCCGACCACTTCGGCGTAGATCTTGGCGCCGCGCGCGACCGCGTGGTCGTAGTTCTCCAGCACCACGACGCCGGCGCCCTCGCCCATGACGAAGCCGTCGCGGTCCTTGTCGTAGGGGCGGGACGCGCGCGTGGGCTCGTCGTTGAAGCCGGTGGACAGCGCGCGGCAGGCGCAGAAGCCGGCGTAGCCGATGCGGTTGACGGCCGACTCGGCGCCGCCCGCCACCATCACCTCGGCGTCGCCCCACATGATGATCCGGGCGGCGTCGCCGATCGCGTGGGCGCCCGTCGAGCAGGCCGTGACGACGGCGCTGTTGGGGCCGCGCAGCCCGTGCCGGATCGACACGTAGCCGCCGGCGAGGTTGATGAGGCGGCCGGGGATGAAGAAGGGCGACAGGCGCCGCGGGCCCTTCTGCTCGACGAGCAGCGAGCCGTCCTGGATGCCGCCGAGGCCGCCGATGCCCGAGCCGATCATCACGCCGGTGTCGATCTGGTCCTGGTCGGACTTGGGCTCCCAGCCCGCGTCCTTGAGCGCCTGCGTGGCGGCGCCCACGGCGTAGAGGATGAAGTCGTCGACCTTGCGCTGCTCCTTGGGCTCCATCCACTCGTCGGCGTCGAAGGCGCCGTCGGCGGAGGAGCCGCGCGGCACCATGCAGGCGATGCGGCTCGGCAGGTCGTCGACCTTGAAATGCGTGATGGGGCCGGCGCCGCTGTGGCCCGCGATGAGCCGCCGCCATGTCGTGTCGGCGTCACCGCCGAGGGGCGTCACCAGACCGATCCCGGTGATGACGACGCGTCGCGCTGCGTTCACTCTTCCACCCTCAACCCGTGTCGGGGCTCCTGATCGATCGCCGGAGCGCCCCCTCTCCTCTCCCGAAAACCCGCCCCGCCAGGGGGCGGGCCTCCAGGCCCGTCTCAGGCCTTCTTGTTCTTCTCCAGGAAGCGCACGGCGTCGCCGACCGTCACGATCGTCTCGGCCGCGTCGTCCGGGATCTCCACCCCGAACTCTTCCTCGAAGGCCATGACCAGTTCGACGGTGTCGAGCGAGTCGGCCCCGAGGTCATCGATGAAGTTGGCGTTGTCGACCACCTTGTCGGGCTCGACGCCCAGGTGCTCGACGACGATCTTCTTCACGCGCTCTTCGACATCGCTCATCTTGGATATTCCTTGCCTCGGTTGGAAAATTCGAGCCTTCGCGATCCGCGCGGCCGGGTCGCGCCCGCCCGGAGACGGCGTCCGACCCGGCGGCGGTTGCCGCCGCGCGGCCCGAACGGATCGGCAGCCTCGCGGCGCGGAAGCGGCGCCACGTCCCCGACCGGTCCGGTCCGAAACGGTGCCGCAACCGTCGCGACATCTCGGCTGTTAACACGTTTCCCGCAGGATGGCGAGAGCGTGCCCGACCCGTGGCGGCCCTGCGGCGACCGCCGTAAAGCGTTCAGATCATTGCCATTCCGCCGTTGACGTGGAGCGTCTGCCCCGTCACGTAGGCGCTCTCGCGGCTGGCCAGATAGACCGCGGCGGCGGCGATCTCGGCGCCGAGGCCGAGTCGTCCGGCCGGCACGGTGCCGAGGATCGCGGTGCGCTGCTTCTCGTTCAGCGCGTCCGTCATGGGGCTCTCGATGAAGCCCGGCGCGATGCAGTTGACCGTGATGCCGCGGCTCGCCACCTCGGCGGCCAGCGCCTTCGACATGCCGATCATGCCCGCCTTGGCGGCGGCGTAGTTGCTCTGGCCGGCGTTGCCGGTGACGCCCACCACGGAGGTGATGCCGATGATGCGCCCGTGGCGGCGCTTCATCATCCCCTTCAGGGCCGCGCGGGCCAGGACGAAGCCGGAGGTGAGGTCGACGGACAGCACCGTGTCCCAGTCCTCGTCCTTCATGCGCACGGCCAGACCGTCGCGGGTGATGCCCGCGTTGTTGACCAGGATGTCGAGCGAGCCCAGCGCCGCCTCGGCGTCCCGCGCGAGCCCCTCGACGGCGGCGCGGTCGCCGAGGTCGCAGGGCAGCACCGGACAGTCGCCGCCGAGTTCGGCCGCGAGGGCGTCGAGCGCCTCGCGGCGCGTGCCGGACACGGCCACGCGGGCCCCTTGGGCGCGGAGCGCGCGGGCGATGGCGCCGCCGAGGCCGCCCGTGGCGCCGGTGACGAGGGCGGTCGCGCCCTGGAGGTCGAACATGCTGGTTTCCTCAGGCGCCGGATGCGGCGGCTTCGATGAATCGCGCGACGTCGTCGGGCGTGCCGACGTTCAGCGTCGCGGCGGCGGGCGCGATGCGCTTGACCAGGCCCGACAGCACCTTGCCGGACCCCACCTCGACGAAGCGGGTGACCCCGGCGCCGGCCATCCACGCGATCGATTCGCGCCAGCGCACGGTGCCGCAGACCTGGCCGACGAGGCAGCCGACGATCTCGCCCGCGGTGTCGACGGGGCGGGCCAGCACGTTGGCGACGACCGGCAGCGCGGAATCGGCCACCTCGGCCGCGTCGAGCGCCTCCGCCATGGCGTCGGCCGCGGGGCGCATCAGCGCGCAATGGAAGGGCGCCGACACGGCGAGCAGCACGGCGCGCTTGACGCCGCGCGCCTTGGCGATCGCGACCGCGCGGTCGACCGCCGCGGCGGAGCCCGACAGCACCACCTGGCCGCCGCCGTTGTCGTTGGCGACGTCGCAGACTTCGCCGGCCGCCGCGTCGGCCGCGATGGCGGCCGCGGCCTCGGGCTCGACGCCGATCAGCGCCGCCATGGCGCCCTGCCCCACCGGCACCGCGGCCTGCATGGCGTCGCCGCGCAAGCGCAGCAGGCGCGCGGCCTCGGCGACCGAGAAGGTGCCGGCGGCGGCCAGCGCCGAATATTCGCCGAGCGAGTGGCCGGCGAGGTAGGACGCACCGGACCTCAGGTCGAGCCCGGCCTCGGCTTCGAGCACGCGCAGGGCCGCGAGGCTCACCGCCATGAGGGCGGGCTGGGCGTTCGACGTGAGCGTCAGCTCGGCCTCGGGCCCGTCGAACATGAGCCGCGACAGCGGCTGGCCGAGGGCGTCGTCGACCTCGGCGAAGACGCGGGCGGCGGCGGGATGGGCATCCGCGAGGGCGCGGCCCATTCCGACCGCCTGGGAGCCCTGTCCGGGGAAGATGAAGGCCGTCGTCATGAGCCGGGCGTCGCCTCGAAGTTAGTCAATGCTGACTGACCGAATGAGCCGCCCGAGAACACGCGGTCCGGAAGGCTGTCAAGCGGATCGCACGATCCGCAGGCCCGCGAACGCATCGGTTCGCGGTCCGAGGTCGACCGCTCGCATTTCCGTTTGCATTCACGCGCTTCTGGCCGTATCGAGCCGGCTTCGACAGCGACCTGGCCGGGAGCTGAACGGATATCCGCATGCCCTCCGCCACGGCGGCCGGACCGGCGGACAGGGGCTCCGGCGCCGCATCCCGTGTTCCCGCCTTCGGTTCCACTCGAGCCTTCCCGAGGCTCGAAGGGCTTCGCGCCGGGCGCCGTCGAGGAAACAGGAAAGGCAAAGCTCATGGCTCTCTACGAGCACGTGTTCCTTGCTCGCCAGGACGTCACGGCCCAGCAGGTCGAGACGCTCACCGAGCAACTGAAGTCCATCATCACGGCCGGCGGCGGCAAGATCGCCAAGTCGGAATACTGGGGCATCAAGTCCCTCGCCTACCGGGTCAAGAAGAACCGGCGCGCCCACTTCACGCTGCTCAACATCGACGCCCCGGCCGCGGCCGTGGCCGAGATGGAGCGCCAGATGCGCATCAACGAGGACGTGATCCGCCTCCTGACGATCCGCGTCGACGAGCACGAGGAAGGCCCCTCGGCCATGCTCCGCAAGCGCGAGGACAGCGACCGCGACGACCGCGGCGAGCGCGGCGAGCGCCGGGGCGGCTCCGGCCGCTTCGACCGTGAGCGCGGCGGCGGCGGTGACCGCGGCGGCCGCTTCTCGGGCCGCGCGCCCGCGGCCGCCACCCAGCCCGCCGGAGAAGCCTGATGTCCACCGCCCCGCGCCGCCCCTTCTTCCGCCGTCGGAAGACCTGCCCGTTCTCCGGCCCCAACGCGCCGAAGATCGACCACAAGGACACGCGCCTGCTGTCGCGCTACATCTCCGAGCGCGGCAAGATCGTGCCGTCCCGCATCACGGCGGTGTCGGCCAAGAAGCAGCGCGAGCTCGCCACCGCGATCAAGCGCGCCCGCTTCCTGGGCCTGCTGCCCTACGTGATCCGCTGAGGATCGATCGCGCCGGGCCCTGAAGCCCGGCGTCCACACCTGCAGGGGCCCGCTCGCGCGGGCTCCGGCGTCGGCCGGCGTCCCTTAGAGGCACGCCGGGATGGTTGGGACGGCTGTGCCGGTCCCTAACCCCGTGAACCGCGGCGGGACAGCTCGACGATGTTGAAACCCTACGGCACCGCGCTCGGCGCGGGTGTCACGTCGGCGGTGCTCATCGCCGTCGCGACGACGCACACGCTGGCCGGCCTCGTGCTGGCCCAGCTCGCGCCGCTCCCCATCATGATCGTTGGGCTGAGCTTCCCGCCTCCCGTCGGTGCCGCCGCGGCGCTGATCGGCGCTGGCGCGATCGCGCTGTCGTCGGGGCCGCTGTCCGGACTCCTGTTCCTCGTCTTCTCGACGCTGCCGGCTTGGCTGCTCGCCCGCCTCGCCGTCTGTCCCCGCATGTCGGCGCCGGCGGCCGGTGCGCCGGGCAGTGCTCCCGCGGGCGTGCCCGAGACCTCGTGGACGCCGGTCTCGACGCTCGCGCTCGCGCTCGTGGCCGCGAGCTGCGTGCCGGTGCTGCTCGCCGGGGCGGCCCTGATCTGGCGCTTCGGCGGCTACGGTCATGCGCTCGCCCGCGCGTCGCGGGCAGTGTCCAAGGTCCTGGACGGCACGCCGCTCCCCGGCGACATCGCGGTCGACACCGTCGTGCAGATCGCGCCCGTCGCGATGGCCGTCACGGGCGTGCTCGTGCTCGGGATCAACCTGTGGCTCGCGGCCCGCTCGACCCAGCTGTCGGGCTGGCTCGCGCGGCCCTGGCCGAACCTGCCCGACGGCCTCCGCCTGCCGCGCGCGGCCGTCGGCGCCTTCGTGGTCGTCGGCGTCGCCGTGCTGCTGCCGGACCCGTTCGGGCTCGCCGCCGCCGTCGCGGCGGGCGCGCTCGGCATGGCCTTCGCCTTCGAGGGCCTCGCCGCCGTCCACGTGCTCACCCGCCGCCTGCCGGCGCGGGCGGCGCTGCTGGCCGGCGTCTACCTCGCTATCCTCGCCGTCGAACCCTGGCCGCTCCTGGCCCTGGTCCTGGCGGGCTGCATCGATTGCCTCGTGCCGCAGGTGCGGCGCGGCGCGGCGATCAAGATCACCAAACTTCCAAACCGGAGACAGTGAAATGGACGTCATTCTTCTGGAGCGCGTCGCCAAGCTCGGCCAGATGGGCGAGCGGGTGAAGGTCAAGGACGGCTTCGCCCGCAACTTCCTGCTGCCGCGCGGCAAGGCCCTGCGCGCCACCGAGGCCAATGCCAAGCGGTTCGAAACGCAGCGCGTGCAGCTCGAAGCCCGCAACCTGGAGCTCAAGGGCGAGGCGCAGAAGGTCGCCGAGGGCCTCGACGGCCAGAGCTTTGTCATGATCCGCCAGGCGGGCGAGAGCGGCCAGCTTTACGGCTCGGTGTCGACGCGCGACATCGCCGAGGCCATCACGGCCGGCGGCTTCTCGGTCAGCCGTGGCCAGGTCGCCCTGCGCACGCCCATCAAGGGCATCGGCCTGCACGAGGTGCCGGTGGAGCTCCACCCCGAGGTCGACGCCAAGGTGACCATCAACGTCGCCCGCTCGCCCGAGGAGGCCGAGCGCCAGGCCAAGGGCGAGGAGGTGCTGACCCGCGAGGAGACCTCGATGGACGAGCTGGGCCTCGAGGTCGGCGCCGCCCTCGCGGACTTCGAGGGCGACATCAGCCGCTGACCGGCGGCGCCCCGCGCGGGGATCCGAGGGGGCGGCGGGGAAATCCGCCGCTCTTTTTCGTCCAGGCACCATGCTGCGAGGTGTGGCCCCGGGCAGAGCGAAGACCCGGGAGACGGTCGATCCGATCGGGCGCTTCAGGCCGAAGTTCCGTTCGGACGCACCGCTGGATCCCGGATCGAGGCCGAGACGACGGCCGAGGGCGCGAAGCGGCGAGCCCGCGCTCGAAGCCGGTCGGCCCCCGTCGAAGGCGGGGGCGGCACCCACCCCGATCAGGCGAAGCGGTATTCCGAACGCTGCCGGTAGGTCTGTCCCGGCCGCAGCACCGGCGAGGGGAAGTGGCGCCGGTTCGGCGCGTCGGGGAACACCTGGCACTCCAGCGCGAAGCCGCCGTGCGTGCCGTAGAGCTTCCCGTCGAGGCCCGGCACCGGGCAGTGGAGCTTGGCGGCGTCGTAGAACTGCACGCCGGGCTGGTCCGTGTGGAGTTCCAGCGTCAGCCCGTTCTTGGGCGACCGGACCGTCGCGGCATGGGCCAGCCCCGTCGCGGGGTCGGGCGCCGAGGCGACCACGAAGTTCATGTCGTAGTTCTGTTCGGCCTCGTTGCGGATCGGCCGCGCCGTGGTGAAGTCGAAGGGCGTGCCCGCGACGCTGCGGATCTCGCCGGTCGGGATCAGGTTGGCGTCGGTCGGCGTCATGAAGGGGCAGTTCAGCAGCACCTCGTGGTCGAGCACGTCCGGCCCGCCGTCGAGGTTGAAGTAGGAATGATGCGCGAGGCTCAGCACCGTCGGCGCGTCCGTGGTGGCTTCGAACACGACCACCAGCGTGCCCGGCTCGGCCAGCGTGTAGGTGCACAGGGCGCGCACCGCGCCCGGAAACCCCTCGTCGCCGTCCGGCGAGTCGAGCACGAGCGTGACCGAGTCCTCCGCGACGGCCTCGATCCGCCACGGCACCGCGCCGAAGCCCTTCGGGCCGCCGTGCAGGGTGGCGCCGGACCGCTCGTTGGCGGGCAGCGTGTGACGGCGGCCGTCGAGCGTGAACTGCGCCCCGGCGATGCGATTGGCGAAGCGGCCCGGCGTGGCGCCGAAATAGGGCGAATGGGCCCGGTAGTCCTCGATGGAGTTCAGGCCCAGCACGACGCGCTGCGGCCCGGCCGGGGACGGCACCACGAGGTCGCGCAGCACGGCGCCCCACGTGATCACCGAGGCCGTGGCACCCGCGGCGTTGCGCAGGCTCACCTCCCGGATCTCGACCCCGTCGGCGTGACCGAACGACCGAACCTGCATGGCATTCTCCAACCCGCGTCCCCGAGGCGAACGCGGCCGATGGACATGGGTTCAGCGCGCGTTGCGGGCCGTGCCCATCAGCTCGTCCGGGCGGAGGCGGCGCCCGAGCGCGTCCAGCACGCCGTTGATCATGCCGACCTCGTCGCCCTCGAAGAAGGCGCCGCCGATGTCGGTGTATTCGGTGATGACGACGCGCGCCGGCACGTCCTTGCGGCTCAGCATCTCGTAGGCCCCGGCGCGCAGGATGGCGCGCAGCACGGCTTCGACGCGGCGCAGCGGCCAGCCTTCCTGGAGCGAGCGGTCGACGAGCACGTCGATCTCGCCCTGCCCGGCCAGCACGCCCTCGAGGACGTCGCGGAAGAAGGCGTTCTCGGCCTTATTGTACTGCTCGCCCTCGACCTCCTGGCCGATCCAATGCGACTCGAACTCGGCCAGGACGTCGTTGATGCCGCTCTTGGCGACATCCATCTGGTAGAGCGCCTGCACGGCGGCGAGGCGCGCGGCGGCCCGGCGTTCCTGGCGACTCATCGCGCGGCCCCGGCCGCCGCGGGGCGCGCCTTCAGGCGCCACAGCGCCAGCATGGCGCGGGCCGCCTCGCCACCCTTGTCGCCGCGCGACGGCTCGGCGCGGACCATCGCCTGGTCGGTGTCCTCCACCGTGAGGATGCCGTTGCCGATCGGCATGCGGCGCTGGAGCGCGAGGTCCATGAGGCCGCGCGAACTCTCGTTGGCGACGACCTCGAAGTGGTAGGTCTCGCCCCGCAGGATGCAGCCGAGCGCCACGGCCCCGCCGTAGCGCCGCCCGCCCGCCTCGGCGGCCTCCGCCGCGATCGCGATGGCGGTCGGCACCTCCAGCGCGCCCGGCATGGTGACGACGTCGTAAGTGGCGCCCGCGGCGTCGAGCGCCGCCTTGGCGCCCGCCAGCAGGTGGTCCCCGATCTCGTCGTAGAAGCGCCCTTCGACGATCAGGAAGTGGTCGTCGGCCGCGACATGCGGCTCGGCGTCGGTGCGGCGCTGAGGTTCGGCCATGGAAGCAACTCGTGGATGGATGGTCGGCGGGGAGCCGGGGTGAATAGTGCGGCCGGCTCCGTCCGGCAAGCGTTCAGGACAGGCGGATCAGCCCGCCGTGGCCGACCTCGCCGTAGAACACCATCAGGTCGAGCGACGGCGCCGCCCTGCCGAGGCCGGTCAGGATGGCGTGGCACTGCCCGCGATGATGGGTCTGGTGATTGAACAGGTGGTCGAGCGCCGGCCCGAGCTGCGCCACGAAGCGCCCCGGCATCGAGACGGGGCTGTAGGTGAAGCTCGACGAGAGCGCCTGGTCGTCGAGCCCGTCGACGAAGGTGATGATCCGCGTGTCTTCCTCGCCGCGGGCGGCGCGCAGGGCGTCGAAGTCGTCGTGCAGCACCGCGTCGAGCCGGAGCGCGGGCACGGGCGCACCGGTGAAGCGCGCCATCCACATGCGATCGGCGACGAGGACGTGGTTCAGCGTGCCGAGGAGGCTGCGGAAGAAGGCGCCGCGGTCGGCGCGCCGGTCCGCGTCCGGCAGGGCCTCGACCGCGTCGTAGAGCTTGTGGTTGGCCCAGGCGTTGTAGCGCGCCAGGACGGAGGACCGGTCGTTCACGACGCGAGCCCCTCGTCGGCGCCGGCCTCGGCCGTCCCGGCGGCCGGGAATTCGGCGAGCCGCGCCGCGTAGCGCGCCATCGTGTCGATCTCGATGTTGAGCCTGTCGCCCTCGCGCACCTCGCCCCAGGTGGTCACGGCCAGCGTGTGCGGGATCAGCAGCACGGAGAAGCTGCGGCCCGCGACCGAGTTGACGGTGAGCGACGTGCCGTCGAGCGCGACCGAGCCCTTCTCCGCGATGAAGCGCGCGAGCCGCTCCGGCGCCTCGACGTCGAAGCGCGTGGTCTCTCCGATGCGGGTGACGGCGGTCACCCGCGCCATGCCGTCGACGTGGCCCGACACGAGGTGGCCGCCGAGCTCGTCGCCGAGCTTCAGCGAGCGTTCGAGGTTGATGCGCTTGCCGGGGGCCCAGGCGCCGAGCGTGGTGCGCTCCAGCGTCTCGGCCCCGGCGTCGATGTCGAACCAGGTCCGTTTTCCCGAGGCGCCGACCTCGACGGCCGTGAGGCAGGGGCCCGAGCAGGCGATGGAGGCGCCGAGGGCGATGCCCTCCGCCGGGTACGAGCAGGCGATGCGCAGGCGCCGCACGCTGCCGCGCGCCTCGCTCGACACCACCTCGCCGACGTCGCTGATCAAACCCGTGAACATCCTGCGCCTCAGTAGATCGGGAAGCGGGCCACGATGGCCTTCACCTCGTCGCGCACGCTGGCCTCGGCGGCGGCGTTGCCGGCCTCGCCGGCCTCGGCCAAGCCGTCGAGCGTGCGGGCGATGAGGGAGCCGACCTGCTCGAACTCGGCCGTGCCGAAGCCGCGCGAGGTCGCGGCCGGCGTGCCGACGCGGATGCCCGATGTGACGAACGGCTTCTCCGGGTCGAACGGGATGCCGTTCTTGTTGCAGGTGATGTGGGCGCGCCCGAGCGCCGCCTCGGCGGCCTTGCCGGTGAGGCGCTTCGGCCGGAGGTCGACCAGCATCAGGTGGTTCTCGGTTCCGCCCGACACGATGTCGAAGCCGTGGCGCTGCAGGCTGTCCGACAACGCCTTGGCGTTGGCGACGACCTGGCGCGCGTAATCCCTGAAGGCGGGCTGCAGCGCCTCGTGGAACGCCACGGCCTTGCCGGCGATGACGTGCATCAGCGGGCCGCCCTGGAGGCCGGGGAAGATGGCCGAGTTGAGCTTCTTCGCCAGCGCCTCGTCGTCGGTGAGGATGATGCCGCCGCGGGGTCCGCGCAGCGTCTTGTGCGTGGTCGACGTCACCACGTGGGCGTGCGGGAAGGGCGAGGGATGGGCGCCGCCGGCGACGAGGCCGGAGAAATGCGCCATGTCGACCATGAAATACGCGCCGACCTCGTCCGCGATGGCGCGGAAGCGGGCGTAGTCCCAGTGGCGCGAATAGGCCGAGCCGCCGGCGATGATGATCTTCGGGCGCACCTCGCGGGCGCGGCGCTCCACGGCCTCCATGTCGATGAGGTGCGTGTCGCGATCGACCCCGTAGGGCTCCACCTTGAACCAGCGGCCCGACATGTTGACGGGCGCGCCGTGGGTGAGGTGGCCGCCGGCCGCGAGGTCGAGCCCCATGAAGGTGTCGCCGGGCTGCATCAGCGCCAGGAACACCGCCTGGTTGGCCTGGCTGCCGGAGTTCGGCTGGACGTTGGCGAAGCAGCAGCCGAACAGCTCGGTCGCGCGCCTGATCGCGAGGTCCTCGGCGATGTCGACGAACTGGCAGCCGCCGTAGTAGCGCTTGCCCGGGTAGCCTTCCGCGTATTTGTTGGTCATGACCGAGCCCTGGGCTTCCAGGACGGCGCGCGACACGATGTTCTCCGACGCGATGAGCTCGATCTCGTCGCGCTGGCGGCCGAGCTCCAGCTCGACCGCGCGGGCGATCTCGGGATCGGCCTCGACGAGGCTGGCGCCGAAGAAGCTGTTGGACAGGGCCGGGTTCGCGCGGGTGGCGTTGAAGGTCGGGACGGCGCTCATGGGGCTCTCGGGCGGGGCGGCGGCTCCGGGCAGCCGCGGGGAAGCGGGGACGGACGGGGTCGCGATGCCCTGATCCATATCGGGCCTCCCATAGCGCGTCGCCACTCCCCCGTCACGGGGCGCCACGAAAAAGGCGCCGCCGGCCGGGTGGCCGGGGCGCCTTTTTCCACGAAACCCCCGTCTCGGCGGGGCCGGTCGCCCGGCGGGGCGGCCGATCAGTCCTGCTGCAGCGCGGGCTCGACGGCCGAGTTGTCGTCGCCCTGGTCGGCCGCGGAGGCCACCGTGCCGGGCGCGCCGAGGCCGTCGCGGTTGTAGATGTCGTCGCGGAACTGCACCACGCCGTCCGGCGTCGCCCAGGCGGTGATGTAGACCCAGTAGACCGGGACGTTGGCGGCGAGCTTGACGTCGATCCGCTCGCCGGAGCGGATGGCCTCGTCGATCTTGTCGCGGTCCCAGCCCGGGTTGTCCTTCAAGAGCCAGGCCACGTAGTCGCGCACGTTCTGCACGCGGATGCAGCCCGACGACACGAAGCGGAAGTCGTCGCCGAACACGCCCTTGGTCGGCGTGTCGTGCATGTACACGCCGTAGGGGTTGCCGATGTTGATCCGCACCACGCCGAGCGAGTTGTTGATGCCCGGATCCTCGCGGTACTTGTAGTTGGTCGCGTCCATCGAGTGCCAGTTGATGGAGCTCGACGGGACCTCCTGGTTGTCCTTGTTGAAGATGCGGATGTGGTTGTCGGACAGGTAGTTCGGGTCGGCCTGCATCTTGGGGATCAAATCCTTGCGGATGATCGAGGCCGGCACGGTCCAGTAGGGGTTGAAGTTGATGTCGGTCGCCTTGGTCTGCATCACGGGCGACTGGCGGTCGACCTTGCCGACGCCGGCGACGTGGTGGCTGAACACCACGCCGTTCTCGACCGTCTCGACCGAGGCGGCCGGAATGTTGGCCATCACGAAGCGCTGCCCGAGGTCGCCCGAGAAGGAGCGCAGGCGGATGAGGTTGGTTTCGAGCTGCTTCAGGCGCAGGTCGGCCGGGATGTTGAGCGCCGTCACGGTCTCCTTGGACACGATGCCGGTCTGGCCGAGGCCGTGGCGGGCCTGGAAACGCTTCACCGCCGCCTCGACGTAGGCGTCGAACACCGGCGACATGCCGGCCGCTTGGTCGAGGTCGCCGGTCACCTGCAGGCGATGGCGCAGCGCCGCGACGGCCTGGCCCTTGGAGCCGACGTGCATGTTGACGACGTTGGGCACGGTGCCCCAGCCGCCCTGCGCCACGATGCCCTGGTACTGGGTCACGGCCGCCTCGGTGGCCGCGACGGTGGCGGGCGACAGGGTCGGGGTGGACTCCTTCTTCACCTGCTGGCGCGCGTCCGAGTCGTAGCGCTGGGCCCATTCGGCCTGCCCGCTGCCGGCGTCGTCCTCCTGCGCCACGGCCGGGACGGCGAAGGACGCGACAGCGACCGTGGACAGCAGCAGCGCCGCTACACGGCCGGTCAACGCCCTCGGCGCGCGGAAGCGTCGGTCGTCATCGCTCAGCAGCATGGTTCAAAGCCCTCGGGGTCGCGCGGAAGGCAGGGGCGCCGCACCCAATTCACCCGCGTCGATCAGTCCCTCCGTCGGGGTTGAACCGACGGCCGATCGACGTTTTCGCCCCCCAAATCGCCGTTCCAATCCGCTCTTTTTATGGCGCCTTGCTTGTCCCGAGCTTTCAGGAAGCTCATTCGGACGGCTACGGTTGACACGATGTTAAGCCGTGACATTTGCGCCACGATTGGCCACTAACCGCCGCTGTGTTCGGCACGCGCCGCGGCCGATGCGCGGCGTCGGGACGGACGGGGGATCGCTGCGGCGGAGAAGGATGACGCGACTCGCCAAGCTGACGGCCGTGATCCTGGTGGCCGCTGCCCTGGCGGCCGCCGCGGCGCCCTGGCGCGTTTCGCGCACCGCGGCCGCGAAGGCCTTCGCCGACGGATGGGGGCCGGACGCCGGACTGCACGCCGTCGCGGCGGGCGGCGTCACGTTCAAGCTGCTCCCGCGCCCCCGGCTGCAGGCGACCGGCCTGTCGGCCTCGGCCGAGGACGGCGCCGTGCTGCTCGACGCTCCCCTGCTGAAGGCCGACCTCGACATCCCGTCGCTGCTGCGCGGCGTCTGGCGGATGAGCTCGGCGACCCTCGTCGAGCCCACCCTGACGGTGGATGTCGACCGGCTCGCGGAAGGCAGCGCCGCGGCCCACGCGCCGTCGCACGGCGCGCCCGTCATGCTGCGGCTGCGGTCTGGCCTTCTGAAGACGCGCTCCGCGTCGGGCTTCGCGGACCTGCTGGTGACCGGCATCGACGCCTCCGCGGCCTGGGACGGACGGGGCGAAGGCCTCGTGGTGTCCGGCACGGCCACGCTGCGCGGCACCACGGCCCAGTTCACCGGCACGCTTCGCGACAGGGGATCGGGGCCGGAACCGGCGGGATCGCTCGCCTCGCTGCAGGTCGAGTCGCCGCTCTTCGACTTCTCGGCCAAAGGCGTGCTGTCGATCGTCCCGCAGGTCCAGTTCGCGGGCCGGGCCTCGTTCGCGACGCCGTCCCTGCCCCGCTTCCTCCACGCCTGGGACGACGCGCCGGCGTCGCTCGCCTCGCGGCGCGTCCAGATCGGCGGCCTGCTCGTCGCCAAGCTCCACGACCTGTCGCTGTCCGACGCCCAGATCCGGCTGGACCAGACGCGCCTCGAAGGCAGCCTCGCGTGGCGCCAGGAGGCCGGGCGCGGCCTCGTCGCCGGCACGCTCGCGACCGACTCGCTCGACGTCAGGTCCCTCGGCGACCCCGACGCGCCCGACATCCGCGACCTGTACCGGAAGGCCCTCACCGCGTCGCCCTTCGCGACCGACGTCGACCTGAGGATCTCCGCCGCGACGGCGCGCCTCGGCCGCGTCACCCTGGAGGACGCCGCCTTCGCGGCCCTGGTGCGCGGCGAGCGGCTCGAGGTGACGCTCGACGAGGCGCGCGCCTACGGCGGCCTGGTGAAGGCGCGCGCGGTGCTGACCGTCGGGGCGGACGGCATCGGCGCACACGCGGACGTGTCGGCCAAGCGCGTCGACCTCGGGCTGCTGTCCGACGGGCTGAGCGGCCGCGCGCGCCTCAACGGCACCATCACGGCCCGCGCCGCGCTGGACGGTCAGGGCGCGACCCTGCGCGACGTCGTCGCCGACCTCGCCGGCGACGGGCAGGTCGGGGTCGAGGGCGCGCGCGTGGCCAATCTGTCGCTCGCCAGCGCCCTCCATCGCGGCGACCGTCGCTCGCCGCTCGACGTGAGCCGCCGCTGGCCCGCCACCGTGTTCGACAGGGCGCAGTGGGATGTGTCGATCCGCGACGGGACCGTGCGGATCCCGAAGGGGAAGCTGACGGCCCCCGGCTTGGCCCTGACCTTCGACGCCGCGACCGGGCTGCCGGACGGCCGCGTCGACCTTCACGCCGTCGCGGCCGAGGCCGATGCCGCGGGCGCGCCGCTGCGCGACAGCCCGACCATGCCGCTCGACCTCCGCGGCTTCTGGGCGGGGCCGCTGGTGCTGACCGGCGGCCAGGGCGGCTTCCCCGCAGTGGCACTGCCCCTCGGCGGCGTCGCGGCGGAGCGGTGAGGCGTCCGCCCGGCATCGTGCTGGCCGGCGGCGAATCCCGCCGCATGGGCACCGACAAGGCCCTGGCGCCCCTCGCCGAGCGCCCCCTCGTCGCCCGGACGATCGAGCGGCTGGCGCCGCAGTGCGGCCTCCTCGCCGTCAGCCGCCACGACGGACACCTCCCAGGACTATACCTCGGCCTGCCCGTGATCGCCGACGGCGGGGATCACCGCCTCGGGCCGCTGGGCGGCCTGCTGGCCGGGCTCGACTGGGCCGCCGCCGCGGACCCCGGCGCCGCGCGGGCCGTGACGGTCGCGGTCGACACGCCCTTCCTGCCGGAAGACTTCGTCGCACGCCTGATGGCCGCCGGCCCGGGCGCCGTCGCGGCGTC
This sequence comes from Lichenibacterium dinghuense, assembly GCF_021730615.1. NCBI lineage: Bacteria > Pseudomonadati > Pseudomonadota > Alphaproteobacteria > Hyphomicrobiales > Lichenihabitantaceae > Lichenibacterium > Lichenibacterium dinghuense. The sequence continues at coordinate 164,341 of NZ_JAJLMN010000001.1, forward strand.
CTCCGGCGGGCGCCGTCATCCGGTCGCGGCGCTGTGGCCCGTCGCGGCGCGCCACGCCCTGCGGGCGGCGCTCCAGGACGAGGGGCTGCGGCGCGTCGGCGTGTTCCTGGACCGCCTCGCCCCCGCCGCCGTGGACTGGCCGACCGACCCCTTCGACCCCTTCATCAACCTCAACACCCCGGAGGAACTGGCCGCCGCCGAGGCGATCCATGCTAGGACGGGGCGAAGCGAGGGAGAGCCGGGCCGTGCAAGTCGCCGACGTGATGACGCGTGACGTGGAGTTCGTGGAAGCCTCGACCACCGTGGCCGAGGCGGCCGTGGCGATGGGCGACCTCGGCGTGGGCGCCCTGCCGGTCGGGACGGCGGACGACCTCCAGGGCATCATCACGGACCGCGACATCCTGTTCCGCGTGGTCGCCAAGGGGCTGAGCAACAAGACCGTGACGGTGGGCGAGGTGATGACCACCACGATCTTCTCCTGCCGCCAGGAGGACGCGGTGACGACGGCGCTGAACCTGATGGGCGCCCGCAACCTGCGCCGCCTGCCCGTGCTCGACCTCAACGGCCGCACCATCGGCCTCGTGACGCTGTCCGACCTGTCGCGCCGCATGCTGCTCGACAGCGGCGTGGTGCAGCGCGCCGTGGCCGAGATGTCGGGCGCCGCGGGGTAGAACCTCGCGGCGCCGCGGCGTCGACGCCCCTCAGGGCACCGACGCGGGCGCGTAGCCGTACTGGCTGTGCAGGCGCTCCAACACCGCGGGGGGCAGGCGCAGCCGCGTCGCGAGGTAGTGCATGTAGGCGCGGTTGATGTCGCCGTGCTTGTCGATGGCCAGCAGCGACGCGGCGTAGACCAGCGACGCCAGATGCGGGTCGCGCACGTCGCGCAGCAGCACCTCGAGCGGCAGCGGCCGCTTGATGGCCGCCGTGATGAAGCCCGGCTCGCCGGCCTGCGACTCCAGCGTCGACAGGGCGGAGCGCAGCATGCGCTCCTCGTTGTCGTCGAGGTGCCCGTCCGCCATGGCGGCCGCGACCGCGGCGCGGATCAGCAGCTCCGCCTGGTTCTGGTCGAGGTGGCCCAGCGTGGTCGGCGGAGGGCCGAGCAGCTGCTGGCGGTTGCGCAGATGGCTGTAGGCCAGCTTCGACGCCAGCACGTCGAGCGGCGCGTCGCCGAGTCCGGGCTCGGCGGCGGGCTCGACGTCGCCGGAAGAGCGGTCGGCGCCGAGGCCGAGGCGGCGCGCCACGGCGGCCAGAACATCGTTCAGCGCGCTCATCGGACCGGCCACACGAACAGGATCGCCGCCGTGCCGACGGCCGCGACCACCAGCATCAGGGCGAGGCCCAGGCGCCACGGGGGCCGGGCCGCGTTGCGCTCGCCGCCGAGCGCCAGGATGTTGTTGCGCGATCCTACGGGGCTCAGGAAGTCGCAGGAGGCGCCGACCGCGACGGCCATCAGGTAGGGGTCCGCGGCGAAGCCGAGCCGCGCCGCCAGCCCGGCCGCGACGGGCCCGAGCAGCAGCACGGTCGCGGCGCCGTTGACGAGGGGCGAGACGACGAGCGCGGCGAGCAGGGTCAGCGCCACGGTCCAGCCGCCCGGCACGCCGTGGGCCAGCGCCGCGAGATGGCCGGCGAGCAGGTCGGCCGCGCCAGAGTGCCGGAGCGCCGCGCTGACAGGCAGCAGCGTGCCGAACAGCACGACGAGCGGCCAGGCCACGCTGTTGTAGACCTCGGTCATGGTGAAGGCGCGGAGCCCGACCAGGGCCGCGACGGCGCAGAACAGCGCCACGGCGAGCGGCAGGGCGCCGGCGGCGGCCAGGGCCAGGGCGCCCGCGAGCAGCGCCGCGGGGACGGCGATGCGGCGGCGCCGGCCGAGGCGCAGGCGGCGCTCGGCCAGCGTGAGGCACCCCAGCGCCGACAGCGTCGGCACCATGGCGTCGAGCTCGCCCTGGAGCACCAGCACGTCGCCGGCGCGCAGCTTGGTGCGTCGCAGCCGCGCCGCGATGGCGGCGCCGCGCCGCCCGATGGCGAGCAGGCCGACGCGGTGGCGCTCGTCGAGGCGCGCTTCGCCGGGCGACAGGCCGACCAGCTCCGAGGTGGGCGTGACCACGGCCTCCACGACGCCGATGCGGTCCGCTTCGAGCCCCGCCGTGCCGCCGCCGACGATGAGCGACCCCGCCCGCTCCATCAGGGCCTGCAGGGCGTCGGGCTCGCAGTTGAGCACCAGCACGTCGCCGGCTTCGATCTCGGTGTCGCGTCGCGCCGCGATGCGGCGGTAGTCCTCGCGGATGATGGCCGCGACCGCGACGTTGCGCTCGGCACGGGCGCGGAAGGACGCCACCGTCTGCCCGACGAGCGGCGAGCCCGCCGGGACCGCAACCTCGCTGGTGTAGCTGTCGCCCGCGAGCGCCGTCTCCTCCACGCGCTCGCGGCGCTGCTCGCGCGGCAGCAGGCGCCACGCGACGGCGAGGAACAGCACGCCCGCGCCCGCGACCGCGGCCCCCACGGGCGCGAAGGCGAACACGCCGAAGGGCGCGCCGACGATCTCTCGCCGGAGGCTCGACACGAGCAGGTTGGGCGGCGTGCCGATCGCGGTCACGAGCCCGCCGAGCAGGGACGCGGCCCCGAGCGCCGCCACGATGGGCGCCGGCGAGCGCCGGCTCCGGCGCACCGTGGCGCGCGCCGCGGGCAGCATGGCCGTGTAGGCGTCGACGTTGTTCATCACCGCGGACAGGGCGGCCGTGACGCCGCCGATGACGCCGACCTCCAGCCCCGTCCAGCGCGGCAGCAGCGCGAAGAGCGGCCGCGGCGCGTCGAGGAGCCCGGAGTCGCGGACCGCGGCGCTGATCACCAGCACGGCCGCGATCGCCGCCACGGCCGGATCGGCGAAGCCCGAGAAGGCCGCGTCGGCCGGCACGGCCCCGAGCAGCACGGCCGCCACGAGGGCCAGGAGGCCGACGAGGTCGAAGCGCCAGCGCCCCCAGGCGAAAAGCAGCGCGGCCGCCGCGCAGACGGCCAGGACGGCGATCTGATCGTGGCTCACGGCGCCCACCTCGGCGCGAGCGGGAGGCGGGACGGCGCCGAGCAGGATCGCGTCACGCCGCGCGGCGCCGTTCCGCGGTGCTGATTTGCACCGGGGCGGAAATAAGTCGGCGGCGGTCGGTCATCGGGGTGCAGCTCGGCGTTGGGGCTTCGTGTCAGTTCGCGGGAAGGCGGCATGGAATTCGTCGAGGTGCTCATCGGTCTCCTGGCCGCCAGCGTGGCCCTGGCCTACGCGGCCCGCCACGCCCGGATGCCGTCGGCCGTCGCCCTGGTGCTGGGCGGTATGGCTCTGGCCTTCGTGCCCAACGTGCCCCGGGTCGAACTCGATCCCCACATCGCGCTCGCATTTTTCCTGCCGCCCCTGCTCCAGGTCAGCGCCTACCGCACCGACTGGGCGGCCTTCCGCTCCGCGCTGCGGCCCATCCTGCTCCTGGCGCTCGGCGCCGTGGTGTTCACCGCCGCGGCGGTGGCGGCGGTGACCAAGTGGCTCGCGCCCGAGCTGCCCTGGGCGGCCTGCGTGGCGCTCGGCGCCATCGTGGCGCCGCCCGACGCGGTGGCGGCCTCGGCGGTGCTGAAGACGACCCGCATCCCCCGCCGCCTCGTCACCATCCTCGAAGGCGAGAGCCTGCTCAACGACGCGTCGTCGCTGATCCTGTACCGCGCCGCCATCGCGGCCACGGCTGCGGGCTCGGTGTCGCTCGGCGACGCGGGCTCGTCCTTCGTGCTGTCGGCCCTCGGCGGCACGGCCATCGGCTACGCGGTCGGGCGCCTCGCCATCATGGCCACGGTGGCGCTGGAGGACACGCTCCTGGAGATCTCGGCCGGCGTGCTCGCGGGCTTCGCGGGCTACTTCGGCGCCGAAGCCTTCGGCCTGTCGGGCGTGCTGGCCGCGGTCGCCTGCGGGCTCGTGATCGGCGTCAGGCAGCACGAGGTCCTGTCGGCCCGCACCCGCGTGGCCGCCACCGCCGTGTGGGACTTCATCGAGTTCGTGCTGACCAGCCTCGTGTTCATCCTGATCGGGCTGCAGCTCCGCGACGTGGTGGGGCGGCTCGGCGCCTTCGGCTTCGGCGACCTCGCGGGGCTGGCGCTCGCGACCTCGGCGGCCCTCATCGCCAGCCGGTTCGTGTGGGTCTACGGCACCTCCGGCATCCCGCGGGCGCTCGGCTTCAAGCGGGCCACGCTCCGGCCGAGCCACCTCGCGGTGATCTCCTGGGCGGGGATGCGCGGCGTGGTCAGCCTCGCCGCCGCGCTGGCGCTGCCGGTCGAGTTTCCGGGCCGCGACCTCATCATCTTCCTTGCCTTCTGCGCCATCCTGGTGACGCTGGTGCTGCAGGGCACCACCCTCGGCTGGGTGATCCGGCGGCTCGGCGTCGTCGAGGCCCCGGCCGAGCCGGGCGTCAGCCCCGAAGCCCGCGTGCGCCACGAGGCCGCGCTGGCGGCCCTCAGCACGATCGAGAACCGCCTCTACAACGGGCGGGTGCTCGGCCTGCCGGACGCCGACATGCTGCGCCAGTACCGGCAGCAGCGGGACAACACCGAGGCCATGATCGCCGGCCACGGCCTCGCGGCCAAGCGGCGCGAAGCGCGGCTGCAGCTGGAGCTGTCGGCCGCGCATGCGGCGCGGCGCGCCGTGCTCGACCGCGCGGGGACGATCGACGGCGAGCTGCTGCAGTCGCTGGAGGAGGAGTTCGACTTCGACGAGGGCCGCCTGCGCCGCGCGCTCGGCGGCGAAGCGCACGGGGGCTGACCAGGATCGGAGGCCATCGGCCCTCCGCGCGATGCGGGACGGCGCCCCGCGGCGGAAGCCGCGGGGCCGAGGGTCAGTAGAGGCCGCCGGTCCCGTCGCTGGCCGCGCGCTCGGCCGGCGCCGAGGGAGCCGAGGCCGTCTCGCCGCGCGGCGCCGCGCGGCCCGCGCTGCCGTCGATCACGGAATAGCTGTCGGGCGGCGCCGTGCCGGGCTTGAAGGCCTCGATGATGGCGTCCTTGCCGCTGGAGCGCATGCCGGTCCGATAGTCCACCTGGATCAGCTTGATGTTCAGCGGCGCGCGGAACGGCACGTCGGGCTTGTCCTTGAGGGCCGCCGCCATGAAGTCGCGGAACACGGGCGCGGCATATTCCGCCGCGAAGGCGGTGGCGCCGAGCGACCGCGGCTGGTCGTAGCCGAGATAGAGGCCCACGGTCAGGTCGGACGAGTAGCCGACGAACCACACGTCCTTGGCGTCGTTGGTGGTGCCGGTCTTGCCCGCGAGGTTGCGGTTCAGCACCTTGATGGCCGAGCCCGTGCCGCGCGTGATGACGCCCTGCAGGATGGAGGTGACCTGGTAGGCCGTCATCGGGTCGATGACCTGCTCGCGCTTGTCGATCAGCTTCGGCTCGGCCTGGTCGTTGAAGGTCTGGGCGTCGCAGCCCTCGCAGGTGCGCTCGTCGTGGCGGTAGATCGTGTCGCCCCAGCGGTCCTGGATGCGGTCGACGAGGGTCGGCTTGATGCGCTTTCCGCCGTTGGCCAGCATCGAATAGGCCGTCACCATGCGCAGCACGGTGGTTTCGCCGGCGCCGAGCGACATGGGCAGGTAGGGCGGCAGCTCGTCGTAGATGCCGAAGCGCTTGGCGTATTCGACGATCAGCGGCATGCCGATGTCCTTGGCGAGGCGGATCGTCATCAGGTTGCGCGAATGCTCGACGCCGTAGCGCAGCGTGTGCGGGCCGGCGGGCGCGTCGTCGTCGTTCTGCGGGCGCCAGGGCTCCTGGCCGGGGCCGCCGGGCAGCTCGATCGGCGCGTCGAGCACGGACGACGACGGCGTGTAGCCGTTGTCGAGCGCCGTCGCGTAGACGAAGGGCTTGAACGACGAGCCGGGCTGGCGCTGCGCCTGCGTGGCGCGGTTGAACTCGGACTGGTCGAAGGAGAAGCCGCCCACCATGGCGAAAACGCGGCCCGTGTAGGGGTCCATGGCGACCAGCGCGCCGGAGATCTCCGGCACCTGCTGCAGGCGCCACTGGCCGGGCTTGCCCTCCGCGGGGGCGACGTAGACCACGTCGCCCGGCGACAGGATCGAGCGGATCGAGCGCTTGCCGGTCCACTTGATGCCGTCGAGCGTCAGCGTGCCGGTGTCGCGGTCCATCACGACCTCGCCGCCCTTGTCCTTGCCGGGCTGCAGCCCGATGCGGACGGCGTTGTCGCTGCCGTCGAGCACGACGGCCAGGCGCCAGGGCTGCACGTCGCTGAGGGCCGGGATCGCGGCCAGCGACGGGCCCCAGTCGCCCGTCAGGTCGATGTGGCGGACGGCGCCGCGGAAGCCGTGCGTCTCGTCGTAGTGGACGAGCCCGTCGACCAGCGCCTTCCGGGCCATGATCTGCATCTTGGGGTCGAGCGTGGTGCGGACCGACAGGCCGCCCTCGTAGAGCTTCTTGTCGCCGTAGCGCTCCAGCAGCTCACGACGAACCTCCTCGGCGAAGTAGCCGGCCGCGTAGGTGTTGGGTGTCAGCACGCGCGGGTTGATGCCGAGCGGCTCCGCCTTGGCCTTCTCGGCTTCGGCCTTGGTGATGTAGCCGTTCTCGGCCATGCGCGAGAGCACGTAGTTGCGGCGGTCGACCGCCGCCTCGCGGTGCAGGAAGGGCTGGTAGTTGTTGGGGCCCTTGGGCAGGCCAGCCAGATAGGCGAGCTCGGCGATCGACAGCTCGTTCACCGATTTGTCGAAGTAGTTCAGCGCCGCCGCGGCGATCCCGTAGTTGCCGAGGCCGAGGTAGATCTCGTTGAGGTAGAGCTCGAGGATCTTCTCCTTCGAGTAGGTCTGCTCGATGCGCAGAGCGAGCAGCGCCTCGCGGATCTTGCGGCTGAAGCTGCGCTCGTTGGTGAGGAAGAAGTTCTTGGCGACCTGCTGGGTGATGGTGGAGGCGCCCTGGGCGCGTTTGTTGCCCTGCACCAGGACGCCGAGCGCGCGCAGGATGCCCTCGGGGTCGACGCCGTTGTGCGTGTAGAAGTTCTTGTCCTCGGCCGAGATGAAGGCCTCCTTCACCAGCGGCGGGATCGCGGCCGAGGGGAGGTACAGGCGGCGCTCGTGGGCGAATTCGGCGAGCAGGCTGCCGTCCCCCGCCTGCACGCGCGTCATCACGGCGGGCTCGTAGTTCTTGAGCTGGGTGTAGTCGGGCAGGTCCTTCTCGAACTTCCACACCGTTCCGGCGGCCACGCAGGCGAGCACGACGAAGACCAGCGCGCCGGTGGCGAACAGAAAGCCGAAGAACCTGGCGACATGCCGCATCGGTGAACGCCTCGCGAGCGAAAGCTCTGAATCAAAGTTGCGGCGGCCGGGCTCGGCCGTCGCCACGGCGGTGGAATACCCGATCGGATGCGGGGAGGCTGCGGCTGTTTTGTGGTCCCAATACGACCGGCGGCGCCCGAGGGGGACGCCGCGGGCGTGCGCGTCGAGCTTCTCCGAGGCCCTGTGGCACCCTTGCCACAATCGGGCCGCGGACCGCGTGGGTCCGGCCTCAGCGCATGGCCGAGGGCGCGGGAGGGGCGGCGGCGACGGGGGCCGCGAAAAAGGCGTCCACCGACGCCGCCACGCCCGCGGCCGCCTTGGCGCGCCAGTCCGGCGACGCGAGCGAGCGGGCGTCCTGGCCGCTCGACAGGTAGCCGAGCTCCAGCAGCACCGACGGCACGTCCGGCGCCTGCAGCACCTTGAAGCCGGCCGAGCGTTCGGGATTGTGGTTCAGCCGCGCGATCTTGGCCCAGTAACCCGTCAGCGTCCTCTGGAAGCGGTGCGAGTCGGCGCGGGTCTCGCGCCGCGTCAGGTCGTCGAGGATGTCGGACACGTCGGCCGCGGCGCGCGGCGCGTCGTCGATCCCGGCGGCCGCGTCGCTCTGGTTCTCGGCCGCGGCGACGCGCGCCGCCTCGGGGTCGCTGGCCCGGTCCGCGGCCGTGTAGACGGTCGCGCCCGCGACGGCCGCATCCTTCAAGGTGTCGGCGTGGACGGAGATGAGCAGCGCGGCTCCGGCGTCGCGCGCGACCCTGACGCGATCGCCGAGCGACACGAAGCGGTCGTCGTGCCGGGTCATCACCACGCGGTAGCGGCCGCCCGCCGACAGCCGGTCCGACAGCGCCAGGGCGAACTGCAGCACCACCTCCTTCTCGACGGCCCCGCCGAGCCCGCCCGCGCCGGGGTCGACGCCGCCGTGCCCGGGGTCGATCACCACCACGGGGCGCGGGTCGGAGGTCGGAGGCGGTGCCGCGGCGGCCGGCTCCGGCGCGGGGCGGCGGACGGCGGCGTGGAAGGCGGCCCGATCGGTCGGCGCCAGCGCGACGGTCAGACGCGACGCGCTGCCGCCCGCGATGCTGGCGACCTCGGCGCGCCGCAGCGCGGCCGGCCCGTCGAGGTCGACGACGACGCGCGAGCGTCCCGGCGCGAAGAGCCCGAACCGGAAGCCGCGGACCAGCCCGACGCCGCCCGCGCCGAGCCGGCCAGCCGCGGGATCCACCTGGAAGTTCACCTCGGGCAGGTCGAGCACCAGCCGGTCGGGCTCCTCCGTCAGGCTGGCCTCGACCGCGACTCCGGCGCTGAGGTCGACGACGAGCCGGGTCTCGTCGCCCGCGACCGACACGCGGGCGTCGACCGCCACCGGCGCGCCGGGGCCGGGGCGCGCGGCGCCGGGGAGCGGGGCCGGATGCCGGGCCGGGGCGGCCGCGGCGGAGGCGAATGCGAGCGCCAGGGCGACCGGGATGCGGGCGGCGCGCCGAGCGAGTCTCGAGTCCATGGCACGCCCCGTCCGCCGCATCCCGCCGCCCGACGGGATCGCGCCCCGCCACGTTACGGGCTGCCTCGCGGATGGTTAAGGATGTCCTTCGCGCCCGCCGCGGATCGTCGCCCGCTGTTGCTCCGCGGCAACGCAGGACCACGAACTTGCCAAAGTGCAGCGCCCGAGGCTATGTTTCGCGTGTCAAGGTCCCGACTCGGGCACGCCTCGCGGCGGCTCGCCTTCCAGGACCGGTTCGGACACCGATGGCCCGGCGTGTCGTGCAGGGGCATTCGCCAGAGGCGATTATCGGTCCGGGCTCGATCGGGCGGCAGATCGAACCTTCGGGCTCGCGTCGGACTTCCTTGGCAACGCGGCCGCGTTCATCGGCCGCGCCGAGAGAGTCGCCATCCATGGTCCGCCCGCTCCGGGGTCGTCACGCTGCCGCATCCTCCGCTCCCCGCGCCGACGAGCGCCGGGGCGGCCGCGGGCCGCGCGCCGGCATCGCCCGGCCCGAAGCGGCTCCGGCGACCTCGGGCGCATCGTCACGCCGAAAGCCGTCCCGGCTCTCGATCCCCCCCTCGGCCCTCTGCGACGCAGCGGCGGGCCACCCTCACCCCATGCGGCGCATCCCGCCCCACGCCCCTCGACTCCCCGGCATGTCGCCTGCGGTCGACCCGTCGTGCCCGCGCGTGCGCCTCCAGGCGAACAGAGTTCCCCATGTCCAACAGCAAGATGCTCATCGACGCCGCACATCCGGAGGAAACCCGGGTCGTGGTGCTCAAAGGTAACCGCGTCGAAGAGTTCGATTTCGAGTCCGCCAGCAAGAAGCAGCTGCGCGGCAACATCTATCTCGCCAAGGTCACCCGCGTCGAACCCTCGCTGCAGGCGGCCTTCGTGGAATACGGCGGCAACCGCCACGGCTTCCTGGCCTTCTCCGAGATCCATCCCGACTATTACCAGATCCCCTTCGCGGACCGTCAGGCCCTGCTGGAGGAGGAGGCGCGCGCCCATCGCGACGAGGACGACGAGCCGCGCGAAGCCCGCGGCGGCGAGGGCCGGGTCGACCGCGGCGGCCGGCGCGGCGGCGACGGCCGCTCTAACGGCGGCGGGCGCGGCGAGAACCGCACCGACCGGGACAGCAACGGCGGCGAAGGCCGGTCGGAGCGCAACGCCCGCGGCGAAGGCCGCGACGGGCGGGGCGGCCGCGACGGGCGGGGCGAGCGCGGCCAGCGCCGCAGCCGCCGCCATCGCCGCGACAACGCCCCCGCCACGGCGCTCGAGCGCCGCGACGCCGTCGACGAGAGCATCTCGGAGCCGGCCTTCGAGGTCGAGGACGTCCTCACCGCGGTCGAGGTCGATGCCGCCGCCGCGGTGGCGGTCGAGGCCGCCGAAGGCGGCGTGACCGAGGGTTCCGTCGGCGCCGAGGCGACCGGATCGGACGAGACCGTCGGCACGGTCGCGGAGGCTGCCTCGCAGGACATGGGCGCGCAGGCCGCGGGCGATGCGGCCCCGGTCTCGGACGCCGCCGCGTCCGAGACCACGACCGGCGACGACGCTGTCGAGGCCGCCCAGGGCGAGCCGACCGCGGCCGTCGAGGCGGTTCAGCCGCATGAGGCGGCCGTCGAGGCAGCCGCTGTCGAGCCCGCGCAGGGCGAGCCGGCGTCGGCCGACGCCCAGCAGGCCGAGGTGACGGCTGCGGCCGAGCAGAGCTCCGTCCTCGCGTCGCACGCCGACGACGCCCTCGAGGTCGTCCAGCATGGAGACGATGCCCACGGTGAAGGGGCAGCATCGGCGCAGGCCGCCGCCGAGTCCGCCGCGACGGAGGCGCGCGACGTCCCGGCCGTCGAGGACGAGCCCGCCGGCGCCGAACACGCCGCCGAGGCCGACACGGCCGAGCACGAGGAGGAGCACGTCGAGCAGATCGGCGGCGACGCGCTGTCCGACGTCGCGCCCCGCCCCGTGCGGCTGCGCCGCCACTACAAGATCCAGGAGGTCATCAAGCGCCGCCAGATCCTGCTGATCCAGGTCGTCAAGGAGGAGCGCGGCAACAAGGGCGCCGCCCTCACCACCTACCTGTCGCTGGCCGGCCGCTACTCGGTGCTGATGCCCAACACCGCCAAGGGCGGCGGCATCTCGCGCAAGATCACCGACGGCGAGGACCGCAAGCGCCTCAAGGCCATCGCGAACGAGCTCGACGTGCCGGAGGGCATGGGCGTGATCCTGCGCACGGCGGGCGCGTCGCGCTCGCCGATCGAGGTCAAGCGCGACTTCGAATACCTGCTGCGCATGTGGGAGTCCGTGCGCGAGCTGACGCTGAAGTCGTCGGCGCCGACGCTGGTCTACGAGGAAGGCTCGCTCATCAAGCGCTCCATCCGCGACCTCTACTCGAAGGACGTCGAGGAGATCGTGGTGTCGGGCGAGGCGGGCTTCACCGAAGCGCGCGACTTCATGCGGATGCTGATGCCCGGCAACGTCAAGAGCGTGCTGGAGTACCGCGACCCGTCGCCGATCTTCGCCAAGTCGGGCGTGGAAGCGCAGCTCGACGCGATGTTCTCGTCCCACGTCACGCTGAAGTCGGGCGGCTACCTCGTCATCAACCAGACCGAGGCGCTGGTCGCCATCGACGTGAACTCGGGCCGCTCGACGCGCGAGCACAACATCGAGGACACGGCGCTCCGCACCAACATGGAAGCCGCCGACGAGGTGGCTCGTCAGCTCCGCCTGCGCGACCTCGCCGGCCTGATCGTCGTCGACTTCATCGACATGGAGGAGGGCCGCAACAACCGGGCGGTGGAGCGCCGCATCAAGGAGGCGCTGAAGAACGACCGCGCCCGCATCCAGATCGGCCGCATCTCGCATTTCGGCCTCCTGGAGATGTCGCGCCAGCGCATCCGCACCGGCGTGCTGGAAGGCTCCACCGTGGTGTGCCCGCACTGCGCCGGCACAGGCACGGTCCGCTCCACCGCGTCGATCGCGCTGCACGTCCTGCGCCTCGTCGAGGACGCGCTCATCAAGGACGCCGCCTATGACCTCGTGGTGCGCAGCCGCGGCGAGGTGGCGCTCTACATGCTCAATCAGAAGCGCGCCAAGCTCGTCGAGCTGGAGCAGCGCTTCGGCGTCACGATCTCGGTCGAGGGCGACCCGTCGCTGACCGGCACCGTCTACCACGCCATCGAGCGCGGCGACCTCGCCACCCCGGCCGAGGCGCCGATGCCCCGGCAGGACCTCGTGCGCGTCGATTCGATCGCGCCGGTGTTCGAGCCCGAGATCGAGGAGGTCGCCGAGGCGGCCGACGAGGGCGAGGCGGAGGGCGCGGACGAGGCCGTCGAGGCCACCGGCGGTGAGACCGGCGAGGGTGGCGAGCGCCGCCGCAAGCGCCGCCGCCGGCGCCGCGGGCGCGACCGGGACGGCGCGGGCGAGACCTCGGCCGACGCTCCCGCATCCACCGACGAGGCCCAGGACGGCGCGGCGGAGTTCGGCGGCGACGCGACGGTGGAACCGCTGCCCGTGATCGGCTTCTCGGCCGAGCCCAGCGGGGCGGACGAGGTCGGCACGGACGCGGTCGCGGCCGCGGACATCGACGCGGCCGAGCCGGTCGAGACGTCGTTCGACGGGGCGGAGGCTGGCGCGGCGCCCGCGGACGAGCCGGTGGAGGCCGCCGTCGCAGCTCCCGTCACCGCTTCGGCACCGATCGAGGACGTCGGCGCGCCGGCGGACGCCGAGCCGGCCGCCGAAGAGGCTCCGAAGCGCCGTCGCTCCCGCCGGACCGCCGTCCGCGCCGACGACGAGGCGGCCCCGGCCGCCGACGGCGATGCGGCCGACGCCCCGTCCGACGAGGCGCCGAAGCGACGCCGCCGCCCCGCCCGCGCCCGCGCCGCCGAGACCGGAACGGCCGACGCGGTCGAGGCGGCGCCCGCCGCTGACGCGTCGAGCGAGCCGGAGCCGGCCGGAGCCGATCGCGGCGCGGTGGTCGAGGCGGTGACGCCCCCGGCGGCCGGGGCTGCCCCGTCCGCCGCGGCAGAACCGACGGCCGACACGGCTGCGGAGCCCGCCGAAGCGCCGGCTGTCGCCGCCGAGCCGCAGCCCGAGCGCCCGAAGCGCTCCGGCTGGTGGCAGCGCGCCAAGACGTCGTTCGGCTCGTGACGCCGGCGTCCGCGCGGGGAGGGCATCCCCCGCGCGGACGGCCCGTCGCAGCGGCTCGCGGCCCCGCGAGCCTTGGAATGGCCGCATCGGCGCCGCATGAACACCGCGACGCTTCCGGGCCGCGGGCCCGCGCGGCACGTGAAGGGACCACGATGAATCAAGGTCGAGGCCGGTCCATCCCGGCGATCCGCTCCGCATTGGCCGGGCTGGGGCTGCTGGCCGCTGGCCTCTGCGGGACGCAGCCGACGCCGGCGACGGCCGCCGAGTTCACCGCGGCCCAGAAGTCCGAGATGGGCGGCGTGATCCGCGACTACCTCCTGCAGAACCCCGAGGTGCTGCAGGACGCCATGGCGGAGCTCGAGCGCCGCCAGAAGGTGCAGGAGGAGGCCAAGCGGTCCGAAGTGGTCGACCGCAACGCCGGGCCGCTGTTCAACAGCGCCGGGGACGCCGTGCTCGGCAACCCGAAGGGGCGCGTCACGCTCGTCGAGTTCTTCGACTACAACTGCGGCTACTGCAAGCGCTCGCTCGACGACATCGCCAGGCTGATGAAGGCCGAGCCGGACATGAAGCTCGTGCTGAAGGACTTCCCCGTGCTCGGGCCGGGTTCGGTCGAGGCCGCCTACGTGGCCGCCGCGGTGCGCAACCAGTTCAAGGGCGAGCAGTTCTGGCAGTACCACCAGAAGCTGCTCGGCGGCCAGCACGGCCCCGTCGGCAAGGCCCAGGCGCTCGCGGTCGCCAAGGACATGGGCGCCAACATGGACCAGCTCCAGAGGGACGCGGCCAGCCCCGAGATCAAGGCGTCCATCCAGGGCACGATGCAGCTCGCCGACGCCCTGGCGCTCACGGGCACGCCGTCCTTCGTGGTCGGCCACGACGTCGTCGTGGGCGCGGTCGGCTTCGACGAGCTGAAGGGCCACGTCGACAACGTGCTGAAATGCGGCAAGGCCGCCTGCTCCTGACGCCGACCGCTCCGCATGGATTGGCGTTGAAGCGGATCATTCTCTATGAGGGCGTGACGCGCGCGCCGTGCGGCGCCCTCCCTCCCCCATCGTCGGCCTCGACCGCCCCCGCCGGCGGCCGGCCGGCCCCCATCAGAAGACCTCGATGCCCATGATCCGAAACGGCCTGCGGACGCGCCCCAAGGGGACCAAACCGACGCCCGCCGGCACCGGCCCGACCGCCATCGACTCCGACCTCGTCCGCACGCTGGCGACCCTCTTGTCGGAGAGCGACCTCGCCGAGATGGAGATCGAGAAGGGCGACCTGCGCATCAAGCTCGTGCGCCACACCGCCGTCTCCTACGCGCCCCTCCCGGCGCCCGCCATGGCCGCGCCCGTGGTGGTCTCCGCGCCGTCGGCCGCGCCCGCCGCCGCATACCAGGCCCCGGCCGCCGCCGACGCTCCCGCGGACCACCCCGGCGCGGTGAAGTCGCCGATGGTCGGCACCGTGTACCGCCGCGCCAGCCCGGAGGCGAAGCCCTTCGTGGAGGTCGGCAGCACGGTGAAGGCCGGCGAGAAGATCCTGCTCGTCGAGGCCATGAAGACCTTCAACGAGATCGTGGCGCCCCGCGCCGGCACCGTCTCGTCCGTGCTGGTCGAGGACGGCCAACCTGTCGAATACGGGCAGCCGCTGCTCGTGATCGAGTGACGCGGCCCATGTTCGACAAGATCCTCATCGCCAACCGCGGCGAGATCGCGCTCCGCGTGCTGCGCGCCGCGAAAGAGCTCGGCATCGCCACCGTGGCGGTCCATTCCACGGCCGACGCCGATGCCATGCACGTGCGCCTCGCCGACGAGAGCGTGTGCATCGGGCCGCCGCCGGCGCGCGACAGCTATCTCAACATCCCGGCGCTGCTGTCCGCCTGCGAGATCACCGGCGCCGACGCCATCCATCCCGGCTACGGCTTCCTCAGCGAGAACGCCCGCTTCGCCGAGATCCTGGAAGACCACGACATCGCCTTCATCGGCCCCAAGGCCGAGCACATCCGCACCATGGGCGACAAGATCGAGGCGAAGCGCACGGCGCGCGCGCTCGGCATCCCCTGCGTGCCCGGCTCGGAGGGCGGCATCACCGACGACGGCGAGGCGGCCCGCGTCGCGGCCGAGATCGGCTTCCCGGTCATCATCAAAGCGGCGGCGGGCGGCGGCGGGCGCGGCATGAAGGTGGCCCGCACCGAGGCCGACCTGTCCGACGCGCTCGGAACCGCGCGCTCGGAGGCCAAGGCGGCCTTCGGCGACGACGCGGTCTACATCGAGAAATACCTCGAGAAGCCGCGCCACATCGAGATCCAGGTGCTCGGCGACGGCCGGGGCAACGCCATCCACCTCGGCGAGCGCGACTGCTCGCTCCAGCGCCGGCACCAGAAGGTGTGGGAGGAGGGTCCCTCCCCGGCGCTCAACGCCGAGCAGCGCGCCGCCATCGGCGAGACCTGCGCGGCGGCGATGCGCAAGCTCGGCTACCGCGGCGTCGGCACGATCGAGTTCCTGTACGAGGACGGGCAGTTCTACTTCATCGAGATGAACACCCGCATCCAGGTCGAACATCCCGTGACCGAGATGATCACCGGGATCGACCTCGTGAACGAGCAGATCCGCATCGCCGCCGGCTCGCCGCTGACGCTGAGCCAGGCCGACGTGAAGCTCGACGGCCACGCCATCGAGTGCCGGGTCAACGCCGAGCACGCCCAGACCTTCCGGCCCTCGCCGGGGCGCATCAGCTACTACCACCCGCCGGGCGGGCTCGGGGTGCGGGTCGATTCGGCCGCCTATCAGGGCTACACGATCCCGCCGAACTACGATTCGCTCGTCGGCAAGCTGATCGTGCACGGCCGCACCCGCACCGAGGCGCTGATGCGCCTGCGGCGCTCGCTCGACGAGTTCATCGTGGACGGCATCGACACCACCCTGCCCCTCTTCCGCACACTGGTGCGCAACACCGACATCCAGAACGGCGCCTACGACATCCACTGGCTGGAGCACTTCCTCGCCGACCAGACCGGCTGACCGGTCGGCCCCGCACGGGCTGTGGACGGCGGGGCGGTGACCCCGCGCGGCCGCTGACGCGCCGCCCCGGTGCGTGGCATGAGTTTCGCTCGCCGCGACGACGCGGCCGCTCCGGGCCACCGCCGGAGGCCGGTGCCGCCGCGAAGGGGAGACACCTGTGAAGCGCGAAGACCTGACCGAGAAGCTGCTCGACATCAAGCGTGAGAAGGGTTGGACCTGGAAGCACATCCAGGACGAGATCGGCGGGCTGTCGCCCATCCTGATCACCGCGGCCTGCATGGGCCAGATGAAGCTGCCCAAGGCGCAGGCCCGCAAGGCCGCCGAGCTGTTCGGCCTCAGCCAGTCCGAGGAGCGCATGCTGAACGAGCCGCCCTACCGCGGCTCGATCCCGTCCATGCCGCCGACCGACCCGCTGATCTACCGCCTCTACGAGCTGGTGATGGTCTACGGCACGACCTTCAAGGAGCTGATCCAGGAGGAGTTCGGCGACGGCATCATGTCGGCGATCGACTTCAACATGACGATGGAGCGCGAGCCCAACAACAAGGGCGACCGGGTGAAGCTCGGCATGTCGGGCAAGTTCCTGCCCTATAAATATTACGGCAACGAGGACGGCGTGCCGGACTACGGGTTCAAGGAGCCCTGACGGTCGGGCCGGGGCGAAGCGGCTCGCCGGCCGCCGCCCCGGCCTCCATCCTCGCCGCGGAGGGCGCTCAGACGATGGGACGATTGTCGACGCATGTGCTCGATACGGCGCGCGGCCGCCCGGCGGCGGGCGTTCCCGTGACGCTCGACAGGATCGCGGCCGACGGCGCCCGCAGCCGCGTGGCGGTCGCCGTCACCAACGCCGACGGCCGGACCGACGCCCCGCTGCTCGCGGGCGACGCCTTCGCGGCCGGCACCTACGAGCTGGTCTTCGCGGTGGGGTCCTATTTCGCCGACCTCGCGCCGGGCGCCCCCTTCCTCGACGTCGTCCCGCTCCGCTTCACCGTGTCGGATCCGGACGGCCACTACCACGTCCCGCTCCTGGTCTCGCCCTGGAGCTACTCGACCTACCGGGGCTCCTGATGACCGAGGCCTATCCGCGCGACCTCGTCGGCTACGGCGAGCATCCGCCCCACCCGCGCTGGCCCGGCGACGCCCGGATCGCGGTGCAGTTCGTCATCAACTACGAGGAGGGCGGCGAGAACAACGTCCTCCACGGCGACGCGGCGTCGGAAGCCTTCCTGTCGGAGATCGTCGGCGCCCAGCCCTGGCCCGGCATGCGGCACGCCAACATGGAGTCGATCTACGAATACGGCTCGCGCGCCGGATACTGGCGGCTGCACCGCCTGTTCACCGAGCGCGGCATGCCGGTCACGGTCTACGCGGTCGCCTCGGCGCTCGGACGCTATCCCGGCATCGTCGCCTCCATGCAGCGCGCCGGCTGGGAGGTCGCCACCCACGGCCTGAAGTGGATCGACTACCGCGACCACGCGCCCGAGGCCGAGCGCGCCGACATCGACGCCGCCGTCCGGATCCAGACCGAACTCACCGGCGAGCGGCCGCTCGGCCTCTACCAGGGCCGCTCCTCGATCAACACGCTGAGCCTCGGATGCGAGGAGGGCGGCTTCCTGTATCTCGCGGATTCCTACGCGGACGAGCTGCCCTACTGGATCGAGGGCGCGCGGGGGCCGCAGTTGGTCGTGCCTTACACGCTCGACGCCAACGACATGCGCTTCGCGACCCCGCAGGGGTTCAACAGCGGCGACCAGTTCTTCGCCTACCTCAAGGACAGCTTCGACACGCTCTACGCGGAAGGGCTGACGGCGCCGAAGATGATGTCGGTGGGGCTGCACTGCCGCCTCGTCGGGCGGCCCGGCCGCGCCGCCGCGCTGGCGCGCTTCCTCGACTACGTGGCCTCGCACGACCGCGTCTGGGTGGCGCGGCGGATCGACATCGCCCGCCACTGGGTCCGGACCCATCCGCCGGCCGGCGGGTACCGCCCGAGCCGCATGGGCGAGGTGCTGTTCGTCGCGGTGTTCGGCGACACCTTCGAGCACACGCCGGAGATTGCGCGGGCCGCGCATCGCGCCGGTCTCGGTCCTGCGGAGGACGCGGCCGACGGGCTGCACGCCGCGATGGTGCGCGCCATGCGGGCCCTGCCCCGTTCGGCGCGACGCGCGCTGATCGACGCGCATCCGGACCTCGCGGGCCGGCTCGCGCTGGCAAAAGGCCTGACCGCCGACTCGACGAGCGAGCAGGCCGGCGCGGGGCTCGACCGGCTGACGGCCGACGAGCTCGCGCGCTTCACGGACCTCAACGCGCGCTACCGCGAGCGCTTCGGCTTCCCCTTCATCATGGCCGTGAAGGGCCGCAGCCGGGACGAGGTGCTGGCCGCCTTCGAGCAGAGGCTCAGGAACGGCGAGGACGCGGAGTTCGACCGCGCCCTCGCCGAGGTGGAGCGCATCGCGCTCCTCCGATTGCGGGACCGCCTGCCCGCCGAGGGTCAGGCGGGGTAGCGCATCAGAGCGCGCGCAGGATGCGGCGGATCGGGTGACCCGGGAGTCCGCGGCGGTAGCCGTAGCCGTAGCGGCGGTAGCCGAACGGGCGGCGGTAGCCGAAGCCGCGGCGGAAGAACGGGCGGCGATGGTAGAACCCGCGGCGATAGTAGACCTGCTCGGCGTCGACCGACGCGGCGGGGGCGGCCTGCTCGATCGCGGCGGCGCCGGCCATCGGGGTGGCGGCGGCGGGCTCGGCCGCGAGGGCGGCGGCGCCGAGGGCCAGGGCGGCGATCAGCGCGGTGGTGATGGGACGGGACAAAGGCTCACTCCGACGGGGTTGGCGGCGCTTGAACACCCTGCCGAGACAGTCAGTTCCCGTCCGACCGCGATCGCGGTGAACGCATTCAGTAGACGTCGTTGCGCACGAACCAGTCCGCGCAGGGTTCATGCCCCCGCCCGACCGCGTCCTCGTAATAGGTCGTGATCGATTCGACGGCACGCGACAGGGCGCCGTGCGGGCCGTCGTGCTTCTCCAGGGTCATCACGTTGGCGCCGTCCTGTACCGGCGTGCGGATGTAGTGGCTCTGCTCGAAGAAGTAGCGCGCGTCGTCGGTCTCGTAGACGCGGATGGACACGCGGAACCGCTCGGCCGCGAGGTCGAAGAAGATGTGGTATTCCGAGAAGAACTTGTGGAACGCCACGATGTGCGGGTGCCGCAGCGCTTGCAGTTCGTGGGTCGACATCACCGGCGCTCCCTGGCCTCCCCGCATCCTTCCACACGCCGTGTGGGTTGAAAAGCCGAGCTCACGTCTTGAGCCTATAGCCGGTCCTGAAGATCCAGGCGATCAGCGCGGCGCAGCCCGCGAGGATCGCCAGCGTCATGCCGAAGCTCACCTCCGGCGGCACGTCGGCGTGGCCGAGGAAGCTCCAGCGGAAGCCGTTGACGAGGTACACCACGGGATTGAGGTAGGCCACCTCGCGCCAGGGCGAGGGCAGCGTGTCGATCGAGTAGAAGCTGCCGCCGAGGAAGGTGAGCGGCGTCACGATCAGCAGCGGCACGAGCTGCAGCTTCTCGAAGCCATCCGCCCAGATGCCGATGACGAAGCCGAAGGCCGAGAATGTGACGGAGGTCAGCACCAGCGCCGCGACCATCCAGACCGGGTGCTCGACGTGCAGCGGCACGAACAGCGCCGAGGTGGCGATGATGATGAGGCCGAGCACGATCGACTTGGTCGCGGCCGCGCCCACGTAGCCCGCCACGATCTCGAAGGCGGAGATCGGCGCCGACAGGATCTCGTAGATCGTGCCGGTGAAGCGCGGGAAGTAGATGCCGAAGGAGGCGTTGGCGATGCTCTGCGTGAGCAGGGACAGCATGACGAGGCCGGGCACGATGAAGGAGCCGTAGCTCACCCCGTCGACCGACTGGATGCGCGAGCCCAGCGCGGCGCCGAAGACGACGAAGTAGAGCGCGGTCGAGAGCACCGGCGACACGATGCTCTGCGTGACGGTGCGCAGCGTGCGCGCCATCTCGAAACCGTAGATCGCCCGGACGGCCGGCAGGTTCATGCGCGAACTTTCACGAGGTCCACGAAGATCTCCTCCAGGGTGTTCTGCGAGGTCGTGACGTCGCGCACCGCGACGCCGGCGCCGGCGAGGTCGTCGAGCAGGATGCGGAGGTCGACGGGCTCGCTGCCCGGCTCGTAGGTGTAGGTGAGCCGGCCGCCGTCCTCCGAGGTCCTCAGGCGGTGGCGCGCGAGGGCGGGCGGCACGGCGGCGAGCGGGGACGCGAGGTCGAGCAGGAGGCGCTTGCGGCCGAGCTTCTGCATGAGCCGGGCCTTCTCCTCGACGAGGATCAGCTCGCCGCCACGGATCACGCCGACGCGGTCGGCCATCTCCTCGGCCTCCTCGATGTAGTGCGTGGTCAGCACGATGGTGACGCCGTCGCGGCGCAGCCCGTCGACGAGCCGCCACATGTCGCGGCGCAGCTCCACGTCGACGCCCGCCGTGGGCTCGTCGAGGAACAGGAGGCGCGGCTCGTGCGACAGCGCCTTGGCGATCAGCACGCGTCGCTTCATGCCGCCGGACAGGCGGCGGAGCTGACTGTCCTTCTTGTCCCACAGCGACAGGTCGCGCAGGATCTTCTCGATGCGGGCCGGGTCGCGCCGCCGGCCGAACAGCCCGCGGCTGAAAGTGACGGTGTCCCACACGGTCTCGAAGGCGTCCGTGGTGAGCTCCTGCGGCACGAGGCCGACCATGCCGCGTGCGGCGCGATAGGCGCCCGCGATGTCGTGCCCGCCCACCATCACGCGGCCCGAGGTGGCGCGCACGAGGCCGCAGGCGATGGAGATCAGCGTCGTCTTGCCGGCGCCGTTGGGGCCGAGCAACGCGAAGATCTCGCCCTCGCGCACGTCGAGGTCGATCCCCTTCAGGGCCTGGAAGCCGGTCGCGTAGGACTTGGTCAGATTCGAGATCGACAGGATCGGCTGCATGCGGTGCTGGTAGCCGATCCGCCCGTCATGGGGAAACGCGAAAGTTCGGTTTCGAAAGGCCGCTCGCCCTTCGCGGGGCGCGGGGCAGGGCCCCACGCCCGTGGCGGCGCCGCTTCAGGCCGCCTTCTTCATCGGCTCCTCGCCCTCCTCCATGGCGCGCATGTAGAGGTCGAGCAGCGATTCCTGCTCGTCGCGCTGGTCCTTGTCCTGCTTGCGGATCTTGAGGATCTCCTTCAGCACCTTGACGTCGAAGCCCTCGCCCTTAGCCTCGGAGAAGACCTCCTTCTTGCCCTCGTTGAGGGCCTTGAGCTCCTCCTCGATCTGCTCGACGCGCTCGATGAAGGAGCGGATCCGCTCCCCCGCGATGCCGACCGTATCGCCCATGACCTTGGCTCCCTTCGCCGTCCTGATGAGAACAGAACCTAAACAGCCGATGGTCAACGGGAGGTAAACGGCGGTTGACCGCGCCCACCGGCCCGCGTCTCCTCGGGGCGCGGCCGGGCGGCAGACCCGGCGCGGGCGGAGGGGCGCGGCATGCGGACGGCGATCATCGGGGCGGGGCTGGTCGGCCGCGCCTGGGCCATCAGCTTCGCGCGCGCGGGCCACGAGGTCCGCCTGTGGGACCGCGACCCCGCCGCCGTGCCCGCGGCCCTCGCCTTCGCGGAGGGCGTGCTGCCCGACCTCGCCGCGCACGGCCTGCTCGGCGGCGCCGAGCCGGCCGCGGTCCGCGCGCGGCTCACCGCGCACGCGGACCTCGCCGAGGCGCTGGACGGCGTCGAGCACGCGCAGGAGTCGGCGCCCGAGCGCGTCGAGGTCAAGCGCGCGCTGTTCTCCGAGCTCGACCGGCTGGCGCCCGCCGCGGCGACGCTCGCCTCCTCGACCTCGGCGCTGCTCCCCTCGGCCTTCCAGGAACACGTGGCGGGCCGCGCGCGCTGCCTCGTGTGCCACCCGATCAACCCGCCCTACCTCGTGCCGGCCGTCGAAGTCGTGCCCTCGCGCTGGACCGCGCCCGAAACGATGGAGCGCGCGGCGGCCTTCATGCGCGGCTGCGGGCAGAGCCCGCTGGTGATGAAGCGCGAGGTCGACGGCTTCATCATGAACCGCCTGCAGGGCGCCCTGCTGGAGGAGTGCTTCCGTCTCGTCGCCGACGGCATCGCCTCGGCCGAGGACGTCGACGCCGGCCTCCGCGACGGGCTGGCCCTACGCTGGAGCTTCATGGGGCCGTTCGAGACGATCGACCTCAACGCGCCGGGCGGCGTGCGCGACTATGCCGAGCGCTACGGGGGCATGTACGAGCGCATGTTCCCCTCGATGCAGCGCCGCGTCGACTGGGCCGGCCCCGTGATGGACGGGGTCGAGGCGGACCGCGCCGCCCGCCTGCCCCGCGCCGGCCTCGCCGAACGGCAATTGTGGCGCGACCGCCGCCTCATGGCGCTGCTGGCCCACAAGCGGGCCGCCGCCGGCGAGGGCTGAGCGGGATCGGCCGCCGCGGCGCGGGGTCGCCCCGCGGAAACGATGCGGAGGGCGGTTCGCCCGCTTTCCGCCACGGCGCGCGGCGATCGTTAGTCCGACGATTGCCGGCCGACCGGTGGCCCGCGGTCGGGAACGGGTGATATGGTCGCGTCCCGCATCCTCATCGCCTTCGGCGTCGCCGTGGCGGCCGGCGGTGCCGCCTTCGCGGCGCTGGCCTGGCATCCGGCGATCCCGCCGGTCGAGCGGCCCGCGGCGTCGAGCTTCGACCCCGCGGCGGTGAAGCGCGGCGCCGCGCTGGCGGCGCTCGGCAACTGCGCCGGCTGCCACAGCGCGCCGGGCCGCCCGGCGTTCGGCGGGGGCCTGCCGGTCGAGACGCCCTTCGGGGCGATCTACGCCAGCAACATCACGCCGGACCCGGAGGCCGGCATCGGCCGCTGGAGCGAGGCCGCCTTCCGCCGCGCCATGCGGGACGGCGTCGACCGCGAAGGCCGAAACCTCTATCCGGCCTTCCCGTACAACCACTACACGCGGGTCACGGACGACGACGACGCGGCGCTCTACGCCTACCTGATGACGCGCCGCCCGTCGGCCGCGGCGGTGCGCCCGCCCGCCCTGCCCTTCCCGCTGAACCTGCGCCCGGTGATGGCGGGCTGGAACCTCCTGTTCTTCCGCGCCGGCGCCTTCGCGCCCGACCCCGCGCGCAGCCCGGAGTGGAACCGCGGCGCCTACCTGGTCGAGGGGCTCGGCCACTGCGGCGCCTGCCACACGCCGCACGGCGTGCTGGGCGAGGAGAAGGCGGGCCACCACCTCGGCGGCGGGATGGCGGAGGGCTGGAACGCCTACGCGCTGAACGCGGCCTCGCCGGCGCCCCTACCCTGGACGGTCGACAGCCTCGCCTTCTACCTCCACCACGGCTGGCAGGCCGAGCACGGCGCGGCGCGCGGGCCGATGGCGCTGGTGACGGCCGAGCTCGGCACCGTTTCCGACGCGGAGGCGCGCGCCATGGCGGTCTACCTCGTGTCGCTGATGGGTCGCCCCGAGTCGCGGCCAGCCGACGCTCCGCAGGCCGCGGCGCCACTGCCGCCCGCGAGCGCCGGCGGCCAGGTCGCGGTGTCGGACGCCGCGGGAGGCCGCGGCGCGGCCCTCTACGCCGGCGCCTGCGCGTCCTGCCACGCCTCGGGTAGGCCCCTGCCCTACGGCGGCCTGGATCTCGCGCTGAGTTCGGCGCTGCGCGCGCCGGACCCGTCCAACGTCGTCACCGTCACGCTGCACGGCCTCGCGGCGCCGCCCGGCGCGCCGGGCTCGATCATGCCCGGCTTCGACGGCGCGCTCGACGACGCCGACCTCGTCGCCCTACTCCGCTACCTGCGGGCCGACGTCGCCCGTGCCGAACCCTGGCCCGACCTCGACGCCGCGGTGCGGCGCGCGCGGGCGCGGGGCGCCACTCTGGTGGCCAGCGACGGCGCCGGCCCGGCCCCGCCCGACGCGGAGGTGAGGATCGCCCGATGACCACCATCACGGTGAACGGCACGCCGCACGCCGTCGCGGCCGACCCGGCGACGCCCCTGCTCTATTGGCTGCGCGGCGACCTCGCGCTCGACGGCGCCAAATACGGCTGCGGGCTCGGCCAGTGCGGCTCCTGCACGGTGATCGTCGAGGGCCGGGCCGTGATGTCCTGCGTCGTCCCGGTCGGGGCCCTCGACGGCAAGCGGGTGACGACGCTGGAGGGGCTCGGCACCGCCGCGGCGCCGGGGCCGATGCAGCGCGCCTTCATCGCCGAGCAGGCCGCCCAGTGCGGCTACTGCATCCCCGGAATGATGATGAAGGCGCAGGCCCTGCTCGACCGGCAGCCCGACGCCTCCGACGCCGAGATCCGCGCCGCGCTGCAGACCAACCTGTGCCGCTGCGGCACCCACATGCGCATCCTGCGCGCCGTGCGCCGCGCCGCCGACGAGATGCGGGGCGCGGCGCCGGTCCGGGTCGGGGACGCGCGATGAGCCCGCGCCTCACCCGCCGTGCCGTTCTCGCCGGCACCGGCGCGCTGGTGCTCGGCTTCGCGCTGAGCCCCGCCGGCGCCACGGAGCCGGAGGGCGAGAACGGCGGCGCGACCGGCGTGCGCGACCTGCCCGGCAGCCTCAAGAAGACGCCGCTTCTCGACAGCTGGATCAGGGTCGAGCCCGACGGCCGCACCCTGGTGTTCACCGGCAAGGCCGAACTCGGCCAGGGCATCGCGACCGCCCTGACCCAGCTCGCCGCCGAGGAGCTCGACCTGCCGCTGGACCGCGTGTCGATCCGGACGGCCGACACCGGCGTCACGCCGGACGAGGGCTACACGGCCGGCAGCCACTCCATGCAGGACAGCGGCAGCGCTATCCGGGCCGCGGCCGCGGAGGTGCGCCGCATCCTGGTCGGCGAGGCCGCGGCGCGCTGGGGCCTGCCCGCGGACGGGCTCGGCACGGCCGGCGGCGCCGTCGTTACGCCGGACGGGCGGCGGCTCGGCTACGGGGACCTCGTGTCGGCGACGCTGATCCACGTCGAGGCGACGCCGCATCCGCCCCTAAAGGCGCCAGCCGCCTACGAGGTCGTGGACCGGCCGGTGCAGCGGCTCGACATCCCGGCCAAGGTCACGGGCGGCGCCATCTACGTGCAGGACCTGCGCCCGCCGGGGCTCCTCCACGCCCGCGTGGTGCGCCCTCCGGCCTATGGCGCGACGCTGCTCGACCTCGACGACGGCGCCGTGCGGGAGACGCCGGGCGTCGTCGCCGTGGTGCGGGACGGCTCCTTCCTGGCCGTCGCGGCCGAGACCGAGTGGGGCGCCGTCGAGGCGATGCGCCGGCTCGCCGCCGCGGCGCGCTGGTCCGACGCGCCGCCCATCCCCGTCGAGCAGCCCGCCGCGGCGGCCATCAAGGCCCTGCCGTCGCGCGACACGGTGATCCTCGACCGCGGCGCGCCGCCGCCCCGCGATGGGCTGCGCCGCTTCGCGGCCGAATATTCGCGGCCCTACCAGGCGCACGGCTCGGTCGGCCCGTCCTGCGCGGTGGCGCGCCTCGACGGCGAGGGGCTGACGGTGTGGACCCACACCCAGGGCGTCTTCCCGGACCGCGCCGCCATCGCGGAGATGCTGCGCATGGATCCGGCGCGCGTGCGCTGCGTACACGCGCAGGGCTCGGGCTGCTACGGCCACAACGGCGCCGACGACGCGGCCGGCGACGCGGCGCTGGTCGCCCGCGCCCTGCCGGGCCGCCCCGTGAGGCTGCAGCTGATGCGCGAGCAGGAGGCGGCGTGGGAGCCCTTCGGCCCCGCCATGGCGACGCGGGCCGAGGCGGCGCTGGGCGCCGACGGGCGCATCGCCGACTGGTCCTACGCGGTGTGGAGCAACACCCACAACATGCGGCCCGGCGGCGCCGGCGCGCTGCTCTGCGCCCAACTCCTCGCGGAGCCCTTCGCACCGCCCGAGCCGAAGCCGATCCCGCAGCCCGAGGGCGGCGGCGACCGCAACGCGCTGCCGATCTACGCGCTGCCGAACGCCCGCGTGGTGCATCATTTCGTGCCCGAGATGCCGCTCCGCGTGTCCGCCATGCGGGCGCTCGGCGCCTACGCCAACGTGTTCTCGATCGAGAGCTTCATGGACGAGCTGGCGCGCGGCTCGGGCCAGGACTCGATCGCCTTCCGGCTGCGCCACCTCGCCGACCCCCGCGCGGTGGCTGTGGTCGAGAAGGCGCGCGACGCGTCCGGCTGGGCGGCGCGGCCGAAGCCCCCCGGCACGGGCCGCGGCTTCGCCTTCGCGCGCTACAAGAACCTCGCCGCCTATTGCGCGCTGGCGGTGGAGTGCGAGGTCGACCCGGACACCGGCCGCGTGCGCCTCGCCCGAGCCGTGGCGGCGGTCGACGGCGGGCAGGTCGTCAACCCGGACGGGCTGCGCAACCAGATCGAGGGCGCCGTCCTGCAGTCGATGAGCTGGACGCTGTTCGAGGAGGTGGCCTTCGACGCCTCCGGGATCGGCTCGGTCGACTGGGCCACCTACCCGATCCTGCGCTTCGACGCCGTGCCGGACAGCGTCGAGGTGCACCTGATGGACCGGCCCGGGGAACCCTTCCTGGGCTGCGGCGAATGCGGCCAGGGCCCGACCGGCGCGGCGATCGCCAACGCGGTCGCGGACGCGATCGGGGTGCGGCTGCGCGACCTGCCCCTGACGCGCGACAAGGTGCTGGCCGCGCTGGCGCAGGGATGACGGAGGCGCCGCACGCGCGTTTGCGCGCCGTCCGCTTCGGCCCTAGAACCTCCGCACGGGGCGAAGCGGGTGGCGGGCCATGGGCATCTTCGGCAATCTCGGCAACATGCTGGGCGACTTCGTCGAGCAGCACGGCGGCGCGGAGGCCATGGCCCAGCAGGCGCTGCAGCAGGCCGGCGGCCTGCAGGGCATCGTGGCGAAGCTGCAGGGCGCGGGCTACGGGGACCAAGTGCAGTCCTGGCTCGGCGCCGGTCCCAACCAGCCCATCACGGCGGACGGGATCGCGCAGGCGATCGGCCACGGCCGGCTCGGCGAGATGGCGCAGAGCTACGGCGTGCAGCCGGACCAGCTGTCCGGCCTGCTGGCGCATGTTCTGCCCGGCCTCGTCGACAGGTTGAGCTTGAACGGCGCGATCGAGCCGCATCCCGCGCCCTGACACGCTTTGTTGACCGCCGCGGTCCACGCTGGGCGCGGCGGAGCGCGTTCCGCGCGTCCGTGACGGCCTCATGAAGATCATCCTGCCCTTCATCAGCAACACGCTGATGAACTTCGTCATCGGCCTGCTGCTGGCCCGCTTCCTCGGGCCCGCCGAATACGGCCGGATGGCGCTCGCGCTGGCGGTCGGCCAGGTGGTCCAGACGCTGATGTTCGACTGGCTGCGGCTCGCCGCCACGCGCTTCTATTCCGAGCGGGTGCGGCTGGAGCGCCCCGAACTGCGCGCGACGCTCGACACGAGCTTCGCCGTGCTGATCCTGGCGCTGAGCGCCGTCACGATCCTGTTCCTGCTGAGCGGGATCGAGGTGCCCCTGACCCGCCCGCTGGTGGCGCTGGCGATCGGCGCCGCGGTGGCGAACGGGCTGTTCGACTACAACACCGCCCTGGTGCGCGCCCGCTTCATGGACGGGCTCTACGCCCGCATCATCATGGGCAAGAACCTGCTCTCGCTCGTGCTCACGGTGGGGGGCGCGTGGTGGTCCGGCTCGGCCGTGATGGCCCTGGTCGGGCTATGCCTGTCGATGACGGGCTCGCTGCTCCTGTCGCGGCACGCGCTGACCGACGGCGGACTGGGCCCGCGCGCGGCGGAACGCGGCCTGGCCTCGCAGGCGCTGCGCTACGCCCTGCCGATCGTCATGGCCAACATGCTCTACCAGGTGATCCCGCTGATCGACCGGGCGCTGATCGCGCAGCGCTTCGGCTTCGCGGAGTCGGGGCAGTTCTCGCTCGCCTACGACCTCGGCATCCGCGTCGTGCTGGCGATCGGCTCGACGCTCGACGTGCTGCTGTTCCAGATCGCCGTGCGGTGCGACGAGACGCACGGGCCCGCCCATTCGGCGCGCCAGATCGGCCGCAACATGGGCGTGGTGGTGGCGATCCTGGCGCCCACCTGCGTGGGCGCCTACCTGGTGCTGCCGTCGTTCCAGCAGCTCGTGGTGCCCCCGGAGTTCCGCGGCCCCTTCGCCGACTTCTTCACCTACCTGCTGCCAGGCTTCTTCTGCTACCCGCTGATCCACTACGCGGTGCACCCGGTGTTCCAGATCCGCAAGCGCACGCGGCCCCTCATCGCCACCGCCAGCGTGGCGGCGCTGGCCAACGTGGGCCTCAGCTTCGCCATGCCGGCGGGCGCCGGCGCTATCGGCTACGCGGTGGCCCTGTCGGCGGCGCTGGGCTCGGGCCTGCTGGCGCTGATCGGCGCCGCCTCGCTGGTCGGCGCCTCCTGGCCCGCGCCGCGCGACCTCGCCGTCACCCTGCTCGGCTCGCTCGCCATGGCGGGCGCCGTGCTGCCGCTGCGGGGCATGGCGCCGGGCCTGCTGACCCTCCTCGTCGAGGTCTCGACCGGCGCGCTGGTCTACGGCGCGGTCGCGGGCGCCTTCGACCTCGCGGGGCTGCGCAGCCTCGCGCTCGACCACCTGCCGGCGCGCTGGCGCCGCCCCGTCGCTTTACCCGGCGTTGACCACGTCGCTTAGCCTTCGATTCAGTTTATCGGCTCCGTAACCATGGTCCGGGATAGTTAATACTGCGCGGCATTCGAGGTGTATTGTCTGGATCTGGAAGATCTCCCCTTCACTCCGGACGATCCACGATGAAGCGTTTCGCTGTTTCGAGCGGCTGGGTTTTGCTGGGCCTGACGGCGCTGTCGGCCGCCGCGCCCGGCCCGGCCCGCGCGGGCCAATACGTGCCCCACGCCGTGGGCATCCCCGGCATCGGGCCGGGCACCGGCGTCGACGTCTACATCCCCAACCCCGACGAGCAGACGCCGATCGCCTGGTCGCAGGGCACCGAGCCCCCGCCCCCGCAGGGCGACTACGGCGGCGGCACGCTGCAATACATGATCACCGGCAACGAGAGCCGCCCCGTCGCACATCCGCGCATCCCTCCGCCCTACTTCCCGGCGCGCGTCGCCCCGGTGGACGGCCCCGACGGCCGCAGCGCGCTCGCGACCCACGCCCGGCCGCCCGAGACCGCGGGATACGGCGCCGGTTACGCCGCCCCGGCCTATCGCGCCCGCGCCCCGCGCGGCTACGACAGCGTCGGGTTCGGCGCGGCGGGGCCGCAGTCCTACGGCTACGGGCGCCGCGCCGCCCCCGCGGCGTACCCTCCCGCGGGTTACGCGCCGGCCGCCTACGCTTCGGTCGAGCCCCCGCGGGCCGAGATCGACCCCATCTATCGCCGGCAGGAGGTCGCCTACGCGGGCGGGCAGGCCCCCGGCACCGTGGTGATCGACACGAGCGCCAAGTTCCTCTACCTCGTCGAAGGCGCGGGCCACGCGCTGCGCTACGGCATCGGCGTCGCGAAGCCGGGCTTCCTGTGGTCGGGGGCCCACACGATCACGCGCAAGGCCGAGTGGCCGGACTGGACGCCGCCCGCGGAGATGCTCGGCCGCCGGCCGGACCTGCCGCACCACATGGACGGCGGCATCGCGAATCCCCTCGGCGCGCGCGCGATGTATCTCGGCTCGACGCTCTACCGCATCCACGGCACCAACGAGCCGGACACGATCGGCACCAACGTGTCGTCCGGCTGCATCCGGCTACGCAACGAGGACGTCACCGACCTCTACGACCGGGTCCGGGTCGGCACGCGCGTCGTCGTGATGTGAGCGGCTTCCGCCCCGCGCGGCGACGGCCTAAGCTCGACCCGCCCCGCTGACCCGCCGGGGCGGGGAGACGCCGCATCCATGCCGAAAGCCTACATCATCGTCCGCATGACCGTGACGGACCCGGACGCCTACGGCAGGTACGCCGCGATGGCGAGCGAGGCGATGCGGAAATACGGCATCGTGCCGCTCGCCCGCGGCGGCCGCAGCGTCGCCGTCGAGGGCGAGGGCCGGCCCCGCAACGTGGTGCTGGAGGCGGAGTCCTACGAGGCGGCGCTCGCCTATTATCACTCCCCCGAGTACCAGGCCGCCGTCGCGGTGCGGAAGCCGGCCGGCATCGGGGAGGTCGTCATCGTCGAGGGCGCCGCATAGGCCACCGTCAGTTCTGGCGGGCCAGGCTGGGGGCTGCCGCCGGGCGGGACTCCGGCCTCGCCTCGGGCCCCTTGCCGTAGGGCCGGCGCCCCTCGGTGTATTCGCGCCACAGCAGCACGATGGCGGCCATCAGGGCCGGGCCGACGAAG
The DNA here is from genome assembly GCF_021730615.1 of Lichenibacterium dinghuense. Taxonomy (NCBI): domain Bacteria; kingdom Pseudomonadati; phylum Pseudomonadota; class Alphaproteobacteria; order Hyphomicrobiales; family Lichenihabitantaceae; genus Lichenibacterium; species Lichenibacterium dinghuense. The sequence goes on from NZ_JAJLMN010000001.1 coordinate 194,543, forward strand.
AGCCCGACGAGGCCCCACGTCTCGACACCGCCGAGGATGCCGAACAGCACCCACAGGAACGGCAGGCGCGTCGTGCCGCCGATCAGCACGGGGCGGATCAGGTGGTCGGCCAGGAAGGCCAGCACGCTGCCCCCAACCACGATCAGGATGGCGGCCACCACCGAGCCGCTCGCCACCAGCACCGCGCCGACGATCAGGAACACCACCGTGACCGCAAAGGGCACCATGGCGCCGACGGCGGTGAGCGCGCCGAACAGGATGGGGTGGGGCACGCCCGCGAAGGCGTAGGCGATGCCCATGATGAAGCCCTCGCCGAGGCCGACCAGCACGAGGCCGTCCACCGTGCCGTGGATGGAGGCCACCATCTGGCGGGCGACGCGCTCGCCCTTGGCGCCGAAGGCCTTGTTGCTCGCGTCGAGGCACTGCCGCACCACGTCGTCGCCCTCCTTGAACAGGAAGAACAGCGTCATCAGGGCGAAGAAGAACAGCACGGTGCGGTGCACGACCTGGCCGCCGACCGTGCGGCCGATCTCGGCGGCCTTGGCCTTGTTGACCCGCTCCGCCAGGCCATGGGTCTGCAATCCGCCGGCGAGGTTGTCCTGCCACCAATGCGTCACCGCGTCGGCGCCGAAGGGCAGGTGCGAGACGAACTCGGGTACCGGGATGCCGGATGTGGTCGCCTGCCGGTACAGGTCAAGAACCGAATGCGCCTCGCGCACGGCCTCGAACAGCACGACGGCCAGCGGCAGGCCGAACAGCAGGCCGACCCCGAGCGTGAAGAGCCCCGGCAGCAGGACGTTGTGCTTGCCGGGCGGAAAGCGCCGCAGCGCCTTCTCGTAGAGCGGCCAGAAGGCGATCGACAGCACCGCCGCCCAGGCGAGCGCGGGCAGGAAGTCGTGGATGGTCCAGGCGCCGAGCCCGATCAGCACCGCGGACAGGATCAGCCGCGCGTTGCGCTGGCGCTGGGCCGGCACCGAGCCGTCGCCCTCACCCGCCAAGGCATCCCGGCGCAGGGGCGTTTCGATGGTCGTCATGGTCGCGGCCCTCGGCATGCGCGAAAGGGGCACCGGCGTCTGCCGGTGCCCCCAGACAAACGGGGGAAAAGACGATTTCGATCGGGGCCGCCGAAAAGGCGCGCGCCCCGACCGAGGTCAGCGGACGGTGCGCGTCGTCGTGACGGTGCGGCCCATGGGCCCGCCGCGCATGACCTTCTTGACGACGGTGCGACCGCCGAACGGCCCCCGGCGCACGGTCTTCGTGACCACGACGGCGGCGTCGATCACGGGGGCCTGCGCGATGCCGGCCGGGCCCACGGGCATGGCTTCGGCGGCGCCGGCGAATCCGAGACCGAGGATGGTCGCTGCGGCGAGAGTGGCGATGATCTTCATGGGTTGTGCTCCGAACGTTCGATGCACATCCACAACGCAACGGCGACGTTCAAGTTTCGAGCCCGGACGTCTCGATGGTGAACACCGGCGTCGGACCGACCTCCGATGGATGCGGGTGGATGGGCACGACGTCCGTTGCCGCTCCGCGCCATCGAACCTACATAGCGCTCACAACCTGGGAGGGCAGCGCCATGGTCGACGGGCGATCGAACGGCACCGGGGCCGAGCGCCCCCTCGCGAGCCGCGCCGAGTTCGACGCTCTGGGCGAGATCATCGCGGCCACCATCGCCATGGCGGCGCGGACGCGGAGCGCGGCCGCCACGGCCCTCCTCGAACGCGCCCTGGAAACGCTGGACGAGCGCGTCCGCACCATGGGGGGACAGAAAGACGACGGGCCGCAGAGCGGCTTGAGGCCGTCTTAACCAGTTCGACGGTCAAGTCGGTCGGATCGCGAACCAGGACGGACGGACCGACACGCCATGAGGCTCTTCCAGCTTTCCGCCATCGCGGCCCTGGCTCTGTCGCTCGCCGGCCCGGCGCTGGCCCAGGAGGCCGGCGACTGCGACATGCTGTGCCGGCTCAAGGGATACCTGTCCACGGACCACATGGCGGCCCAGCCCGCCGAGGAGGCGCCCGCGCGGGCGCCCGCCAAGGTCCGACATCCGCGCGCGGCGGCGGCCCACAAGGCCGCACCGGCGAAGCCGGTCGCCGTCGCGGCGGCGCCGACCGCCCCGCCGCCCGCGAGCTATCCCGCGCCCCGCGCGTCCGCGCCGATCCCCGCGGCGCCGCGGCGCGAGGCGGCGCAGCGGGCCGAGCCGGTCGCTCCGCCGCGGGTCGCCAGGGCGGAGAAACACGAAGCCGCCGTCGCGGCCCCCGCCGCGCCGAAAGCGCCCACGCCGGCCAGGACCGCTCCGGCCCCGAAGGCCATCGCCGCGTCGGAGCGGGCGCCCGAGCCCCGCCCGCGCGCGCCGCGGCCCGTCGCCGCGGCGGCGGCCCCGAAGCCGGCCGCGCAGCCGAGCGTCGCTGCTGCGGCGAAGCCGACCCGGACGGCCTCCCTGTCGGCCGTCATCCCGGGCAGCGCGCCGGCCGTGCAGGCCGGCTTCCACTGAAGCGCGGAGCGTCAGTCCACCTTCAGCATGGCCCGGTGGTCGGCGATGCCGTCGAGGTAGCCGAACTCCTGCCGGGTTTCCGGACGGATGGAGGTGATGAGGCGGGCCCCCCGGCCGTAGGTGATCCAGGCCCAGACCCAGTTCAGGTAGACGGTGAGCCGGTTGCGCGCGCCGATCAGGAAGAACAGGTGGACGACGCTCCACAGGAGCCAGCCGATCACCCCGGTCATCTTCACCTTGCCGAGGTCGGCGATGGCGGCGGAACGCCCGACCATGGCCAGTTGGCCCTGGTCGTCATATTTGAAGGGCGGCGGCAGCGGCTCGCCGATCAGGCGGCGCATCAGCACCTTGGCGACGTGCTCGCCCTGCTGCTTGGCCACGGGGGCGACGCCCGGCAGGCGCCGGCCGTCGTGCTCCATGTAGGTGCAGTCGCCGACCGCGTAGACGTCCTTCTGGCCGATCACGGCGCAATGCTCGTCGATCATCACGGCGTTGCCGCGGCCCTTCTGGCCGCCGACCCAGTCGGCGACGGGCGTGGCGGCCGTGCCGGCAGCCCAGAGCACGTTGGCCGACAGGATGCGCTCGCCGCCCGCGATCACGCCGTCGCGATCGACCGTGTCGACCTGACAGCCGGTCTTGACCTCGACGCCGAGGTCCTCGAGGTGCCGGCGCGCGTAGTCCGACAGGTGCTGCGGGAAGCCCGCCAGCAGGCCGGGGCCGCCCTCGCAGAGGACGATGCGGGCCCAGGTGGGCTGGATGCGGCGGAAGTCGCGCGCGAGAGTGGAATGGGCGAGTTCGGCGATGGCGCCCGCCATCTCGACGCCGGTCGGCCCGCCGCCCACCACGACGAAGGTCAGGAGCTTGCGGATCTCGTTCGGATCGGTGCGGCTCTCGGCCCATTCGAAGGCGGCCAGCAGCGACGAGCGCAGCGCCAGCGCCTGGTCGAGCGTCTTCAGCACGTGGGCGTGCTCTGCCCATTCGTCGTGGCCGAACCAGGAATAGACCGAGCCCGTCGCCAGCACGAGGTAGTCGTAGGGGATCTCGGGAACGCCCTTGACGCGCACCAGCTTGTTCTCGGTGTCGACGCCCTCGACCTCGCCCATCAGCGTGCCGACGCGCGGCATGTCGGTGAACAGGCCGCGCACCGGCACGGCGATGTCGGACGGCGCGAGCGCCGCCGTCGCCACTTGGTACAGCAGCGGCTGGAACAGGTTGTGGTTGGTCTTGTCGATCACGGTGACGAAGGCCGGCGCGAGGTTCAGGCCGCGGGCGACCGACAGGCCGCCGAAGCCGGCGCCGATCACCACGACGCGGGGCAGGTTCTTGGGGTCGGTCGCGACCTTGGCGTCGGGGCTGGGCGGCATCCTGGCGGTTCCCTCGCGGGTGGTGTGTAGCTTTTGACAATGGAACGGGCGGCGCCGCGTTTCGTTTCCGGTGCGGTCAGCCGCACACCATCTGAAACAGCGCGGTGCGCAGCGGCGGCCCGTAGTCGGCCTGCCGGAAATAGGCCGCCTGCGGCAGCGGGTCGACGTCGAGCGCGATCTCCTCGTTGCGCGGCAGCGGATGGAGGATGCGCGCCTCGGGCCGCATGCGCTCGGCGATGGCGCGGTCGAGCACGAAGCGGTCCTTCACGGTCTGGAACATCGCCTCGTCGGTGAACCATTCCTTCTGGGGACGCGTCATGTAGAGCACGTCGACGCGGGACACGAGGTCGGACCAGTCGTCGGTCTCGGAATAGGGCACGCCCGCGCGGTCGAGCGCGTCGCGCACGTCGGAGCCGACGCGGAGCTCCGGCACCGACACGAAGTGGACCCGCGCGCCCGGACACTGGGCCAGCAGCGTCACGAGCGAGCGCACGGTGCGCGAGTAGCGGCAGTCGCCCACGAAGGCGATCTCCACGTCCGAGGTCCGGCCGAGCTCGCGCTGGATGGTATAGAGGTCGAGCACCGCCTGCGTCGGGTGCTGGCCCGCGCCGGAACCGGCGTTGAACAGGGGCACGTCGAGCCCGAGCCGCTCGAAGTTGCGGGCCACCACGTAGGGGGCGTCCTCGTCCTGGTGGCGCAGCACCAGCGCCTTCGGCCGGTAGCCGCCGACGATGCGCGTGGTGTCCTCCAGGATCTCGCCCTTAGCCGCGGAGGAGAACTTGCCGGCGTCCTCCGTGTAGATCACCTGGGCGCCGAGGCGGACGGCGGCGAGCTGGAAGGACATGCGGGTGCGGGTGGAGGGCTGATAGAACAGCATCACCACGGCCTCGTCGCGGAAGATCGGCTCGGGCCGGGCATCGAGGAGCCTCGTCGTGCGCTCCGCCAGTTCGGCGAAGACGTCGGGCGTGAAGATCCCGGCGTCGAGGATGGATCGTCCCTTGAGCGACATGGCGTGGTCCCGCGGCGGCACTGCCCGCCCCTGTGCCACGCTGGCGCGGAAAAGGACACCATCGCCGGATGGAAAGGGTTTGCGGGGCGTCAACCGACGCCGGCGGCGGTGCACCTTCCGGCGCGCTCGCGCATTGGAGCGGAGCCGCAGCCCCCGCGGCTGAGCCTCTGAAACGAAAGACGAATCGCGTGCTGTTTCCCGTCACGACATCCATCTTCGCCGCCGTTCTGGCGCTGGTCTACGTGGTCCTGGCCGGCTGGGTCATGGCGGGGCGCACCACCAAGCACACGCTGGAGGGCGACGGCGGCGACCCGGAGCTGCAGAAGCGCGTGCGCGCGCACGGCAACTTCGGCGAATACGTGCCGCTCGCCCTGATCGTCATCGGCCTCTACGAGGGTGGCGGCGGCAGCCACGGCCTGGTGCTGGCGCTGCTGTGGGCGCTGCTGATCGGCCGCCTGCTGCACCCCGTGGGCCTCTTCGCCCGGCCCAACACCGTGCCGATGTTCGCCTGCCGGGGCGGCGGCATGCTGCTGACGCTGCTGTCGATCGCCGTGGGCGCGGTGGCGCTGATCGTCGCGCACGCCTGAGCGGAGGCACAGCCCTCAGGCCCGGGCCGCCGCCATGGCGGTGGCCAGCCGCGGCCAGTCCTTCTTCGGGCTCCACACGACGTTCAGCGCCGCGACGTCTCCCGCCACCGCGGGGTCGTCCTGCGCGAACTGCCCGAAGGGCTTGCGCACCACGGCCACGACGGGGAGGCTCCGGCCGGGCCGCGGCTCGTAGACCTCGCCCACCGTCTCGGACCGGTTGAGGAAGCACAGGATGCCCGCGACCGTCGCCCCGTAGCCCTCGATCTGCGCGACGAGCTTGGCCGTGGTCGAGAAGTTGTTGCACACGTCCTCGACGATGAACCAGCGCTCGCCCGCCTCCGGCTCGTGGCGCGAGAAGGCCAGCTCGGAGCTTTCCCGCGCCGTGGCAGAGGCCGCCGCCGTGACCTTCTTCTCGGGGTAGATGTAGCCGCGGCCCGCCTCCAGCGCGAGCTGGTAGGCGAAGGCCTTGCCGCCCTCGGGCGCGCCGATGAAGCCCGAGGCGTTCGCGACGTCGACGCCCCGTTCGGCCGCGAGGGCGAGCAGACGGCGCGCGAAAACCTGCAGCAGCGCCGGCCGACGCTCGGCGCGGGCGAAGTTGACGTAGACGTCGCCGACGTACTGCCGGCCGGCCGCGTCCTTGCCGGCGTAGCCGACGAGCGGCCCGGCGCGGCGGCCGTCCGGGTCGCGCGGCGCCTCGTAGAAGGCGCCGGCGTCGCGCAGGAGATCGAGCGGGTCGGCGTCGGTCATCGGTTGTGGCTCTGGATCTCGCGGGTGAGGCGGAGCGTCTCGGCGCGGGCCGCCGCGGCGAAGTCTTCGCCGCCGGACGCGTAGATGATCCCGCGCGACGAGTTGATGACCATGCCGCGCCCCCGCGCGTCGCGGCCCGCCACGACGGTGAGGCGCACGTCGCCGCCCTGGGCGCCGACGCCGGGGATCAGGATCGGCATGTCGCCGACGACCGCCCGCACGGCCGCGAGTTCGGCCGGGTAGGTGGCGCCGACGACGACGGCGCAGTTGTCGTTCCCGTTCCAGTTCTCGGCGACGCGCCGCGCCACGGCGCGGTAGAGCGGCTCGCCGCCGACCCGGAGATCCTGGAACTCGCCGCCGCCGGGGTTCGAGGTGCGCACCAGGACGATCGTGCCGCGGTCGGCCCGCGCCAAGAACGGGGCGAGCGATTCCGCGCCGAGGTAGGGGTGGACCGTGATGGCGTCGGCGCCGAGCCGGTCGAAGCTGTCCTCGACGTAGCCGGCGTTGGTCGAGCCGATGTCGCCGCGCTTGGCGTCGTAGATCACCGGCACGGCGGGCGCGGCGGCCCGGACGTGGCGCATGAGCGAGCCCAGCGCCGCCACGCCCGGCGCGCCGAAGCGCTCGAAGAAGGCCGCGTTGGGCTTGAACGCGCAGGCGAGGTCGGCCGTGGCGTCGACGATCGCCGCGCAGAACCGCCCCACCGCGGCGGCCTTCGCGGCGTCGTCCGGTGCGGGGCCGGCCGCGGCGCGCAGGTGCTCGGGCAGCCGCTCCCAGTCGGGGTCGAGCCCGACCGAGACGAAGAGCCCGGCGTCCCAGCGCGCCTCGAGCAGCGCGCGGAAGGTCCGCCGCGCCGCGTGGTCCGCGGGCGTCACGCCTGCACCCGCCACTTCAGCGTCTCGCCGGCGCACATCGGCACCACCGTGTCGCCCATGCCGGGCGCCTCGACCTCGGCCGGGACGCGCCAGGGCTCCTCGACCAGGGTCAGGCTCTCGGCGCTGACGTCGTAGCCGTAGAAGCGCGCCCCGAACTCCGACAGGAACGGGTCGAGCCGGTCGAGCTTGTTCTCGCGGTCGAACAGGTCGACCAGCAGCGGCAGCGCCGCCATGGTGTTCCACACGCCGCAGGCCGAGCCTTCATTCTCCTTGCGCCGTCGCAGATGGGCGGCGTCGTCGCCGCCGTAGAAGAAGCGCGGGTGCCCGGACAGGGCGATCTCGTTCAGCGCCGCGCGGTCGTCGCGCCACTTCGGCTGGGGCTTGCAGCCGCAGTGGACGCGCATCAGCCCGCCGCTGGCCTTCGAATAGCCGAGCACGTCGTCGACCGTGGTGAACAGGTGGTGCACCGTGATGGAGGCGCCGACGTTCTCGTCCTGCGCCTTCACCCAGTCCACCGCGGCGCGGCTTGTGATGTGCTCCATCGTCAGCCTCAGCTTCGGGAAGCGCGCGCGAATGCGGTCGAGGATGGCCGTGAAGCCCGCCTCCTTGTTGAGCCCCTCGATGTCGTCGCTCGGGTGCTCGCCGTGGAACTGGACGACGAGCCCCACCTCTTCGGCGGCCTCCAGCGCCGGATAGATCCGGTCGTAGTCCTGCACGCCGTTGCCGGAATGCGTGGTCACCATGAAGGGGTAGACCTTGCCGAGGCCGACGCCGAGCGCGCGGGCCTCGCTCACGGTGTCGCCCGTGGTGGATTCCGTGATCTGGATCGTCATCACCGGCTCGAAGGTCGTCGCCGGGTCATGCGCGCGCGCGCGGGCGAGCAGCGCGTCGCGGTACCAGACCGCCCGCTCGCCGGTCAGCACGGGAGGCGTGATGTTGGGCATGGCCACGATGCGGCGGCGCCAGCCGCTGTCGAGGAACACCGGCACGAGAAAGTCGAGCATCGGGCCGTCGCGGAAGTGGGCGTGCCAGTTGTCGGGCGCGCGGAGCCGGATCGTGCGGGGTTCTGTGCTCAAGCGGCCTGTCTTTCGGTGCTGGGGGCGGCCGCGCGCTCGGCGAGGTCGCGCTTGACGATGCGGGTGGGCAGCCAGGGTGCGCGGAAGTGGATGGCGCCGTAGCCGACCGCGCGGGCGCCGAGCGCGCGCACGCGGGCGAGGTCGTCGTAGCCCATCACGGAGGGCGCGATGACGGGCAGCGCGCCGTCGTCGGCGATCTCGCGCACGGCGCGCCAGTTCAGCGCCTGCGCGGGCCGGCCGGACACGCCGCCCCCGCCCCCGCCGACGCGCTCCTCCAGCCGCCACAGGGGGCTGCGCCCGTCCGGGTACACCTGTTCCCAGGGGACGGAGTTCAGCGCCACCGCCTCGGCGAGGCCCTTAAGGCCGCGCGCGATGGCGACGTAGTCCTGGCTGGTCGACACCTTGACGATGACGGGGTGGCGCGACACGCGCTTCACGGCCTCGACGCCCGCCACCACCTGCCCGGCGTTGCCGAGCGCGTGGCCGGTGTTGGGGCAGGACGGGTTGACCTCCAGCGCCGCCAGCGGGAAGCGGTTCAGCCGGTCGGCCATCTCGCGGAGCTCGTCGTCGTCGCCGAAGATCGACACGGCCGTCTTCACGCGCTCGTAGTCGAGCCTCGTCCCGACGGTCTGGAGCCACCAGTCGAAGCCGGGATTGGTGAGGCCCACCTTGTTGACCGAGCCGCCGGGCACGAGGCGCACGCAGGTCCAGGGCTTGTAGAGCTTGAGGTTGCCCTCGCGCGGCTGGCGGGTCAGCGTCTTGAGCACGACGGTGAACAGGTCGGGGCGGATCAGGCCGGAGCGAACCATGGCGCGCTGCCACGGCCAGCCGCCGCCGTCGAAGGCGAGCGAGCCGCTCGACACGACGTGGTCGAGCACGTGGCCGTTGGACAGTCTGATCATCGCGGCCTCGGCGCGGCGGACGGGTCGGCGCCCGAGATAACAGGTCGGGCCCGCGAGATGAACCCCAAGCCTCGTCCCGTCCCTCGACGGCACACCCGTCTCACGACAGCGTGAAGCGGCCTGTCGCCCGCGGTTCCGCGACCTCAGGGCAGGCGGCCGTCCGAGGCGAGCCGCGCCACGTAGCCGTCGAGCGCGCCGTAGGTGGCCTGCGCCAGCGCGGCCCCGACGCTGACGCGCCGCACGCCGACGCCCGCCATGTCGGCGACCGACAGGCCCGTCGCGGTCAGGTTGGCGTTGACGAGTCTGTCGACGGAGCGGACCACCTCGGCCACCGCGTCGAGGGTGCGGAGCCCCGGCGCGTAGAGGCAGTCGGCGCCGGCCTCGGCGTAGGCCCGGAGGCGGCGCAGGACCTCGCCCATGTCGAGCGAGGCCATCAGGTAGGCCTCGCAGCGGCCGACCAGCACAACGCCGGTGCCGGACGCGTCGATGACGGCGCGGGCGGCCCGGAGCCGCGCCACGGCGGCCTCCAGCGGGAAGAGGGTCTGCCCGTCGCGGTCCTCGATCGACAGGCCGGCGACGCCCGTCTCGACGCAGCGGGCCACGTTGGCGCCGACGCCCTCCGGCGTGTCGGCGAAGCCCGCCTCGAAATCCGCGTTCACGGGGAGTTCGATGACGCCGCACAGGAAGCGGAGGTGGGCCAGCACCTGGTCCACGCTCATCGCACCGTCCTCGACGCCGAGCGCCCAGGCGGCGCCGGCGCTGGTGGACGCGAGGGCCGGGAAGCCCGCCTTCGCCATCGCGGCCGCGCTGCGGCCGTCCCACGGGTTGGGGAGGACGAAGCAGCCTCCGCGGTGAAGGGCGCGGAAGGCCGCGCGGCGGTCGGCGAGGCTGGTCATGGAACGGTCTCCCCGGAGGCGTCGGAGGGCGGGCGGCACACGTCGACCCAGCGCGCGCCGACGAGTTCGGCCATGCGCTGCGGCGCGATGCGGACGGCCGCGTTGGCGGCGCCCGCGGCCGGCACCACCTCGTCGAAGGCACGCAGCGACGCGTCGCAGAAGACCGGCAGCGGGTTGGCCAGGCCGAAGGGGCAGACGCCGCCGACCGGATGGCCCGTGACGGCCTCGACCTCGTCGGCCGGCACCATGCTGACCTTGCCGCCGAAGGCGGCCTTGGCCTTGCGGTTGTCGAGGCGGGCGTCGCCGCGCGCGACGAGCAGGACGACGCCCTCGCCGGTCCGCAGCGACAGTGTCTTCGCGATGCGGGCGGGCTCGACGCCGTGCGCGGCCGCGGCGAGGTCCACCGTGGCGCTGCTGGCCTCCGTGACCAGCACGGGGATGTCCGGCGCCGCCGCGGCGAAGAAGGCCCGCACGGAGTCGAGGCTCATGGACGGCTCCTGATTCGGCGGCGACCCGCGGGCGCGATCCACCGGCGAGCGCAGGATACAGCGGCCGAGCGCCGTCGCCCACCGTCGAGCCCGCACCGATGTGCATGCAATCTCGCCTGGACAGGCCGGCCGCCGCGGCTACAGTCCTCGGCGGTCCCTGTCCGCCCCGGAAAGCCCTCGCCGATGCGCGCCTTCAACCCGATCGACCGCTCCCTCGCCGTCGGCTCCAACGGCATGGCGGCGACCTCGCACCCGCTCGCGACCCTCACGGCGGTCGAGACCCTCAAGGCCGGCGGCAACGCCATGGACGCCGCCATCGCGGCCGTGGCGGTCCAGTGCGTGGTCGAGCCCGCCATGACGGGGCTCGGCGGCGACTGCTTCGCGCTCTACGCGCCGCGCGGCGGCCTGCCCGTGGCGCTGAACGGCTCGGGCCGCGCGCCGGCCGCCGCGACGGCCGAGTTTTTCGCCGAGCGCGGCCTGACCGCACCCGCGCCGACTTCGCCCCACGCCGTGACGGTGCCGGGCTGCGTCGACGCCTGGGTCAGGCTCAACGCCGACCACGGCACGAAGCCGCTGGAGGAGCTGCTGCGCCCCGCCATCGCCATCGCGGACGAGGGTTTCCGGGTGACGCCGCGCGTCGCCTTCGACTGGGCCAACAACACGGCCCGGCTCGAAGCCGACCCCGACGCCCGCGACCACTATCTCGCGGGCGGGCGCGTGCCGGTCGAGGGCGACCTGTTCCGCATGCCGGCGCTGGCCGAGACGCTGCGCGGCATCGCGCGGGAGGGCCGCGCCGGCTTCTACGAGGGCGCGGTCGCGGAGGGGATCGTCGCCAAGCTCAGGAGCCTCGGCGGGCTTCACGCGGCGGAGGACTTCGACGCGCAGCGTGCGGAGTTCGTCGAGCCGATCTCGACCAGCTTCCGCGGCCACGACGTCTTCGAGTGCCCCCCGAACGGCCAGGGGCTGATCGCGCTGATGATGCTGCGCCTGGCGGAGCGGCTCGACCTCGCGTCCCAGGCCGAGGCGGACCGCATCCACCTCCTCGCCGAGATCACCAAGGCGGCCTACCTCGCCCGCGACACCTACCTCGCCGACCCGCGCCAAGTGGCGGTGCCGGTCGAGGCGCTGCTGTCCGACGCCTGGGTCGACAGCATGGCCCCGCGCATCGACCGCGAGCGCGCGGCGGCGCCGGTCTTCTCCGACGAGGTGCCGCACCGCGACACGGTGTGCCTGTCCGTGGTGGACCGCGACCGCAACTGCGTGTCCTTCATCAACTCGATCTTCAACAGCTTCGGCAGCGGCATCTACGTGCCGGCGAGCGGGGTGCTGCTGCACAACCGCGGCCTGTCGTTCCGCTTCTCGCCCGGCCACGCCAACTCGATCGCGCCGGGCAAGCGGCCGCTGCACACGATCATCCCCGGCCTGGTGTGCCGAAACGGCCGCGCGGTGATGCCCTTCGGCGTGATGGGCGGCCAGTACCAGGCGACCGGCCACGTCGACTTCCTCAGCAACGTCTACGGCCGCGGCCTCGACCCGCAGGACGCCAGCGACACGCCGCGCACCTTCGCGACCGAGGGCGTGCTGCAGGTGGAGCCGACGCTGCGCCCCGAGGTCGTCGAGAACCTGCGCGCCCGCGGCCACGTCATCGCGGTGCAGACGACGCCGATCGGCGGCTGCCAATCCGTGATGATCGACGAGGCCCGCGGCGCGCTGTTCGGTGGCTCGGACCACCGCAAGGACGGGATCGCGCTGGGGTATTGAGGCAGCCGGACCCGAGCGGGTCCTCCCACTCCAACACTACGATTGCACACATCCCGAAACGTCAAGGTTGGCGCCTTCTCCCCTGGCGGGAGAAGGTGTCAGGCGAAGCCTGACGGATGAGGGGGTCTGGCGCGGCGCCATCCGCTCAGAGAAATCATCGTCGAGCGCGGCGCTGCGCCCCCTCATCCGACCCGGCTCCGCCGGGCCACCTTCTCCCGCGAGGGGAGAAGGGGACACGGGCGCCGCGGCTCACCCTTCCCGCAACGGCCGCGTCGCCGCGTCGAGCCAGGCATGGACCTCGGGGTCGACCGCCGGTCCCACCACGTCCCGCACCCGCGCGTGATAGTCGTCGATCCAGGCCTCCTCGTCGCGGTCGAGCAGGTCGAGCGCGATCAGGTTCCGCTGGATCGGCGCGAAGGTCAGGGTTTCGAAGCCCAGCATGGGGCGCTCGCCGCCGGGGATCGGGCGGCGCTCGACCAGGATGAGGTTCTCGATGCGGATGCCCCACTGGCCCGCGCGGTAGAGCCCCGGCTCGTTCGACAGGATCATGCCCTCGGCCAGCGGGGTCGTGCCCGTCTTGGCGATGCGCTGCGGCCCCTCGTGGACCGACAGGTACGAGCCCACGCCGTGCCCGGTGCCGTGGTCGAAGTCGAGGCCCGCGCGCCAGAGCGCGGCGCGGGCGAAGGGGTCGAGCTGCGCGCCCGTGGTGCCGGGCGGGAAGACCGCCCGCGCGATGGCGATGTGACCCTTGAGCACGCGGGTGAAGCCGTCCACGAAGGCGGGCTCGGGCTCGCCCACGCAGAGCGTGCGGGTGATGTCGGTGGTGCCGTCCTCGTACTGCCCGCCGCTGTCGATCAGGAACACGCCGGGCCCGACGGCGAGGTTCGACGACCGCGTGACCCGGTAGTGCGGGATGGCGGCGTGCGGGCCGAAGCCCGCGATGGAGGGGAAGGACACGTCCTTCAGCGCGCCGGTGTCGCGGCGGAAGCTTTCCAGCGCCTCGGCGCAGGAGATCTCGGTGAGGCCGCCCTTCGGCGCCTCCCGCTCGAACCAGTGCAGGAAGCGCGCGAAGGCGGCGGCGTCGCGGCGGTGCGCGTCGCGCGAGCCCTGGCGCTCGGCCTCGCTCTTCGTCGCCTTCATCAGCGCGATCGGGTCGGCGCCGACCTCCGCCCGCCCCCCCGCCGCCTTCAGCGCCTCGACGAGGCGGTGCGGCACGGTGGCGGCGTCGAAACGCAGGCTCCGCCCTTCCCGCCCGAGCAGTTCCAGGGCGGCGACGAGGCCGGTCGGGTCCGCGACTTCTGCGACCTCCTCCAGCGCGTCGCGCACGCTGTTGGACAGCTTGGCGCCGTCGAGCCAGAGGATCGGCCGCCCCGCCTTCGGCACCAGCGCGTAGCTCATCGGCAGCGGCGTGTGGTTCACGTCGGCGCCGCGCATGTTGAACAGCCAGGCGACTGCGTGTGGATCGCTGACCAGCAGCGTCTCGCCCTCGCCGAGCTCGCCCGCCACGGCCGCGACCTTGGCGGCGCGGTCCCGGCCCGCGAGGTGCTCCGGGTGGAGCGTCACGGCGCCCCGCGGCATGGCGGGACGGTCTGGCCAGACGGCGTCGACCGGGTTGCCGTCCACCGGCACGAGGGTCGCGCCGGCGCCCTCCACGGCGCGCCTCAGGCGCTCGACCTGCGCCGGCGTGTGGAGCCACGGATCGAAGCCGATCGACTGCCCCACTTGCAGCCGCTCGCCGAGCCAGGCCTCGGGCGGGTGGTCGAGCCAGGGCTCGGGCGCGAAGGCGCCCGTGTCGACCTGCCCGCGCACCTGCACGGTGTAGCGCCCGTCGACGAAGACCGCGGCCTCGTCCATCAGCACGGCGGCGATGCCGGCCGAGCCGGTGAAGCCGGTGAGCCAGGCGAGGCGCTCGGCGGCGGGCGGCACGTATTCGTTCTGGTGTTCGTCGGCGCGCGGCACCACGAAGCCGTCGAGGCCGCGGCGCTTCAGCTCGGCCCGCAGGGCGGCGAGCCGCGCCGGGCCCTGGCTCGGGTCGGCGCTCTCGTCGAAGGACTGGAACCGGGCTTCGAACATGGGGTGGGTCTCGCGGCGGGCCCTGGTCGGCGCCCTCGGCCGGGCCTCGCGGCCCGTCGGAGGACATCCTACAGGCCCGCCGCGCTCCACGCGACAGCGGATCGCCGGCGACGGGCGACGCCCCGCCGGGGCGACGAGGTCGGGCGCCGGCGGCGACAGGCGCGTCCGTCTCGCGCCGGTCGCCCGCCAGCCCGCGCGCTACTTGCCGGTGCCGGTGCCCGTTCCGGTGCCGTTCATGCCGGCGCCGCCGTTCATGCCCGAGCCGGCGTTGCCACCGCTCATGCCGGAGCCGCTGTTGCCCGTGCCGGTGCCGGCGGCTCCGCCGTTCTGCTGCATCATCGCGCCAGAGCCGGTGCCGCTGCCGGTCATCGCGCCGCCCTGGCCGGTGCCCGTGGCGGTGCCCATGCCCCCGCTGCCGCCACCCGCGCCCCCGGCTCCGCCGCCGGCGCTCTGCGCCATGGCGGCGCCCGCGGTGAAGAAACAGGCCGCCGCGACGGCCGTGAAGATCGATGCCTTGCTCATGATCGTTCCCTCGATGTCAGGCAAATGCAACAGCACCCGATCGGCGCCATGCTGCAGTCAAGACAATCGCGGGACTGAACGGGTTCCCCTGAAATCAAACGACAGCGCGCGCTATACATTGATCCATGTTGGTGTCGGCGATCGTTCTGCATCGCAGCGACGATAGATCCGGCCTGTCGTCTTGAGCTTCGCCGGACGAGACCTTGGACGGATCGACGCAGGCGAAAGGCGGCCTCGACGATCACCGACGGGCGCGCCGGACCGTGCCCAGGAGGTGCCGGCCATGGGTCGGTCCGGGCGCCGGCGGCCAGCGCGCGGCGCGTCCGGGTCGGACTAGCGATGCCGCACGCCGGAGGCCGGTATCGAGCTTCAGGCCCGGGCCCAGCGAGGGAGAACGAGGCGTGGACGGTCCCTCGCCCCCGACAGCCTCGTCCGACGGTCCCGGATCCGACTCAGGGCGTCGCGAGCCTGAGCAGGTGGGCCATGTCCTTGAAGAACACGCGCAGGTGGGCCATCGGGTCGGAGCGCTTGATGCGCTTGTTCATGTAGCTGTCCCAGGTCAGGCGCTGCACGTCCGGGTCGCGGCACAGCTTGACGAAGCGCTCGCGCATGCCGTCGCTGCGGTACCAGACGGCCTGCATGAGGCCGAGGATGAAGAAGACCTGGCCGTGCTCCTTCATGAACCTGCGGCGGGCGCCCGCCAGGGCCTTGGAGCGGCCGGTCTCCAGGAACTCGGCCACGGCGTCGGCGGCGAGGCGGCCGCCCAGCATGGCGTAGTAGATGCCCTCGCCCGAGGCCGGCGCCACCACGCCCGCGGCGTCCCCCGCCAGCACGAGGTCGCGCCCGTTGTCCCAGCGCTTGAGCGGCTTCATCGGGATGGGGGCGCCCTCGCGCCGCAGCGTCTCGGCCCCGCCGAGGCCCACGTCGGCGCGCAGGCGCCCCACGGCGTCGCGCAACGCGAAGCCCTTGCGGGCGCTGCCGGTGCCGACGCTGGTCGTGTCGCCGTGCGGGAAGATCCAGCCGTAGAAGTCCGGCGACACCACGCCGCGATAGTGCACGTCGCAGCGCGCGGGGTCGAAGCTGTCGTCCGCCGCGGGCGCCGGCGAGCGCACGATCTCGTGGTAGGCGAAGACGCATTTGACGCTGTCGCCGCCCTTCACCTCCGCCTTGGCCAGGGCCGAGCGGGCCCCGTCGGCGCCGATGACCGAGCGGGCGCGGACTTCCGCGACCGTGCCGGAGGGTGCGCCCTTCGGCCGGTAGCGGATCACGGCGGTCCCGTCGGGGTCGCGGGCGAGGTCCTCGAAGGTGCCGGCGAGGCGGCTGGCGCCGGAGCGCGCGGCGCGCTCGCGCAGCCACTCGTCAAAGTGCTCGCGGTCGACCATGCCGACGAAGCCGCCGTCGATCGGCATGTCGACGTCGCGGCGCTTGGGCGACACCATGCGGGCCGAGCGGATGCGCGCGACCAGGAGGTCGGGCGGGATCGCGAAATCGGCGATGCAGCGGGGCGGGATGGCGCCCCCGCAGGGCTTGATGCGGCCCGCGCGGTCAAGCAGCGCGACAGTGCGGCCGGCCCGCGCGAGGTCGTCGGCCGCGGTGGCGCCCGAAGGGCCGCCGCCCACCACCACGCAGTCGAAGATCTCGCTCTGTGCTGTCATGCCGACACCGGGACGAGCGCCGCTTCGCCCGCGTCAGCGCCGGCGCCGGCCGGCGCCGCCGACGCGACGAGGCGCGCGGACAGGAGGAACAGGAGGGCCTGGACGAGGAACACGGCCGCGTAGGCGGGCGCCGGCGCGCCTGTCAGCGCCGTGCCGCCCTCGACGAGGCCGGGCCCGAGCACGGCACCCGCGCCGAAGGCCAGCGCCTGCGCGGCGCCCCACACGCCCATGCGCAGGCCGGCGCGATCGGGCGCGCCGCGGCCCGCGAGGGTCATCATGGACCCCACGGCCGCCACCGCGAAGGTGCCGTTGCCGAAGCCGAGCAGTCCCAGGGCGGGGCGCAACGGGAAGCCGGGGATCGCGCCGGCCGCCGCGAGCCCGCACAGAACGGCGGCCGAGATCGCGCAGCCCGCCACCGCGCAGCCGCGCAGGAACCCGGGGCGACGCCGGCCCCAGAGCGCGCCGAGCGCCGCCACGGCCAGCATGCCGGCGAGGGCGCCCCCGTGCTGGAGGCCGGACAGCTTCGTGGTTTCGCCCGGCGTCAGGCCGAGCACCCGGCCCGCGAAGGGGTCGAGCACGAGGTCCTGCGAGCCGTAGGCCAGCATGGACGCGAAGACGAAGAGCGTGAAGCGCCGCACGGGCGCCTCGGCCCAGACCTGCCGCAGCGCGGGCCGGAAGGCGACGCGCGCCGGCGCGGGCCCGCGCGGCATCGGGACGCCCCGGCCTTCGAGGCCGAGCAGCGCCAGGGCGCTCAGCGGCAGCACGAGCGCGCAGACGGTCCCCACGACCCGCACGAGGCGCACCATCGAGAAGGGTTCGAGGAAGGCGCCGGCCGTGCCGGCCGTGACCGCGAAGCCGGCGATCATCATGATCCAGATCACCGCGGCCGCAGCGGCGCGGCGCTCCGGCGCGACCCGCGTGGCCGCCAGGGTCAGCAGCGCGGTGCCGGCGCTGCCGACGCCGAGCCCGACCAGAAGATAGCCCAGCGCCGCGGCGAGGAGACCGAGCGCGGGCGCGGCCGGGATCAGCGCCACGCCGGCCGCGGCCCCCGCACCGCCGGCCGACAGCGCCGCCATGCCGCCGAGGATCCAGGGCGTGCGGCGGCCGGTGCCGTCGGAGCCGTGCCCCCAGCGGGGCCGCAGCGCCTGCACGGCGTAGTGCGCGGCCACGAGCGCGCCGGGCACCACGGCCGGCAGGGCGAGCTCGACCACCATGACGCGGTTCAGCGTCGTGGTGGTCATCACCACGACCGCGCCGAGCGAGGCCTGCACCAGCCCGAGCCGGGCGACGCCGAACCAGCCGAGGTGGCGGGCGGCGCTCATCCGATCACCAGGCCGCGCACCGCGAAGGCGGCGACCAGCATGCCGAGCACGGACAAGCCGGTGCCGGACGCGTTGTAGCGGGGAGCCTCGCCGCGCGGGTCACGCAGGAAGCGCGGCATCAGGGCGAGCTGCGCGGCGGTGAGGGCCGCGATCGCCAGGGCGTAGGGCGCGCGGCCCCATTCGAGCAACAGCAGCGCGACCGCGACCTGCGGCAGCGCCATGGCGGCGCAGGCGACGCGCGCGGCGTTCCGGACGCCGAGCTGCACGGGCAGCGACCGCACACCCATGCGGCGGTCGCCCTCGACGGACTTGAAGTCGTTCAGCGTCATGATGCCGTGGGCGCCGAGGCTGTAGAGCAGCGCCAGCGCGAGCACCCGGCCGTCCGGGGCCGTGCCGGCCACGACGGCGGCGCCCGCCAACCAGGCCAGCCCCTCGTAGGACAGAGCCACGGCGGCGTTGCCGAGCCACCCATTGGCCTTGAGCCGCAGCGGCGGGGCGCTGTAGGCCCAGGACAGGGCCGTGCCGAGGGCCGCCGGCACGAGCACCCAGCGGCCGAAGGCGGCGGCGACCGCCAGCGACAGCGCCGAGGCGACCACCGCGATGGCGAGACCCCAGTGGCCGGGCACGCGGCCCGAGGGGATGGGGCGGTTCGGCTCGTTGACGGCGTCGACGTGCCGGTCGAACCAGTCGTTGACGGCCTGGCTGGCGCCGCAGAGCAGCGGGCCCGCCAGCACCACGCCGCCCAACATCAGCCCGATCTGCGACGGCAGGGTGAGGCCGCCCGAGACGAGGCCGCAGCCGAAGGCCCACATCGGCGGAAACCAAGTGATCGGCTTCAGCAGTTCCAGCACTGCCGCCGGGGTCGGACGGTCGACGGCGGCGGGGGCCAGGACGGAGTGGTCTCGCATGGCGGCATGCTGGTGCAGCCCCGGAATGTTGTCAACTTGCCTTGACACTCCGGGGTGCGCCGGTCGGAGCCCCGACAATCCGGATGAGGCCTCGGCGCCGGATCACGATAGCGTGTTGGTGCAGTGCGAAGCGGATCGCGAGCGAGGGGGCCCGGCGCAGCCGGTCACGCCTCACGTGCCGTTCGTGGTGTCCGACGGCAGGTCCCCGAGGCCGTAGCGGCGGAGCTTGGAATACAGGCTCTGGCGGCTCAGCCCCAGCATCTCGGCCGCGGAAGCGCGGTTGTCCTGCGTCACGGCGAGGGCGGCCTCGATGCACAGCTCCTCGATGATGTCGGTGGCCTCGCGCACGATGTCGCGCAGCGGCACCCGGCCGACGAGGTCCGTCATCTCGCTCACGGGCCGCAGCGGCCGGCGTGCGTCGCCCAGCACGGGGCGTTCCGCCACCACGGGCCGGAACAGAAAGGCGTAGACGCGCTTCTCGTCGCGGTCCGAGACGGCCGCGGTGAGCTCGACGTCGCGCACGGCCCCGTACTGGCCGCGCAGCACCGTCGCGTAGCGGCGGATGGCGCCGTGGTCCTGAAGCCGCGACGTCAGCACGTTCATGTCGACGCCGTGGCGCCCGACGAAGCGCGCCAGCGACTCGGAGCGGATCTGGTTGGCGGTGGCGACGTCGACGAGGTCGAGGAAGGCCTCGTTTGCCTCGATGATGTCGAGGTCGCCGGTGGCGGTCACCATGGCTTCCGGCAGGTGGCTGAGCGCCCCCCAGGCGTCGCCGAGCGCGGAGGTGCCGTCCTGGGCCGCCCCGCCGGGGGAGAGGCGCAGCAGAAGCTGCGAGGGGCCGCCGCCGCGCAGCAGCCAAGCCGCCATCGACACCTCGGCCGAGGTCAGCCGCAGCCGGAGGTTCGCGCAGGACGACTGGCCCAGGGCGCGCGCCGCCGCGGCGCAGTCCGCCACGGCGTTGGCGTTCTCGTCGTGGAACAGCTCGTCCAGGGTCGAGCCCACGATGCGGCGCGCCACGCGGTGGAGCATGTCCTCGCCGGCCGGGTTGACCTCCGCGATCCGGCGGCTCCCGGCGTCGGCGATCAGCATGGCCTCGGTGGAGGTCTGGAACATCAGCCGGAACTGGGTTTCGGCGCTGCGGTAGAGCGCGTAGTCGCGCTCGACCGTGAGGTTGATGTCGACGAGCTGCTGCTGCAGCCGGGCGAGCCCGCGCAGGTCGCGCCCGAGCACGACGAGCTGGCCGTCCTTGGGCAGGCGCACGGCCACGTAGCGCACGGGCAGGTCATCGCCTCCTTCGAAGCCGTGGTTGATCTCGTGCCACGCGAGGCCGTCGCCGGCCGCGGTAGCCAGGAGCGCCGACGCCTTGCCCCGGCTCTCGACCGTCACGGTGTCGATCAGCGGCCGGCCCACCCAGCTCCGGCCGATGCGGGCTCCGAGGTCGGGGTCTCCCACCGACACGTCGCGCACCACCCCGCCCGCGTCCAGCACGAGCGCGACGTCGCTGCTCGCGGTGACGAGCTGCGAGAAAGTTTCGGTCCCGAGCTCGTCCAACAGGGCGTCGGACGATTGGAACCCGTCGCTCGCATGTCGAGGGGCGGAGGTGCCGATCAAGAGTTTCGCCTTCACGCGGAGGTCAGGCGACACCCGCTCCGATGGGCTGCTTGAGCCTCGAATTAAGATAAGTGGCCTCGCCGCGAATGCGAAGCCCTCGTTTTGGTCAAACCGGCCGGACCGCTGCCCCATCCGCGTCAGTCTGCCCCGAAAGCGCCTCCGCCTTCTGCACGGCATCGGCGGCGTCGCGCGCGACGGCGTCGAAGCCCGTGCGCCGGTGCAGGTCGGGATCGAGCAGGAAGGCCGGGCCGCCGGCCAGCAGCGCCACGTCCCGCGCGAGCGAGGCGCGGCGCAGCGCCTCGACCTGGGCGGGCAGCGCGGCCAGGAACCTGTCGCCGGCGACCGACAGGCCGACCGCGGTGAAGCGCTCGCACCGGACCAGGGTGAGGAGGTCGTCGAAGGCGATGCGCGGCTCGAAGGTGACGCTCCAGCCGGCGCGGCGGAAGAAGGCGGCCACCACGGACAGGCCGAAGACGTGCTGCTCGCCCGGCACGGGGGCCAGCAGAATCCGCCTGGCCCCCGACCTGTCGGGCGCGCGGGCGCCGAAGTCGGGGCCGAGCGCCCGCATCACGCCCTGCAGGCGGCCGAGGCCGGCCGTGACGTCGAGAAAGCTCAGCTTGTCGTCGAGCCACAGGTCGCCGAGCCGGCGCGCCGCGGGCGACAGGAGGTTCAGCACCACGGCATCGACCGTCAGGCCCCCGGCCCGCAGGGCGTCGACGTGCGCGAGGAGGCCCGGCACGGCCACGGCCAGCACCATGTCGGAGAAGGCGGCTACCTGCGGCGGCGCCACATCGTCCGCCGTCGCGGCACCGCCGACATCCCGGACGCTCTCGGACAGGCGCGGCACCACCCGGCTCAGGATGGTCCGGCGCAGGTCGCGCCGCCAGTCGGCGTGATCCACGGCGGGCAGCTCGTGCTCCCGACCCGCGAACGGACGATCCTGGGAGACGAGACGCCTCCTGTAGCCCTGCTGCTCCATGAGCGGACCTTCGTTCGGGACGGGGTTGACCGCCACGGCCTCGGCCGCGGCATCGAGCCTGAAGGGAGAAACCAGCGAGGAATAAACTGCCGCGACGTGGAGATCTGCCGGAACTTTTGGGCTTCGGCGTCCTGCGAAGAGATCCGATGCCGGCCTCTCATGTCAAGCGGATGCCCGCGCGCCGCGGCCGCCGAAGTGTCAAGCCAGCTTGACAGGTGCTGAGCCCACGCTCAATCTCCGGCCAGCGAAGCCGGGCGGAGTGGGAGGGGAGCGGGATGCGGCGCGGCGGCACGGCGAAGCCCCTCTACACCGCGGACGAGCGCCGCCGCCGGGATGCCACGCCGTGGACGCTGGTGCAGGGCGTTCTGGCCCCGCTTCAGTTCGGCGTGCTGCTGGTGAGCCTCGCCCTGGTGGGCCGATACCTCGCCACGGGCCAGGGGCTGTGGGCCGCGACCGCCTCCGTCATCGCCAAGACCGCGGCGCTCTACGCCATCATGGTCACCGGCTCGATCTGGGAGAAGGCGGTGTTCGGCCGCTACCTGTTCGCCCCGGCCTTCTTCTGGGAGGACGCGGTCAGCATGGTGGTGATCGCACTCCACACCGCTTCGGTCGCGATGTTGCTGCTCCACCTCGGCAGCCCCGCCGCCCAGTTCACGGTCGCGCTCCTGGGCTACGCCGCCTACGCGGTCAACGCCGCGCAGTTCCTGCTGAAGCTGCGCGCGGCGCGGCGCGAGTCCCCGCGGCCGCACGTCGCCCAGGCCGGATCGCTCCCGCCCGAAACTCCGGTGGAAGCCGCGGCCCGCATCGCGCCCGCCGGGGGCCTCGCCTGATGAACGCGCCCGTCCCCCCGGCCGCGCTCGGCTGCGTCGACGCGCCGGTGCTGCGCGAGCGCGGGCAGCGCGAGGTCTTCTGCGGCCTCACCGGCATCGTGTGGCTGCACCGCAAGATCCAGGACGCCTTCTTCCTCGTCGTCGGCTCGCGCACATGCGCGCACCTGATGCAGTCGGCCGCCGGGGTGATGATCTTCGCCGAGCCGCGCTTCGCCACCGCGATCCTGGAGGAGCGCGACCTCGCCGGCCTCGCCGACGCCAACGAGGAACTCGACCGCGTGGTCGCGCGGCTCCTGGAGCGCCGGCCCGACATCAAGCTCCTGTTCCTCGTCGGCTCCTGCCCGTCCGAGGTCATCAAGCTCGACCTGTCGCGCGCCGCGCTGCGGCTGAACCGCGCCTTCGGGCCCGACCTGCGCGTGCTGAACTATTCCGGCTCCGGCATCGAGACCACCTTCACCGAGGGCGAGGACGCATGCCTCGCCTCCCTGGTTCCCGAGATGCCGGCGGCCGGGATGGACGCCGCACCGAGCCTGCTCGTCGTCGGCACGCTGGCCGACGTGGTCGAGGACCAGTTCCGCCGGCTGTTCGCGGCCATGGGCATCGATCGCGTCGACTTCCTGCCGCCGCGCCGGGCCGGCGCGCTGCCGGCCGTCAGGCCCAACACCGCGATGCTGCTGGCCCAGCCCTTCCTCGCCGAGACGGCGCGCCGGCTGGAGGAGCGCGGCGCAACCCGCCTCCACGCCCCCATGCCGCTCGGCGCCGAGGGCACGACGCTGTGGCTGTCCGCCGCGGCGGCGCGGTTCGGCGTCCCGCAGGACGTCGTCGACGCCGTCACGGCCGCGCCGCGCGAGCGGGCCGCGCGGGCGCTGGCACCCCATCGCGAGCGGCTCGAAGGTCGCTCGATCTTCTTCTTCCCCGATTCGCAGCTCGAAGTCCCGCTCGCCCGCACCCTGTCGCGCGAGCTCGGCATGCGGCCCGTCGAGGTCGGCACGCCCTTCCTCCACCGCCAGCACCTCGCCGCCGACCTCGCCCTGCTGCCGGCCGGCACGCCCCTCAGCGAGGGCCAGGACGTCGACCGGCAGCTCGACCGCTGCCGCGATGCCGCGCCGGACCTCGTCGTCTGCGGCCTCGGCCTCGCCAACCCGCTCGAAGCGGAGGGCTTCGCTACCAAGTGGTCGATCGAGCTGCTGTTCACGCCCATCCAGGGCTTCGAGCAGGCCGGCGACCTCGCCGAACTCTTCGCCCGGCCGCTGCGCCGGCGCGCGGCGCTGAGGGTGTAGCGCCATGCAGCTCTCCGTCTGGACCTACGAAGGCCCGCCCCACGTCGGCGCGATGCGGGTCGCGACCGCCATGTCGGGCGTCCACTTCGTGCTGCACGCCCCGCAGGGCGACACCTACGCCGACCTGCTCTTCACCATGATCGAGCGGCGGGACGCGCGCCCGCCGGTCACCTACACGACGTTCCAGGCCCGCGACCTCGGCGGCGACACGGCCGAGCTGTTCCAGACGACGCTCGCCGACGCCTACGCGCGGTTCTCGCCGCAGGCCCTGCTGGTCGGCTCGTCCTGCACGGCCGAGCTGATCCAGGACGACCCCGGCGGCCTCGCCCGCGCGCTCGACCTGCCGGTGCCGGTCATCCCGCTGGAGCTCCACTCCTACCAGCGCAAGGAGAACTGGGGCGCGGCGGAAACCTTCTACGCGCTCGTCCGCGCGCTGGCGGGGAAGAGCGGCGCGCCGCGCGCCGACGCCCGCCCGAGCTGCAACGTCCTCGGCCCCACGGCGCTCGGCTTCCGCCACCGCGACGACGTGGTGGAGGTGCGCCGTCTCCTCAAGAGCATGGGTGTCGCGGTGAACGTGGTGGCGCCGCTCGGCGCCTCGCCGGCCGACGTGGCGCGGCTCGGCGATGCCGACTTCAACGTCGTGCTCTACCCCGAGATCGCCGGCACGGCGGCGCGCTGGCTGAAGAAGACCTTCGGTCAGCCGATAGTCGAGACCGTGCCGATCGGCGTCAAGGCCACGGAGCGATTCATCGCCGAGGTCGCGGCCCTCGCCGGGGTCGACCCCGCGCCGGCCCTCGCCGCGGGGTCGCGGCTGCCGTGGTACTCGCGCTCGGTCGACTCCAACTACCTCACCGGCAAGCGCGTCTTCGTGTTCGGCGACGCCACCCACGCGGTGGCGGCGGCCCGCGTGGCGCGCGACGAGTTCGGCTTCGCGGTCGTGGGCCTCGGCACCTATTCGCGCGAGCAGGCCCGCGAGGTGCGCGCCGCCGCGGCCGAGTTCGGCCTCGACGCGCTGATCACCGACGACTCGCTTGAGGTCGAGGCCGCGATCGTGGCGGCGGCGCCGGAGCTGGTGCTCGGCACCCAGATGGAGCGCCACGTGGCGAAGCGCCTGCGCGTCGCCTGTGCGGTGATCTCGTCGCCCGTCCACGTGCAGGACTTCCCGGCCCGCCACTCGCCGCAGATGGGGTTCGAGGGCGCCAACGTGCTCTGGGACACCTGGGTCCACCCGCTGATGATGGGGCTGGAGGAGCACCTCCTCGGCATGTTCCGCGAGGACCGCGAGTTCCACGACGGCGCGGGGGCCTCGCACCTGGGCGCCTCGCACGCGGCCGGGTCCGTCCTCCTCCCCACTGGGGGGAATCGGGCACCCATCCCGGCGAGCCGGGATGGGACCCGGGTGTCCGCGCAGCGGAAGGATGAGGGGGAAAGCGCCGCGCGTGCTTCAAACCCCTCATTCGTCCCGACTTCGTCGGGCCACCTTCTCCCCGTTGGGGAGAAGGGCGAACCCGCTCAGATCCTCTGGACCCCCGACGCCGAGCGCGAGCTGAAGAAGATCCCCTTCTTCGTGCGCGGCAAGGCGCGCCGCAACACCGAAGCCTTCGCCGAACTCGGCGGCCTCGCCGAGATCACGCTGGAGACGCTGTATGACGCCAAAGCGCATTTCGGAGGCCGCTGAGATGGTCCCCGTCCGCGTCGTCATCCTGTCGCTGAACGGCAACGTCGCGGGCGCGGTCGCCGCCGCGGAGAGCCGCCTCCGGCCCGAGGTCCCCGGCCTCAGCCTCGCCTTCCACGCCGCCACCGACTGGGACCGCGATCCCGCCTCGCTCGACCGTTGCCTCGCCGACATCGAGGCGGGCGACGTCGTGGTCGTCAACATGATGTTCCTGGAGCCGCACATCCAGGCCGTGCTGCCGGCCCTCCAGGCGCGGCGCCCCCACTGCGACGCCATGGTGTGCTTCATGTCGGCCGGGGAGGTCGTGCGCCTCACCCGCGTCGGCCGGTTCTCGATGGACGGCACGAACAGCTCGGGGATGCTGTCGTTCCTGAAGCGCCTGCGCGGCAAGTCCGGCAAGGGCGGCGGGCCGGGAAACGCGGACGCGGGCGCCAAGCAGATGGCGATGCTGCGCCGCCTGCCGAAGATCCTGCGCTTCGTGCCCGGCACCGCGCAGGACGTGCGCGCCTACTTCCTCGCCATGCAGTTCTGGCTCGCCGGCTCGGAGGAGAACTTCGCCGGCATGGTGCGGCTGCTCGTCGGCCGCTACGCCGCCGGCCCGCGCGCGCATCTCGCCGGCCGGCTGGGCGCGCCCGCGCCGGTCGAGTACCCCGACACCGGCCTCTACCACCCGGCCCTGCCGGGCCGCATCGCCACCCGCCTCGACGCCCTTCCGGCGACGGGAGCCGGCGGACGGGTCGGCCTTCTCGTCATGCGCTCCTACGTGCTCAGCGGCGACACCGGCCACTACGACGGCGTCATCGCGGCCCTCGAAGCGCACGGCCTCGCGGTCGTGCCGGCCTTCGCCAGCGGGCTCGACAGCCGCGCCGCGGTGCGGGCCTTCTTCATGGCCGACGGCCGGGCGACGGTGGACGCCCTCGTCTGCCTCACGGGCTTCTCGCTCGTCGGCGGCCCGGCCTACAACGACGCCGCCGCGGCCGAGGCGATGCTGGCCGAAATCGACGTGCCTTGCATCCAGGCCCAGGCGGTCGAGTTCCAGACCGTCGAGGACTGGCGCGCCTCCGACACCGGCCTGTCGCCGGTCGAGGCCACCATGATGGTGGCCATCCCCGAGATCGACGGCTCGACCGCGCCCACCGTCTTCGGCGGCCGCGGCCGGGCCTCCGCGCCCGGCGTCGCGAGCCCGATGCGGGCCGACCCCGAGCGCTGCGCCGCCCTGGCGCGGCGCGTGGCCAAGCAGGTGGCGCTCCGCCGCTCGACCGTCGCGGAGCGGCGCGTCGCGATCGTGCTGTTCAACTTCCCGCCCAACGCCGGCGCGGCCGGCACGGCGGCCTTCCTGTCCGTGTGGCGCTCGCTGCTCAACACGCTGCGCGCCATGCGGGCGGAGGGCTACGCGGTCGACGTGCCGGACAGCGTCGAGGCGCTGCGGGTCCGCGTGCTGGAGGGCGACGCCGCCCGCTTCGGCCAGCCAGGGAACGTCGCGGCCCGCATCACCGCCGAGGACCACGTCCGCCGCGAGCCCCACCTCGCCGAGATCGAGGCCCAGTGGGGCCCGGCGCCGGGCCGCGCCCAGGTGGACGGGCGCGGCATCTTCGTGCTCGGCGCGCAGCTCGGCAACGTCTTCGTCGGGCTGCAGCCCGCCTTCGGCTACGAGGGCGACCCGATGCGGCTCCTGTTCGAGCGCGGCTTCGCCCCCACCCACGCCTTCTCGGCCTTCTACCGCTACATCCGCGAGGATTTCGCGGCCCATGCCGTGCTGCATTTCGGCACCCACGGCGCGCTGGAGTTCATGCCCGGCAAGCAGGTCGGGCTCTCCGACGCCTGTTGGCCCGAGCGGCTGATCGGCGACCTGCCGAACCTCTACCTCTACGCCTCCAACAACCCGTCCGAGGGGGCCATCGCCAAGCGGCGCTCGGCGGCGACGCTGGTGAGCTATCTCACCCCGCCCGTCACCCAGGCCGGGCTCTACCGCGGGCTCGTCGACCTGAAGAGCATGATCGAGCGCTGGCGCGGCCTCGACGCCGCGGCGGCGGGGGAGCGCGACGATCTCGCCCCCGCCATCCAGGCCGCCGCGGCCGCGCTCGACCTCGCACCCGAGGCGCCGGCGTGGACCGGCGCTGCGGTCGACGAGGTGGAGGCTCTGCGCCGCGCCGTCGAGGAGCTGGAGCTGACGCTGATCCCGCACGGGCTCCACGCCGTCGGCGAGCCGCCCTCGGCCGCCGAGCGCGCCGACACGCTCGCCGTGATGGCCGAGATGGCGGGCGGCGACGCGCCGGACCGCGCCACCATCGAAGCCATCGCGCGCGCGGACGACCTGCCCGCCGCCGACGCCCCGGCCCCGATCCGCGAGCTCGCCCGCGTCGACCGGCTGCTGCGGGTCGACCACGAGCTGCCGGCGCTGATGCGCGCGCTCGGCGGCCGCTTCATCCGGCCCGCGCCGGGCGGCGACCTCGTGCGCAACCCCGCCGTGCTGCCGACGGGGCGCAACCTCCACGGCTTCGACCCGTTCCGCATCCCCTCGGCCTTCGCGGTCGACCAGGGCCGGCGTCAGGCCGAGCAGGTGCTGGCGCGCTACCTCGCCGAAAGCCGGCGCGTGCCCGAAACCGTGGCGCTGGTGCTGTGGGGCACCGACAACCTGAAGAGCGAGGGCGGCCCGATCGCCCAGGCGCTGGCGCTGCTCGGCGCCGTGCCGCGCTTCGACAGCTTCGGGCGCCTGTGCGGCGCCGCGCTCCGCCCGCTCGGCGAGCTCCAGCGCCCGCGCATCGACGTGCTGATGACGCTGTCCGGCATCTTCCGCGACCTGCTGCCGCTCCAGACCACGCTGCTCGCCGAGGCCGCCTGGCTGGCCGCCACGGCCGACGAGCCGGAGGATGGCAACTTCGTCCGCAAGCACGCACTCCGCTACAAGGCCGAGGTGGGCTGCGACATGGAGACGGCGGCGCTGCGCGTCTTCTCCAACGCCGACGGCACCTACGGCTCCAACGTCAACCTCCTGGTCGACTCGGGCGCCTGGGTCGGCGAGGGCGAGCTCGGGGCCGCCTTCGCGGCGCGCAAGAGCTTCGCCTACGACCGCAAGGGCCGGTCGACCCAGCAGGCGGCGCTGCTCCAGCACGCGCTGGCCGACGTCGACCTCGCCTATCAGAACCTCGAATCGGTCGAGCTCGGCGTCACCACGATCGACCACTACTTCGACTCGCTCGGCGGCGTGTCGCGCGCGGCCGCCTCGGCGCGGGGCGGCGCGCCCGTCCCGGTCTACATCGCCGACGCGACGCGCGGGGCCGCCAAGGTCCGCTCGCTCGCCGAGCAGGTCGCGCTGGAGACGCGGTCGCGGTCGCTGAACCCGAAGTGGTACGAGGCCATGCTGGAGCACGGCTCGGAGGGCGTGCGCCAGATCGAGAGCCAAGTGACCAACACCATGGGCTGGTCGGCCACCACCGGCCAGGTCGACCCGTGGGTGTACCGCCGCCTCGCGGAAACCTTCGTGCTCGACGACGCCATGCGCGAGCGCCTGGCCTCGCTCAACCCCGTCGCCTCCGCCCGCGTCGCCAACCGGCTGATCGAGGCGCAGGAGCGCAGCTATTGGACGCCGACCGAGGCCGAGCTCGACGCGCTGCGCGCCGCGGGCGACGAGCTCGAGGACCGGCTGGAAGGCATCGCGCCCTCGCGCCAACCCCAGGGAGTCGCCGCATGACCGTTCACGACAGGACGGCGCTGGCCTCCGCCGCCGCCTCGCGGGTCGACATCACGGCCCGCGCCGGCGTGAAGGCCCCGGCGGTGCGCCGCGCCCCGCCGGACGGCGCCGGCAGCGTGCAGGTCCGCATGGACGGCAAGATCGAGGGCGCCAAGGTCTTCGCCGTCTACGGCAAGGGCGGCATCGGCAAGTCCACCACCTCGTCCAACCTGTCGGTGGCCTTCTCCAAGCTCGGCAAGCGGGTGCTGCAGATCGGCTGCGACCCGAAGCACGACTCCACCTTCACGCTCACCAAGAGCCTGATCCCCACCGTCATCGACGTGCTGGAATCGGTGGAGTTCCACGCCGAGGAGCTGCGCCCCGAGGATTTCGTGGTCGAGGGCTACAACGGCGTCATGTGCGTCGAGGCCGGCGGTCCACCGGCCGGCACGGGCTGCGGGGGCTACGTGGTCGGCCAGACCGTGAAGCTCCTCAAGGAGCACCACCTCCTGGAGGACACCGACGTCGTGATCTTCGACGTGCTCGGCGACGTCGTGTGCGGCGGCTTCGCGGCGCCGCTCCAGCACGCCGAGCGCGCCGTCGTGGTCACGGCCAACGACTTCGACTCCATCTTCGCCATGAACCGCATCGTCGCGGCGATCGGCGCCAAGGCGAAGAACTACGACGTTCGCCTCGCCGGCGTCATCGCCAACCGCTCGGCCGGCACGGACGAGATCGACCGCTTCAACGCGGCGACGGGCCTCACCCGCCTCGCCCACTTCCCCGACCTCGACGCCATCCGCCGCTCGCGGCTGAAGAAGTCGACGCTGTTCGAGATGCCGCCCTCGCCCGAGCTCGACGCCGTCAAGGACGAGTACCTGCGCCTCGCCGCGACGCTGTGGGCCGGCACCGTCCCCTGCGAGGGCCGCGCCATGCGCGACCGCGACATCTTCGACTTCCTGGGGTTCGACTGATGTCCATGACCTTGGAAACCCGCAGCTACGAGGCGCGCCGCTCGCAGATCGAGACCTATTTCGACCGCACCGCGGCCGAGACCTGGCGGCGCCTGACCTCAGACGCGCCGGTGTCCGGCATCCGCGCCACCGTGCGGGCCGGACGCGACCGCATGCGCGCGACCCTTCTGTCGCGCCTGCCCGCCGACCTCCACGGCCGCCGCGTCTTCGACGCCGGCTGCGGCACCGGCGCGCTGGCCATCGAGGCGGCGCGGCGCGGCGCCGAGGTCGTGGCGGTCGACATCTCGCCGACGCTGATCGGCTTCGCCCGCGAGCGGGTCCCGGCCGGCCTCGCCGGCTCGGTCCGCTTCGAGGCCGGCGACATGCTGGCGGGGCGGCACGGCCGCTTCGACCACGTCGTCGCCATGGATTCGCTGATCCACTACGACCTCGCCGACATCGTCCGCATGGCGGAGCGGCTGAGCGCGGTGGCGGACGAGACGCTGCTCTTCACCTTCGCGCCGCGCACGACGCTGCTCGCCGCCATGCACGCTGTCGGCCGGCTGTTCCCGCGCGGGGAGCGCTCGCCCTCGCTGGTGCCGGTGGCCGAGGCCGGCCTGCGCCGCCGCCTCGCCGCCGCCCCGGCGCTGTCGAACTGGGAGGCGGGTTGGAGCGAGCGGATCGCCTCCGGCTTCTACACGAGCCAGGCCCTGGAGCTCGTGCGCCGATGAAGCCGCGCGCCCTCGCCCCCCTCTCCCTGCTGCGCTCCGTCGCCCGCACGGTGCCGTTCGGCGACGCCGGCACGGCCGAGCTGCCGCTCGGGCGGCTGCTGCGGCTGTCGCTGTTCCAGGTGTCGGTCGGCATGGCGCTG
The DNA here is from genome assembly GCF_021730615.1 of Lichenibacterium dinghuense. Classification (NCBI taxonomy): domain Bacteria; kingdom Pseudomonadati; phylum Pseudomonadota; class Alphaproteobacteria; order Hyphomicrobiales; family Lichenihabitantaceae; genus Lichenibacterium; species Lichenibacterium dinghuense. The sequence goes on from NZ_JAJLMN010000001.1 coordinate 225,091, forward strand.
GTGCTGCTCAACGGCACGCTGAACCGCGTCATGGTGATCGAGCTCGGCCTGCCGGTCTCCTTCGTGGCCTTCCTGATCGCCCTGCCCCTCGCGGTCGCGCCGTTCCGCGCCCTGATCGGCCAGAAGTCGGACCACCACCGCTCGATCATCGGCTGGCGCCGCGTGCCCTACGTGTGGATGGGCACGCTGCTGCAGTTCGGCGGCTTCGCGCTGATGCCCTTCGGGCTCCTCGTGCTGTCCGACCACGACCCGCGCACCACGGCGGTCGGCCACATCGGCCTGTCGCTGGCCTTCATCCTGGTCGGCGCGGGGCTGCACATGGTGCAGACCGCCGGCCTCGCGCTGGCGACGGACCTCGCCCCGCCCGCGTCGCGCCCGCGCGTCGTGGCGCTGCTGTATTCCATGCTGCTCGTCGGCATGGTGGTCAGCGCGCTGCTGTTCGGCTGGCTGCTGCGCGACTTCGACGCCACGCGGCTGATCCGCTGCATCCACGCCGCGGCGCTCGCCACCTTCCTGCTCAACACGGTCGGCGTGTGGAACCAGGAGCGGCGCACCGCGCGCAAACCCGGCTCGCCCGAGCCCGTGCCGACGCTCGCCCAGTCGTGGCGCGCGCTCGACCGCAAACGGCACCCCGTGCGCCTGCTCGGTGCGCTGGCGCTCGGCACCGCGGCCTTCGGCATGCAGGACGTGCTGCTGGAACCCTACGGCGGCGCCGTCTTCGGCCTCTCGGTGTCCGGCACGACGCTGCTAACCGCGCTCCTGGCCGCGGGTACGCTCCTCGCCTTCGCGCTCGCGGCCCGCATGCTGAACCGCGGCGCCGACGCGCACCTCCTCGGCGCGCTCGGCCTCGCGGCCGGCATCCCGGCCGTGGTGGCGATGATCTTCGCCGGCGCGCTTCATGCGCTGTGGCTGTTCGAGCTCGGCACGGCCGGCATCGGCTTCGGCGGCGGCCTCTTCGCCGTCGGCACGCTCACGGCCGCCATGGCGCTCGGCGGCTCCCTGCGCAACGGTTTGGCGCTCGGCCTGTGGGGCGCGGTGCAGGCCACGGCGGCCGGCGTCGCCATCGCGGCCGGCGGCGGCCTGCGCGACCTCGTCGAGTCGCCCGGCGTCGCCGCCCTGCTCGGCCCCGCGCTCAGCGACGCCTCGGCCGGCTACGGCGTGGTCTACCACGTCGAGCTCGCGCTGCTTTTCGCCGGCCTCGCCGTCATCGGCCCCCTGGTGCGCCTGCCCGGCGCCGAGGCGGCGAAGCTCCGCCTCGCCGAGGCCCGCCGGGCGCGGGCCGCCGCCGACACCGTCCAGATCCAGAGCTGAACCGCGGAGCCCCGCACCATGCCGCACGTCAATTTCACGCAACAGATCGACATACCGGAGGTGTTGTTCATCCTCTTCGTGCTGTTCTTCCTGGGGCTCGTCTACCACATCCGCCAGGAGGACAAGCGCGAGGGCTACCCGCTCGAGTCCGACCGCACGGACCGCACCGGCGGGCGCGTCCAGGTCGTGGGCTTCCCGCCCATGCCCAAGCCCAAGGTGTTTCTGCGCAAGTTCGGCGAGCCGATCCTGTCGCCCGGCCCGCGCCAGGAGCGGAACCTCGATGGCATCCTGGTGCCGCTGCACGACTTCCCCGGCTCCCCCTACGTGCCGACCGGCGATCCCCTGGTCGACGGCGTCGGCCCCGCCTCCTACGCGCTGAAGGAGGAGGTGCCGGACATGACCTGGCACGGCGAGCCCAACATCCGGCCGCTGCGCAAGCTGCCCGAACACGCCGTGGAGGGCACCGAGACCAGCCCCATCGGCATGGACGTGGTGACGCGCGACGGCGTCCGGGTCGGCACCATCGCCGACGTGTGGATCAACGTGGCGGAGCTGTTCGGCACCTACTTCGAGGTTCAGGTCGCGCCGAAGTTCGGCGGCGACCGCGCCATCCTGCCCGTCGCCTTCGCGGACATCAGGCCGCGGGACAAGATGGCCGTGATCGGCATGCTCACCGCGCCGCAGTTCGCCCGCGTGCCGCGCCTCGCGGTGCCGGACATCATCAACTTCCGCGAGGAAGACCGGATCAACGCCTATTACGCGGGCGGCTACCTCTACAGCAAACCCCTGGAGAAGGGCCTGGAGTCGGGAGGGAAGGCATGAGCGAGTTCAGCGACATCCCGCGCGAGATCGGATCGGCCGACCTTCCCGCGGGCGAGACGGTGCTGTGGCGCGGCAAGCCGGACTGGCGCCACCTCGCCCTCGACGCCTTCGGGGCGCCGTGGGTGGCCTTCTACTTCATCGGCATCGGCGTGTGGCACATGTCGGTCGCGCTGCACGACGGCGGCACACGCGCCGAGGCCCTCGCGGAAGGCTCCGTGGTGCTGGCCCCGATGGCGCTGGCGCTGTCGCTCGTGGCGCTGCTGGCCTGGCTGTCGGCGCGCGCCACGGTGTTCACCGTCACGGATCGCCGCATCATCATGGTCTACGGCGTGGCGCTCCCGGCGCTGATCAACCTGCCGCTGCACGTGGTCGAGACCATGAAGGTCCGCCGCGGCTTCGCGGGGCGGGGCGACCTCGCCTTCTCGCTGCCCCAGAAAGGCCGCTTGGCCTTCCACCAGCTTTGGCCCTACGCTCGGCCCTGGCACCTGTTCCCAGCATCCCCCATGATGCGTTGCGTGCCCAAGGCCGAGGAGGTGAAGGTGATCGTGGCCGGAGCCCTGTGGGCCGCCGCCGAGCGCGAAGCGCTCCGCCTCGGCCAGACCGTCGACGGCGAGACCGTGGAGATCCCGGCCGTCCCCGTGGCGCCAGCGGCCCAGCCCGGCGTTTTCGGCACGGCGCGGCCGGCCGGCGCGGCGGCCTGACGCCGTGAGCACCGACGTCCTCAAGGCCCTGGCGGCCAATCCCTACCCCGATCCGGACCACCCGCTGCCGAAGCCGATCATGGTCGGCAGCGGCATCCTGATGGTGGCCACCGTGGCGTTCTGCGCCTTCGGCCACGCCACCGGCATCGGCCGCACGGCCGAGGCCGCGCCCGTCGCGGTGGCGAGCCGCGACCTCGTCTTCACCGAGAACGACGACCACACCCTCACGGTGCGCGACGCCGGCCGCGGCGATGCCGTCGTGTCCAACTTCGACGCCGAGGACGGCGGCTTCATCCGCGCGCTGGTGCGCGGCATGACGCGCAACCGCACGCGCTACGGCGAGCCCGCGGTCGGCGCCTTCCGCGTGTCGCTGTCCAAGGACGGCGGGGTGTGGCTGCAGGACCTCGGCACACACCAGAACGTCGATCTACGCGCCTTCGGCCCCACCCAGGTGCAGGCCTTCGCGCAGTTCGTGAGGCCGGAGCAGGGCAAGCGATGAAGCTGGGATCGCTGTTGGGACGCAAGAGCGTGGAGGTCGCCTGCACGCTCGAGATCGAGAACACCTTCGACGCGCTGCACGCCCACGTCCGCCTCGACGGCGGCGTGGTGGTGAACCCCGGCGACGAGGTGCTCGTGCACGGCGAGCCCGTGCAGGTCCCGTTCGGCGAATCCCGCACGCTGCGCCGCCGCGCCACCATCCGCCGCGCCGGGCCGGTCGAGCGGCTGTGGACGCGGATGACCGGCGACTTCGAATTCATGGAACTCTGCGAGTTCAGCTTCTCGGGGGATCAACTGCGATGAGCGCCGTCGTGTCCGAGCGCGCCGCGCTCACGCCCGCCCCGCCGGCCGTGGCGGCCGACACCACCAAGCTCGCCCAGGAGGACACGCTCCTCGCGCCGCGCTTCTACACCACCGATTTCGTCAAGCTCGACCGCACCGACGTGTCGAGCGTACGGGACGAGTGGGACGCGCTGATCGCCGAACTGAAGTCCGACCCCAACCGACACCACTTCAAGCGCACGGAGGACTGGGACCGCATCGACCTCGCGGCCCTGCCCGACGACCTGCGCCGCGAGTTCGTCGACTTCCTGGTGTCCTCGCTCACCGCCGAATTCTCGGGCTGCATCCTCTACAAGGAGATGAAGCGCCGCGGCAAGAACGCCGACATCAAAGAACTCTTCACCTACATGAGCCGCGACGAGGCCCGCCACGCCGGCTTCATCAACGACGCGCTGAAGGAGTTCGGCATCGGCGTGAACCTCGGCTTTCTCACCAAGGCCAAGAAGTACACGTTCTTCCAGCCGAAGTTCATCTTCTACGCGACCTACCTGTCCGAGAAGATCGGCTACGCGCGCTACATCACCATCTTCCGTCACCTCGAGCGCCATCCGGAGCGCCGCTTCCACCCGATCTTCAAGTGGTTCGAGAAGTGGTGCAACGACGAGTTCCGCCACGGCGAGGCTTTCGCGATCCTCATGCGGTCCGATCCGAAGCTGCTGGGCGGCGTCAACAAGCTGTGGATCCGCTTCTTCCTGCTCGCCGTCTACGCGACCATGTACGTGCGCGACCACCAGCGGCCGGCCTTTCACGCGGCGCTCGGCATCGACCCGACCGACTACGACTACCGCGTCTTCGCCGTCACGTCGGAGATCTCCCGTCAGGTCTTCCCGCTGGTGCTCGACACCGACGACGCCCGCTTCCGCGCCGGCCTGGAGCGCATCCGCCTGACCTCCGAGCGCATCGCCGCGGCGCGCCGCCAGGGCGGGGCGGCCGGCGCGCTGAAGCGATACGCCGGCATCGCCGCCAATGGCGCGACCTTCCTGCGGCTCTTCGCCCTGCCGGCCAAGGCGAACCTCCGCCCCGCGACCAGCCACCTCAAGCCGGTGTGGTGAGGGGCGCGGCCGGTCGTCCACCGATCGGCCCGCCTGCCCCCGCATCCGCGCAGGCCGAGGCCCACCGGCTCGGCGACGAGCATCGCCCTCCCCGCGATGACGCTGGAGAGGGCGAAGCGAGGCACCTGGGCCGGCACGATGGCTCGCGGCCCGTGGGAGATCAGGCGCGCCACTCTGGACGGACGCGACTGTCAACCTAACTTGACACTCCACCGGCACCACCGGCATCTTGCCCCGCAGCGGTCGCGGGCCGGGGCATTGTCCCGTCTGACGATCCTCGGCGCGGGAGAAGCCATCCATGATCGCCTATGTCGGCCCGGCGCTCTTCGCCCTCTTCGTGTGGTGGGCCTCGACGGTCGCCATCATCTACGTGGACAACCTGCCGCGCCGGACCTTCAAATGGTCGATGCTCGGGGCCACGGCCGTCTTCGCCGTGTCGCTCTACGGCCTCGCGGCCTCGGCGCACGACACCTCCACGGCGGGCGCCTACTGGGCCTTCACCTGGGGCCTGCTCGCCTGGGGCTGGCAGGAGATGAGCTTCTACATGGGCTTCGTGACGGGCTCGCGCAGGGAGCCCTGCCGCGAGGACTGCGGCGGCTTCCGCCACTTCGTCCATGCCGTGCAGACCAGCCTCTACCACGAGCTCGCCATCATCGCGGCCGCGGTCGCGGTGGTCTGGCTGACCTGGGGCGGGCCGAACCAGGTCGGCACCTGGACCTTCATGGTCCTGTGGTGGATGCACCAGAGTGCCAAGCTCAACGTCTTCTTCGGCGTGCGCAACCTCAACGAGGAGTTCCTGCCCGAGCACCTGGAGTTCCTGAAGAGCTTCCTGCGCAAGCGCTCGATGAACCTGCTGTTCCCGGTCTCGGTGACGGTGTCGACGGTCGTCACCGTGCTGGTCGCCAAAGCGGCGCTCGACGACGGCGCGACGGTCGCGGAGCGCGCCGGCTACACCTTCCTCACCGTGCTGATGGCGCTCGCCATCCTGGAGCACTGGATGCTGGTGCTGCCCATGCCGGCCGGCGCCATCTGGTCGCCGGGGCTGAAGTCGCGCGGGGAGCGCAAGCCCTTCGAGGTCGAGATCGTCGTCGGCTTCCTCGGCGCGGGCAAGACCACCTTCCTGCAGCGCAAGCTCAAAGAGGCCGACCCGGCCCTGCGCACGGTCGTGCTGGTCAACGACTTCGGCGCCCTCGGCCTCGACGGCGCGCTGCTGGAGGGCCGCGGCGCCGACGTGGTGGAGCTCGCCAACGGCTGCATCTGCTGCTCGCTGCGCTCCGACCTCGCGGCGCAGCTCAAGGAGGTCGTGGCGAAGATGAAGCCCGACCGCGTGCTGATCGAGCCCTCGGGCGTGGCCGACGTGGCTTCCCTCCTGCGCGCCCTCCACACGCCCGAGATCGCGCCCCTCATCAAGGCGCGGCGCCTCTACACGGTGATCGACGCCGGCGCCTTCCTCAGCGACTACGTCCGCATGCCGGACTATTTCGACGTGCAGACGCGCCTCGCCCCGGTGTTCATCCTGAACAAGACCGACCTCGTGTCGGCGGGCGAGCTCGCCATGGTGTCGGAAACGCTGCGATCGCAGAACCCCGAGGCGCTGGTCGTCCCGGCCCGATACGGCATCCCGGTCGAGAAGACAGACCTCGACCGCTCCGCGCCGGTGGCGGCGCCGGCCGCCGAACCCGAGGACGCGATCGACCGGCCGAAGCCGCGCGAGGAGGTGGCGCTCGGGCTCGAATCCTGGAGCGCGCCGCTGCTCGGCGACCTCGACCTCGACCGGCTCCGCGACGCGCTCGACGCCATGGCGCGCGGCGCGCATGGGCAGGTGATGCGCGTGAAGGGCATCGCCACCTCGGGCAAGGGCTGGGTCAAGTTCGACGTGGCCGGCGGGCGCGCCAGCGTGGCGGCCCACGTGCCCCAGGGCGACGAGGCCCCGCGGGCCCTGGCGATCGGCTCCGGGCTCGACCGCGCCGGGCTGGCGGAAGCCTTCCTGGCCTGCACGCCGGACGCCGACCGAGACGCGGCGCGCGCCGCCACCGAGGCCGCGCTCGACCGCGCATTCGCGGTCGCCAAGGGCGACGGGGCCAGGGCCGGCGTCCACCCGCTCGGCTGCGGCTGCGCCGAGCACGCGCCCGGCATGAGCTGCGAGGGCCTGCCGGCGGTCGCCGCCGAGTGAGGACGCGGGGCCGCCGCGACCGGGTCGCCGTGGCCCTGGCGTTCGCGCCCCTCCTGGCCGCGGGAGCGGTCGCCGCGGCCGGCCCGGTGCCCGCCGACGTCATCGACTGCGCGACGATCCCGAGGGACGCCGACGAGGCCGCGCTCGTCGAACGCTTCGGCCGCGCTGCGGTGAGGTCCGTCGACCTCAACGGCGCCGAGGGGCAGACCGAACACGGCACGGCCGTGAACGCCGCCGATCCGGCGCGGCGCCTAAACGTCTTCTGGTCCGACGCGGCGCATCGTCGGCGGCCCGCCTCGGTCGTCATCCGCGATCGCTCGCGTTGGCGGGTGCGGTTGGCGGGCGGCAGCACGCTCGGCCTCGGCGCCGGCTTGGCGGAGGTCGAGGCCGCCAACGCGCGTCCCTTCGCGGTGAGCGGCTTCTTCTGGGACTACGGCGGCTATGCCAAGGACTGGCACGGCGGCGCCCTGCCCCGCCTGCCGGGCGGCTGCACGCTCACGGTCCGCTTCGACCCCGACCCGAAGGCGCCGGCCAAGGTCTCGGACCGGGTCTCGGGCGAGAAGGACTTTCCATCGACGAGCCCGGCGCTCCGCGGCGTGAAGCCGACCGTGTCGGTGCTGACGCTCGACTGGGGCGGCTGAGCGCCTCAGCGCCGGCGGCGCCGTTCGTCGGCGCGGCGGCGCAGGGTCGGGGACGGGTCGGCGTCGAGCGGCAGGGCGCTCACGGCCGAGAGGTCGAGCCGGGTCAGGCCGATGTCGCGGAGCTCGTGGTCGCCGAGGCGGCCGAGCGCGTGCATGGTCTGCCGCGCGCGGTGGACCCGCATCGGCCAGCCCAGGGCCTGCCGCAGCAGCGCCCACCCCGCGCCTCCCGGGTGCGTCGATAGGCTCGTCAACTCTGTCGTCCGGCTCATGGCCCGTCTCCGTGATGTCGGGACAGCATGCCCGCGCGGCCCTGGCCGCGACAGGGACGATCCGGTACAGTTCCGCCGAACTGTCCGGCCCGGAGACCAGCACAGATGCACGACGTCGCGTCGAGCCCCACCCGCGTCGGCGCCGTGATGGCCGACATCCGCGGCCGGATCGCCTCGCGCCGCCTCGCCCCCGGGGCGCGTCTGCCCTCCGTGCGGGACTTCGCGGAAGCGATGGGCGTGTCGAAGTCGACCGTGGTGGACGCCTACGAGCGCCTCGTCGCCGAGGGCGCCATCGCGTCCCGCCGCGGCTCCGGCTTCTTCGTGGCCGGCGCCACCCGCCCGCTGTCGCTGCAGAGCCTGCGCCCCGACCTCGACCGCGCGATAGACCCCCTCTGGATGACGCGCCAGAACCTGACCTGCGGCCCGGACGTGCTGAAGCCCGGCTGGGGCCTGCTGCCGGACAGCTACATGCCCGACGAGGCCGTGCAGAAGGCGTTGCGCGACATCGCCCGCGACCCCGACCCCGCCGGCCGCCTCCGCTACACGAGCCCGCTCGGGCTCGCGCCCCTGCGCGAGCAGATCAGCCTGCATCTCGGCGCGCGCGGCGTCGCGGCCGACCCCGATTCCGTGCTGCTGACCGACTCGGCCAGCCACGCGCTCGACCTGCTGCTGCGCTTCCTCATCGAGCCCGGCGACACGGTGCTGGTGGACGACCCCTGCTACTTCAACTTTCTGGCGCTGCTGCTCAGCCACCGCGCCCGCGTGGTTTCCGTGCCCTTCGGCCCGGAAGGCGTCGACGTCGGCGCGCTGGAGCGCGTCCTCGCCGCCGAGCGGCCGCGCGTCTACCTCACCATGGCGGGCCCGCAGAACCCGATCGGCGCCACAATGTCGGCCGCCACCGCGCATCGCGTGCTCGGCCTCGTCGAGCGCCACGGCGTCACGGTGATCGAGGACGACTGCTTCGCCGATTTCGAGGAGGACGCCACGCCGCGGCTCGCCGCGGCCGACGGGTTCCGGCGCGTGGTGCTGGTCGGCGGCTTCTCCAAGACCGTATCGAGCGCCATGCGGAGCGGCTTCGTCGCGGCGCGGCCGGACTGGATCGAGGGGCTGATCGACCTCAAGCTGTCGACCTGCCACAGCGGCAGCCACCTGTCCGCCCAGGTCACCCACCGCGTGCTGGCGAGTGGCGCCTACAAGCGCCACGTCGAGGCGCTGCGCGGCAAGCTCGCGCGCGACCGCGCCCTGGCGCTCGGCCGCCTGCGCACCTGCGGCCTGTCGCCCCTGCTGGAGCCGCGCGCCGGCATGTACCTGTGGGCCGAGCTGCCGGGCGGCCTCGACTCGGCCGCGGTGGCGCGCTTCGCCCTGGAGGAGGACGTGCTGCTGGCCCCGGGCGGGGTGTTCAGCGCCTCCCGCACCGCGGCGGGCTGGCTCCGCTTCAACGCCGCCGCCTGCGCGGACCCGCGCGTCTTCTCCGTTCTGGCGCGGTCGATCGAGCGCGCCGCGGCGCCCTGAGGCTCAGGCCGCCGCCGGCCGCGCGCCCCGCTCCGCCAGGAAGGCGGCGTGCTCCGCGATGAGCCCGCCGTCGAGCGCGCGGGCGATCAGCGCGCGCGTCTCCGGGATGCCGTAGAGCACCGCGAAGGATCCGAAGCGGGGCCCCCGCTCCTCGCCGAGCAGCACCTGGTAGAGCGTGTTGAACCACTCGTTCGACACGCCGGGCCGCTCGGGCGTCGCCGTCTTCGCCTTGAAGTCCTGGTAGCGGGGCACGGGCCTCGCCACGTCGTAGAGCGCGGTCTGCACGTCCTCGGCCGAGGCGCCGGCCGGCAGGGCCGCCAGCGCGGCGTCGAGCGCCTGGAGCGCGCCGCGCTCGACCTCGTCGGGCGCGCGGTAGCGCTTCCCGGTCCGCACGCGGTCGCGGAAGTAGCGCACCGCGTAGCCGACGAGCCGGTCGAGCCGCGGATGCGTCTCGGGCGTCACGCCCGGCGCGTAGCGCTTGAGGAAGCCCCACAGCACCGCGGGGTCCTCGCTGTTCGCCACCGCGGCGAGGTTCAGCAGCATCACGAAGCTGAGGGTCGTGCCGGTGCCGCCCTCCGGCGCGAGCTGCTCCGGCGCGGGCGGCGCCCCGCCGTGGATGTGCCAGGCCGGGTTGCCGAGCTTCTCCCGGTCGCCCTGCCGCCCGAAGGCGTCGAGGAAGCCGAGGTAGTCGTCGACGGCGCGCGGGATCACGTCGAAATACAGGCGCTTCGCCGCCGACGGCTTCTGGAACATGAACAGCGACAGGCTTTCCGGCGACGCGTAGGTCAGCCAGTCGTCGATGGTGAGCCCGTTGCCCTTGCTCTTCGAGATCTTCTGGCCGTTCTGGTCGAGGAAGAGCTCGTAGTTGAAGCCCTCGGGCGGCTCGGAGCCGAGCGCGCGCACGATCCGGCCGCTGAGCTTCACCGAGTCGATCAGGTCCTTGCCGGCCATCTCGTAGTCGACGCCGAGCGCGTGCCAGCGCATCGCCCAATCGGGCTTCCATTGCAGCTTGCAGTGCCCGCCCGTCACGGGCGTCTCGTAGAGCGTGCCGGAGGCGGGGTCGCGCCAGGAGATCGTGCCGGCCGCCACGTCGCGCGACACGAGCGGCACCTGCATCACCACGCCGCTCTCGGGGTGGATGGGCAGGAACGGGCAGTAGGTGGCGGCGCGCTCCGCCCCGAGGCTCGGCACCATGATGGCCATCACCTCGTCGAGCCGCTCCAGCATCAGCCGCAGCGCCGCGTCGAAGCGGCCCGAGCGGTACAGCTCCGTCGAGGACAGGAACTCGTAGTCGAAGCCGAAGCGGTCCAGGAAGGCGCGGAGGCGCGCGTTGTTGGCGTGGCCGAAGCTGATCCCAGGCTCGATCGGGTCCGGCACCTCCGTCAGCGGGCGGCCGAGGTGTTGGCGCAGCAGCTCCTGGTTCGGCACGTTGTCGGGCACCTTGCGCAGCCCGTCCATATCGTCCGAGAAGCACACGAGGCGCGTCGGGACGCGGTCGCCCGTCAGGACCCGGAAGGCGTGGCGCACCATGGACGTGCGGGCGACCTCGCCGAAGGTGCCGATGTGCGGCAGGCCCGAGGGGCCGTAGCCGGTCTCGAACAGCACGCTCGCCTGGCCGGTGCGCTCCACGCGCTTGACGAGCTTGCGGGCCTCCTCGAAGGGCCAGGCGGTGGCGGAGCCGAGCAGTTCGGCCGTCATGTCGAGGGGCGGCATGGTGGTGGTGACCCGTTTCGCGTTCGACGGTTCGCGGGGCAGCGGCCCGCCCGTCTCCTGCCTCACAAACACGGGCCCGGCGGCATTGCAAGGAGGCCGCGGCGCGGCCCCGGGATGTGCACGGTTGTATACAACGGTCCGTTCAGAACCTGTTTTCCCTATGGGGATGGAGGCTCAACCGGCTATTGACCTTTTTTAGCTCATGACACATATGTTGGTCCGCACCCCAGGTTGACGGACAATCCCATGCACGATCTCAGGACCAGGGACGACAAGGACGTCCTCGACGCGCGGACGTCGGCGCGGTTGAGCGCGCGGTTGCGCCAGGCTCGCCAGATGCGTTGCATGACGCTGAAGGTGTTGGCCGATGGTGCGGGCTGCTCGGAGAGCCTGCTGTCGAAGATCGAGAATGGCAAGGCCTATCCGTCGCTCCCGATGCTGAGCAGGCTCGTCAAGACGCTCGACATCGGCATGGGCTGGATGTTCGACGACCACGACGGGGAGGAACCGATCATCTTCCGCGCGGCCCAGCGCACCGCGGCGCCCGCCGAGCGCGCCGTCACGGTGGAGCGGGTGATCCCCGACTCGGACCGGCATGCGCTCCGCTGCAACATCCTCCACGTCGAGGCGGGCGCGACCAGCGAGGGCGAGCACCAGCACACCGGCGAGGAAGTCGGCTATCTGGTCGACGGGCAGCTGGAGCTGCTGATCTCCGGGCGGTCACATCGGTTGAGCGCGGGCGACGCCTTCGCGTTCCGGTCCGACCAGCCCCACGGCTGGCGCAACGTCGGGCCGACGCGCGCCAGCGTGTTCTGGGTCAACACGCCTTCGGGGATCTGAGATCGGCCGCGGCCGCTTTCGCTGCGTCGCGCATCCGGCTTAGACTGCGGCGAGGCGCCGCCCGGCGCCGCAGCGCAAGGTCGGTCACCATGCTGTTTCGCGCCGCAGCGTTGGCGTTCCTGTGTCTCGCCGGCCCCGCCGCCGCTTCCCCGCGCACCTCGGCCGCGGTCGGCATGAGCGTCGAGCCGACCGGGCTCGACCCCACCGTGGCGGCGCCGGTCGCCATCGGCCAGGTGACCTGGCAGAACGTGTACCAGGGACTCGTCCGCATAGACCGCACGGGCGCGGTGCGGCCGCAGCTCGCGTCCTCCTGGACCGTGTCGCCCGACGGCCTCGTCTACACCTTCGCGCTCAGGACCGGCGTGCACTTCCAGGACGGCGAGCCCTTCGACGCGGCCTCGGCCAAGTTCACCCTCGACCGCGCGCGGGGCCCCGCCTCCACCAACCCGCAGAAGCAGTTCTTCTCCGCCATCGACGCCGTCGAGGCGCCCGACCCCGCGACGCTGGTGGTGCGGCTGAGGCAGCCATCGGCGGATCTCCTGTACTGGCTCGGCTGGCCCGCTTCCGTGATGCTGGCGCCGAAGAGCGCCGACGCCGACCGGACCGACCCGGTCGGCACGGGCCCGTTCAGGGTGGCGCGCTGGGTGCGGGGCGACCGGGTCGAGCTCGTCCGCGATCCGGGCTACTGGGACGCGGACCACCTGCCGGCCCTGGAAAGCGCCACCTTCCGTTTCGTGCCGGACCCGCAGGCGCAGGCGGCGGCGCTGCGCGCGGGCGGGCTCGACGCCGTGCCGGAGCTCGGCGCGCCCGAGCTCTTCGCCGCATTCAAGGGCGACCCCGCCTTCGATGCCGTCGCCGGGACGACCGGGCTCAAGGTCGTGGCGGGCATGAACTGCGCGCGTGCTCCCTTCGACGACGTGCGGGTGCGCCGCGCCCTGATGATGGCGGTGGACCGGCGCGCGCTGATCGACGCCGCATCGTCGGGCTTCGGCACGCCCATCGGCAGCCACTTCGCGCCGGGCGACCCCGGCTACATCGACCTCGCGGGCGTCCTGCCCTACGACCCCGCGAAGGCGCGCGCCCTGCTGGCCGAGGCCGGGCACGGAGACCGCCTCGCCTTCTCGATCAGGGTGCCGCAGATGGCCTACGCCACCCGCACCGCGGAGGTGCTCCAGGCCATGTTCGCCGACGTCGGCGTGACCATGACGATCGTGCCGACCGAGTTCCCGGCGACCTGGATCGCCGACGTGTTCAAGCGCCACGACTTCGACATGACGGTGGTGGCCCACGCCGAGCCGCTGGACATCGGCATCTACGCCCGACCCGACTACTACTTCGGCTTCCACGACGGGGCCTTCGACGCCGACATCGCGGCGGCCGAGCGCGCGCTCGACCCCGCGCATCGCGACGCCGCCTACCGCGACGCCGAGCGCGTGCTGGCCGAGGACGTGCCCGCCCTCTACCTCTACGTCCTGCCCAAGCTCGGCGTGTGGAACGCGAAGCTGCGCGGCCTATGGGCCGACGAGCCGATCCCGTCCAACGACCTCACCGAGGTCCGCTGGACCGAGTGAGCGCCGGCGCCGTGGCGGCGCTCCTCCTCCGGCGGCTCGCCGGCCTGCTGCTGACGCTGCTGCTCGCCTCGGCCGCGATCTTCGCCGCGCTCGACGTGCTGCCGGGCGACCCCGCCGCGGTGAGGCTCGGCACCTCGGCGCGGCCCGACACGCTGGCGGCGATGCGCGCCGAGATGGGCCTCGACCGGCCGGCGCCGCTCCGCTACGCGGCCTGGCTCGGCGGCGTCGCCACCGGGCGGCTCGGCACTTCCACCACCTACGGCGTGCCGGTGGCGGGGCTGATCGCCGACCGCCTCGCCGTCACCATGCCCCTGGCCCTGATGGCTGTCACGCTGTCGCTCGGCGCGGCGCTGCCGCTCGGCGTCGCCGCGGCCGGCCGCCGGGGCGGCGCGCTCGACGCCGCGGCGGCGCTCTTCGCGCAAGGCGCGACCGCCCTGCCGAACTTCTGGATCGGCCTGCTGCTCATCCTGCTCTTCGCCGTGCGGCTCGGCTGGCTGCCCTCCGGCGGCTTTCCGGGCTGGGGCGGCGGCGCGGGTCCGGCGCTCCGCGCGCTGTGCCTGCCCGCGGTCGCCCTGGCCCTGCCCCAGGCGGGCGTCCTCGCCCGCGTGGCGCGCGGCGCCGTGCTCGACGCGCTCGGCGAGGACTTCATCCGCACGGCGCGCGCCAAGGGCCTCTCCGCCCGCGCGGTGCTGTGGCGCCACGCGGTGCGGAACGCCTGGCCGGCGGTGCTCACCGTGCTCGGCCTCCAGGTCTCGTTCCTGGTCGGCGGCGCCGTGCTGGTCGAGACCGTCTTCGCCCTGCCCGGCCTCGGCCGCCTCGCCGTGCAGGCCTTCGCCCAGCGCGACGCGACGGTGGTGCAGGACGTGGTGCTGCTCCTCGCCGCGCTGGTCATCGCCGTCAACTTCGCGGTCGACCTCGCGGCCCTGGCGCTCGACCCGCGCCTGAGGGACGCGCCGTGAACCGCCGCCTGGCGCTCGGCCTCGGCCTCACCGGCGCCCTCCTGACGCTGGCGCTCGCGTCGCTCGTCTGGACGCCGGAGCCGCCCGCGCGCATCCACGTCCCGTTCCGGCTGCGGCCGCCCCTCGCCGCTGGGCTCCCGCCCGGCCTCGGCCTGCTCGGCACCGACGGCTTCGGCCGCGACGTGCTGTCGATGCTGATGGCCGGCGCCGGCAACTCCCTCCTCGTCGCCCTGCCCGCCGTGGCGCTGGGCGGCGCCGCCGGGACCGCGCTCGGCGTGGTCGCCGCGGGGCGCGGCAGCTGGGTCGAGGCGCTCGCGATGCGGCTCTGCGACGTGGTGTTCGCCGTGCCGCCGATCCTGTCCGCACTGCTGCTCGGCACCTGGCTCGGGCCGGGCCGCGGCACGGCCGTGGCGGCCATCGCGCTCTTCCTCGTGCCGGTCTTCGCCCGCGTGGCGCGCGGCGGCGCGGGGCGGATCTGGGCGTCCGACTACGTCCTTGCGGCGCGCGCCATGGGGCGGGGCGGCTTCGGCATCGGCTGGCGCAACGTGCTGCCCAACATCGCCGGACTGCTCGCCGTGCAGGCCTCGATCCAGCTCGGCCTCGCGATCCTGACCGAGGCGGGCCTGAGCTACCTCGGCCTCGGCGCGCCGCCGCCGGCCCCGAGTTGGGGCCGCATGCTGGCAGACGCGCAGACGTTCCTCGGCGCGGCGCCCTGGCTGGCGGTGGTGCCCGGCGCCGCCGTGGCCCTGGCCGTGCTGGGGTTCAACCTGCTGGGCGACGGGCTGCGCGACCTCGTCGACCGCCGCGGCACAGCCCCGTGACCCGCAAGGAGCCGACCATGACCGACCCCGCCGACATGGGCGCCGCGGCACTCGCCGCCGCCTTCGCCGCGAAGACCCTGTCGCCGTCGGAGGCCTGGGCCGCGGTGGAGCGGCGCGTCGCCGCCTGGGAGCCTCGGATCGCCGCCCTCTACGCCTTCGATCCGGAGGGCGCGTGGGCCGCGGCCGCGGCCTCCTCGGCGCGCTGGGCCGCCGGCGCGGCGCTGGGTCCGCTCGACGGCGTGCCCGTCACCGTGAAGGAGCTGATCGCCACCCGCGGCGTGCCGGTGCCGCGCGGCTGCGCCGCCACCCCGCTCGTGCCGGCGGAGCGCGACGCGCCCCCGGCGGCGCGGCTGCGCGAGGTGGGCGCGGTGATCTTCGCCAAGACCACATGCCCCGACCACGGCATGCTGTCCTCGGGACTGTCGTCCTTCCACCCGCTGACCCGCAACCCGTGGAACATCGCCCTGAATCCCGGCGGGTCGAGCAGCGGCGCGGGGGCGGCCGCCGCGGCCGGCTACGGCCCGATCCACGTCGGCACGGACATCGGCGGCTCGATCCGCCTGCCCGCGGCCCTGACCGGCACGGTCGGCTTCAAGCCCAGCCACGGCCGCGTCCCCGTCGACCCCTATTACCTCGGCCGCTGCGCCGGCCCCATGACGCGGACGGTGCGGGACGCGGCGGTCGCCATGGCGGCGCTGTCGCGGCCCGACGCGCGCGACGACACCGCCCTGCCCCCGAGCGACATCGCCTGGGACGCGCTCGACGCCGACCCGCGCGGCCTCCGCATCGGCCTGATGCGCGAGGCCGGCTGCGGACTGCCGGTCGATCCCGAGGTGGCGGCGGCCGTCGAGGCGGCGGCGCGCGCCTTCGCCGACGCCGGCGCCACGGTGGTCGAGGTCGCCCCCGTGATGACGCGCGACCTGCTCGACGGGCTCGACCGCTTCTGGCGCGCCCGCGCTTGGTCGGAGATCGGCGCCATGCCGGACGAGGATTGCAACAAGGTCCTCCCCTACATCCGCGCCTGGGCGGAGGGCGGCGCCGGCGTCACCGGCACGGCGGCGCTGCGCGGCTACGAGGCCACCAACGCGATGCGGCGCGCCTGCGGGCGGGCCCTCGACGGACTCGACGCCCTGCTGTCGCCGACCATCCCCGTCGTGTCCTTCCCGGCCGAGGCCGCCTCGCCGGTCGACGACCCGGCGCGCCCCTTCGAGCACATCGCCTTCACGGTCGCGTGGAACATGGGCGAGCAGCCGGCGGTGTCGCTGCCCTGCGGGTTTTCGGCCTCCGGCCTGCCGATCGGGCTGCAGATCGTCGGCGCGCGCTTCGCCGACCTCGCGGTCCTGAGGCTCGCCGCCTTCTACGAGGGCGCGCGCGGGTTCGGTCTGCGTTGGCCGGAGCCGGCGTAGATTCTTCTGCGCAAGCGCTTGCGCGCCGTTATTCCGCCGTTCATCTCCGGTTAGGGTGCACTGCAACATGAACGGCGCGACGCGCCCGCCGCCGTGCTGCGGAGGCGTGCGAGGACCCGCGCAGGGTCGGGGCGCAGAGTGTCGGAGAGGTTCCCATGAGCCGCAACACCGTGATCGTCGTCGAGGACGAGCCCCTCGTGCGCCTGACCTCCGCGGAGATGTTCGCCGAGGCGGGCATCAACGTGGTCGAGTTCACCGACGGCGACGCCGCCATGGACTACCTCCGCGACCACAAGGGCGACGTGGCGGCGGTCTTCACCGACGTCTACCTGCAGGGCGACACCGACGGGCTGGAGCTGGCCGGCATCGTGTCGGAGGTGTGCCCCGACATCGCCGTGCTGGTGACGTCGGGTCAACGCGCAGGCCGGGCCGAGCGGCTCGGGCCGAGCGTGCGCTACGTCCCCAAGCCCTGGCACCCCGCCGACGTGCTCAACACGATGCGGGACGCGGTGCGGGCCGCCGCCTGACGGAGGCTGGCCTTGTCGCCGGGGATCGAGTCTAAGGGGGGCGTCGCTCCCGCGGGCCTGATCCGAGCCTTGGCCGCCCCACACCTCCGCCGCTCCGG
Organism: Lichenibacterium dinghuense; assembly: GCF_021730615.1. NCBI lineage: Bacteria > Pseudomonadati > Pseudomonadota > Alphaproteobacteria > Hyphomicrobiales > Lichenihabitantaceae > Lichenibacterium > Lichenibacterium dinghuense. The sequence goes on from NZ_JAJLMN010000001.1 coordinate 242,347, forward strand.
CCCCGCCACGGCCGCGCCCCGCACGCCCGTGCCGCGCACGGCCTCGCTGCGCACCGTGATCGGCCTCGCCTTCGCGCTGATCCTTCTGGCCTCCGGCGGGGCGCTGGTGTGGCTCGACCAGCGCGCGACGCTGCACCTCCTGCAGGATCAGATCGACGGCCAGTTCGACGTACTGGTCAAGGGCGCGGCGACCCAGATCGAGGACCAGTTCGACAGCGCCGACGCGGCGCTGAACACGCTGGCGCTGAGCCCGCCGTCGGGCGACCCGGACAGGGTGGGCGCGGTGCTGGCGCGCGTGCTCGGCAGCGTGGCGGTGTCGTCGCCCGCTGTCCTGTCGATCGTCACGGCCGACGCCGCGGGTCGTTACGTCATGGTGCAGCGCTCGCTTCACGGCGCCGTCCGGGCCAACAAGCCGCCGCGCCCCGTCTACGATGTCCGCATCGGCGAGCCCGGCGAAGGCGGCTCCGTCGAGCGGGTGATCGGGCTCGGGGCCGACTTCGGCGAGGTGAGCCGCAGCGCACCGGCCCCGGTCGACTTCGACGCCCGCCGCCGCCCCTGGTACACGCTGGCCGTGGACGCGCCGGCGGCCGTCACGACGCCCCCCTACCTGTTCCGCGGCGGGACGGGACGCTACGGCTTCAGCATCAGCCGCCGCATCGAGGGCGACCCCGGCCGGGTGTTCAGCCTCGACGTGCGGCTCGACAGCCTGTCGCTCAACCTGAAGCGCGGCCTCGTCTTCCCCGGCCAGCACGTCGCCGTCTTCTCGCCCGACGGCTCGATCCTCGGCGACTCGGCGGGGCGCCCGGCCGACCGGGCCGCCATCGCGCGAGGGCTGCGCGGCGCGGCCGAACCGGGCTCGCCGGACCTCGACCTCGACCGGGCCCTCTACGGCGCCTACCGGGCCGACCCCGCCGCCCACGACCAGGCCGTGACGGTCGGCGGGCGGACCGTCTACGCCAACATCGCCCCCGTGACGGTCAACGGCACGAGCCTGGTGATCGCCAGTTCGGTGCCGGCCGACGTGTTCGACGGACCGGCGAACCGGCTGCTGCTGTGGTCGCTCGGCGTGCAGGCGGCCGTCATGGCGGCGGGCTTCGTGCTGGTCGACCTCGCGGCGCGCTCCATCGCCCGGCCGATCGGCCTCCTGGCGGCGGACGTCGAGGCGATCATCCAGTTCCGGTTCAGCGCCCGGTCACCGCCGGCGAGCCGCATCCGGGAGATCCGGCGCCTGCTCGGCGCCGTCGACACGCTGGACCTGACGCTGAGGGCCTTCTCGACATACCTGCCCGAGCGCTTCGTGCGCGCCATCGTGGACCGCGGCGAGGCGCCGGCGCTCGGCGGGCAGCGCCGGCCCGTCGTGGTGATGTTCTCCGACGTGCAGGGCTTCTCCGGCATCGCCGAGACGATGTCGCCGGACGAGCTGATCCCGCAGCTGTCGCGCTACTTCGCCGAGATCAGCGCCGAGGTGCTGGCCTCCGGCGGCATCCTCGACAAGTTCATCGGCGACAGCGTCATGGCGTTCTGGCCGCTCGACGCGTCGGACCCCGGCTGCGCGGCCCGCGCCTGCGCGGCCGTCCTGTCCGCCTGCCGGCGCGTCGACGCGCTCAACGCCGTCTTCATCGCGGAAGGGCGGCCGGCGCTCGTCACGCGCTTCGGGCTGCACGCCGGCGACGCCATGGTGGGCAGCGTCGGCACGGCGGAGCGCATGAACTACACGGCGCTCGGCCACACGGTGAACGTCGCCTCGCGCATTGAGCAGCTCAACAAGCGCTACGGCACGAGCGTGCTGGTGAGCGCGGCCCTGCGCGACGTGGCGGGGCCGGGCTTCCGCTTCCGCCACATCGACGACGCGGAGGTGCGGGGCACGCAGGACCGCGTCGACGTCTACGAGCTGGCGCCGGCCGAGGCCGCGTGACGGCCGCTCACTCCCGCGGCAGGCCGTCCCCGGACAGGTCGCCGACCACGTAGGAGCGGACGCGGGTGCGGCCGTGGCTGGTGTCGCGGGTCGGCCCGGTCAGGCTCGGGGCGTCCTGGCGCGTGCCCGGCATGGGGCTGCTCTCCCGGGCCGTGTCGCCTAGGCCCGGCATCGCGGCCGCGTAGGCCGCGTCGGGCGTGGTGGCGGGCCGGGCCGCGGGCGGGCGGTAGCCGGCGGGGTCGGGCGGCACGACGGAGCCGGGCTCGATCGAGGCGGTGTCCATCGGCCCGTCGAACAGCGGCTGGTCGGCGCGGCTGGCGGCGAAGCCGCCCGTGGCGCTGCCCGACGGCGTGTAGGCCATCTCGCGCGCGCCGAGCGGCTCAGGCCCGGTCAGGCCGTCCCAGCCCTCGCCGCGCCAGCCCGCCGAGCGCTCCTCCATGTCGACGGCGCCGTCCCGGTCCAGGATCTCCAGCACGCGGTCGTAGGCGGCGCTGTCCGTGTCGACCGCCACCGCGAAGCCGCCGCGCCGCAGCCCCTCGGCATACATGTGCCGGTCCTCGTCGGGCACGAAGAAGTCCTTCAACGACTCCCAGAAGCCGTGCGGGTGCGGCGGCTCGGCGGCCGTGGCCTGGCCGCCGGCGACGCGGACCGACCCGGACGGCACGCCCGCCGCGACGAGGTCGTCGCGCGCCCGGTCGGCCGCGTCCTGCGTGTCGAAGAAGGCCGTCACCGCGCGGGGCGAGGCGTCGCGTCCCGCGTCGAGCGGCGTGGTGTCGGTCATGTCGTCGTAGGCCATGGCGCGGGTTCCCTCGGGCGCGGCGCCCGGCACGGGTGGAAACGGGCGCCCGGCGGGCGGGTTCCACGGGCACGGCGCCGCCACGCGCCCGCTTAAGCGGGCGTTCATGCTTTTCGGCGATTCACCATCCGACACCGAATTCCGAGACCGTCCCATGAGCGCCACAGCCGCCCTCACGGCCGCGACCTTCCCCTGCCTGATCCGCGTCCTGGCCGACGAATACACGCCCGCCTCCGTCGCGGCCGACCCGTCGGACGCGTCACGCCTCGACCTCGTGCGAGCCGCGGACGGCAACTACGCCACGCCGCCCCTGGCCGCCTTCGGCGTGCTCGCCGCCGCGGCGGCGGCGAGTTCAGCCGGCGTTCAGGCCGGCCTCTACGGGCTGCGGCTCGGCGGGTGAGCGCCCGGCGACGCCGGGCCGGGTCCACAGCCCCGCGCGCGTCGTGCCGACGATCCGGTAGAGCGAGGGCTGCGCGGCCCCGATGCCGACGTGCCACAGCTTGCGCCACGCCGGGGTGGAGATCCGCGTCGCCCAGGGGTCGGGCGAGAAGCGCACGCGGCGGCCGATCTCGCGGTACACCCGCAGCGCCGTCGCGACCGCCCAGGCCGAGCGCCACGGCAGCCGCGCGATGCCGACGCGGGCCGACGCGTAGTAGCGCTCCGCCAACTCCAGCAGCGCGTGGGTCGCCTCCACCACCGCGCGGCGGTTCGCGGGGTCGAGCACGAAGCCGGGCGACACGCTATCGCGCCCGAACAGCTCGGCCGGCAGGTAGACGCGGCCGATGCGGGCGTCGTCCATCACGTCGCGCGCGATGTTGGTGAGCTGGAAGGCAAGGCCGAGGTCGCAGGCGCGGTCGAGCACGGCGCCGTCGTCCGGATCGACGCCCATGATGACCGCCATGGTGACGCCCACCGCGCCGGCGACGCCGTAGCAATAGGCCAGCAGCTCGGCGAGGGTGCGGTAGGTCCGCCCCTCCACGTCCATGCGGAAGCCGTCGAGGATGTCGAGCGGCAGCTGCGCCGGGATGCGGTGCTTGGCGGCCACGCGGGCGAAGGCCGCGAATGCAGGGTCCCCCTGCGGCACGCCCGCCAGCGCGTCGCGGGTCCGCCGCTCCAGCAGCGCCAGCCGCTCGGCCGCCGTGCCGTCCCGCTCGACGGTGCCGAGTCCGCCGGCCTGCCCGTCGATCACGTCGTCGCAGTGGCGGCACCAGGCGTAGAACAGCCGCGCCGAGTCGCGCGTGCCGGGCTCGAACAGCCGCGCCGCAGCGGCGAAGCTCTTCGAGCCCGCCTCGATCGACTGACGGCTCGCTTCGGAGACGGCATCGTTCACGGGTCCCACGGGAATGCGTGCTCCAACCTCAGGATCCATGTCGGGACGACGGCTCGACGCTGGCGGGTGCACGCGTTTGCGTGTGCGCCTTCACGCTGGCGCGATCCCGGCGGTGGCCAGCGCCTCCGCGGGGGCCGGCGCGGCCAGCCCCGCGTCGGCCAGCATCAGCGAGGCGGTGGCCTTCGCGGAGCCGACCACGCCCGGCACGCCCGCGCCGGGGTGGGTGCCGGCGCCGGTGAAGTACAGGCCGCCGATCACGCCGTCCCGGTTGTGCGGGCGGAACCAGGCGCTCTGCGTCAGGATCGGCTCCAGCGAGAAGGCCGAGCCGTGGTGGCTGTTCAGCTCGTCGCGGAACTCGAAGGGCGTCAGCATGCGCGAGGTGACGAGGTCGCGCTTGAGGTTCGGGATGTAGCGATCCTCAAGGTAGTCGAAGATCCGGTCCCGGTACTTCGGCCCCTCGACGGCCCAGTCGATGTCCGCGGTGCCGAGGTGCGGCACCGGCGAGAGCACGTAATAGGCGCTGTGGCCGGGGGGCGCGAGCGACGGGTCGGTGGCGTTGGGCGCGTGGAGGTAGAGCGAGAAGTCGTCGGCGAGCTTGTCGGCCCCGAAGATCTCGGCGATCAGCTCGCGGTAGCGCGGCCCGAAGCAGACCGTGTGGTGCGCGAGGCCGCGGTGGTCGCCCTTGAGGCCGAAATAGACCACGAAGAGCGACATGGAATAGCGCTTCTTGGCGAGGCGCTTGGCCTCGTCTTGCCCGCGCGGGTCGTGGCGCAGGAGGTCGCGGTAGGTGTGCATGACGTCGGCGTTGGAGGCGACGTAGTCGGCCGGCAGCCGCGTGCCGTCCTCCAGCGCCACGCCGGTGACGCGCCCGCCTTCCGTGCGGATGTCGCGCACGGCCGCGTTCAGGCGCACCGTGCCGCCGAGGCGCTCCAGCAGCGCGATCATGCCCCGGATCAGCGCGCCGGTGCCGCCCTTCGGGAACCACACGCCCCACTTGCGCTCCAGCGCGTGGATCAGCGCGTAGATGGCCGAGGTGCGGAACGGGCTGCCGCCGACTAGCAGCGTGTGGAACGAGAAGGCCTGCCGGAGGTGGTCGTCCGTGATGAAGCGCGCCACGAGGTCGTAGACGTTGCGGTAGGATTCGAGCTTCACCAGCGCGGGGGCGACGCGCAGCATGGAGCGGAAGTCGAGGAACGGAACGGCGCCGAGCCCGATGTATCCCTTCGCGAACACCGCCTCCGAGAAGGCGAGGAACTTGCGGTAGCCCGCGACGTCCTTCGGCGACAGCTTCGCGATCTGCCGGTCTAGCTCCGCCTGATCGTTGCTGTAGTCGAAGACCGTGCCGTCCTCCCAGCACAGGCGGTAGAACGGGTTCACGGGCAGCAGCGTGACGTCGTCGCTCATGCGCTGGCCAGCGGCGGTCCACAGCTCCTCGAGGCAGGTCGGGTCCGTGATGACGGTCGGGCCGCCGTCGAAGGTGAAGCCCTCGTCCTCGTACACGTAGGCGCGCCCGCCCGGCTTGTCGCGCTTCTCCAGCACGGTGACGTCGAAGCCGCCGGCCTGCAGCCGGATCGCCAGGGCGAGGCCGCCGAAGCCGGAGCCCACCACCACGGCCTTCGGCCGCGTGCCGTCGGACCTGGAAGCGGGCTTGAAGGGAGCGTTCATGGGGCGGTCGCCAGGGTTGTGGGCTCGCGCAGGCAGCGCAGCGCGCGGAAGATCGGCACGGGCGGCTTGCCGGTCAGCACCCGCGCCTTGTCATAGAGGGTCGAGCGGCCCGCGTAGAAGCGCGACACGAGGTCCGGGGAGAAGTGGTAGAAGCGCTCGATGAGGCTGTAGCGCCGGTCGGGCTCGGCCGCCTTGAACAGCAGCCGGTCGAGCAGCCGGTAGAAGCCGGCGTCGCGCCAGCACTGCAGCGAATGGGCGCGCGTTTCCCGGTGGAGGTTCGCGGCCCGGAGGTCGCCGAGCGCGGCGATCCGGTCGGCGAGGCGCACGGCGTCGGGCAGCGAATAGCCGGTGGTGGCGTGGAACAGCGCGGCGCGCAGGCCGGAGCGCGGCACGCCGTTCGAGTCCGCCCAGTAGCGCTCGATGTCGCCGCCGAGCGCGATCGGCAGCACGCCCGCCTCATCGCGCAGCACGTCGGCCACCGTCCAGCCGCGGCGGCGGGCGTAGTCCAGCGCCTGGACGAGCAGCGCGTCCCGGTCGAGCGTCTGCCCGTCCGAGTAGTAGGTGTCCTCGATCAGCACGCTGTCGGGCGTGAAGGGCAGCGTGTAGACGAAGCGGAAGCCGTCGCGCTGGGGCACGGTGGCGTCCATGATGATAGGGTCGGCCTGCCCGTGCGGCGCGGCGGTCCTGACCTCGATGCCGTAGAACTTCTGGAAGGCGATCTGCAGGTGCGGCGAGGGCTTGAAGCCGCGCCCGTCGATCACCGCGTCGGCGCGGATCTCCTCGCCGGTGGCGAGCGTCACGCCGTCCGGCCGCAGCGCCGAGACCGTCACGCCCGTGCGGATGCGGCCGGCGTGCGCCGCCATGACGGCGCGCATGCGCTCGGCCGAGGCGGAGCGGTAGCCGAGCGGCAGCCGCCGCTTCAGCGTCGGGAACGCCACGGCGTAGCCGGGCCAGCGGGCCGCCACGAAGGGCTCCATCCAGAGCTGCTGCTCGGGCGACAGATCCTCGGCGTGGAACGACCAGGTGTGGTTGCCGCCGAGCTCCTCGCCGGCTTCGAGGATCGTCCAATCGACGTCGGGCCGGTCCGCCGCGAGCCTGTGGGCGATGAGGCTGTTGGCGAGGCCGCCGCCGACCAGGATCAGGCGCATGGAATCATCTGTCCCAGGTGGAGGGCCAGGAAGGCCGCGACCCGCCCCTCGTAGTCCGATCCCGCGAAGGACGCCATGTCGACGTGCCCGGCGCCCTCAACGATCCAGAGCTGCCGATCGCCCGGCGCGGCGTCGCACAAGGCGCGCGTTTCGGAGGGCGGCGTGAGCGGATCGGCGCCGCCGCCGATCACCAGGACCGGGCCGGGGTAGGCGCGGAGGGCTTCGATCGGCCGCAGGTCGGCGGGGTGCAGGCCCGTCATCCCCATACCGACCGCGGTGAAGAGCGGCGTCAGCCACGGCGCGGCGGCGCCGGCCACCAGAGCCATGCGGTTGCGGATGGCGCCGTCGATGGCGGCGAAGACCGATTCGAGCACCAGGGCGTCGACCGGGGCGGTCCGGCTCGCGAGAGCCAGGGCGGCGCCGCCGAGGCTGATGCCGAGGCCGCCGACCCGCTCGCCCGGACACTGGTGCCGCAGCCAGGCCAGGCAGGCCGCGACGTCCTCCGCCTCGCGCAGCCCGAGCGTCACGGAGGCGCCGCCGCTTTCCCCGTGGGCGCGCAGGTCGACGGCGAGGACGGCCGCGCCGCGCCGCGCCAGCATGGCCATGCGGGACGCGAGCACGCGCCGGTCGGACCGGATGCCGTGCAGCAGCAGGACGGCGCCGCCGCCGGGACGACCGGGCGCGAACCAGCCCGCCAGGGCGTGGGTGCCGCAGGGCACCGCGACCGTGCGGGCGCCGAGCCCCGCCGGCGGCGGTCCCACGACGGCGGGCGTCGCGGCCGTGTAGCCCCGCACCGCCACGACGATGGCCGTCAAGAGCGACAGGACGAGCGCGGCGGGCACCGCGGCGAGGACGAGGAGGGCGATCATGCGGGACGGGTTAGCACGGCGGAGCGCGATGGGGCGCGCGGAGCGACCCGGCCCGAGCCGCCGATGCGGCGGCCGAGGGCCGGCATGGGCGGACGCGGTCCCGATCGGCAGGCGCTCCCGGAGCGTCCTCCCCGGCGCCGCTCAGGGCCCGACGGACGCAGCCGAAGCGGGCCGCCGCAGCAGGGTCGGGAGGCCGACGTGCCGGCTCAGCCGCAACGACGGCCCGTCGACGAGGCGCGTGAAGGCGACCGTCACCGCGACCGTGGGCACGATCCCCGCCACGACCGCGACCACGACCGCGGCCCCGTAGGGCACATAGCCCAGGGCAGCCGCGAAGGCGGCCGAGGCCACCGTGAACAGGACGGGGAAGTGGACGAGGTACAGCCCGAAGCTGTTGTGGCCGAGGGCCTGGACGGGCCGGCTCCCGAGCAGGCGCCAGAACGGCGGGAACAGCATGGTCCCGGTGAAGAACAGCAGCGCCGCGTAGAGGCTCTGGAGGTGGGTGTCGCCGCTCCACAGCTTGAACAGGCCGGGGGCGGCCAGCCAGGCCGAGATCCAGCGCCAGGGCGGGTTGGTGCAGGCCCACACGCCGGCCCAGAGCGCCACGGCGCCGACGACCCTCCAGCCGGTCGACCTCTGCACCGCGGGCCATCCCGGCGACTGCCACGCCAGGGCGAAGAGGTGGCCGGCCACGAAGGGCAGCAGGGGGTTGCGGCTCAGCAGCGCGGTGAGACCGAGGGCCAGGCCCAGGTGGGCCCGCGGCGGCGCGAGGTGCCGGACCGCCGCCAGCAGGGCGACCAGAACCGACCCCCAGAACTCCAGGTGGAGCGACCACAGCGGCGGGTTCAGGGTGTGCCCGATCCCGTCGGACGGGAACACGCTCCACACCGCCTCCGGCAGGGCGCTAGTTTCCCGGTAGCCGAGCACCATGCCGCTCCCCAGCGCCTCGCGCAGGACCTCCGCGGCGCTCGTGTCGGCGTTCATCAGGCCGGACAGCCAGTAGGAGTTCGACAGCGCACCCGCCTCGACGTGCGCCCTGGGCCAGACCGACAGGAGCAGGGCGGCGAGGGCCAGGGACGCCGCCATCGGAATGCCGAGCCGGACGGTCCGCCTCAACGCGGCCGAGCCGAGCGCCAGCGGGTGACGGCCGAAGGCCAGGGTCAGGACGGTGCCGCTGATGGCGAAGAACAGGTACACCGAGAAGGTGCCGTCGAAGGGGAAGAAGTAGGGCGCGCGCAGGAAGCGCCGCTCCCAGCCGAAGTGGACGAGGCCGGGGTCCTGCGTGCCGAGCCCCGGCAGGAACGCCGCCGCGTAATGCAGCAACACCACCTGAACCGCCGCCAGTCCGCGCAGGCCGTCGAGGAAATCCAGGCGGCCCGGCCGCACGGAGGCCCCCGCGGTCACGCTCGTCTCGCCCGAACCCATCCTCACCTCGCTCCGGAGACCGCGGCCGCGCGCGACGCCGCAGTCCTGCGACCGGCAGCCGGCCCGCGGCCCGCACCGCGGACCGTACCACCGCCGGTTCGCGCCGGACAATCCGGCATGCCGGACGCGGCCTGCCCGGCCGAAGGCGCGCGAGACGGCGGCCGCTAGCCAGCCCCGGCGCGGGCCGCTATCCTCGGCGCGACGGGCTGCCGCATGCGGCGGCCCGGTGCGCCGGCGCGGCACGGGGGTGCGACGGCCGAGGGTGGACGGACTCGCGGATGCTGCACGCTGTGGACCGACTCCGGCACGCCCGCATCCTCATGTACAGCCACGACACCTTCGGCCTCGGCCACCTCAGGCGGTGCCGCGCCATCGCGCATGCGTTGGTCGAGCGCTTCAAGGGCCTTCAGGTCCTGATCGTGTCGGGCTCGTCCATCGCTGGTGCCTTCGAGTTCCGCACCCGCGTCGACTTCCTCAAGATCCCCAGCGTCATCAAGCTCTACAACGGCGAATACACGCCCCTGGCGGAGCACACGGCGCTCGACGGCACGCTGGCGCTGCGCCGCCAAGTGATCCAGTCCACCGCGGAATCCTTCGAGCCCGACATCTTGATCGTCGACAAGGAACCGCTCGGGCTGCGGGGCGAGATGGAGCCGACGCTGCGCTGGCTGAAGGCGCGCGGCACCACGCTGGTGCTGGGCCTGCGCGACGTCATGGACTCGCCCGCGCTGCTGTCGGCCGAATGGGCGCGCGCGGACGTGCTCGGCAAGATGGAGGAGCTGTACGACGCCGTGTGGGTCTACGGGCCGCGCGACTTCCACGACCCGCTCGACGGCCTCGACGCTTCGGCGTCCCTGCGCGGGCGTGTCGAGTGGACCGGGTTCCTGCGCCGCGAAGTGCCGTCCGGCCCGGCGCCGACCCTGGCCGCCCTGCCGGCCGACGCGCTGCTGGTGACGGTGGGCGGGGGCGGCGACGGCGCCGAACTGATGCACCAGGTCATCGCGGCCCACGACCACGATCCCACGCTCGACTGGCCGATCGTGCTGGTGCTCGGCCCCTTCATGCGGGCGGAGGAGCGGGACGACATCCGCCGCCGCGCGGCGTCGCACCGGGCGATCCACCTCGTCGACTTCGACAACCGCCCCGAGATCCTGATGGAGAGCGCCGCCGGCGTCGTGGCCATGGGCGGCTACAACACGTTCTGCGAAATCCTGTCGCTCGACAAGCGCGCGCTGATCGTGCCGCGCGTCCGACCCCGCGAGGAACAGCTCATCCGTGCCCTGCGCGCCGCGTCGCTCGGCCTCGTCGACTGCATCCGGCCCGAGGAGGCGGCCGATCCGGCCCGGCTCGCCGCGGCCCTGCGCGGCCTGCCGCGCCGGGCCGTGCCGTCCCGCGCGCCCTACCGCCTCGACCTCGGCGGGCTCGACCGCGTCGCGGACCTCGTCGGCGGCATCATGGCGAGGCGGACGCGCGGACGCGCGGCGGGGACGGCCGGACGAGCGGAGTGGGCGTGACCAGTCCCCTCGTCTTCGTGCTGAAGGGCTACCCGCGCCTGTCCGAAACCTTCATCGCCGAGGAGATCCTGGGCCTCGAGCGCCGCGGCTTCGACATCCGCATCGTGGCGCTGCGGCGCCCGACCGACGACCGCACGCATCCGGTGCACGCCGAGGTGTGGGCGCCCGTCTCCTACCTGCCCGAGTACCTGCACGACGCCCCTTTGCGCGTCCTGGCCGCCTGGTGGCGGGCGCGCCGCCGCCCCGGCTACCGCGCAGCCCGCGCGCAGTTCCTCCGCGACCTGCCGCGCGACCTCACGCGGAACAGGTTCCGCCGCTTCGGCCAGGCCCTGGTGCTGGCCGGCGAGCTGCCGGAGGACGTCCGGCACCTCCACGCCCATTTCATCCACACGCCGGCGAGCGTGGTCCGCTACGCGAGCCTGATCGCCGGCCTGCCCTGGACCTGCTCGGCCCACGCGAAGGACATCTGGACGAGCCCGGATTGGGAGCTGCGCGACAAGCTCGCCGCCGCGCGCTGGACCGTGACCTGCACCCGCGCCGGCCGCGACCGCCTCGACGCGTTGGCGCCCCTCGAAAGCCCGGTGCGCCTCAACTATCACGGCCTCGCGCTCGACCGCTTCCGGCCGCTGCCCGCCCTGCGCCCGCGCCGCGACGGCGCCGACCCGGCCGACCCAGTGCGGATCCTGTGCGTCGGCCGCGCCGTGCCGAAGAAGGGGCTCGACACCCTGCTCGACGCCCTGGCGCTGCTGCCGCAGGGTCGCCACTGGCGCCTCGTCCACGTCGGCGGCGGCCCCGAGCTGAAGGCGCTGAAGCTGCGCGCCGCAGCGGCCGGCCTCGCGGCCCGCGTCGACTGGCTCGGGCCGCTCGATCAGGCGGCCGTGCTGGACCAGTACCGCGCGGCCGACCTCTTCGCCCTGCCCTGCCGCGTGGCGGGTGACGGCGACCGCGACGGCCTGCCCAACGTGGTGGTCGAGGCGCAGAGCCAGGGCCTCGCCGTCGCCTCGACGGCGGTCGGCGGCGTGCCGGAGCTGGTCGAGGACGGGATCAACGGCCTCCTCGTGCCGCCGGATGACGCTCCCGCGCTGGCGGCGGCGCTCGACGCCCTCGTCACGGACCCCGACCGCCGCCGGGCCCTCGGCCGGGCCGGGCAGGCCCGGGTGGCGAGGCACTTCGACTCCGCGGCGAGCCTCGACGCCCTCGCGCTTCTCTTCCATGATGTTGGGACAGGCCGGGCGACGGCCGACGCGGCGGCCGAATAGCGACATGCAGACCCGGGTCCTGTTCTACGTCCAGCACCTGCTCGGCATCGGCCACCTCGTGCGCGCCGGCCGGGTCGCGGCGGCGCTGTCCGAGGCCTTCGAGGTTCTGCTGGTGGTCGGCGGCGAGCTGCCGGCCGGCCTGCTGCCCGACAACGTCAGCCTGTTCGCCCTGCCGCCGGTCAAGGCCGGCCCGAGCGGCTTCTCGGCGCTGGTCCACCCCGACGGGCGCCCCTTCACGGCGGAGGACAAGGCGGATCGGCGCGACCTGCTGCTCGGCTGCTTCGACGAGTTCTTCCCCGAGGTCGTGCTGATCGAGGCCTTCCCGTTCGGCCGGCGCGCCATGCGCTTCGAGCTGCTGCCGCTGCTGGAGCGCGCCGCCGCGGCGGCGCAGCGCCCGCTCGTCGCCTGCTCGGTGCGCGACATCCTGCAGGACGCGCGGCCGGAGCGCCGGGCCGAGACCGTGGCGCTGATCCGCCGCCATTTCGACCTCGTGCTGGTCCACGGCGACCCGCGCCTCGTGCACCTGTCGGACTCGTTCCCCGAAGCGCAGCAGTTCGCCGATCTGATCGGCTACACCGGCATGGTGGGGCCGCGCCACGACGGCCTGCTGCACGGCGTCGACCACGCGGAGGACGAGCGTTTCGACGTCGTGGTGTCGGTCGGCGGAGGCGCCGTCGGGGCTCGGCTCGTCGCGGCCGCGCTGGCGGCCCGCCCCCTCAGCCAGCTCGCCGACGCCCGCTGGCTCGTGCTCACCGGACCAAACGCCGACGCCGTGCCGGAAGCCCCGGCGGCCCACGGCGTGTCGGTGCGGTACTTCGTGCCCGACCTCGCGGCGCGGCTCGCGCGGGCGCGGGTGTCGGTGTCCCAGGCCGGCTACAACACCGTGGCCGACCTCGTCGCGGCGCGCTGCCGGGCCGTGCTGGTGCCCTACGCGGCCGGGGGCGAGACCGAGCAGGCGCGCCGCGCGGCGCTCCTGGCCGAGCGCGGCCTCGCCGTGGTGGTGGAGGAAAAGGCGCTCGACGCCGCGACGCTCGCCGCCGCGGTCGATGCCGCGCTGGACCTGCCGCCGCCCGAGGTCGAGCTGTCGCTCGACGGCGCCGACCTGTCGCGCATCCTCATAGAGCGCCACCTCGGCGGGGCGTGAGCAGGACGCGTCAACGCGCGTCGGCGGCGTTCTGCAGGGCCGTCAGGACGTCGAGGGCCAGCCAGGGCTTCGGCAGGAAGGCCACGGAGGGGATCAGCAGGCTGTCCGGCCGGTCGAGCCCCGAGGTGACGAGGACCAGCGTCTTCGGCCAGGAGATCGAGATCCGCACCGCGAGGTCGAAGCCGTCGAGCTGGCCGGGCACCTGCACGTCCGTGAGCACGGCCGACACGCCGCCGCTCCGGCTCTCGATGAAGGCCAACGCCTCGTCGGCCGTCTCGAAATCCGCCACGGCGAGACCGGCCGCGTCGAGCATGGCGACGGCGTCGCTCCGTTGGAGCGGGTCATCCTCGACCACCACCACACAAGAATCTTTCACCGCGACCTCCGCCCGGCGGGACAACCTCCGGACGCGCCCGACGTTCCCGCAAAACGCGCAAATTCTTAAAGCTTCGTTCCAGCTGTGGAATGCCGCGCGCGAAGCGTGGTAACCCGCTCCGCGGCGAGGCGGCGTGGGGACCGGCGGGTGAAGATCGTATTCGTGCTCCTGGCCCACAACGCGGCGCCGCTCGTCGCCCGCGTGGCCCGGACCATGACGGCCACCGGCCACCGCATGGTGATCCACTACGACGCCAAGGTGCCGGAGGCCGAGTTCACGGCGCTCCGGTCCTCGCTGTCCGGCCTCGGCGACCGCGTGCGCTTCGCGGCGAGGGTGCGGGTGGGCTGGGGCGAGTGGTCGGTCGTGCAGGCGACCCTCAACGCCGTCGAGGCCATCGCGGAGGCGGGCTGGTCGCCCGACTACGTGTATCTGATGAGCGCCATGGACTACCCGACGCGCTCGGCGGCGGAGCTCGACGGCTTCCTGGAGCGCAACCGCGGCGACGAGTTCATCGAGAGCGTGCCCTCCGACACCGTGCGGTGGGTGAAGAGCGGCCCCCAGCGCGAGCGCTACCAGTATCGCTGGTATTTCAACTGGCGCGAGCACCCCCGGCTCACCGACCGGGCGCTGAAGCTCCAGAAGCGGCTCGGGATGCGGCGGCGCTTCGTGAACGACATGGTGCCCCACCTCGGCTCGCAGTGGTGGGTGCTCACCTGGCCGACGCTGCAGGCCGTGATGGAGATCGCGCGCCGACCCGAGGTGCTCCGCTTCTTCCGCACGACGCTCGTGCCCGACGAGCTGTTCTTCCAGACGCTGGTGCGCCGCGTCGTGCCGGACCACCGCATCATCAACTGCCCGCTGACGCTCTACCAGTTCACGGACTACGGCTACCCGGTGGTCTACCACGCCGACCACCTCGACTACCTGACGCGGCAGCGGTTCTTCATGGCCCGCAAGCTGTCGTCGCACGACATGGGCCTGCGCGACCTGCTCGACCCCTACTGGCGCGGCGAGACGGCGGCGAGGCCCTTCGTCGACGAGGACGTGGGCCTGCGCTCCACCGAATACGACGACTGGCGCCTCGCGCACCGCGAGGGCCCGCCGAACCGGCCGCTCGCGGGCGGGGGCGAGCGCGGCTGGGCGGCGAACCGCCGCGTCGCCAAGCCCTGCTTCGCGGTGCTGGGCACCAGCACGGCCGAGCTCGGCTTCGCCCACCGGGTCCTGTCCCGCGCCGCGAACGTCCGGCTGCACGGACAGCTGTTCCACCCGAGCGCGATCGAGTTCGCGGATCGGGCGGCCGCCTTCGCGTCCTACGGGGAGGCCGACGTCGAGATGCGCAACATGTCGGGCGTCGACTTCCTCACAGACGTTGTGCGGGCCGAACCCGACCGCTGGACGGGCTTCCTCCTGCGGGCCGAGCAGGGCGGCCCCGTCGTCGAGGACCTGGCGGGGCGGCCCGACGTGCGGATCGCGCTGATCGGCGGCGACCCGCTCGTGGCCTTCTCCGAGGTGCTGGGCGGGCCGCATCCGGCGCTGGGCGCCCCCTTCGACCCGGCCGCGCTCGACGACGTTCCGCCCGAGGCGGCGGCCAACCGCTTCCGCGTCTTCCTCAAGGCCTTCCACGGCCAGAACGGCGCGTCCGAGCGGCGCTTCAAGGCCGCCGTTGAGGCGCGGCCGAAGGGCTGGGCGCAGCGCTTCGACCCGCGCCGCATCGGCCCCGACTGGCTGAACCGGCTGGAGAACTGCCTCGGGCTCCGCATCGACATCACGTCCGAAGCGTTGGATGCGGAGCGCGTCGCCGCGGTGGAGGACTATCGCGCGCGCCGCCGCCGCGTGGTCGACCTGCTCGTGCGCGGCGGCATCGACCCCGTGGTGTTCGACGTGCTGGGGCACGGGGGCCAGAGCGGGTCCGAAGTGGCCAACGCCCTGGCGCTCCTGTGAGGGGCAGCCCGATCGAGGAGGGAGACGCCATGTTGGACGGGTCCATCCGCCGGGCGCTGGCGTCGCTGGCGCTGGGTGTCGGCCTGCTGTCGTCCGAGGCGGCGCGCGCGGAGGCGCCCTGCCCCGCCGTGCCGGCCCTGACGGTCCGGCGCTACGCGGGCCGCGTCGGCCACTACATCGCCGACCTCAAGACCTCGTTCGCCGAGCACGAGCTGTATTCGCCCGCGACCGCGATCACCCGCGCCAACTACCGCGCCGTGCTGGACGGGCTCCTGAACGGGGCCGGCGTCAACGGCGTGCGGCTGCCGATCGTGCCGGCCTACGGGGCGGAGGCCGACTATCCTCCGCTCTACCGCGACACCTACGCCTACGCGCGCGGGCTCGGCCTCACGATCTACGCGAGTCCGATGTCGGTCGGCATGAAGCCTTTCGTCGGCTGGTCGGACGATCGCTACGCGTCCTGGATCGCGGGCTACGCGGCGGCGTTCCGGCCGGACGTGCTGTCGCCCTTCAACGAGGCGGGGCTCGACAACCGGCGCATCGCGCGGATCACCGGCCTCGTGCGCGCCAAGCTCACGGTGCCGGTTCTGCTGATGGGGCCGGACCGGCAGCACGTCGCCCGCTCGGCGGAGAGCCTCGCGCGCGACCCCGCGGTGGCGGCGCTGTTCGACATCGTGGGCTCCCACAACGCCGACCGCGACGAGAGCGCCACCGCCCCGGCCTGGGAAGCGCTGGTCGCGGCCGCGAACGGGCGGCCCGTGTGGTCGAGCGAGAACCCCGCGCTGTGGAGCCGCGGGCAGGTCGACGGGCTGCCGGGCATGGACCAGGCGGTCGAGGGCGGCGTCGAGGGCGTCGTGGCCTGGATGGCCAAGCCCGGCCTCGTCGACGGCACCGGGCGCCCCACCGCGAAGGCCTGCGAGATCGCGGCGGGGCTGCTCAGGTAGGTCGCGGGGTTCTCGGAAACCGGACCGGCCTCAGAACCACTGGCCCGGGTTCAGCAGCCCGGCGTCGACGAGGTCGCGCGTGGTGCGGTAGCGGCGGCTCGCGTCCTGCAGCGGGGCGGCGTCGCGCAGCTTGAGGAGCCCCGGATAGGACGCCAGACCGCCGTCCTTCACGGCCACCGCCGCCTCGTGGCGCGCCGCGACCTTCAGGGTCTCCGGGCCGGCCAGCAGCGCGTAGCGCAGCACGCAGCCCGTGGGGCTCGAATGCCAGGGCGTGTGCGGGATGTTGAGGTAGGCCGGCACGACGAGGCGCGTGCCCGCCGCGTAGCCGTAGAACCACTGCCACTTCACCAGGGGCACGCGGTTCAGCGCCGGGCTCTGGCGCGGCTTCGCGCGGTGCAGCGTGCGGCGCTGCAGGCCGCCCCGCACGATGACGTTGCGGAACCGCCCCGGATCCAGCGTCACGAAGCCGAAGGCGTCGAAGCGGTCGAGCGCGGACGGCGGCGCGCCCTCGGCCGCGAGGTCGGCGGCAGGGCGCTCGCCGTACATCTCCACCACCAGGGCGTAGACGTGGTCGCGGCTCTCGGAATCGAGGAACTCGGTGAAGTCCGCGAGGGTGCGGCTCTCGCAGCGGTAGAAGACGAAGAGGTCGGTGGTCGCCATGGACAGGCACCAGCGCCCGGTCGCGTAGCGGCCGCGCAGCCCGTTGAGCCAGGTGAGCGAGGGGCCGCCCTCCGCGCCGGGGCGCGGGCGCCAAACGGCGCAGCCGGGCTGAGGGCCGAGATGCGCCGCGAGCCCGCCGTCGCGCGACAGGTCCAGGAACACGAAGTGCTTGGCGCCGAGCGCGCGGTGATGGGCCAGGAAGGCGTCCGCGAAGGCGTGGTCGCCGTGGTGGGACGCCACCACCACGCAGCCGCGGCCCGGCGGCGCGGCGGCCGGCCCGGCCTGGAGTTCCAGCGCCCGCAGGCTCAGCCGCGCCTTCAGCCAGGGCCACAACAGCACGGAGGCCACGCGCAGCGGCGCCTGCAGCTTGGACCAGAAGCCGCCGAGCCGCAGAGACTGGAACACGCGCACGCGGCGCCGCTGGCCCGCCATGGGGCCGCGGTTGGTGTTGACGCGCCGGGGCGGGATCACGGCGTCACCTCGACGATCGCGCTCAATCCCCGCCCCCGCCGTCCGTGGTGGTGGTCGTGACCACGCCGCGGCGCGTCGCGGTGGTGGTCGTCACGGGTCCGCGGAAGTCGTAGTAGATGCCGGCGATGCCGCGCATGATCTGCACCGCCTTGCTGAGCTCGACCGCGTCCGCGTTGGTGATCAGCACCGTGTCCTTGTCCCGCATCTGCACCGTCTGGGCGAGGAAGTAGCCCGCGGCCACGCGCAGATCCAAGTGGTAGATCACGGGCATCGGATCGGGCGCGCCGTCGAGGGCCTTCAGGCGCGCGTCGTCGGCGGGCAGCAGCCTGCGCAGCAGCGCCTTGGACTCGTAGCGCATCAGGAAGATCTGCCCCACGTTGGCGACGGCGTCGTTGCCGCCCCCAGCGCGGGCGACGGCCTCGGCCAGCGTCACGCGCTCGACGTTGAAGTCGTACTGCGACACCCGGAGCGCCGCGCCCAGTACGGAGAAGGAGCGCGGGTTGCGGATCAGCACGACGTTGTCGCCGGGCTCGACGCGGATGTTGTCGCGCGGGTCGTCGATCAGCCGCTGCATCCTGGCCCGCGCCACGCGGCCCCGGCGCACGAGCTGGACGTCGACGTCGTAGGGCGGGTCCTTGGGGCCGCCGGCCTCGGCGATCACGTCGAGCACGCGCTCGCCCCGCACCGTGATGGGCACGAGGCCGGGCTTGCCGACGTCGCCGTTGACCGAGGCGGTGTTCACCGTGGAGCTGACGAGGCTCACGACCACCTGCGGGTCGGTGGCCTTGCCGGCCAGCGACTTGGCGATGGCGCGGCCCGCCTGCCCCGGCGTGAGGCCCGCGACGTGGACCGTGCCGCCGAAGGGCACCGGCACCGTGCCGTCGAGCTCCACGACCTGGGACGGCAGGGTCGCGGTGTGGCCGCTCGCCGTCGGCGGCTTGTCGCCGCCCGCGCCGCTCAGCGCCGGCGCCGAGCCGAACAGCGGGATCGGCGCCACCTCGAACACCGACGTCGTGATGACGTCGCCGGGCTTCAGGACCAGGGCCGGCCGGTAGACGTCCGCCCCGAGCGACGAAAGCCCCGGGCGGCGGTAGGCCGACACGGCCCTGGCGATGGCCGGATCGAGGTCGAGGAGGACGTAGCCCGGCAGGCTCGAGGCGGCGCCCTGCGCCATGAACTCGACCGCGGTGGGGGCTCCGCTCGGCAGGACGGCGCAGCCCCCGAGGGCGCCCGCGAGCAGCGACAAGGCGCAGCCGAACGCCGCTGCCGACCTGACACCCATGGACACGAACACTCCGATGACGCCGGCGCCCCCGCGCGGCAGACGTCCGCGACCCTTAGATGATTGTTAAGGGTCGGGACGACGGTTGAACAGACGCGCGGGCCGGCCATCCACCGCCACGGGCGCGCAAAGGCGGCGGGAGCGGCCGAAAGGACACGCCCGTCAGCCCGCGATCTGGTCGCGCGCGGCGCCGAGCACCAGGCTGCCGAAGGCGAACAGGAGCAGCGCCGACAGGAGCACCGTCAGGGTGGCCTCGACCGGATAGGTGTAGCTCTCGTGCTGGGGCAGGTCGGGCGGGATGAAGTCGACGAGGTAGTTCTGCTTGGTGGCGGCGTCGGCCCGCGCCACGACGAGCCCCTGCTGGGCCGCCATATAGGCGTTCCTGGCGAACTCCTGCTCCAGCTGGAGCGCCTGATAGTCGTTGAGCACCTTGGAATAGGGCTCCGCCCCCGGCGCGCCGCCGGGCGCAGCGGCGGCGCCGGCCGGCTTGTCGGAGGCGAGGCGCCCCTGCTCGGCCTTGAGCTGGCCTTCGAGCGCGGACACCTTGGCCTTGAGCTGCGTCACGATGGGCGAGTTCGGCGCGAGCTGGCCCGAGGTCGTGGTGAGCTGGGCGCGCGCGTCGGCGAGCTGGGCCTCGATCGTTCCGACGATGGTGCCGAGCTGGCTCGCGGCGCGGGTGGGGTCCTGGTCGCCCTGCCGGTTCTGGAACTCCGTCAGGGCGGTGCGGGCCTTGCGCACGCGGTCCTCCTCGCGGCCGAGCTCGGCTTCCGCGAACTTGACCTCGTCGGCGCGGGCGCGGGACGTCAGCTCGTCGACCATGTCGTCGGCCGCCTTCACGATGGCTTTGGCGAGGGCCTGGGCGAAGGCGGGGTCGAAGGCGTCGACCTCCACCTTGATGTAGCCGCCGAGGCCCTGGCTCACCTGCACGCGGGAGCGGAAATAGTCGAGGAAGGTTTCGCGCGACGCATCGGGATCGAGCCGCGACAGCCAATCCATCGAGGGCGCGCTGAACTGCTTGCGCAGGTCGAGCTCGCGGTCGAGCTTGTCGGCCAGGGTGGAGGAGCGGAGGTACTCGTAGACGATGGTGCCGAGGTCGACCGTGTTGTTCTGCGCCGTGCCGGTGACGCTCTGCACGAGGCCGGAGGCGAGGCTCGAAGGGCCGCGGTAGGTCTGGTAGGTCAGCTCGAAGTCGGAGGTGTAGCGGGGCGTCGCCACGAACAGCGTGTAGAGCGCGGTCAGCAGCGTCGGCAGCAGCACCACGACGGCGAACCAGGCGACCAGACGGCGCGAGCGCGCGCGGCGGCGCTCCACCAGGGCCACGGCATATTGCGCGGTGGCGGGCCAGCCGACCGCTCCGCCGGGCTCGCGCGCTTCCGCAGGGGGCGGCGCCGGGCCGCGGCGCATCCCGATCACGCGGCCGGTGCGGTTCGGCGCCACGGCTTTCCCGTCCGGGCCCGATTTGACCAACGCGGTCCCGCCTTCCTCCACGTCGGTCATCCCTGCTTGCCAGCCTCGTGTTCGTCCACCGCTTCGCGCGGATCGGCGAAGGATCGCAGCACCCCGTCGCGCAGCGTGACGGCCACCTCGGCGTGCTGCATCACGAAACGCGGCTGCGATGTCGAGAAGATCACCCCGGCGCCGCGGTGGGCCGCCAGCGCGAAGCAGCGCGCCATCACCTCCGGGTCGATCTGGCTCACCTCATCGACGAGATAGCAGCCGAATGGGATCACAAATGTGGTGGCGGCCTCGAAATTGCGCCGCGTGCCGCCGTCCTGCCCCTTCAAGGGACGGTCGAGCAGCATGTCGGCCCCGGCCAACGACACGGCCGCCGTCAGGAGGCCGTCGGCGTGGAACCCGTAGGCGCGGGCGAGGAAGCGCAGGTTCTCCACCGCGCTGAGGCCGGGATGCATCAGGGGCGCCGCGTTGACGGCGGGGGACAGGGTGTCCTCGCCGGTCACCGCCCCGCGGTCGGGCCGGAGGGCGCCGGCGAGGAGCTGCAGCAGCGTGGTCTTGCCGGCCTTGCGGGGCGCCAGCACGCCGAGCCGCGCGTCGGTGGGCAGGCTGATCGTGCCCGGCAGCAGGACGACGTGCGGCGATGCGCCGACGCGCGGAAAGCTCTTCGCCGCGTCGATCAGGTGGATCAGTCGTGATCCGGGCAAGGTGCGCTCCGGTAGACGAGGAGGCCCGTGACCAGCAGCCCCACCGTGAACATCGCGGGGTAGCGCAGGTCGACCAGCCCCACCGGGTAGCCGGCGTCGAAGGCGTGGCGCTCGTGCTCGAGGAGGTGGAGCAGAGGGTTGTACCAGTAGTAGCGGGCCACCAGCGGCGGCGTCGTGGCGATGGAGAAGTACAGGCCCGAGGTGATGAATAGCCCCCAGGTGAGGAGCTTCTCCACCGTCTTCACGAAGGCCAGCCGCCGGCCGAGCCCCTCCAGCACGAGGCCGAGCCCGAAGCCCGAGCCGCCCGCCATGGCGAAGACGACGAAGGTCTGCCTCACGTTCGGCACGACGTCGTCGGCGCCGAGGACCTTCAGCGGCAGCAGCGCCAGCATGCAGAAGGCGAGGTTCAGGAGCAGGCCCCAGCCCGCCTTGGCGAGGCGCAGGTGCATGTCGGTGACGCCGGGCCAGGCCGTGGCGCCGCCAGGCCACTTGCCGCCGACCGAAGCGCCCGACCAGGTCGACTGAAAGGCGAACCAGACCGAGAAGCCGGCCAGCACGTAGGCCTCGATCGGGATCTGGCCCGGCATGGGCTTCCTGAGGAGGTAGAACATCCAGTAGTGGACGAACACCACCACGGCCGGCCGGACGAGTTCGACCAGGACGCCGAGCGCGCTGCTGCGGTGGTGGGCGCGGAGGTCGCGCAGCACCAGCGCGCGCAGCACCATCAGGTGGTCGGTGAGCCGCGGCCGGCGGCGCGCTCGCGCGATGGCCCTGAGCGTCGCGGCCGTGACGATGGCTTCCACGTCGGCCGGACGCGGCGGCACGGGGGCGGGGGCCGCGGGCTGCGCGACGGCGCCGACCGCCGCCGGCCGGGGCCTGACCGGCGGCGACGGCACCCCGGCGGGAAGCGGCGCGCCCGCGCCGGCCGCGGTCGGCTCGCCCTCGCGCGCCCGCCGCAGGGCGAGGTCGGCGCGCAGCCGCTCGCGCTCGGGTTCGAGCGGCCCGCCCGCGCCGGAGCGCGCGATCTGCGCTTCGGCCGCGCCGAGGCCGCCGAGGGCGAGATGGCAGCGCGCCGCGGCGAGGCACACCGCGGGGTCGTCCGGCCGGAGCGCCAGGGCCTCCTCGACGGCCGCCAGGGCGGGCCGGTGCTGGAGGCGGCGGCCGAGCGCCGCGGCGAGCTGGAGCCGCAGCGCCACAGCGGCGGGCCGGAGCGCCGCCGCGGCCTTGAGATGGGCGATGCGGCCCCGGCCGTCGTCGGCCCGCGCGGCGAGGCGGGCGCCGAACAGCGCGGCGCGGAGGTCGGCGGGGTCGAGGCGCGCCGCATCCTCGCAGGCGCGGCGGGCCTCGACGAGGCGGCCCGCGGCGGCGAGCGCGCGGGCGAGGCAGAGCCGCGGTGCGGCGTCGCCGGGCGCGAGCGCGGCCGCGGCCTCGAAGCGCGCGGCCGCGGCGGCGAAGTCGCGGCGCCGGAAGGCCGCGACCGCGTCGCGCGCGTCAACCGGAGCGGGGAGTTCCGAAACCGTCATGCCGTGCCGTGTCGAGGACCGCGCACCCTGCCTCCGCCCCCGGCCGCACGCATGGTCGACCGCTAGCACAACCCATGCCCAGCGTCGATGCGCGGGACAGTGCAGGACGCTGCAGCCGCTGCCGTCGGAGTCGTATTTTCGCCTCCGAGCATTCACCTTTCGGCGGAGCGATCCGACGGCCGGCGTCACCGCCCGAGGCGGTTCGCCAGGAAATCCACCGCCTCGCCCAGGAAGCCGCGCCAGCCGCCCGTGTCGGCGGCGGTGCGGAGCGTCAGCGGCGCGCCGCGCTCGCGCGCCGTCTCGGCCAGGATCTCGCCCTGGGCCGGGCTGTGGACGTAGTCGGCGGGCGCGCTGTCGGGCGGCAGGGGCTCGGCGGCCTTGCCGTACCAGGCCAGCACCGGCGGGCCGCCGGCGTGGAGGGTGTGGATCGGGGACGCGTCGGCCTCGGCGTCGCGGAAGCGGGCGTCGGCGAGATCGGCCGTCGAGGCGGCACCGTAGAACTGCGCCAGCCACCGCGGCAGCCGGTCGGTGTGGAGGCGGGCCGCGATGTCGGCTGGGTCGTAGGTCGCCTGCGCGTTGCCAGTCACGACCGCGGCGACGGCGGTCGACTGGCGCAGGACGGGGTCGGGCGAGGCGGGGTCGGCCGCGTCGGGGTGGAACGCCACCCAGAGGGCCACGCCAGCGCCGGCCGACAGGCCCATCAGAGCGACGCGCGAGGGGTCGAGGCCGTAGTCGGCCGCGTGGGCGCGCAGCCATTGCACCGCGCGCGCGCCGTCCCGCATGGGCGTCGGAAAGTGCACCGCCGGCGCGAGCCGGTAATCCGCGCAGGCGAAGGCGATGCCGCGCTGCCCGAGCAGGGCCGTGAGCTGCGGAGCGCAGGGGTGCTTGTCGCCGCCCACGAAGGCGCCGCCGTGGAAATACACGACGACCGGCGCCGGCCCGCCGCCGTCCGGCACGTGAAGGTCGAGGCTCTGCAGCCCGTCCGGGCCGTAGCGCAGGTCCGGATAGGTCGCGGACCGCGCCGGCAGGACCGCCGCCGCGCAGGCCAGGGCGGCCGCGACGATCCGGAGCCGCGTCACCGCGGCTTCTGCGCCACGGCGAAGAGGTGCGGCGTCATGAAGGACGAGCGCAGCTCCTTCACGTCGAACCCGTCGAGCACGAGGCGGCGCAGGCCCTGCGGGCTCAGGCGCATGTGGTCGCCGCCCGCGGCCGCCACGGCGGCCGTGGCGGTCATGAAGGTGATGGGGTTGCCGCTGGCGCCCACGACCTTGACGCCGAACTTGTTGCTCCGGCCGAAGCCGCGGGTGCAGACCACGAGCGAGCCGCCCGGCGCCAGCACGCGGCGGATCTCGGCCGCGGTGAGCCAGAAGCGGGGGTCGCGCTCCAGCGCCCGGTCCCAGATCACGGCCGAGAAGCAGCCGTCGTCGAACAGCGGCGCGAGGTCGTTGGGGTCGCCCTTGTGGAAGTGGACGCCGTTCGCCTCGCCGCCGTCGCCGGCCAGCACGACGTGGCGCTCGAGCCCCTGCAGGAAGGGCGCGTTGGCCACCGCGCCGTCGCGCGAGCCTCCGGCGATCTCCAGCACCGGGCCGGCGAGGCCGTGGGTGCGGAACAGCGTGGCATATTCCTCGATCACCTTGGCGCGCATGCCGGGCTTGGGCGCGGGATCGGTCTCGACCAGGCTCATGGTTCCGTGTGTCCTCCCTGAGCGGCGACCGCCGGGCTCGGCGCGCCGGGGCGGAGGTGCGACAGCACCTCGCCCATCATGATCGTCCCGTAGTCGGCGTTGCCGTGATGCGGGTCGCCGGCCTGGCCGAACTCGGGCCGGGTGAAGCCTTCCGGGTCGCGGCAGCGCTCCGGCACGTCCACGACCTGCACGCCCATCCGGTCGAGCTCGGCGCGGATCGTGGCGCGGTAGAGCGCGTCGACGCGCATCACCACCGCGGCCGGCGTCTTCTTCAGCGCGGGATGGTGGCGGAACGGGCGCGGCGCCTCGACGGCGAAGACGCGCCGGCCGAGCCGCCGCAGCAGTGCCACGAGGTCCAGCATCGGGCGCTGGTCGTCGAGGGCGAGGCGGCGGACGGTGCCGCTCGACACGGGGACCGCGCCCGCCAGTGCCATGTCGGCCGGGGCGTGGTCCTGCCAGGCCGCGCCGCGCCACAGCCGGACGGGGTGCAGCAGCGCCGACACCCCGTAGACAGTGCCGGGCGGGTCCTCCGCGCGGGGCAGCCGGTCGAACTGCCGGCGATACTCCGGCAGCGTCACCTCGGCGTGGTCGCCGCGGTCGGCGAAGAAGGGCTCCGTGGCGAGGTGGCCGCCGCCGAGCGGGCGCACCGTGAGGCGGACCTCGTCCGGCCACCGGCCGTCCGCCGCGATGGTCTGCTGTCCGCGGTGCAGGGCGGCGGTGTGGCTGTCGCCGAAGATCAGGACGTCCACGGTCAGTAGCGCCCGAAGGCCGAAGCCAGCTCTTCGTCGCAGAGCACGCGCTCGGCGTCCTCCGGCGCCGTCGCGGGCGCGGGCGCCGCGGCACCGCCGCCGACCTTGACGCGCGCCCGGGCCGGGGCCGCGGGCGCGTGTTCGGCGAAGAAGTGCTCCATCACGTGGCGCACGCCGGCGGCCGACACAGTCCGCATGTCGGCGTTGTAGAACATGGCCCGCATGGGCGGCGCGGTGGTGATCTCGTAGCCGGGGAAGTAGTCCACGAAGGGGTACTTGTCGGCGAGGGCGCCGGCGACCCCGCGCAGGAGCGACTTCGAATAGGTGTTGGCCACGACGACGTGGTCGGGCGTCGCGGTCGCCATGATGGACACGGGGCTGACGGTGAACAGGAAGTGCATGTCGCCGTTGATGGCGCGTAGGCGCGCGATCACCGCCTCCATGTCGGCCAGCACCTCGGCGAAGGACAGGTTGAGGAAGCTGTAGCGCGACGGGTCCCATTCGCCGCCGCCCGTGCCGGGCGCCACGGGGAAGACCGCGCCGTCGACCCGCGACATCCAGGTCTCGGTCATGCCGAGCGTGAACACGAAGGCGTCCGTCCGCTCGAACAGCTCGACCACGCGGGCGAGGTGGTGGCGCCGCAGCACCTCCACCTCCTCGGCCGTGCCGACGGCACCGGGCTCGATGTTGGGGCGGAACGGGTCGACGAAGCCGTCGCCCCGCGCCCAGGCGCGGTCGACGGGGTCGATCTCGCCCGCGGCGCGCTGCAAGAGCTGGAGGAGCTGGCGCGCCGTGTACAGGTTGCCGTAGCGGGCCGAATAGATGCCGTAGCCGTGGTCGAGGTGCATCTCGGGCGCCAGGAAGCCCGGCGCGGGCTCGACGTCGAGGTAGTCGGCGCCGCGCCGGCGCATCTCGCGGCCGATGTGCTGGGCGAAGCAGGACCCGCCGGTGGCGAGGCGGCGGCCCTCCAGCGCGAACTTCCTGCGGTACCAGCCCCCGATCTCCAGCGGGTGGACGCCCTCGACGCTGCGGCGCCAGAACGCGCGGTCGGGCTGATCCTTGTAGGGGTGGTGACGCCCTTCCGCCATCTGACCTCTCGCTGACCTCTCGACCCGGCGATCACGCTCGGCACGCCCGCATGGGACCACAGAACGCCGCGCCATGTCGATTTTTTGACGCGACGCCCGACGCATGCCGCCCGGTGAAGCGAATCGCCGCCCCCCGGCCCCGCGGCCCGATCGCGGCAAACCCGGGGCGCCCCCGCGACGTTGCCCTCCCGGAACGACGGACATCGGACAGGGGGAAACCGGGGATGCAGCAGCAATGGCCTTCGCGGCTTTGGATCGTCAGGCACGGGGAAAGCGCCGGCAACGTCGCGCGCGATGCCGCCATGCGGGCCGGCGCCGCCCGCATCGACATCGAGACCCGCGACGTCGACGTGCCCCTGAGCGCGCTCGGCGAGCGCCAAGCCGACGCGGTCGGCCGCTGGTTCGCCGCCCTGCCCGAGGCCGAGCGGCCCGACACGCTGCTGGTGTCGCCCTACACCCGCGCGCAGCAGACGGCGGCGCGCATCCGGGGCGCGGGCGGCCTCGTCCGCGGCGCGCCGGAGTCCATCGTCGACGAGCGGCTGCGCGAGAAGGAGTTCGGCGTGCTCGACCGCCTGACCTCGACCGGCATCCGGGAGCTCTACCCGGACGAGGCGGAGCGGCGCGGCGCGCTCGGCAAGTTCTACTACCGCCCGCCCGCCGGAGAGAGCTGGTGCGACGTGATCCTCCGGCTCAGGAGCGCGCTCCATACGATGTCGCTCCACCACGGCGGCGGGCGGGTCCTCATCGTCGGCCATCAGGTCGTGGTGCTGTGCCTGCGCTACCTCATCGAGACGCTCACGGAGGCCGAGATCCTCGCCATTGACGCCGAGGGCGACGTGGCGAACTGCTCCGTCACCGAATACCGCTTCGACGCGGCCGAGGGCATCGACGGCCGGCCGCGGCTGGAGCGCTACAACTTCGTGGCCCCGCTGGAGGACGCGGGCGCGCCCGTGACCACGGCGCCCGACGCCAACCCCGGAGCCGCGCGGTGACCTCCACCGTCCCGCTGACCGCGACCCTGCTGCGCACCATGGCGCTGCCGAAGCCCGAGGAGGGCAGCAAGGACGGACGCGGTTGCGCCCTGGTGGTGGCCGGCTCCGTCGAGGTGCCGGGCGCGGCGCTGCTGTCCGCCGAGGGCACGCTGCGCGCGGGGGCCGGCAAGCTGCAGGTCGCCACCGTGCGCGCCGCGGCCATGCATGTGGGGCTCGCCGCGCTCGAAGCCATGGTGATCGGCCTCGCCGAGACGGAGGACGGCGGCATCGAGCCCGGCGCCGCGGCGGAGCGGCTCGGCCCAAAGGTCGAGCGCGCCGACGCCGTGCTGATCGGGCCCGGCCTGGCCGAGGGCAGCGACGCGATCGCGCTCACGGCGGCCCTGCTGGCGAAGGACCCCTCGACCGCCTTCGTGCTCGACGCGGCGAGCCTGTGCGGCCTCGCGGACCACGCGGCGGCCGTGCGGGCCTGCGGCGGGCGCGTGGTCGTCACCCCGCATGCCGGCGAGATGGCGCAGCTGCTCGGCCGCAGCCGCGAGGAGATCGAGGCCGACCCGCTCGGGGCGGCCCGCGCCGCCGCCGACCTCCTCGGCGCCGTCGTGGTGATGAAGGGTGCGCAGAGCCGGATCGTCGCGCCGGACGGCCGCGCCTGGACCTACGGGGGCGGGGGCGTCGGGCTCGCGACCTCGGGCTCGGGCGACGTCCTGGCCGGGATCGTCGTGGGGCTTCTGGCCCGCGGCGCCGATGCCGCGCAGGCGGCGCTGTGGGGCGTGTTCGTCCACGGGGAGGCAGGATCGCGGCTGGCCGGATCCTACGGCCCGATGGGCTATCTCGCGCGCGAGCTCGCCGCCGAAGTGCCGCGCATCCTGCACGAGGTGGAGCGCGCGGATTGACGCGCCGGAGGTTCGGACGGGCGGCGCTGTTTCGGCCTGCCCGCCCGGCCCGGCCGTGGCATAGAGAGCGGCAGGTGTTTCGGAGGGGTCCCATGGCGCCGGGCAGCATCATCCGTGGCCTCTGGCTGGGCGGGGCCCTGCTGCTCCCCGCCGAGGCAGGCGCGCAGACCGCCAACGGCAGCCCCACGGCTCCGGCGCCGCCCGGCCTCGTCGGCACGCCGCGCCCGATCTCGCGCACGGCCCCGAGCACCCGCGAGCGGGCCGTGAAGTCCGGCTCAACCCTGCCCGACACCAAGCTGACCCCCCCGCCGAAGCCGACCGCCGCCGAGCTGGCCGAAAAGCGCAAGCTCGACCATGACCTCAAGATCTGCATCGGCTGCTGAGCCACGCCGCAGCGGGTCGTCTTCGGGCACGATCGAGCGGCCGCGTTATCGTCCCGCCGGCGCGATGCCGCTTTCGACGTTGCGCATCGTCGAAGAATGGCATAAACATATCTTTATATGTTTAGGCAGCAGGCGATGACCCAGGCCGTATTCCCCTTCACCGAAGCCCTGGCGGCGCTCGAAGCGGCCGGCGAGAGCACGCGGCTGCGGCTCCTGGCCCTGCTGGCCGAGGCCGAGCTGACGGTGAGCGAGCTCGTCACGATCCTCGGACAGTCGCAGCCGCGCGTGTCGCGCCACCTCAAGCTGCTCGTCGAGGCGGGCCTGGTCGAGCGGCACCGCGAGGGGGCCTGGGCCTTCTTCACCGCGGCCTCCCACGGGGCCGGGGCCGGCCTGGTGCGCGACATCCTGGGCCGCATCGACCCCGAGGACGCCATCCTGCGCGCGGACAACGGCCGGCTGGCCGAGGCGCGCCGCGACCGCACGGCTTCGGCGGAAAGCTACTTCGCCGCCCAGGCGCCGAACTGGGACCGGGTGCGGGCGCTGCACGTGCCCGAGGAGCGGGTCGAGGCCGCCGTGCTGGACGCGGTGGGCGACGCGCCCGTGCGGGCGCTGCTCGACCTCGGCACCGGCACCGGCCGCATGCTGGAGATCCTGGCGCCGCGCGCCGCACGCGCGGTCGGCATCGACGGCAGCCACGCCATGCTGAACCTCGCGCGGCTGCGCGTCGAGCGGGGGGCTCTGCGCAACGTGCAGCTCCGCCAGGGCGACCTTTACGCGCTGCCGGTCGAGCGCGACGGCTACGACCTCGTCGTGATCCACCAGGTGCTGCACTATCTCGACGAGCCCGCCCGCGCCCTGCGCGAGGCCGCGCGCGTGCTGCGCCCCGGCGGGCGGCTGCTCGTGGTCGATTTCGCACCCCACGCCGACGAGACGCTCCGCGCCGCCCACGCGCACCGGCGTTTGGGCTTCGCCCGCGCGGAGGTCGACGGCTTCATGCGGGACGCCGGGCTCGATCCGCTGCCCGGCCGCGACCTCGCCCCCCTGCCCGGCGAGGCCGACAAGCTCACCGTGTCGCTGTGGATGGCGCGCGACCGCCGCAGCCTCGCGGCCGAGGCGCCGCCGCTCCGGCAGGCCGTGGCCTGATCCTCACCCCT
Source organism: Lichenibacterium dinghuense (assembly GCF_021730615.1). NCBI lineage: Bacteria > Pseudomonadati > Pseudomonadota > Alphaproteobacteria > Hyphomicrobiales > Lichenihabitantaceae > Lichenibacterium > Lichenibacterium dinghuense. The sequence goes on from NZ_JAJLMN010000001.1 coordinate 271,708, forward strand.
TCTTCCGCTCAGGACGCCCCGATGACCGCTCCCGATACCCTGCGCCCGAGCCGCCTGCCGGGCGCCCCGATCCGCGTCTCCTTCGAGTTCTTCCCGCCGAAGTCGGCCGAGGCCGAGGCCAGCCTGTGGCGCTCGATCGAGCGCTTGGCGCCGCTCGACCCGGACTTCGTGTCCGTGACCTATGGGGCCGGCGGCTCGACGCGCGAGCGCACCCACAACACGGTGGCGCGCCTCGTGCGCGAGACGCGTCTGAAGCCCGCCGCCCACCTCACCTGCGTGGGTGCGACGCGGGGCGAAATCGACGATGTGGTGCGCGGCTATTGGGACGCCGGGGTGCGCCACGTCGTGGCGCTGCGCGGAGATCCCGCCGGCGGGCCTGGCACGGCCTACGAGGCCCATGCCGGCGGCTACGACAGCTCGGCCGACCTCGTGCGCGGCATCAAGGCGCTCGGCGACTTCGAGGTGACGGTGTCGGCCTATCCCGAGAAGCACCCCGAGAGCGCCACCTTCGACGCCGACCTCGACGGCCTCCAGGCCAAGGTCGACGCCGGCGCGACGCGCGCCATCACCCAGTTCTTCTTCGACAACAGCCTCTACGAGCGCTACGTCGAGCGCGTTCGGGCGCGCGGCATCGCGATCCCGATCATTCCCGGCATCGCGGTGATCCAGAACTTCAAGCAGACGGCCAACTTCGCCCGCAAGACCGGCGCTTCCGTGCCGGACTGGCTCGCCGACCGCTTCGCCGGCCTGGAGAACGACCCCGCCACCCACCAGCTCGTGGCGGCCGGCGTCGCGGCCGAACAGGTGCTGGACCTCGTCGACGCGGGCGTGCGCGACTTCCACTTCTACACCATGAACAGGGCGGAACTCGTCTACGCGATCTGCCGCCTGCTCGGCCTCAAGCCGGAAGCGGAGCGCGCCGCGGCCTGACGGCGGTCTCCGGCGGAGGCTCAGGCGCCGGTGGCGACGCCCATGCCGGGCGCTGCCGAGACGGGGCGGGGCGCCGATCCCGGCCTGATCGTCTGGCGCATCATCCGCTTGGCCTTGCCGACCGCGCGCGTCACCAGCGCCACGGGCGCCGGCAGCGGGCGGTGGAAGAAGGCGAGCTTGCGGACGTGGGTTTCCACGGTCCAGTGCACCACCGCGCCCGCCGGGAATAGCACGACGTCGCCGGGGCCGAGGCGGCGGGCCGGCGCGCAGCCGTCGTCGAGCACGACCGAGCCTTCGAGGATGTGGATCGTCTCGTCCGAGTCGTAGCGCCACTCGAACTCGCCCGGCGTGCAGTCCCACACCAGCGTGCAGGCCGCGCGGTCGCGGCTCGACGACAGCAGCGCGTTGCGGGCCACGGGATTGCCCCCCCGGATCCAGGCAGGGTTGATCGGCGACGGCCTGAGGTCGACAGCGGTGGTTCCGCAGACCATGGGCTGGGTGGGCAAGACGTCTCTCCTCGAATCTGTCGCGATGACGTCTGCACTGTATCGGCTCGATCGCTAACGGCCGGCCAATCGTGGCAACTCGGCATGGTATCGCGAGGCATCCGAAGCGCGAATATCGCCGTTAAGATTAAACGAGCAATAGGATCGAGTTACGAACTCCTCAGACTGTAGAGCATTGTATCGACATCGGCCCACCAAACCTGCGATCCGGCCCCCCGTCCGTCGTCGAACTGGAGCGTTTCGATGGTGCAGCATTCCCCCGCGGACCCGCTCGACGCCGTCTCCGACGACCGGCTGTCCTTCACGGACGTGACGTTGCTGGCGTTCCTGGCCGTGTCGGCCGTCGTCCTGGCGGCCCTCCTCCTGCTCGGGGCAGTGTCGGCCGAGCATCGGATCGCGGCCGTGCTCGGCCAGTGGTGAAAGCAACTGGCGGTCTGAGCCAGAAGTGGGCGACGCCCGCAGGATGGCATCGGCGCTTCCAGCCCACACGAGCGGCTTCGGGTCCACGTTGGTGCGAGCCACGGAGGCGCCGGTGGCGGCCTCAAGCGCGTCGGTATCGGCGAAGGCATCGCGCTGGAACCGGCGGCGGATCAGCGGTGGGAACCAGCCCTCGACCATGTTGAGCCGTGACGCCGAGGTCGGCACCGGCGACGTCGCCTTCGGGCCGGGCGCCGTCGCCACCGCCATCTCAGGCCGACGGCCCGGCCCCGGACATCATATGTCGGTGGACTTCCGGATCAGACCGTCGATGCCGCCCGGAAGCCAGGCCGCCAGCATGGCTCACGAGAGAGTCCTCACACGTCGAGGTTGGCCACCGACAGCGCGTTCTCCTGGATGAACTCGCGGCGGGGCTCCACCACGTCGCCCATCAGCTTGACGAACATGTCGTCGGCCTCGTCGACCTCCTTGATCTTGACCTGGAGCAGCGAGCGCGCGTTGCGGTCGAGCGTGGTTTCCCAGAGCTGGTCCGGGTTCATCTCGCCGAGGCCCTTGTAGCGCTGGATCTGGGTGATGCCGCGCGAGCCCGCCGCCATCACGGCCTCGACCAGAGCGGTCGGCCCCGCCACCGGGGTCGCGTCCGAGCCGCGGGCGAAGACCGCGGGCCGGTCGTAGATCTCGATCAGCGAGGGGCCGAGCTCGTCGAGGCGGCGCGCCTCGGCGGAGGCGAGCAGGCCGCCGTCGAGCACGGCCGCCTCCTTCACGCCGCGCACCGTGCGGGTGAACACGAAGCCGTCGTGGCCGATGCCGCCCTCCCAGCCGCGCTCGGTCTCCTCGGCCAGCGCGTTGAGGCGGCGCGCCACGTCCCCGGCCAACCGCTGGGCTTCCTCGTCGCCGAGCGTCGACAGCGGCTTCAGCGCGCCCGCCACGGCCGCCTGCTCCACCACGCCGCGGTCGTAGCGGGAATGGAGCTGGGCCAGCACGGCGCGCACGAGCCGCGCCTGCTCGATGGCGGTGCGAAGATCGCCGCGCGCCCGCTCCTCGCCCGAGCCGAGCCGCAGCACCGCGTTCTCGATGCCGTTGTCGGTGAGGTAGTCCTCCTTGGCGCGCTCGTCCTTGAGGTACTGCTCGGACTTGCCGCGCTTGACCTTGTAGAGCGGCGGCTGGGCGATGAAGATGTGCCCGCGCTCGATCAGCGACGGCATCTGCCGGAAGAAGAAGGTCAGCAGCAGCGTGCGGATGTGGGAGCCGTCGACGTCGGCGTCCGTCATGATGATGATCTTGTGGTAGCGCAGCTTGTCGGCGTTGAAGTCCTCGCGGCCGATGCCGGTGCCGAGCGCGGTGATGAGCGTGCCGATCTCCTGGCTCGACAGCATCTTGTCGAAGCGGGCGCGCTCGACGTTGAGGATCTTGCCGCGCAGCGGCAGCACGGCCTGGAACTCGCGGTTGCGCCCCTGCTTGGCCGAGCCGCCGGCCGAGTCGCCCTCGACGAGGAAGATCTCGGCCAGGGCCGGGTCGCGCTCCTGGCAGTCGGCGAGCTTGCCGGGCAGGTTGGCGACGTCGAGCACGCCCTTGCGGCGCGTCAGCTCGCGCGCCTTGCGGGCCGCCTCGCGCGCCGCGGCGGCCTCGGCCACCTTGCCGGCGATGATCTTGGCGTCGGCCGGGTGCTCCTCGAACCATTGCCCGAGCGTCTCGTTGACGATGCTCTCGACCACCGGGCGCACCTCCGAGGACACGAGCTTGTCCTTGGTCTGCGAGGAGAACTTCGGGTCGGGCACCTTCACGGACAGCACGCAGGTCAGGCCCTCGCGGCAGTCGTCGCCGGTGACGTCGACCTTCTCCTTCTTCGAGATGCCGGAGCGCTCGGCGTAGCCCGTCACCTGGCGCGTGAGCGCGCCGCGGAAGCCCGCCATATGGGTGCCGCCGTCGCGCTGCGGGATGTTGTTGGTGAAGGGCAGCACGGTCTCGTGGTAGCTGTCGTTCCACCACATCGCGACCTCGACGGTCATGCCGTCCTTCTCGCCGCGCATCAGGATGGGCTTGTCGACCAGCGCCGCCTTGGTGCGGTCGAGGTAGCGCACGAAGGCCTCGAGGCCGCCCTCGTAGAACAGCTCCTCGCGCTTCACCTCGGCGCGGCGCGCGTCGGTCAGCACGATGCGGACGCCGGAGTTGAGGAAGGCCAGCTCGCGCAGGCGGTGCTCCACGGTGGCGTAGTCGAACTCGGTCTTCGAGAACGTCTCCGGCGAGGGCCAGAACGTCACGGCGGTGCCGCGCCGCTCGCGGCCGCGCTCGTCCTGGCCGGCCGGGCCGACCACGCGCAGCGGCGCCACGGCGTCGCCGTGGGCGAACTCGATCTCGTGCTCGTGGCCGGAGCGCCAGATGCGCAGCGCGAGCCTGGTCGACAGCGCGTTGACGACCGACACGCCGACGCCGTGCAGGCCGCCCGACACCTTATAGGAGTTCTGGTCGAACTTACCGCCGGCGTGGAGCTGGGTCATGATGACCTCGGCGGCCGACACGCCCTCCTCCTTGTGGATGTCCGTCGGGATGCCGCGCCCGTTGTCGGAGACGGACACGGAGCCGTCGGCGTTGAGCGTCACAGTGACGAGGTCGGCGTGGCCGGCGAGGGCCTCGTCGATGGCGTTGTCCACCACCTCGTAGATCATGTGGTGGAGGCCGGAGCCGTCGTCGGTGTCGCCGATGTACATGCCGGGGCGCTTGCGCACCGCGTCGAGGCCGCGCAGCACCTTGATCGAATCGGCCCCGTAGGCGTTGGGTTCGGGTGCGGCTGACGGGACGGGCGACTGGGACATCGAGTGCAGCTTTCTCCGATCCGGAAGGCCGGGCCGATAGGGCGGCCGGGATCGCTTTTGGGGCGGCGCGGAGCGGCGCCCGGGACACACTTTATATAATGGCGCCTGTGCCTTGATGAAAGGCAAAGAGGCTCCGGCCCTCAGCGGGGCGCCGCGCCGTCGAGCAGCGGCAGCACGGATTCGCCCCCCGCCATCTGCGGGTTCGACGGGTCGAAGCCGTCCTTGGCTTCCCGGGCCGCCACGATCGTGCGGGCGTCCCGGAAGGCCTCGGGGAGCGTCGCGTCGCGGCGGAGCGCCTGGTTGAACAGGGCGTCGCCGAAGTAGGTCCAGTGCGCCTCCGGCTGGCAGCCGAACGACGGGTGCGTGCTGTCCGCCGCGGTCATCACCAGCGTGTCGGGCGAGGCCAGCGCCGTATAGGTACCGGCGAAGCAGGCCGACACGATCACGACGCGGTGCCGGAACGGGCTCGCGTCGAGGATCGAGCGCAGCTGGTCCGGCGGGATCAGGCCGATGCGACCCCCGCCCTTGTCGGCCATGCCGTCCGGCGAGCCATGCGTGGTGAGCAGCAGGATCAGCACGTCGCGCGCGGGGTCGACGCCGCGCGCCGCGCGCTTCAGCGCCGCCGCGATGCCGGACGGGCCGTTGACCAGGGCGCGCGCGGTGTTGGACTGCACCACCACGGGGCCGCCGTGCCCGTAGCGGGTCGACAGCACCTTCGCGGCGCCTTCGGCTTCGGATCGGAACACGGGATCGCTCCACAGCGCCAGCGCCACCACGGCCGCCTTGGCGGGGGCGGCCGGAGCCGCCGCGGCGGGCATCGCCAGGGGCAGGAGGGCGAGGAGCGCGAAGGCGCGGCGCAGGGCGGCGAGGGTCATGGGTGTCGTGCTCCGGCCCCGCGTGCCACGGGGCGACGCGAGCCTACCACGCCCCGCGCCCGCGCCGCCTCCGGCGTGGTCGCACCCGCGCCACGGGGAAGCCTCGAAAACAGGCAGCCGCCGTTCTTGACACCAATCTTGTGCTGGTTTCTATGAACCCGCCCAGCGGATTGGGGCACTCCGGTGCCTTTTTCGCGATGAAACCAGCCCCGCGCGCCGGGGCGAGACGACCGGGCCGCGGCGGGGGAGCGAGACCGATGGTGGCGAGCCCTTCCGACGACGACGACGCGGCCATGCGGGCCCGCCTGAAGGAGCTGTCCGGCGCGCTCGACAGCCACCGCAGGGCGGCCGAGGCGCCGAAGGCAGGGCCGGGCGTGCCGTCCCCGAACGGGATGGGCCAGGCCATGAGCCTCGGCTTCCGGGTCATGTCGGAGTTCGTCGCGGCCGTGGTGGTCGGCGGGTTCATCGGCTGGGTCCTCGATCGGTGGCTGGGCATCTCGCCCGCCATGCTGATCGTGTTCGGGGCGCTGGGCACGGTCGCGGGCTTCTGGAACGTGTACCGCATCGCCGCGCAGCCGACCGGGCCGCGGCGGTGACGACGGGGCGGCCCTCCGGGCCGCGGGATCGGACGCGGAACCCCCGACGGGGCGCCGCCAGGGATGAGGTTTGAGCGTGGCTGAGCAGGCAATCAACCCGATCGAGCAGTTCAACGTCGCGCCGCTGTTCCGGTCGGGCAAGCTCGGCCACACCGACATCGCCTTCACCAACGCGTCGCTGCTGATGGTGATCATCCTCGGCCTCGTGTCGCTGCTGATGATCTACGGCACGTCGCGCCGCTCGCTGGTGCCGGGCCGCCTGCAGGCCGCCGCCGAGATGTCCTACGAGTTCGTGGCCGACACGGTGCGGTCCACCGCCGGCAACGAGGGGATGCGGTTCTTCCCCTTCGTGTTCAGCCTGTTCATGTTCGTGCTCTTCGCGAACCTGCTCGGCCTGCTGCCCTTCTCCTACACGGTCACGAGTCAGATCGTGGTCACCTTCGCGCTGGCCGCGCTGGTGATGATGATCGTCATCGTCTACGGGCTGGTGCGCCACGGCACCCACTTCCTCGGCCTGTTCAAGCCGTCGGGCGTGGCGCCGGCCATCCTGCCCTTCATCGTGCTGATCGAGATCATCTCGTTCCTGTCGCGGCCGATCTCGCTCTCGGTCCGCCTGTTCGCCAACATGCTGGCCGGTCACATCACCCTGAAGGTGTTCGGCGGCTTCGTGGTCCTGCTGCTCGGGTCGGGCACCGCCGCGGCGCTGATCGCGCCCCTGCCCTTCCTCGGCATCATCATCCTCACCGCTTTTGAGCTGCTCGTGGCCGTCCTCCAGGCCTACGTGTTCGCCATCCTGACTTGCGTCTACCTCAACGACGCGATCCACCCGGGCCACTGATAAACATCCAACAACAGCCGGTCGCCCGTCCAACACCGAAAGAGAGAGCACACCATGGATCCCACCTCGGCCCAGCACATGGCTGACGCCTACATGAACGCCGCCAAGTTCATCGGCGCCGGCCTCGCCGCCATCGGCATGGGCGCGGCCGCCATCGGCGTCGGCACCATCTTCGGCAACTTCCTGTCCGGCGCGCTGCGCAACCCGTCGGCGGCCGACGGCCAGTTCGGCCGGGCCTTCATCGGCGCGGCGCTCGCCGAAGGTCTGGGCATCTTCGCCTTCCTCGTGGCGATCCTGCTGCTCTTCGTGAAGTGATGCATCGCCGCCGCGGGACGCCCGTCCCGCGGCGGCCCCTCATCGGCCGGCACGCCGGTCCCGCCCGAGCCCCGACCCCGGAACCGACATGGCCGTCGCCGAACAGACCCTCGCCCAGGCCTCCGACCTGACGCCCGAACCCGCCGCCTTCCCGCCCTTCGAGAGCGCCTCCTTCCTGTCCCAGATCTTCTGGCTGGTCGTGATCTTCGGCCTGCTCTACTGGCTGATGTCGACCATCGCCCTGCCGCGCGTCGGCGCGATCCTGGACAACCGCCGGAACCGCATCGAGGGCGACCTCGCCGACGCGGCCCGGATGCAGGAGCAGGCCACCGCGGCCGGCGCCGCCTACGACACCAAGCTCGCCGCCGCCAAGGCCAACGCCCAAGCGCTCGCGCAGAAGACCCACGAGGACCTCCTCGCCGAGCAGGACGCCAAGCGCCACGCGCTGGAGGACGAGCTCAACGGCAAGATGGCCGCCGCCGAGCGCCAGATCGGCGACACCAAGGCCCGCGCCATGGGCAACGTCCAGGGCATCGCCCGCGACGCCGCGGCCGCCATCGTCGAGCACCTCACCGGCAAGCCCGCCGACCGTCAGGCGATCGACGACGCCGTCAACCAGGCGGGTGCCCCCGCCGCCACCGTCGCCTGAGGGAGGACAGCTATGGACGCCGAAGCCTGGGTCGCCCTCGGATTTCTGATCTTCGTCGGTCTCCTCGCCTACCTCGGGATGCACGGCAGGATCGCCGACGCGCTCGACGGGCGCGCCCGCCGCGTGGCCGACGAGCTCGCCTCGGCCAAGCGCCTGCATGACGAGGCCGCCGCCGTTCTCGACAGCTTCAAGCGGAAGGCTGCCGCCGCCGAGGCCGAGGCCGCCGCCATCGTGGCGCAGGCCCGCAAGGAGGCCGAGCTGATGAGCCAGGAGGCGCACGCGCGCCTCGAGGACTACGTCGCCCGCCGCACCAAGCAGGCCGAGCAGAAGATCGCCATGGCGGAAACGCAGGCCGCCGCCGACGTGCGCGCCGCCGCGGCCGACGCGGCAGTCCGGGCCGCCGAGATCGTGCTGCGCCGCGACCCCAAGGGGACGGGCGTGAGCGACCTCGCGGGCCGCGAGATCGAGCGGCTGAAGACGCAGTTCCACTGATCCGATCGGGGATGCGATCGCGAAGGGCGCCGGCGGGACACCGCCGGCGCCCTTCGCCGTTTCAGGGGCCCCCACCACGCCGCGCACCGCCCCGCGGCAGTGCCGCGCGCCGGCTTTCCCGGCGGTTCCGCTCGGGACTGCGCCTCCGCCGCCGCCAGAAATTGTCGGACGACTGTCAAACGTCCATTGCGGCGCGTTTCGACCGCCCATAAGCTCCCCGACAACGAAGAGATCGGGGAGAGCGCCGGGATGAGCGCGATGGGGTCACCGCGCGGAAGCGCGGTCCTGGAGCTGAAGGGCATCGGCAAGGAGTTCGGCGCCATCCGGGCGCTGTCCGACGTCGACCTCGCGATTCAGCCGGGCGAGGTCGTCGGCCTCATGGGCGACAACGGCGCCGGCAAGTCCACGCTGGTCAAGATCATCGCGGGCAACTTCCACCCGACGCACGGCACCATCCGCCTCGACGGCGAGGAGCACCGCTTCGACCGCCCGCTCGACGCCCGCGCGGCCGGGATCGAGGTCGTCTACCAGGACCTCGCGCTGTCCGACAACGTGTCGGCGGCCGCCAACGTCTTCCTCGGCCGCGAGATCACCCGCCGCGTCGGCCCCTTCCGCTTCCTCGACCACCGCGCCATGAACGCCCGCGCACTCGAGCTCTTCGCGGAGCTGAAGAGCGAGACCCGCCCGCGCGACCTCGTCCGCTCCATGTCGGGCGGCCAGCGCCAGGCCGTCGCCATCGCGCGCACGCGGCTCGCCAAGGCCAAGCTGATCCTCATGGACGAGCCCACGGCCGCCATCTCGGTGCGGCAGGTCGCTGAGGTGCTCGACCTCATCCGCCGCCTGCGCGACGGCGGCGTGGCCGTGATCCTCATCTCGCACCGCATGCCGGACGTGTTCAGCGTCTGCGACCGCGTCGTCGTGCTGCGCCGCGGCACGAAATGCGCCGACAAGTCGGTCGCCTCCTCGACGCCCGAGGAGGTCACCGCCCTCATCACCGGCGCCAAGGAGTTCGCCTGATGTCCGACGCCGCGCCCGGCATCGTCTTCACCAACGTCGGCCGGGACCGCTGGTACCGCTCCGGCGCGCTGGCGTCGCAGACCGCCTACGTGGGCCTCGCCCTCGTGGTCGTGGTGGCGTTGGTGGCGGTCTTCGCCAATCACTTCCTGTCGGCCAACAACCTCCTCAACACGTCGAAGAACTTCTCCTACATCGCCATCGTGGCCCTGGGCTCGACGCTGGTCATCATCACGGGCGGCATCGACCTGTCGGTCGGCTCGGTGATGGCGCTGACCGCCGTGCTCACGGCCATGCTGATGAAGATGCTGGCCGGCACCTTCCTGGCCGGCGTGCCGTTCGGCGTCATGGGCGGCGCGGTGCTGCTCGGCCTCGGCGCCGCGGCGCTGGTCGGCCTCGTCAACGGGCTCATGATCGCGGTGGTGAGGCTGTCGCCCTTCGTGGTGACGCTGGGCACGCTGTCGATCTGCCGCGGCATCACCTACGTGATCACGCAGGGCCGCGGCCAGGCGCCGGCCGGACCGGGCGTCGACGCCTTCTACGCGCTGACGGACGGCAGGATCGCCGGGCTGCCGGTGCCGCTGGTCTACCTGCTCGTGCTCGCCGCCGTGATGGGCGTCGTGCTCCGGCACACGCGGTGGGGCCGCTACGTCTTCGTGCTCGGCGGCAACGAGCGCGCCGCCAAGCTCACCGGCGTTGCGGTGGCGCGGGTCAAGGTGTCGGTCTACGTGCTCTGCGCGCTCGGCGCGGGCCTGGCCGGCATCCTGATCCTGGGCTGGCTCGGCTCGGCCCCGGCCAACCTCGCGGTGGGCTACGAGCTCAAGATCATCGCCGCCTCCGTCATCGGCGGCGCCGACCTCGCGGGCGGCATCGGCGGCCCGGCCGGGGCCGTGATCGGCGCGGCCCTGATCGAGGTGATCCGCAACGGCCTCGCCCTGTTCGGCGCCGACACCTACTGGGAGCAGGTTTTCGTCGGCTCGATCATCGTGCTCGCCGTGCTGGTCGACCGCATCCGCACGCGCCAACCCGAATAGGGCGGCGCGTCCCCCATCCCCGGCGCCGGGCGAGAAGACCCGGCGCGGGCTTTCGAGAGAGAAACGCCGATGAAGTCCCTCCTGCTGGCCGCCGTGGCCGTGGCGTCGCTGATGGGCACCGCCCGCGCCGCCGACACCTTCGCCCTGATCCCCAAGGGCATGGACAACCCCTACTTCGACCTGTCGCGCGACGGCTGCATGGCGGAAGCCAAGAAGATCGGCGTGACCTGCATCTACAAGGGCCCGGCGACGCACGAGCCGGCCACCGAGGTGCAGATCATGCAGGACTTCATCACGCAGGGCGTCCAGGGCATCGCCATCTCGGTGGCGGACGCCGATTCCGTGACGGGCGTGATCAAGCAGGCGCGCGACGCCAACATCCCGGTCATCACCTTCGACGCCGACGCCCCGAACTCGGCGCGCCAGGCCTATGTCGGCACGGACAACAAGGAGATGGGGCGCGAGCTCGGCCGCCAGCTCATCAAGGTCCATCCCCAGCCCTCGACCTTCGCCACGCAGTCGGGCGGGCCGGCGGCCGAGAACCTCAACGAGCGCCTCGCGGGCCTCTACGAGGTCCTGAAGGGCGCGGGCTGGACGGAAGTGAAGGGCTCGCCCGCCTTCTGCAACGACGATGCCGCGCTGGCGGCCCAGCAGCTCACGGATTTCGCCACCGCCAATCCGGACATCGGCGCCATCATCCCGGTCGGCGGCTGGGCGCTGTTCGCGCCGAAGGCCTACAAGGGCTACGTGGACGCCAACATGGACAAGGTGAAGGCCGGCAAGTTCCCACTCGTGATGCCCGACACGCTGCCGGTCGAGCTGCAGCTGCTCAAGGAGGGCTACGCCCAGGTGCTGGTGGGCCAGCGCCCCTACGAGATGGGCGAGAAGGCCATGGACATCCTGCTGAAGCTGAAGAACGGCGAGAAAGTGCCGGTGATCAACATTTCGGGGCTCGACGTCGTCACCAAGGACAACGTCGACAAGTTCCTGAAGCCGGCGAACTGAGGCGGGGGCGGCCCGCTCGGATGGAGCGGGCCGCCTGTCCGGCCGGAGCCGTCCTCAGTTCCGGGCCGGCGCCGGCAGGCTCGCGAGCTTGTCGAGCATCGCGTTGACCGTGTCGGCGCAGGTCTTGGCGCTGTCGTCGTCGGCGCACTTCACGTCGACCACGGCGTCGCCGCGCTGAAGGTGGAAGTGGGCGGCGCGGCTCGGGGGCGGCGGGGGCGGGGGCGGCATCATGCCGGGACCGCCGGGGCCGCGCGGGCCGCCGGGGGGCGGCGGGGGAACGGCCGGGCCGCCCGCCACCGGACCCGGGGTGCCGGGCTGGCCGGCGGGAGCCGCCTGGCCGACGGCCGGGGCCGGGGCCGCGCCGGAAGCGGGGGCGGCCGGAGCGGTCTGCGCCAGTGCGGCGGGCACCAGCAGCGCCAGGCCGGCGGCGGCGAGAATCAATCTGCGCATCGTGTGGTCCTTCCAGTCCGGCGCCCGGGACCCCCGAGGGCCCGACCCGCATTCGGGTCGGCGGGGCGGCGCCGATGGACCGTCTTCTAGGCCCCGGCCCCGCGACCGGCCCTGAACCCCGCGGTTCAGGTTCGGTTCAACCGCGTGCCCTACCCCGGCGCCCTCACCCAACCGGAGATCCCATGCGCGTGCTGCTGGTCGAAGACGACGCCGAGCTCGCCGCGGGCGTGGCGGCGGTGCTCAAGCGCGAGAACTTCGCGGTCGACGTCGCCCGCAACGGCGAGGACGCCCAGCACCTCGGCGAGACGGAAAGCTTCGACGCCGCCGTGCTCGACCTCGGGCTGCCCAAGGTCGACGGCATCACGGTCCTGAAGGGCTGGCGCAAGGCCGGCTGCAAGCTGCCCGTCCTCGTGCTGACGGCGCGAGACGGCTGGTCCGACAAGGTCGAGGGCTTCAAGGCCGGTGCGGACGACTACCTCACCAAGCCGTTCCGCGTGGAGGAGGTGGTGCTGCGCCTGCGCGCCCTGATCCGCCGCTCGGAGGGCCACGCCGAGTCGCGCGTCAGCTGCGGCCCGCTCACCTTCGACGCGCAGCTCGGCACGTTCGAGCTCGACGGGCTCCCCCTGCGCCTCACGGGCCTCGAATGGCGCGTGCTCGCCTGCCTGACGCTCCGCAAGGAGGTCGTCGTCGAGCGCGCGAACCTGATCGAGCGCGTCTACGACGGCGACGCCGAGGTCGACTCCAACTCGGTCGAGGTCATCGTCGGCCGTCTGCGCCGCAAGATCGGCCACGACATGATCGAGACCGTTCGGGGCCGCGGCTATCGGCTGACGGCCGGCGCGACGTGACGCCCCCGCATCTCCGAACGCGCCGCCCGCGCTCGCTGCGGGCACGGCTGGCGCTCGGCGCCGTGCTGCTCGTGGTCGGCGCCGTGGTGGCGACCGGCCTCGTCGACGCGCTGACGCTGCGCCGCTTCATGGAGGGGCAGATCGACAGCCGCCTCGACACGCAGATCAACACCGTGACGGCGGCGCTCGGCGTCGCGCCGGACGGGCGGCTCGCGCTGCGCCACGACGTCGAGGGGCCGCCCTTCGACCGGCCGGGCTCGGGCTGGTCCTGGGAGGTGCTGTCCGGCACGGAGGTCGTGGCGCGCTCGGGGTCGCTCCGCCCGGCGGACCGCCTGCCGCCTCCGCCGGACGGCGCGCCTCCCCCGGCGCCGGACCGGCCGAGGCCCCCACGGCCGGGCACGGGGTTCGGCCCGGACGGCGAGATGCTGCGCCTCCGGTCGAGCGAGGCGCGTGTCGGCCCGCTGCTCGCCACAGTGCTGGCCGCGGCGCCGCTCGCGGCCCTGACCGACCCGCTGCGCGACGTGCTGGTCAACCTCACCTTCACGCTGGCGCTGCTCGGCGCGGCGCTCGTCGGCGCCGCGCTGGTGCAGGTGCGGGTGGGGCTGGAGCCGCTGCGGCGCCTCCAGCGCGACCTCGCCGCGGTCCGGGCCGGCCGCATCGAGCGCATCCCTCGCCCCCAGCCGGCCGAGGTCGCCCCGCTGGTCGCCGAGGTGAACGCGCTGCTCGACGAGAATGCCGAGAACCTGGCCCGCGCGCGCCGCCACGTCGCGAACCTCGCGCACGGCCTGAAGACGCCGCTGGCCACGCTGGCGGTGAAGCTCGACGCCTCGGCGGGCGACCCCGACGGGCAGCTCGGCCACCTCGTGTCCCTGATGGACCGGCGCATCCGCCACCACCTCGGCCGGGCGCGGGCCGCCGCGCTCGGCGGCACGTCGCGCGTCCGCACAGACCTCGCGCCCCGCGTGGACGACCTCGCGGCGGCGCTGCCGAAGATCTACGCCGACCGCGGCATCGCCTGCCAGGTGTCGGTGCCGTCGGACCTCGCCCTCGCCTGCGACGCGCAGGACCTCGACGAGATGCTGGGCAACCTGATGGACAACGCCTTCAAGTGGGCCCGGTCGGGCGTGCGCGTGACGGCGCGCGCGGAGGATCGCGCCGCGGTGGTCGCGGTCGAGGACGACGGGCCGGGCCTGCCGGACGGCGCCGTCCAGGAGGCGATGCGGCCCGGCCGGCGCCTCGACGAGGCGTCGCCGGGCCACGGCTTCGGCCTGCCGATCGCGCGCGAGCTCGCAGAGCTGTCCGGCGGCGGGCTCAGGCTCGGCCGGTCGGGGATGGGCGGCCTCGGCGCGGAGCTGACGCTGCCGCTGGCGGAGAGCTGACCGGAAGACGCCTCAGGTCAGGAGGCGCAGCGGCCAGCCCGCGGCGCGCCGGTCCCGCACGGACGCGACGTTGCGTCGGATCCAGGCGTCGGCGCCGAGCGCGCGGCCAGCGCCCGACACCGCGAGGCTCCCGCCCAGCAGGGCGAGGAAGACGAAGCCCCAGGGCCACACGGCCGGGTCGCCCGGGCGCTGACCGTAGACGCCGAGGAACAGGAGCGCGCCGGCCAGGAAGGTGCAGAGCCCCGCGAGCCGCACGAAGAGCCCGAGGATGAGGGCCGCGGCGAGGACGAACTCGACCAGGAACACGACGGGGTCGAAGACCGTGAAATGCGTCAGCAGCGTGTCGTTGATGAACTGCCCCACGCGCGGGAAGGCCGCGCGGCCGCCCGCCTGCTGCGTCCAGGCGTAGAGGCTGTTGCCGGTGCCGAAGGGCAGCGTGCCCAGGAGGGCCTGGAACCACATGCAGCCCACCAGCACCCGGACGATCCACAGCCACAGCAGCGCCCCGCTGCGTTGCGCCCGCTCCTGCCGGAGGTTGATCGCGAGCAGCAGCACGCTGCACACGACCAGCGCGTAGAAGGCGAGGATGACGACGTATCTGGCGGCGCCGAGCGCCGTGTAGTCGGCCGTCTCGCCCGTCAGGAAGGCGACGAGGTCGTGCAGCAGGTTCGACATGGCTTCTCCTCGTGGCGCCCTCGGCGCGGGGGTCGCCGTGAGGTTTGCGTGTGCGGCCGGGTTCCCGGCCGCGGGCCGAGGCTTAGCCGCGTCGCGGGCGGGAATCCAGGGCTCCCGCGCGGCGCGGCCGGTCGCGGCAGGGTCGCCGCGGCGCGCGGGAACCCGCGACCTCGCCTCCCGGTTTCAGCGCCGAACGAGTCAGCGTTCCGGAGCGCTCCATGACCATCGCGGCCCCTGCCCACCCCGTCCGCTACCGGCCCGACCTCGAGCAGCCCGAGCCCGACGAAGCGCAGGTGACGCGGGACATCATCGCCCAGTTCAACAAGATCGAGGGGACGGTGTTCAAGGACACGGGCCACGCCGAGCGCGGCGTCCACGCCAAGAGCCACGGGCTCCTGCGGGCCGAGATGCGCGTGCTCGGCGGCCTGCCCGACGCCCTCGCTCAGGGCGTCTTCGCCCGGCCCGGCACCCATCCGGTGATCATGCGGCTGTCGACCAACCCCGGCGACGTGCTCGACGACAGCGTGTCGACCCCCCGCGGCCTCGCGGTGAAGGTCATCGGGGTCGAGGGCGAGCGCCTGCCCGACGCCGCGGGCGCGAACCAGGACTTCGTGATGGCCAACGCGCCCGCCTTCTCGGCCGGCACGCCGAAGCAGTTCCTGAGAAGCCTGAAGCCGCTCGCCGCCTCGACCGACACGCCGCAGGTGCTGAAGAAGGTCTTCTCGGCCGCCCTGCGCGGGGTGGAGAGCGTGGTCGAGGCCGCGGGCGGCAAGAGCGCGACGCTGATCTCGCTCGGCGGCCATCCCGAGACGCACATCCTCGGCGAGACTTTCTATAGCCAGGTGCCGATCCTGTACGGGGACTACGTCGCCAAGGTCTGCGTGCGCCCGGCCTCGCCCGACGTGAAGCGCCTCACCGACGCGCCGCTGAACGTCAACGGCAAGCCCAACGGGCTGCGCGACGCCGTCACGGCCTTCTTCGCCGAGCACACGGCGGAGTGGGACCTCTGCGTGCAGCTCAACACCTCGACCGACACGATGCCGGTCGAGGACGCCTCCGTGGTCTGGCCCGAGGACGAGAGCCCCTACGTGCCGGTGGCCCGCATCACCGCGGGGCCGCAGGTGGCCTGGGACGAGGCCAAGCACGAGCGCATCGACGATCGCATGTCCTTCAGCCCCTGGCACGGGATCGCGGCGCACCGGCCCCTCGGCGCCATCATGCGCGTGCGCAAGGCCATCTACGAGGCCTCATCGAGCTTCCGCGCGGAGGCCAACGGCGTCACACTGGAGGAACCCAAGCGGGACGAGGGCATCGCGGCATGACTCACGACACGACGGGCGACCTGGTCGAGGACCGGGGCGCGTTCAGCATCTACGGCCATTGGCGCTCCAACGCCATGTACAGGCTGCGCGTGGCGCTGGCCCTCAAGGGAGTGAGCTACCGCGAGATCCCCGTCGACATCGACGCGGGCGAGCAGCGCTCGCCGGAGTTCCTGGCCCGCAACCCGATGGGGGCCGTGCCGGCACTGGTCGAGGACGGGTTGCCGCCGCTGACGCAGTCCCTGGCGCTGCTCGAATACGTCGAGGAGCGGTTCCCGCAGCGGCCTTTGCTGCCGGCGGACGCGCGCGGCCGGGCGCGGGTGCGCTCCATCGCCTGCGACGTGGCCTGCGACACGCACCCGCTGATCGTGCCGCGGGTGCGCAAATATGCCACGACCACGCTCGGGCTCGACCAGGACGCCTGGCGCGCCTGGGCGGCCCACTGGGTCGGCACCGGCATGGAGAGCCTGGAAGCCAAGCTGAAGGCCAGCCCCGACACGGGCCGCTACTGCCACGGCGACAGCATCACCATCGCGGACATCTGCGCCTCCGGCATGGCGATGATCGGCCGCATCTTCAAGCTCGACCTGCCGGCGACGCCGACGCTGACGGCGATCCTCGACCGCTGCATGGAGGATCCGGCCTTCGCGGAGGCGGAGGCGTCGCGCCAGCCCGGCGCGCCGCAGGGCTGAGGGCTCCCTGATAACATCCAGCGCCGTAGGCCATGCTGTCATCCCGGACGGAGCGGAGCGACGACCCGGGGCGGTCGATCCGACGGGGCTCAACCGGTCGATATCGCGCCCGGCCTCACCGCGGGATCCCGGCTCAAGGCCGGAATGACACACCCGCCGTCGAGGCCGAAGCATCGATCACTGCAGCCGGAACTCCGGCCCCACCAGCGCGATCTCGGCGGGCCTGATCAGCCCGGAATGGCCCACCCGCACCGAGTGGAGCGCGCCGTCGAGCGTATCGCGCCAGAACTGCAGGAACTTCGTCAGGGCCGGGAAGCCAGGTGCGAGGTCGTAGGCCTGCCACACGTAGCTCTGGAGCAGGCCGGGGTGATCCGGCAGGTGGTACAGGATCTCCGCCGTGGTGAGGCCGTAGCCGGCGAGCTGGCGGATGAAGTCGGGTGAGACGTCGCGTGCCGATCCCATGTGACGACCTCCGAAACGGAGCCAAGATCACGAGTCGCGCGAGGCGGGGCCGTCGCGCCACGGTCACATTTCGCGCCGCACAGCGTTTACGAAGGGTGAAGCCCCGTCGCGCGCAGGGACCGGGCGCCGATGCGCCTTGCGCCATATAACAATATCTTTATATCAGCATGTGATCGATCGGAGCACAGCATGAGTCAGGACATCGACGCCCTGTTCGGGACGAGCGCGGGCCGCACCCGCGAGGGCCGGCAGGACGGCGCCGAGATCCTGGCCGCGCTGACGGCCGCCGCGCGCGAGCGCATCTTGGTGCTCGACGGCGCCATGGGCACGCAGATCCAGGGCCTCAATTACGAGGAGCACCACTTCCGCGGCCACCGCTTCCAGGCCTGCGAGTGCCACCTCAAGGGCAACAACGACCTCCTGACGCTCACGCAGCCCGAGGCCATCGAGGCGATCCACTACGCCTACGCCAAGGCCGGCGCCGACATCGTCGAGACCAACACCTTTTCGTCGACCACCATCGCCCAGGCTGATTACGGCATGGAGGACGCGGTCTACGAGCTGAACCGCGACGGCGCGCGTTTGGCCAAGCGCGCCCTGCTGCGCGCCGAGCGCGAGGACGGCCGCCGGCGCTTCGTGGCCGGCGCGCTCGGCCCGACCAACCGCACGGCCTCCATCTCGCCCGACGTGAACGACCCCGGCTTCCGCGCCGTCACGTTCGACGATCTGCGCGTGGCCTATGCCGAGCAGGTGCGCGGCCTGATCGACGGCGGCGCCGACATCATCCTGATCGAGACGATCTTCGACACGCTGAACGCCAAGGCGGCTTACTTCGCGACCCACGAGGTGTTCGAGGAGACCGGCATCCGCCTGCCGGTGATGATCTCCGGCACGATCACGGACCTGTCGGGCCGCACCCTGTCGGGCCAGACACCGACGGCTTTCTGGAACGCGCTCAGCCACGCGAAGCCCTTCACCATCGGGCTGAACTGCGCGCTCGGCGCCGAGGCGATGCGGCCGCACCTCGCGGAGCTGTCGGCCGCGGCCGGCACCTTCGTGTGCGCCTACCCCAACGCCGGCCTGCCCAACGAATTCGGCCTCTACGACGAGACTCCCGAGATGATGGCGGCGCAGATCGCCGGCTTCGCCGACGAGGGCCTCGTCAACGTGGTCGGCGGCTGCTGCGGCTCGACGCCCGAGCACATCCGCGCCATCGCCGAGGCGGTGCGCGGCAAGGCGCCCCGCGCCCTGCCCGACATCGCGCCGATAATGCGCCTGTCGGGCCTGGAGCCCTTCGCGCTGACGACGGAGATCCCCTTCGTCAACGTCGGCGAGCGCACCAACGTCACCGGCTCGGCGCGCTTCCGCAAGCTGATCAAGGAGGGCGACCTCGTCGCCGCGCTCGACGTCGCGCGCGACCAGGTGGCCAACGGCGCCCAGATCATCGACGTCAACATGGACGAGGGCCTCATCGACTCCGAGAAGGCGATGATCGACTTCCTCAACCTCGTCGCCGCCGAGCCCGACATCGCCCGCGTGCCGGTGATGATCGACAGCTCCAAGTTCTCGGTCATCGAGGCCGGCCTCAAGCGCGTCCAGGGCAAGGCCATCGTCAACTCCATCTCCATGAAGGAGGGCGAGGAGGCCTTCCTCAAGGCGGCCCGCACGGTGCGGGCCTACGGGGCGGCGGTGGTCGTCATGGCCTTCGACGAGCAGGGCCAGGCCGACACGCTGGAGCGCAAGAAGGAGATCTGCGCCCGCGCGTACAAGCTGCTGGTCGAGGACGGCTTCCCGCCCGAGGACATCGTCTTCGACCCCAACGTCTTCGCGGTCGCGACCGGCATCGAGGAGCACGACGGCTACGGCGTCGCCTTCATCGAGGCGGTGCGCTTCATCCGCACCGAGTTGCCCCACGCCCACGTGTCCGGCGGCGTGTCGAACCTCAGCTTCTCGTTCCGCGGCAACGAGCCCGTGCGCGAGGCCATGCACGCCGTGTTCCTGTACCACGCCGTGCAGGCCGGCATGGACATGGGCATCGTCAATGCGGGCCAGCTCGCCGTCTACGCGTCGATCGACCCCGAGCTGCGCGAGGCCTGCGAGGACGTGGTGCTGAACCGCCGCGCCGAGGGCACCGAGCGGCTGCTCGCCGTGGCGGAGCGCTTCCGCGGCGCCAAGGGCCAGGAGGCCAAGGCACAGGACCTGACGTGGCGCGAGCGGCCCGTGGCCGAGCGGCTGTCCCACGCGCTCGTCAACGGCATCACGGAATATGTCGAGGCCGACGTCGAGGAGGCGCGGCTCGCCGCCGAGCGGCCCCTCCACGTCATCGAGGGGCCCCTGATGGACGGCATGAACACGGTCGGCGACCTGTTCGGCGCCGGCAAGATGTTCCTGCCGCAGGTGGTCAAGTCCGCCCGCGTGATGAAGCAGGCCGTGGCGCACCTCCTGCCCCACATGGAGGCCGAGAAGGCGGCCGGCGGCGGGACCGAGCGCGCTTCCGCGGGCCGCATCCTCATGGCCACCGTGAAGGGCGACGTCCACGACATCGGCAAGAACATCGTCGGCGTCGTGCTGGCCTGCAACAACTACGAGGTCATCGACATCGGCGTGATGGTGCCGGCCGCGAAGATCCTTGAGGTCGCGCGCGAGAAGCAGGTCGACGTCATCGGCCTGTCGGGCCTCATCACGCCCTCGCTCGACGAGATGGTGCACGTCGCCTCCGAGATGGAGCGCCAGAAATTCCGCGTGCCGCTTCTGATCGGCGGCGCCACGACGAGCCGCGTCCACACGGCCGTGAAAGTCGCGCCGCGCTACACCTCGGGCCAGGCCGTCTACGTGACGGACGCGAGCCGCGCTGTCGGCGTCGTGTCGAGCCTGCTGTCGCCCGACAACCGCGACGCCTTCGTGGAGCGCACCCGTGACGAATACCGCCGCGTCGCCGCCGCCCACGCGAAGAGCGAGGCCGACAAGCAGCGCCTACCGCTCGCCAAGGCGCGCGCGAACCGGCTCGCGATCGACTGGAGCGGCTACGAGGCGCCGGTGCCGTCCTTCCTCGGCACGCGCACCTTCGAGACCTACGACCTCGCCGACCTCGCGCGCTTCATCGACTGGACGCCCTTCTTCTCCACCTGGGAGCTGAAGGGCCGCTACCCCGCCATCCTCGACCACGAGACGCAGGGGCCCGCGGCGCGCGCGCTGTTCGACGACGCGCAGGCCATGCTGGCGAAGATCGTCGCGGAGGGCTGGTTCAGGCCCAAGGCCGTGGTGGGCTTCTGGCCCGCGGAAGCGGTCGGCGACGACATCCGCGTCTTCACCGACGAGGCGCGCGACGAGGAGGCGGCGACCTTCTACACGCTGCGCCAGCAGCTCTCGAAGGGCGGCGGGCGCGCGAGCCTCGCCCTCGCCGACTTCGTGGCGCCGCGCGAGTCCGGGGTCGGCGACTACGTCGGCGGCTTCGTGGTCACGGCCGGCATGGAGGAGGAAGTGCTCTCCGAGCGCTTCACCCGCGCCAACGACGACTATTCCTCCATCATGGTCAAGGCGCTGGCCGACCGCTTCGCCGAGGCCTTCGCCGAGGCCATGCACCAGCGCGTGCGCAAGGAGCTGTGGGGCTACGCCCGCGCCGAGCAGTTCGAGCCAGACGAGCTGATCGGCGAGCCCTACCGCGGCATCCGCCCGGCGCCGGGCTACCCGTCCCAGCCCGACCACACCGAGAAGGCGACGCTGTTCCGCCTGCTCGACGCCGAGGCCAAGGCGGGCGTGCGCCTGACGGAAAGCTTCGCCATGTGGCCGGGCTCCTCCGTGTCGGGCCTCTACCTGGCGCATCCCGAGGCCCACTACTTCGGCGTCGCCAAGGTCGAGCGCGACCAAGTCGAGGACTACGCGCTGCGCAAGAACATGCGGGTCGGCGAGGTCGAGCGCTGGCTCGGGCCGATCCTCAACTACGTGCCGGGCGGGGCCGAGCCCTTGCCGCAGGCGGCGGAGTAGGAGGCGGTCTCTCCGCCGTCATCGCTTCGCTCGCGATGACGGTGGAGCGCGCTCACCCCACCTTCAACGCTTGTCCCGCCGCGCTCCCCGCGTCGTAGGCCCCTTCGGCGACGAGGCGCCGCGGGCCGCCCTGCCCCTCCACCATCACGAGCCCGAGCTTGGCGAAGGCCTCGTCCACCGCCGACGTCTTCACGACCGCGATGTCGCGCCCCGTGCCGCGGTGGCGGGCGTCGCGCGCGGCCTTGAGGGCGTCGAGCTTGCCGGCGATGCCGTTCACCATGCCGAGCACGAAGGAGGCGTTGACGGTGTGGCGGTCGCGCGTGTCGAAGCGCGCGTAGTCGCGGCTCGTCTTGTAGCGGCCGAGTTCGGCCCGCACGGCATCGTCCACCGTCTCGGCGAGGTCGCGGGCCGCTGCGGCGTCCTCCGGCAGGCCGAAGAAGACGTGGCTGACACCGCCGTCCGCGGTCTTCTCGCGCCACACCCGGCAGTCGCAGAAGGCCGCGATGGCGCCGATGCAGGCGTCGAGCGGCACGCGCTTCCGGTGGCGCGACGCGAAGGCGACGCTGTTGCAGACCGATTCGCGGATCTCGACGTCGGTGAGCGACAGCGCGTGGCGGTCGAGCAGCTCCGCCACCTTGGCGGCGGCCGACAAGGCCTCCCCCTCGGTGCAGCCGTTCTGCACGGTTTTGGCCAGAAGCGCCGCGATTCGGCCCTTCAATCGATCCCGTTCGGTCGACATGCGGTCTCCGGAGGCGGCGCGCCGCCCTTGTGTGACGTCGTATCGAAAGCTTGCGAAGGAAAACGCGACGCTTTAACGTAAAGTCAAGCGTAGAAGCGTCGAGATGACAAACGTGTCTGGCCGCCGCTGTGGCGCTCAATCGACGTAAAACGACCCAAAGGACGCCGGGAACATGAGCGGAGACAGCAACGGGATGCGGATGATCGAGCTCGCGACCGACATCGTGGCCGCCTACGTGGCCCACAATGCCGTTCCGGCGAGTGATCTGCCGACCCTCATCAAGGCTGTTCATGATTCGCTCGACCGCGTGCAGGCGGGACCCGTCGCGGAACCCGTGGTAGAGCCGCAGCAGCCCGCGGTCGCCATCAAGAAATCCGTCACCGACGACTACATCGTATGCCTGGAGGACGGACGGAAGTTCAAGTCGCTGAAGCGCCACCTGCAGTCGGCCTACGGCATGTCGCCCGAGCAGTACCGCGCCAAGTGGAATCTCCCGCGCGACTACCCGATGGTGGCGCCCGCCTACGCCAACAAGCGTTCCGAGCTCGCCCGCCGCATCGGCCTCGGCCGCAAGGTCGAGGGCTGACGGGCAGCGTCAAGCCCGGTCCTCGCGCCGCGTGGGCCGCGGTGGCATGGTGCAGGCCGACCCGGAGCCCGCCATGACCGAACCCTGTGACCTGTCGGCCGTCGACCTCGCCACCGCCATCGCGGGCCGGCGCCTGTCGCCGGTCGAGGCGCTCGACTCCTGCCTGAGCCGCATCGCCGCCGTCGACCCGGCCGTCAACGCCGTCGTGCTGGTGGACGAGGAGGGCGCCCGGAACGCCGCCCGCGCCGCCGAGGCCGCCGTGATGCGCGGCGGCCCGCTCGGGCCCCTGCACGGCGTTCCGGTCGGCATCAAGGACACGCAGGACACGGCCGGCCTGCGCACCACCTACGGCAGCCCCATCTTCGCCGACCACGTCCCGGCCGGGGACGCCGGCTGCGTGGCGCGGCTGCGCACCGCCGGCGCGATCGTGCTCGGCAAGACCAACACACCGGAGTTCGCCGCCGGCGCCAACACCCGCAACCGCGTCTACGGCGCCACCGGCAACGCCTTCGATCCCTCGCGCTCGGCCGCGGGCTCGTCGGGCGGCTCGGCCGTGGCTCTGGCCTGCGGCATGGTCCCGCTCGCGTCCGGGTCCGACACCGGCGGCAGCCTGCGCAACCCCGCCGCCTATGCGGGCGTGGTCGGCCTGCGGCCGTCGCCGGGCCTCGTCGCCGGCGAGGCGCGCGGCCTCGGCTGGAGCCACCTGCCCACGGACGGGCCCATGGCGCGCAGCGTCGCCGACGCCGCGCTGATGCTGTCCGCGATGGCGGGCGACGACGCGCGCGACCCGCTCAGCTACGCGCTGCCGGGCGAGGCCGTGCGCGGGGTACCGGAGCGCTGGTCGCCGCCGCGCCCGGTCGAGTTGAAGGGGCTCCGCCTCGCCTTCACGGAGGACTTCCGCTTCGCGCCGACGGAAGCGCACGTGCGCCGCGTGTTCCGCACCCGCGTCGTCGCGCTGGCGCCGCTGTTCGCGCGCGCCGCCGAGGCGACGCCGGACTGCGCGGGGGCCGACGACGCCTTCGCGGTGCTGCGCGCCTCGCACTTCCTGGCGCAGCACGGGGAGACATACCGGACCCGGCCCGAGATGCTGGGCTCGAACGTGCTCGTCAACGTCGAGGAGGGGCTCGGCTATTCCCTCGCCGACTACGCCCGCGCCGCCGCGGCGCAGACGCGGATCTACCGCGGCTGGCAGTCCTTCTTCGCCGAGCACGACGTGCTGGTGAGCCCGGCCGTGACGCTGAGCCCCCGCCCCTGGGCGGAGCCCTACCCGACCGAGATCGACGGCGTGCCGACCCGCTCCTACTATCAATGGCTGGCGCTCGCCTACGCGGTGACGCTGCCCGGCCATCCGGCGCTGAGCCTGCCGCTCGGCCTCGACGAGTCCGGGATGCCGTTCGGGCTGCAGATCGTCGGGCCCCGCGGCGGCGACGCGCTGGTGCTCGGCGTCGCGGCCGCGCTGGAGCGGGCCTTCGCGGGCGACGCCGCGCTCGGCCGCCCCCGGCCCGACCTCGCCCGGCTCCGCGCGGCGCGGCCGATCAGCGAGGCGAAGGGCTTCAGGGACGGGCTGTGAGGCCCCGGAAGGCCCGATAGCGCGCCGCGATCTCCCGCGCCGTCACGGGCGCCGAGTCGATGGGCGCGTAGCTCCAGCTCTCCAGCCGCCCCGTCCAGCGCCGCACCGCGCCCTCCTCGGTCAGGCGGTCGAGGTAGCGCGTCACCTTGGGGTGGCCGCCCGAGGGCTCGTAGACGTGCACCGGGGCGCCCGTCGCCGTCGCCTCGCCCACCATGTTGGCGCTGTCACCCGTGACCAGGATCGCCGAGGCGTGGGCGAGGATCTGCGGATAAGGGTTCTCCCCCGTGCCGTCCCACACGAAGGCGCGCCCCTCGGCCAGGGCCGGCTGGAGCGCCGCGCGGATCGCAGCCAGCGCGTCGGGCGGCGTGCGGCGCGACGGCGTCACCATCAGGCTCGCGCCCGATCCCGCGATCGTCGCCGCGATGCCGGCCAGCGCCTCCACGTCGGCGGGCGAGAAGTCGTGGTTCACGCCCTTGCCGCCCAGCACCATGGCGACGCGGGGCTGCGGCAGGGGCGCGATGCGCGGGTCGATCGCCGCGCGGGCGCGGGCGAAGACCTCCGGCCGCAGCCGGTGCGCCGGCGTCAGCGACACCACGACGTTGTCGCCGCGCAGCTTGTCGTGCTCCGGGATCCAGATCACGTCGGCCGTGCCGGTGCCGGTGTAGGGGTCCTTCACGAAGACCGTGAAGGTGCGGCCGCCCGAGGCTCGCTTGACCCGGCGCAGGTAGGGCACGGTGCGCCGGCCCGCCGCGAAGACGATGTCGGGATAGGGCGGCGCGATCGGGCTGCCGGGGCGCCCCGGCGCCTCCCGCGGGTCGACCGGGCCGTAGGGCGTCGCCCAGGACCAGGGTGCGCGCGGCGCGATGAGGCGGCGCGGCGGGGCGAGGCCGAGCGCATCGGCGATCCCGAAACACTGCACCTCGTCGCCGATCTTGCCGTCGCTGAGCACCCAGGCGGTCGTGCCGGGCGGGAGCAGCCCCGCGACGGCATCCCGCGCGACCACCTCGGCCGCGGTCAGACCCCCATCTCCCGGCGGAGCCAGTAGGCGAACTGGTAGGAGATCGAGGCGATGCGGCGCTCGGTGATGTCCGGCGTGTACCAGGCGCCGCTGTAGCCCGGATCCAGCGTCGTGTAGAGCGGCGTCTCGGACAGGACGCGGCTGCCGGAGGCCACGATGCCGACGCCCTCGATGTTGTCGGGTCCTTCCCCGCCGTTGCCGCCCCGGCGCCCGCCGGCCCAGGGCGGCAGGTAGAGCGAATGGATGCGCGCGAGGAGGGTGACGCCGCGGTCCCCCGCCCCGACCATCAGGTCGGCGAAGACGTGCCGCAGATCGCCCTGGAGATCGTGCGCCAGGAGGTCGGCGTCGCCCGCGAAGGCCGTGCGCAGGGCGGAGGTGTCCACCGCGACGCGGGCGATGCGGAGCCCGCCGGGAACGGCGGAGCCGCCCGGGACCGGGAGGCCGCCCGGCGGCGGAGGGAGCAGTTGTGCCGCCGCGGGCGCGCTGCGGGCGAGCGGCAGGGCCGCCGCGGCGAGGAGGCCGAGGGCGGCGCGGCGTGTGGGGGAAGACGTCATCGAGGGCGGGCGATCAGCGGAACGCGACGTCGAGCAGCTCGTAGCTCTTGCCGCCGCCGGGGGTGTTCACCTCCACGCTGTCGCCGGTCTTCTTGCCGATCAGGGCGCGGGCCGTGGGCGAGGTGATCGACACCTTGCCGCTCTTCACGTCGGCCTCGGCCTCGCCGACGATCTGGAACACCTTCTTCTCCTCCGTGTCCTCGTCCACCAGCGTCACGGTCGCGCCGAACTTCACCGTCTTGCCCGACAGCTTGGACACGTCGATGACCTCGGCGCGCGACAGCTTGTCCTCCAACTCGGCGATGCGGCCCTCGTTGAGCGACTGCGATTCCTTGGCGGCGTGGTATTCGGCGTTCTCGGACAGGTCGCCGTGGGAGCGGGCCTCCGCGATCGCCTGGATGATGCGCGGGCGCTCCTCCTGCTGGCGCATCTTCAGCTCGGCCTCCAGCGCGGAATAGCCCGCGACGGTCATCGGCACTCTGTCCATCTCGTTCACTCTCGACGGTGCATCGCGGGCCGGCGCCCGCGATGGCGGCATGGGGGTCGGGCCGGCCCGCACGCCCGCGGCGCGCCCGGAGCGGGTGGGTCGAGACCGGCTCGACGGTTGGTCAGGATGATGCGGGCGCGGGGCCCCGTCAACACGCGGCGAAGCGGCGGGGTTCCGGGGACACGCCGAAGGCCGCGGGCCCCCGGCGGCCGATCTTCAGTTGAAATAGTCCTGCAGGGCCCGCACTTCGAGCTCGCCGCCGACGTAGCCGCCGATGCCGCGCGCCGCCGCGATGGCGCCCGCCAGCGTGGTGTAATAGGGCACCTTGTGCAGCAGGGCGGCGCGCCGCAGGTCGCGTGAATCGCTGAGCGCGCGGGCCCCCTCCGTGGTGTTGACCACGAGCTGGATGCCGCCGTTCTTGATGGCGTCGACGACGTGCGGCCGGCCCTCCGACACCTTGTTGACCTTCGTGGCCTCGATGCCGGCCTCGCGCAGGCTCTTCAGCGTGCCGCCGGTCGCCTGGATGCGGAAGCCGAGCCCGGCCAGCACCCGGATGGTATCGAGCACGCGCGGCTTGTCGGAATCCTTTACGGAGACGAAGACCGCGCCCCGGGTCGGCACCGCCGTGCCGGCGCCGAGCTGGCTCTTGGCGAAGGCGATGTCGAAGGAGCGGTCGAGGCCGATCACCTCGCCGGTGGAGCGCATCTCCGGGCCCAGCACCGTGTCGACGCCGGGGAAGCGCGCGAAGGGGAACACCGCCTCCTTCACGGCCACGTGGTCGAGCTTCAGCGCCTGGAGATCGAAGGACGCGAGCTTCTCGCCCGCCATCACGCGCGACGCGATCTTGGCGAGAGGCTTGCCGATCACCTTGGCCACGAAGGGCACGGTGCGCGACGCGCGCGGGTTCACCTCCAGCACGAAGATCGCGCCGTCCTTGAGGGCGTATTGCACGTTCATCAGCCCGACCACGCCGAGCGCCAGCGCCAGCACGCGCGTCTGGCGCTCGATCTCGGCGACCGTCCCGGCATCGAGCGAGTGGGGCGGCAGCGAGCAGGCCGAGTCGCCCGAGTGGATGCCGGCCTCCTCGATGTGCTCCATGATGCCGGCCACCACGACGTCCGTCCCGTCGCAGAGCGCGTCGACGTCGACCTCGATCGCGTCGGACAGGTAGCGGTCGAACAGCAGCGGATTGGTGCCCAGCACCGTGTTGATCTGCCCCGTCTTGTCGTTGGGGTAGCGCGTCTTCACCTCGGGCGGCACGAGGCCGGGCAGCACGTCGAGCAGGTAGGAGTCGAGCGCGGCGTCGGTGCGCACGATCGCCATGGCGCGGCCACCGAGCACGTAGGAGGGGCGCACGACGAGCGGCAGGCCGAGCGAGGCCGCGACAAGGCGCGACTGCTCGACCGAATAGGAGATGCCGTTCTTCGGCTGCTTCAGGCCCACCTTGTCGAGCAGGCGCTTGAAGCGGTCGCGGTCCTCGGCGAGGTCGATCGAATCCACGGTGGTGCCGAGGATCGGGATGCCGGCCTCCTGCAGGGCGTGGGCGAGCTTGAGCGGCGTCTGGCCGCCGAACTGCACGATGACGCCCTTCAGCGTGCCGCGCGAACGCTCGACCTCCAGCACCTCCAGCACGTCCTCGGCGGTGAGGGGCTCGAAGTAGAGTCGGTCGGACGTGTCGTAGTCGGTCGACACCGTCTCGGGGTTGCAGTTGACCATCACGGTCTCGTAGCCCGCGTCGCGCAGCGCGAAGCAGGCGTGGCAGCAGCAATAGTCGAACTCGATGCCCTGGCCGATGCGGTTCGGGCCGCCGCCGAGGATCACCACCTTCTCGCGATCGGACGGGCGCGCCTCGTCGGCGGGCGCCCCCGCGAAAGGCGGCGCGTAGGTCGAGTACATGTAGGCGGTGGGCGAGGCGAACTCGGCCGCGCAGGTGTCGATGCGCTTGAACACCGGGCGCACGCCCAAGCTCCGGCGCGCGGCCGTCACCTCCGCGACCTCGCGGCCCGCGAGGGCGGCCAACCGCGCGTCCGAGAAGCCGGCGCTCTTGAGCGCCCGCAGGCTCGGGGCCGTGGTGGGCACGCCGAAGCGGCGCACCTTCTCCTCGAGGTCGACGATGTCCTGGATCTGCGCGATGAACCATGGATCGAAGGCGCAGGCCTCGTGGATCTCGGCGTGGCTCATGCCGTGGCGCAGCGCCTGGGCGACGACCAGGATGCGGTCCGGCGTCGGCCGGCCGAGCGCGGCCCGCAGCGCGACCGTCTCCTCGCCGGGCACGAGGCCCTCGATCGGGATCTCGTCGAGGCCGTTCAGCCCCGTCTCCAGCGAGCGCAGGGCCTTCTGCAGGCTTTCGCCGAAGGTCCGGCCGATCGCCATGGCCTCGCCCACCGACTTCATGGCGGTGTTGAGGATGGGCTCGGCGCCGGGGAACTTCTCGAAGGCGAAGCGCGGGATCTTGGTGACGACGTAGTCGATCGTCGGCTCGAAGGAGGCCGGCGTGGCGCCACCCGTGATGTCGTTCTGGATCTCGTCCAGCGTGTAGCCGACCGCGAGCTTGGCCGCGACCTTGGCGATGGGGAAGCCCGTGGTCTTGGAGGCCAGCGCCGAGGAGCGCGACACGCGCGGGTTCATCTCGATGACGATCATGCGGCCGTCCGCGGGGTTCACCGCGAACTGCACGTTGGAGCCGCCCGTCTCGACGCCGATCTCGCGCAGCACCGCGAGGCTGGCGTCGCGCATGATCTGGTATTCCTTGTCGGTCAGCGTCAGCGCGGGCGCCACCGTGATCGAGTCGCCCGTGTGGACCCCCATGGGGTCGACGTTCTCGATCGAGCAGATGATGATGGCGTTGTCGGCGCGGTCGCGTACGACCTCCATCTCGTATTCCTTCCAGCCGAGCACGCTTTCCTCGACCAGAACCTGCGTGGTCGGGGAAGCGTCGAGGCCGCGCTCGATGATCTCGATATATTCGTCGCGGTTGTAGGCGATGCCGCCGCCGGTGCCGCCCATGGTGAAGGACGGGCGGATGATGGCCGGCAGGCCGACGTCGTCGAGGCAGGCGAGCGCCTCTGCGAGTGAGCCGACGTGGTGCGAGCGCGGGGTCGCGAGGCCGATCTTGGTCATGGCGTCGCGGAACAGCTCGCGGTCCTCGGCCTTGTCGATGGCGGCCGCGGTGGCGCCGATCAGCTCGACGTCGTGCTCCTTCAGCGTGCCCATGCGCTCGAGAGCGAGGGCGCAGTTGAGCGCCGTCTGGCCGCCCATGGTGGGCAGCAGCGCGAAGCCGCCCGGCACGGCGTGGCGCTCGGCCGCGATGATCTTGGCCACGACCTCGGGGGTGATGGGCTCGACGTAGGTCCGGTCCGCCATGTCCGGGTCGGTCATGATGGTGGCGGGGTTGGAGTTGACGAGCACGATCCGGTAGCCGTCCTCGCGCAGCGCCTTGCAGGCCTGGGTGCCCGAATAGTCGAACTCGCAGGCCTGGCCGATGATGATCGGGCCGGCCCCGATGATCATGATCGTGGCGATGTCGGTGCGCTTCGGCATCAAAAGGTCCTACGGATTCGCGTGTCGTCGTCGGCCGGGCGGGCCCCGTCTCTTAGAGCAGGCCCGACCGTTGCGGAAGCGCCGCAGCTTCGTCGCTCCTCACACATGCAAAGACCCGGCCTTCCGGCCGGGTCTTTGCATCGTCGGAGGCCGAGAAGGCCGATCACATTGGGGGCGTGACGCCGTCCTTGCCGACCACCACGGCGCCCTTCTCGATCTTGTCGCCGGTCATGCCGGGGGCGTTGATGAACACCTTGGCGCCGGGCACGAGGTCGGCCTTGGTGGCCTCGCCGAGCTGCACGATCGGGGTGCCGTCCTTGATGTCGACCTTCTTCTCGCCGCCCTTGTAGGTGAGCGTGACCGTCTTGCCGTCGGTGCCCTTCACCTCGTTGTTCACCGTGGCGTTGGTCATCATGGTCTTGCCGCCGGGCTGCAGGTCCCAGGCGTAGTGGCCCTCGCCCGTGCCCTTCATGGCCTCGGGGAACACGACGACCTCGACGGCCTTCATGCCCGTGTCCTCGCCCACCGTGGCGGTGCCGATGAACACGCCCGGCTTGATGTCGGCCATCGTGGCCTTCGAGGCGCCGACGATCTTCCAGCCGTCGTCGAGGTTGAACATCACGTCCTTGCCGTCGCGGTCCTTGACCTTGACGACCGAGCCGTCGACCGACGTGATCGTGCCGCGCTCGTGAATGTTCTCGGCGCTCGCCTGGCCGACGGCGGCGAAGCCGAAGACGGCGGCGATCGCCAGCGGGGCGACGTGACGGTTGAAACCGAAAGCCATGGTTCGTGTCCCTGGTGTGAGCGCAGGCCGGAGGTGTCCGGCCGGCGCGGCGGCCGAACGAACCCGGGGCGAGATCGCCGCCGGGCGGACCGTGCTGTCCGGTTCGGCGGAGCCGGCGTCGGGGTTACACCGGGGTCAGCGGCGGCCGAAGGCCTCGTCCTCGGCTTCTTCGAGCTCGGCCTCGACGAGGCAGAAGCCCGGCACGGTGCCGGTCTTGATCTCGTCGACGATCTCGCCGTACCAGAGCACGTGCACGTCGTCGCCCTGGTCCCCGGTCACCACCATGGCCGGGCCGCCCGACTTGAGCTGCACGATGTCGCCCTTCTTGAAGTCCATCTTCCGTCTCCGTGTTCGGCACTCCGCCCGAAGGCGGCCGCCCCCTGCGCATGGACCGGGATGATGTCAAACAGGCGACGATCCCGCCCCTGGCCCTGCCGGCCCGATCCGTAGCACGGGGAAAACGCCGCAGACAGGCCGGAAGCGCGCCTTCGGCGGCGCGTGAACAGCTGCGGGGGATGGGAGGAGCCGAACCCGCTTTCGCTGCCGGAGCCGGGCTGGCGACGGGCGGAAACGCCGTCGCCCCCTCAGGGCCAGATCACCTTCGGCGGAAGCGACGACAGGATCGACTCGACGTTGCCGCCCGTCTTCAGCCCGAAAATGGTGCCGCGGTCGTGCAGCAGGTTGAACTCGACGTAGCGCCCGCGGCGCACGAGCTGCTCGTGCCGCTCGGCCTCGCCGTAGGGCCGGCCGACGTCGCCGCGCACGATCTCGGGATAGACGCCGAGGAAGGCCTCGCCGACTGCGCGGGTGAAGGCGAAGTCCTCGTCCCAGGCGTCGCTGAGGTAGTCGTAGAAGATGCCGCCGATGCCGCGCGGCTCGTTCCGGTGCGGCAGGTGGAAGTAGGTGTCGCACCAGGCCTTGAGCTTGGGGTAGTCCGCCACGCCCGCGTGGGCCTCGCAGGCGGCGCGGAGCGCGGCATGGAAGGCGAGGCTGTCGGGGTCGTCCTGCGTGCGGCGCCGGTCGAGCACGGGGGTGAGGTCGGCGCCGCCGCCGAACCAGGCGCGGCTCGTCACCACGAAGCGCGTGTTCATGTGCACCGCCGGCACGTTGGGGTTCCACGGATGCGCGATGAGCGAGATGCCCGACGCCCAGAAGCGCGGGTCCTCGGCGGCGCCGGGCATGGACTTGGCGAACTCCGGCGCGAAGGTGCCGTGAACCGTGGAAGCGTGGATGCCGGCCTTCTCGAAGACGCGGCCGTGCAGCATCGCCATGGTGCCGCCGCCGCCCGGCGCGCCGCTGTGGTCGGTGCGGAGCCACGGCTTGCGGGCGAACCGGCCCGCCGCCGCGGGCGCTTCCGCCGAGCCCGCGGGGCCGGCGTCCTCCAGCGCCTCGAAGGCGGCGATGAGCTGGCCCTGCAGCGCTTCGAACCAGGCGCGCGCGCTGCCTTTGCGGGTTTCGAGGTCCTCGGCTGGAATCTGCATGGTCCATCGTCCGCTGTCTGGGCGTCCCCCGTTTGCATTTGCGCGCATGCGAATGCAAACCGCCGTGCCGCCCGCAAGTCCAGGACCCCCCTCCACCGTGTCTCCCGTCTCCCCCCGCGCCGCCGTGGTCGGCGCCGGCCCCGCCGGCCTCATGGCCGCCGAAGTCCTGTCGCGGGGCGGGGCGCGCGTGACCGTGTTCGACCGCATGCCGACGCCCGGCCGCAAATTCCTGATGGCGGGGCGCGGCGGCCTCAACATCACCCACAGCGAGGGGATGGACCGCTTCCTGCCCCGCTACGGCGCCGGGGAGGCGCTGGTCGCCCCCGCGCTCGCCGGCTTCGACCCGGACGCGCTGCGGCGCTGGTGCGCGGAGCTCGGCGAGGACACCACGGTCGGCTCGAGCGGCCGCGTGTTCCCGCGGAGCTTCAAGGCCTCGCCCCTGCTCCGCGCCTGGCTGCGCCGCCTCGGCACGGCGGGCGTCGCCTTCCGCCCGCGCCACCGCTGGACCGGGTGGGTCGGGGACGGCGCGCTGCGCTTCGCGGCACCCGACGGCGAGCACGTCGAGCGCTTCGACGCCGCCGTGCTGGCGATGGGCGGGGCGTCCTGGCCGCAGCTCGGCTCGGACGGGCGCTGGACGGAGGCGCTGCGCGCCGAGGGCGCCGCCGTGTCGCCCCTCGCGCCGTCGAACTGCGGCTTCGCGGTCGCCTGGTCGGACGCGTTCCGCGACCGCTTCGAAGGGCAGCCGCTCAAGCACGTCGCCCTCTCGTTCGGCCCCCACCAGTCGCGCGGCGAGGCCGTGGTGACGCGAGCGGGGCTCGAGGGCGGCGGGGTCTACGCCCTGTCGGGGCCGCTGCGCGACGCCGTCGCGGCCGAGGGCTCCGCCGTGCTCGCGGTCGACCTGCAGCCGGACCGCCCGCGCGAGGCCGTCGTGGCGCGGCTCGCGGCGGCGCGGGCCGGCAAGGCCTCCGTGTCGACCGCGCTCCGCAAAGCGCTGCACCTGTCGCCCGTCGCGGTCGGGCTGCTGCAGGAGGCGGCCCACGCCGAGGGGCGGCCGCTCGGCGCGCGCGACGACGCGGAACTCGCCGCGCTGGTCGGCGCCGTGCCGGTGCGGCTCGACGCCCCCATGCCGATCGCCGGCGCCATCTCGTCCGCGGGCGGGCTCGCCGCCGCCGAGCTCGACGCGCGCCACATGCTGCGTCGGCGGCCCGGCACCTTCGCGGCCGGCGAGATGCTGGACTGGGAGGCCCCGACCGGCGGCTACCTGCTGCAGGCCTGCTTCGCCACCGGCGCGGCCGCGGGTGCCGGCGCCCTCGCCTGGCTGGCGGAGCGCTGACCTACCGGAGCTGCCGGAGCGCTTCGCCGAGCACCATGGCGGCCGCCACGGCGACATTGAGCGAGCGGAAGCCCGGCCGCATCGGCACCGTCAGCCGGAGGTCGGCGGCGGCGTGGACCTCCGGCGGAACGCCCGCCGATTCGCGCCCGACCATCAGCACGTCCCCGGGCCGGAACGGAACGTCGCGGTAGTCCGCCTCCGCGCCCGTGGTGAGCAGCACCAGCCGGGGACGCGGCACCGCCCCGGCCCGCCACGCCTCGAAGGCGGCGAAGGACGCGTGGCGGCGCAGGTCGAGCGCGTCGAGGTAGTCCATCCCGGCGCGGCGGAAGTTGCGGTCCGCCGTGGGGAAGCCCGCCGGCTCGACGAGGTCGGCGCCGACGCCCAGGCAGGCGCAGGTACGGAAGAGCGTGCCGGCATTCTGCGGGATGTCGGGCTGGAACAGCGCCAGCCGCAACGGAGGCGCGATCATGCCCGGCCCATGCTGCAGCGCAGCAACGCGGGATCGCCCGGGGCCGAGGCTGGACAACCCTCGGCAAGGGTGCGACAGATCGGCGGCCGACGGCAGCCCCTCCGAGCGCCGCATTGCAGTGCGGGGACGGTGCGGAAACCGGCGGTGGCGTTGGGTCGCATTGTTGCACCTCCGGCACGGCTCTACCCGTCGCCGGCGCGGGAACGGGCGATCGGGACGCGATAATGTCCGGGAGCGGGCCACCGTTCCACGGACGAACGATCGATACGGGAGTGACGCGTTGTCGACGGCGACTGCGAACCACGGCCATGGGCCGTCCGACGGCGTGACCCGGCGGGACATGCTGCTCATCGCCACCGGCGCGGTGGGCGCGGTCGGCGTCGGGACGATGGTCTGGCCGCTGATCTCGCAGATGAGCCCGGACGCCTCCACGCTCGCCCTGTCTTCGACCGAGATCGACATCTCCAAGATCGAGCCCGGCCAGATCGTCACCGTGAAGTGGCGCGGCAACCCCGTCTTCGTGCGCCACCGCACCCCCAAGGAGATCAAGGAGTCGGAGGACACACCGCTGTCCGAGCTCAAGGATCCGCAGACCGACGCCCAGCGGGTGCAGAAGCCCGAGTGGCTCATCGTGATCGGCATCTGCACCCACCTCGGCTGCGTGCCGCTCGGCCACGACGGGCCCTACGACGGCTGGAAGTGCCCCTGCCACGGCTCGGTCTACGACGTGTCCGGCCGCATCCGGTCCGGCCCGGCGCCGCTCAACCTCGCCGTGCCCACCTACGCCTTCCTGTCCGACACCAAGGTCAAGATCGGCTGACGCCGCGGTCCTTTTCGAGAGAGCCAGCCATGAGTGGAGCCTCGACCTACGTCCCCAAGAACCCGGTGCTGCGCTGGTTCGAAAGCCGGCTGCCCATCGTGGGGCTCGTCCATTCGTCCTTCGTGGTGTTTCCGAACCCGCGCAACCTGAACTATTTCTGGACCTTCGGCGGCATCCTCGCCTTCATGCTGGTGTGCCAGATCGTGACCGGCGTCGTGCTGGCCATGCATTATACGCCCGAAGCCACGCTCGCCTTCGCCTCCGTCGAGCACATCATGCGCGACGTGAACTACGGCTGGATGCTGCGCTACATCCACGCCAACGGCGCTTCGATGTTCTTCATCGCGGTCTACATCCACATCGCGCGGGGCATGTACTACGGCTCCTACAAGGCGCCGCGCGAGGTGCTGTGGATCCTGGGCCTCATCATCTTCCTCCTGATGATGGCGACGGCCTTCATGGGCTACGTGCTGCCCTGGGGGCAGATGAGCTTCTGGGGCGCCAAGGTCATCACCTCGCTGTTCTCCGCCATCCCGGTCGTCGGCGACTCGATCACCGTGTGGCTGTGGGGCGGCTACTCGGTCGGCAACGCCACGCTGAACCGGTTCTTCTCGCTCCACTACCTCATGCCCTTCATGATCGCCGGCGTGGTGGTGCTGCACATCTGGGCGCTGCACGTGCCGGGTTCCAACAACCCGGTCGGCGTCGAGGTCAAGTCAAAGAAGGACACCCTGCCCTTCCATCCCTACTTCACCGTGAAGGACGGGCTGGCGCTGTCCTGCTTCCTGGTGTTCTTCGCCTATTTCGTGTTCTTCATCCCAAACTACCTCGGCCACTCGGACAACTACATCGAGGCGAACCCGCTGGTGACGCCGGCCCACATCGTCCCCGAATGGTACTTCCTGCCCTACTACGCCATGCTGCGGGCCGTGCCGTCCAAGCTCGGCGGCGTCTGCGCCCTGTTCGGGTCGATCCTGCTGCTGGCCTTCA
Organism: Lichenibacterium dinghuense; assembly: GCF_021730615.1. Classification (NCBI taxonomy): domain Bacteria; kingdom Pseudomonadati; phylum Pseudomonadota; class Alphaproteobacteria; order Hyphomicrobiales; family Lichenihabitantaceae; genus Lichenibacterium; species Lichenibacterium dinghuense. Next base: position 307,393 of record NZ_JAJLMN010000001.1, read on the forward strand.
TGCCCTGGCTCGACACGTCGCGCATCCGCTCGTCCAACTTCCGGCCGATCTACCGGGTGTTCCTGTTCATCTTCTTCGCCGACGTCTTCGTGCTCGGCTATTGCGGGTCGCAGGAGCCGCAGGGCGCCATCGTGCTCGTGTCGCAGGTGGCGACGCTCTGGTACTTCCTGCACCTGCTGGTCATCACCCCGCTGATGGGCTTCTTCGAGACGCCGCGGCAGCTCCCGGCCTCCATCACCGAGGCGGTGCTGGGCCCGCGCGTGGCGGGCGGATCGGGCTCCTTCGCGGCGGCCCGCACCGCGGCCTCCCCGTCGGTCGACGGCTGACCCCTGGCGAGAAGCGGATCACTCAACAGATGACGACCCTCGCCAAATCCCTTCTGGTCGCCGCGGGCCTCGCCCTCGGCACGCTCGGCGCGGCCTCCGCACAGGAGGCCGAGAACCCCCTGCCCCCCATGGAGCACTGGGCGTTCTCGGGCCCCTTCGGCACCTACGACACGGCGCAGCTCCAGCGCGGCTACCAAGTGTACCGCCAGGTCTGCTCGAACTGCCACGCGGCCAAGTTCATGTCGTTCCGCAACCTCGCGGAGCCGGGCGGGCCGGAGTTCTCGGACAGCCAGGTCAAGGCGCTGGCCGCCACCTTCAAGGTCCAGGACGGGCCTGACGATTCGGGCAACATGTACGAGCGGCCCGGCCGCCCGTCGGACCCGTTCCCGTCGCCCTTCGCCAACGAACAGGCGGCGCGGGCCGCCAACGGCGGCGCCTACCCGCCCGACATGTCGACGCTGGCCAAGGCGCGCTCCTTCGAGCGCGGCGGGCTGTGGTTCCTGCTCGAGCCCTTCAGCCAGTACCAGAACGAGGGGCCGGACTACATCCACGCCCTTCTGAACGGCTACAAGGACGACCCGCCGGCCGGGTTCAAGCTGCCCGACGGGAAATACTACAACGAGTATTTCCCGGGCCACGCCATCTCGATGCCGCCGCCGCTCAGCGACGGGCTCGTCGACTACACGGACGGGTCGCCGAAGACGGTCGCGCAATATTCGAAGGACATCGCCGCCTACCTCCAATGGATGGCCGAGCCGAAGCTCGACCAGCGCAAGCAGACGGGCTTCAAGGCGGTGATCTTCCTGGCCGTCTTCGCGGGGCTGCTGTTCGTGCTGAAGCACCGCATCTGGGCCGGCGTGAAGGACGCGAGCGGCACGGCGGGCGCGGGTTCGATGCCGCTGATGGACCCGAAGCCGCGGGTGTAGCACCCGCCTTCTCCCTTCGCGGGAGAAGAGCCCGCCCTGAGCTCGACGAAGGACGGCCTCGCGGAGCGAGGTCGACTGAGGGGACCTGCTCCGCCCCCTCCGCTCCGAAGCGTCCGTCGTCGGGCGCCGTGCCACGCCCCCTCATCCGTCATGGCTTCGCCATGACGCCTTCTCCCGCGGGGGGAGAAGGGGCGCTCTCAGTTGTTGAAGCGGAAGTGCAGCACGTCGCCGTCCGCCACGACGTAGTCCTTGCCCTCCAGGCGGAACTTGCCGGCCTCGCGCGCGCCGGCCTCGCCCTTGTTGGCCACGTAATCGTCGTAGGCGATCGTCTCGGCGCGGATGAAGCCCTTCTCGAAGTCGGAGTGGATCACCCCCGCGGCGCCCGGCGCGCGCGTGCCGGCCGTGATGGTCCAGGCGCGCGTCTCCTTCGGGCCCACGGTGAAGTAGGTCACGAGGTGGAGCAGCGCGTAGCCGGCCCGGATGGCGCGGTTGAGCCCCGGCTCGGCGAGGCCGATGGCGTCGAGGTAGTCCTTCTGTTCGGCCGCGGGCAGCACCGCGATCTCGCTCTCGATCTTGGCCGACACGACGACGCTCTCGGCGCCCTCGGCCTTGGCACGCGCCGCGACCTCGGCCGAGAGCGCGTTGCCGGCGTCCGCCGACTCCTCCTCGACATTGCACACGTAGAGCACGGGCTTGGACGACAGCAGGCCGAGCCCGGCGAAGAGCTTGCGCTCCTCCGGCTTCACCTCGACCATGCGCGCCGGCTTGCCGTCGCGCAGCAGGGCGAGGCAGCGGTTCACGAGGTCGAGCGTCTCCTTGGCTTCCTTGTCGCCGCCCTTGGCCTTCTTCTCCATGGCGACGACGCGCTTCTCCAGGCTGTCGAGGTCGGACAGCATGAGCTCGGTCTCGATGATCTCGATGTCGTCGATGGGCGAGAGCCGGTTCTCGACGTGGGTCACGTCGTTGTCGACGAAGCAGCGCACCACGTGAGCGACGGCGTCGCATTCGCGGATGTTGGCCAGGAACTGGTTGCCGAGGCCCTCGCCCTTGGACGCGCCGCGCACGAGGCCCGCGATGTCGACGAAGGTGAGCCGCGTCGGGATGATCTCCTTCGACGCGGCTATCCCGGCCAGCGCGTCGAGCCGCGGGTCCGGCACCGCCACGTCGCCGACGTTGGGCTCGATGGTGCAGAACGGGTAGTTGGCGGCCTGCGCGGCCGCCGTCTGGGTGAGGGCGTTGAAAAGCGTCGACTTGCCGACGTTCGGCAGGCCGACGATGCCGCATTTGAAACCCATGGTGCTTTCGGCCTTTCGATGGCGCTGCGCGTGTCGGCCGCCGTTGAACCACGGCGGCCGGGTCGCGGTCTACACCCCCTCGGCGCGGCCGGCCGGCGGGCTCACATCCCGAGCTGGGCCGCGGTGTAGTAGCCGCCGTCGACCAGCACCGACTTCACGTTGGCCTTGGTGACGAGGACGGGGTTGAGAAGGTAGGTCGGCACCACCTTCTTGCCGTTGTCGTAGGTCTTGGCGTCGTTGATCTGCGGCTGCGAGCCGGTGAGCAGCGCGTCGACCATGCCGACCACGACCTTGGCGAGATCGCGCGTGTCCTTGTAGATCGAGGAATACTGCTCGCCGGCGAGGATCGACTTGACCGACTGGATCTGACAGTCCTGGCCGGTGACGACCGGCAGCTTCATCGAACCCGAGCCGTAGCCGACGCCCTTCAGCGAGGAGATGACGCCGACCGCGATGTTGTCGTTGGGCGCCAGCACGGCGTTGAGCGTCTTGCCCGTGTAGTAGGCGGACAGGAGGTTGTCCATGCGGGACTGCGCCGTCGCGGCGTCCCACTTCGGGGTCGCGACCACCTTCATGCCGGTCTGGCCGCTCTGCACGACGAGCTTCTTGCTGTCGATGTAGGGGCCGAGCGCCGACATGGCCCCGTCGTAGAAGAAGTAGGCGTTGTTGTCGTCGGGGGAGCCGCCGAACAGCTCGATGTTGAACGTTCCCTTGCCGTCCTTCAGGCCGAGCGCGTCGACGATGCTGGTGCCCTGCAGCACGCCGACCTTGAAGTTGTCGAAGGTCGCGTAATAGTCGACGTTGGGCGAGTTGCGGATCAGGCGGTCGTAGGCGATGACCTTGATGCCGGCGTCGTGGGCCTTCTGCAGCACGTCGGTCAGCGTGGTGCCGTCGATGGCGGCGATCACCAGCACCTTGGCGCCCTTGGTGACCATGTTCTCGATCTGGGCGAGCTGGTTCGGGATGTCGTCGTCGGCATATTGCAGGTCGACGCTGTAGCCCTTGGCGCCGAGCTGCTTGGCCATGTTGTTGCCGTCGTCGATCCACCGCTGGGTGGTCTTCTCCGGCATCGAGACGCCGATCAGGCCCTTGTCGGCCGCCGACGCCGCCCGCAGGCCCATCGCCGAGGCGGCGGTGCCGCCGAGCGCGAGGACCCCGAAATTCCTGCGTGTGATCATGCGCGTCACCTCCCGCTGTCGTCGGGCGGTGCCCGGCGTCGTCGCGCCGGTGCTGTCCGCCTCCCGGCAGCGTAGCAGCGTGAGGTACGTACCGCAAGGCGAGCCGTGGGGCATGCGGCAGGGTCGTCAATTCGCCTCTGCTCAGGTTATGATGAGCGAACATCGAAAGGGGCGGGGGACCATGGACGACGGGCGGCCGGCGACGGCGGGGGACGTGGCCGCCGCCGCGGGGGTGAGCCTCGCCACGGTGGACCGCGTGCTGAACGGCCGGCCCGGCGTCCGGGACGCGACGGCCCGCGCCGTGCGGGACGCCGTGGAGCGGCTCGGCTTCCGCCGCGACGCCGCGGCGGCCGACCTCGCCCGCGGCCGGCGCCTTCGCTTCCATTTCCTCGTGCCGCGCCTGCCGCGCAACAGCTTCATGGAGGCCGTGCGCCGCGAGATCGGCGCCGTGGCCCAGCGCGGGCGCGACCGGCGCACCGCCGTGCTGCTCGACGACTATGCGGCCTTCGACCCGGCCGACCTCGCGAGGACCCTGGAGCGCTGCCGGGGCGAGGCCGACGGCGTCGCCGCCGTGGCGGTCGACGCGCCGGAGGTCCGCGACGCGGTCGCGCGGCTGGCCGCCGACGGCACGGCTGTGGTCACGATGGTGTCGGACGCGCCCTCGTCGGCGCGCGCCTGCTTCATCGGGCCGGACAATGCCGCGGCCGGGCGCGTGGCCGCCGCCCTGCTCGGCCGCTTCACCGGCGGGCGGCGCGGGCGCGTGCTGACCATGGCGGGGCGCATGACGCTGCGCGACCACGCGGAGCGCCGGCTCGGCTTCGCGCAGGCGATAGAGCGGGACTTCCCGCACCTGTCGCTGCTGCCCGTCGCCGAGGGCCTGGACGACGGCGCGGTGGCGGGGCCCCTCACCGCCGAGGCGCTGCGGTCCTGGCCGGACCTCGTCGGCCTTTACAGCATGGGGGCCGGCAACCGCGGCATCGTCGCGGCCCTGGCGGAGGCCGGGCGGGCCGCCGACGTCGTCGCGGTCGGCCACGAGTTGACGCCCGTCATGCGCGACGCCCTGCTGGCCGGCACCTTCGACGCCTGCATCGACCAGGACCCCGCTGGCGAGGTGCGGCGGGCCGTGGAAACGCTCCGGGCCCTGGCCGACGGGCAGCACGGCTTCCGCCCGGACCCCGTGCGGATCGCCATCTATCTCAGGGACAATCTGCCGTGACGCCCGCCCCCGCGGCCGCGGCGCGGGCCCGCGCGGTCGCTTCCGCGCCCGTCTTGGCCCGGTGGGCCTCGGCCGCGATGGCCTGCAGGTTCGGGAATCCCCAGTAACGCAGCAGCCCCGCCCAGGGCTCCTCGCGCTTCGTGCGCCAGACGACGTGGAGCGGTACGCGGTGGTCGACCTCGCGGGCCCTCGGCAACCGGCCGCCCGTCGCGGGGCACCGCCGCTTCTGGAGCCGCCCGAGCAGCTTGGCCTGGTCGGCCGGGGCGTTCCACAGCTTCCACGCCGCGACGCAGCAGCCGTGCCAGCGGGCGCGGCGGTTGAGCCCCTGCCCCCACAGGTCGCGGTGCCAGCCGAAGCGGTAGACCGGCTGGCCGCACAGGCAGCAGATGCCGGGCTCGGCCCGGTGCGCGGCCTCGCGGAACGGCGCGGGCGGCGCGCGGAAGGAGCGCGCCCGCCCGTCGTCGGGTTCGGCGGCGAGCCGCCAGGACCAGCCGTCCGGCACGGGGCTCAGCGCCGCCAGGGCGCGGGCGAGCCGGTCGGCGCGGACGGGGTGATGGCGCCAATAGCTTTCCACCGCGAGGCGGGGCAGCGGCGGCACCAGCGGCCGGGCCCGGGCGTGGACCAGCACGGCGGCCGGGAACACGGGCGGCAGCGCCTTGTCGAGGCGCGCCCGCGCCTGCGCGTTCCGCGCCTCGCGCCATGCCGCCCCAGGTCCCGTCCGCGTCGCCATGCCGTGTGGTGCGACACCGTGCGGCCGCGCGCAAGGCGGGTTCGGCCGGCCGGCCAGCTCCGCTCAAGGATCCGCCGCGCGGGGACGGGACGGACCGTCCAGGCCTGCGGCGGAGCTGTGGCGGAAAAGCTTCAGCCGGCGCCGCATCTCGACCCTCCCGGGCGGCGGCGGGCCGGTTTCGTGCGGCCGTCACAGAAGCCCTGCAACCTTCGCCGCGCCGCTGCCACCTGCAGGATGCGTCCCATGCGAAGCCGCCCCCGTCTCCTGTCGACCGCCTCGCTGTCCTGCCTGCTGCTGGCGCTCGGCGCCGGCCAGGTTCGCGCCGACGCTTCCACCTCGGCCGAGATCGCGTTGCTGAAGGCGCAGCTGAGGCGACTCGAGGCGAAGGTCGCCGCGCAGGAAAGGCGCGACCACGCGCGGGACCGCGCCGAGGCGGCCCCCGCCGCCGCCGGGCCCGGGCCGGCCGCCACGCGCAAGCAGGTGGTGCAGGGAACGCCGGTCAACGCGGCCCACCCGGCGGCGCGGGCCGTGGGCGACCAGGTCTACGGCGACGGGCCGCTGCCGCAGTTCGTGGCCTGCCCGGAGAAGTCGCTCTGCTACAAGGGCCTCACCTTCACGCCGGGCGGGTTCGTGGCACTCGAAACGGTGTCGCGCCAGCACAACCTCGCGGCGGACGTCGACACGCCCTTCGGCGCCATCCCGTTCCGGCAGAACCGCGCGGGCCGGCTCGGCGAGTTCCGCTTCTCGGCGCGGCAGAGCCGCATCTCCGGCCTCGTGGAGGGCAACCCGGACCCGTTCACGCACCTGTCGGCCTACGGCGAGTTCGATTTCCTCGGCGCGGCGCAGACGGCCAACTCCAACGAGAGCAACAGCTACAACCTGCGCATCCGCCACCTCTACGCCACCGCGGACCGCTCGGACTACGGTCTGCACTTCCTCGCGGGCCAGACCTGGTCGCTCGCGACGATGTTCACCAAGGGCCTGCAGGTCCGCAAGGAGGACATCCCGCTCACCATCGACGCGCAATACGTGCCGGGCTTCGTGTGGTCGCGCCAGCCGCAGGTGCGCCTCGTCGAGGACATCAGCCCCATCCTGTCGGTCGGCGTCTCGGCCGAGAACCCGCAGACGACCGAGAACGGCACCCTGCCGTCCAGCTTCACCTACAACCAGGCCGCCACGGGCGGTGGCCTGTTCAACTCGCTGAACTCGCTGTCGCTCAATCACGCGCCGGACCTCGTCGCCAAGGTCGCCTACGATCCGACGATCGACGGTCACGACGTGCACGTGGAAGCCTTCGGGATCGGGCGCGACTTCTACAGCCGCTACGGGGGCCAGAACCGCGACGTGATCGGCGGCGGCGGCGGCGGCAGCGTCGTGGTGGGCGCCGTCCCCAAGGTGCTCGACCTCCAGCTGTCGGGCGCGATCGGCGAGGGCCTCGGCCGCTACGGCACGGCGCAGCTCCCCGACATCACCGTGAGCTCGACGGGCCGGGCCGAGCCGCTCGCCGAGTTCATGCTGCTCGCGGGCGCGACCTTCCACGCCACCCCTACGCTCGACTTCTACGCCTATGCCGGCCTGGAGCAGGACGACCGCAGCGCGCTCGGCACCGTCGGCGGCGTGAACTACGGCTACGGCAACCCGCTCAACTCCAACGCGGGCTGCAACATCGAGGGCTCGACGGCGACCTGCACAGCCAACAACCGCACCGTCCGCCAGGTCACGGGCGGCCTGTGGGACACGATCTACAGCGGCCCCTTCGGCCAGCTCCGCGGCGGCCTGCAGGCCTCCTTCACCCAGCGCCAGGCCTTCTCGTCCGTGCAGGGCGGTGCCCCCCATGCCGACGAGGCGGAGGTCTTGACCTCGATCCGCTACTACCCGTTCTGAGGAGAACGCGCTCGCCTTTGAGCGGAGGGCGTGCTTCACGGGGCATCGATCTGCCCCGAGCCCGACCATGACCCACGACGCTGCCGCACCCGCCCTCCTCGACCACGTCCGGCCCGAAGTGAGGGCCCTGCCGCTCAGCGGCATCGTCGAGGTGTTCGACTACGGGCGGAACCGGCAGGGCCTGATCCCGCTCTGGGTCGGCGAGGGCGACCTGCCGACCCCCGCCTTCATCTGCGACGCCGCCGCGGCGTCGCTGGCCGCCGGCGAAACCTTCTATACCTACCAGGCCGGCATCCCGGAACTGCGCTCGGCCATCGCGGACTACATGGCGGAGCACTACGGCCGCCCCTTCCCGGGCGGGCGCTTCGGGCCGGAGCGCTTCTTCGCCACGGTGGGCGGGATGCACGCGCTGCAGATCGCGGTGCGGATCACGGCCGGCACGGGCGACGAGGTGCTGGTGCCGACCCCCGCGTGGCCGAACTTCGCCGGTGCGCTGGTGGCCGCGGGCGCCGCGCCGGTCGAATGCCCGATGCGCCTCGAAGGCGAGGCGGACCATGGGCGCTGGCGCATCGCCGTCGAGGATCTGGAGCGCGCGCTCACGCCGCGCACCCGCGTGCTGGTCGTCAACTCCCCCTCGAACCCCACGGGTTGGGTGGCGACGCGGGAGGAGCTCGAAGAACTGCTCGGCTTCGCGCGGGCGCACGGGCTGTGGATCATCGCCGACGAGATCTACGGCCGCTTCTTCCACGGCGACGCCCCGCGCGCGCCCTCGTTCCACGACGTGATGCGCGCGGACGACCGCGTGCTCTTCGTGCAGACCTTCTCGAAGAACTGGGCCATGACGGGCTGGCGCATCGGCTGGCTCGAAGCGCCGCCGGAGCTCGGGCCGGCGATCGAGAACCTCGTCCAGTATTCCACCTCCGGCGTGCCGGTAGCGACGCAGCGGGCCGCCGCGGTTGCCATCCGGGGCGGCGAGGGGCTGATCCGCGCCCAGGTTGACCGCGCACGCACCAACCGCGACCTCCTGGCCGCGGCCCTGCGCGGCACGGGCCGGCTCCGCTGCGCCCTGCCCGACGGCGCCTTCTACCTGTTCTGCGGCTTCGACGGCGTCTCCGACAGCCGCGCCCTGGCGCTGAGGCTCGTCGACGAGGCGGGCATCGGCGTCGCGCCGGGCTCGGCCTTCGGCGCGGTCGGCCAGGGCTTCGTGCGCCTGTGCTACGCCCGACGGACCGCGGACGTGGACGAGGTGGCGCGGCGGATCACGGCCTGGCTCGCGCGGTAGATCCGGGGCCGGGGCGGGGCCCCGGGCCGTTCACTCCGCCGCGATGGCCTGGTAACGCGACGCGCTCGGCAGGCCGAGGGTGTCCCAAACCTCGCGCAGGGCCTCCGTCAGCGCGGCGATCTCGGCGCGGCCGTGGAAGGGCGTCGGCGTGATGCGCAGCCGCTCCGTGCCGCGCGCCACCGTCGGATAGTTGATCGGCTGGATGTAGATGCGGTGCTCGTCGAGCAGTCGGTCGCTGGCCGCCTTGCACAGCTCCGCGTCACCGACGAAGACCGGCACGATGTGCGAGTGGTTCTCCATCACGGGGATGCCGGCGGCGAGAAGCGCGCCCTTGGTCTCGGCCACGCGCGCCTGATGCCGCGCGCGCTCGTCGCCCGAGACCTTGAGGTGGCGCACCGCCGCTGTGGCGGCGGCCGCGACGGCCGGGGGCAGCGCGGTCGTGAAGATGAAGGACGGCGCGTAGGACCGCACGGCGTCGATCACGGCGGCGTCGCCCGCGATGTAGCCGCCGAGCGTGCCGAAGCCCTTCGCGAGCGTGCCCTCCAGCACGTCCACCTCGGTCATCACGCCGTCGCGCTCGGCGATGCCGGCGCCGCGCGGGCCGTAGAGGCCGACCGCGTGGACCTCGTCGCAGTAGGTCATCGCATTGTAGCGCCGCGCCAGTTCGGTGATGCGGCCGATGGGGGCGATGTCGCCGTCCATCGAATACAGGCTCTCGAAGACGATCAGCTTGGCGCGGCCAGGTCCGGCGGCGCGCAGCAGCTCTTCCAGGTGCGCGACGTCGTTGTGGCGGAACACCTGCTTCTCGCAGCCCGAACGCCGGATGCCCTCGATCATGGAATTGTGGTTACAGGCGTCGGACAGGATCAGGGCGTCGGGCAGCAGGCCCGCGATGGTGGAGATGCCGGCGAGGTTCGAGATCCAGCCGGAGGTGAAGGCCAGGGCGGCCGGCTTGCCGTGCAGGTCGGCCAGCTCGGCTTCGAGGCCGACGACGGGGTGGCTGGTGCCGGAGATGTTGCGGGTGCCGCCGGCGCCCGCCCCGTAGCGTTCCGCCGCGGCCCGCATGGCGCCGATCACCGCAGGGTGGCGGCCCATGCCCAGGTAGTCGTTGGAGCACCACACGACCACGTCGGCCGTGCCGCCGTCATGATGCCAGACCGCGCGGGGGAAGCGCTCGGCATCGCGTTCGAGGTGTGCGAAGACGCGATATCGCCGCTCGTCCCGCAAACGCGTCAGCGCGTCGTCGAAGAACTGGCGGTAGTGCATCGCAAACCCTCGTCCTGGTCGGGTCGCGTCGCCTTCGGCGCGGCCCGTTGGTTCGACCCCGGCCGGGTCGCCCTCTGGAGCGTCGCCGGTCGACCGCAGCGCGGCTGAGCGATCCCTCATATGGGGAGCCCTCCTGCCATTTGAAGCATCCCCGCCCCCGAACGATGTGTCAAGCTGGCTTGACACACGCACCAGGAACGATGCCGACCGTCGGCATCCGGCCGAGAAACGCAAAATGCCGACTCCGTGAGGAGCCGGCATTTCGAACCTGCGGGGGACCCGGCGGCCTGCGCCGCCGGACACCTGAGTCTATCAGAACACGGGGGTGCCGCCGAACGGAGCGCCGATGACGCGGAACGGGGTCTGGGCCACGGTGCCGATGGCGCGGATGGGCTGACCGATGAAGGTGATCGGCGAGATGGTGGGATCGCCGTTCTCGACGACGTAGATCGGGCCCGAGCGATCCACGGGGACCGGCTGCGTCCAGCCCTCGTCGATCTCGGCCTGCTTGGCGCCGGTGCCGACGTAGCGGACGTTGGTCACGCCGCCCTTGGTCGGCGCGCCGCCGGCCGGGAAGATGCCGCCGAGGACCTGGAAGGGCAGGCCGACGACCGTCTGGCCGACGCCGAGGACGCCCGTGACCGGATTGGCGACGACGCCGGCGGCGGCGACCGGAGCCGCAGCGGCGGCGGCCACGACTGGGGCGCCGGCGCGGCGGACCGTCAGCGGACGGCGGTTCAGGACGTTGTGGTAGCGCAGGGGGGTGTGGCCGTTGCTGCGCAGCGTGTTGGGCTGCATGCCATCCGGGCCGTTGGTCAGCGTCGACTGGGCCGAAGCCGGGGCGCTGGCCGCCAGCATGAGGGCGAAGGAAGCGGCCACCGGGGCCAGCGCAGCCTTGGTGATGAAGGACGTCATGAAGATCTCTCCTGATCCGTTGGTGCTTGTTCTCAGTGCTTCGCGCTCATCGTCCGCCTGCCCCTCGCCCGGTCGGACGGCGGAGCCGCGCGCTCGCTTGTCCCGAAAACGTGCGGCCAAGCTTTTGGTTGCACGGATGGGGGCGAGCGCCCGAAATTCGCCGTCTTCGATGCTCTCGATCTTCGCCACACGGTACGCTGCGCTCGTCGGCTCGGTCGATCGACATCCTTATCGCCGCGGGATGGACAGAAACGCGCCATCAGAAGCTGAAGCCCTTTCAGAACGGCGGGTTCATCCTTCGGACACAATCTGTCAATGGTCAAGGCACAGCTCGGGCCTCGTCGCGATGCGGTGAATCAAGCGGAAAGTTGTGTCTTTTCGGCCGCTTTCCGGGCAGCCCCGCGCAGGTGACGCCCGGTGTGCGGCGCCCTCCCCCGCGCCCGTCGCCGCTTCACACCACGACCGTGACGGTCTCGGCCGCGCGGGTCAGGCCCGTGTAGAGCCAGCGGGCGCTGTGCTCGCGAAAGGCGAAGCTTTCGTCGAACAGGACCACGTCGTCCCACTGCGACCCCTGCGCCTTGTGGACCGTCAGCGCGTAGCCGAAGTCGAACTGGTCCGACTCGCGCTTCTGCGCATAGGGGACCTCCTCGTCGCGGCCCTCGAAGAAGGCCGGCAGCACGCCGACCCGCACGGGCTTGCGCTTGCCTTCCTCCTCGGGCCGCACGCTGAAGGAGAACTTGGCGCCGCGGTCCGCGTGGACGGCGGTGACGACCCAGGTGCCGCCGTTGAGCAGGCCCTTCTTCTTGTCGTTGCGCAGGCACACGAGCTTCTCGCCGATCTCCGGCTTGTCGCCGGAATGGCCCAACAGCGTCCGCATGCGGCCGTTGTAGGCGCGCCGCGTCTTGTTGATGCCGACCAGCACCTGGTCGGACTGCATCACGCGCGGCGCCTCGATCTCCGAGCGGCGGATCACCCGGCTGTTCCCATAGTTGCCGAGCTGGAGCCGGCCGCCTTCCCGCACCGTCATGGACATGCGGATGATCGGGTTGTCGGCGGCCTGCCGGTGCACCTCCGTCAGCATCACGTCGGGTTCGGCGTCCGTGAAGAAGCCGCCGCCCTTCACGGGCGGCAGCTGCGCCGTGTCGCCCAGCACCAGCACGGGCTTGTTGAAGGACAGGAGGTCGCGCCCGAGCTCCTCGTCCACCATCGAGCATTCGTCGATGATGATGAGGTCGGCGTCGTTGGCGGCCGCCTTCTTGTTGATGACGAAGGAGGGCGATTCCTCCTCCTCGTCGCCCTGCGTGCGGTAGATCATCGAGTGGATGGTGGAAGCGCCGCGGCAGCCTTTCGACTTCAGCACCAGGGCGGCCTTGCCCGTGTAGGCCCCGAAGGCGACCTCGCCCGGTGCGTCCTCGGCGATCTGCTTGGCCAGCGTGGTCTTGCCCGTGCCGGCGTAGCCGAACAGGCGGAAGACCGGTTGGTCCCCCGCCTTCAGCCAGGCCGACACGGCTTTGAGCGCCGCGTCCTGCTGGGGTGACCAGGCCATGTGATCCTCAGTTCAGCCCGCGCCGCTCGAGCAGCGTGTCGACGCTCGGCACCCGGCCGCGGAAGGCGAGGTAGGCCTCCTCGGGCGGGCGGGTGTTGCCGGCCGCGAGCACGTTGGCGCGCAAGCGCTCCGCCGTGGCGGGGTCGAACACCCCGTTCTCCTCGAAGGCGCCGAATCCGTCCGCGTCCAGCATCTCCGACCACAGGTAGGAATAGTAGCCGGCCGAATAGCTGTCGCCCGCGAAGACGTGCGCGAAATGCGGCGTCCGGTGGCGCATCACGATGGCGTCCGGCATGCCGATCGCGGCCAGCGTGTCCCGCTCGATCCGCTCGGGGTCGACGCCGCTCCGCGCCTCCTCCGGCGTCAGCGTGTGGAACGCCATGTCGACGATGGCGGAGGCGCAATATTCCACGGTGCCGAAGCCCTGTGAGAAGTTGCGCGCCGCCTGGAGCCGCTCGTAGAGGGCGTCCGGCATGGGCTCGCCGGTCTCGTGGTGGAGGGCGAAGCGCTTGAGCACCTCGGGGCGCGTCATCCAGTGCTCGTAGAGCTGGGACGGGAACTCCACGAAGTCGCGCGACACGCCCGTGCCGGCGATCGACGGATAGGTGACGTCGCTCAGCATGCCGTGCAGCGCGTGGCCGAACTCGTGGAACAGCGTGCGGGCGTCGTCCATCGACAGCAGCGTCGGCTCGCCTTCCCCGCCCTTGGCGAAGTTCATGACGTTGACCACGATCGGGCGCTGGCGCAGCCCGTCGAGGTTGTTCTGCCCGCGGAAGCCGCTCATCCAGGCGCCGGAGCGCTTCGACGGCCGCGCGAAATAGTCCGCGAGGAACAGCGCCACGGGCGCGCCGTCCCGGTCCTTGACCTCGAAGGCGCGCACGTCGGGGTGGTAGACCGGGACGTCGGGCCGCGGCGTGAAGGTGAGGCCGAACAGCTTTGTCGCCGTGTCGAAGGCGGCGGCGGCGATGTTCTCCAGCGCGAGGTAGCCCTTGATCTCGCTCTCGTCGAGGTCGTAGTCGCGCCGCCTGACCTTCTCGGCGTAGTGGCGCCAGTCGTGCGGCGCCAGCGCGAAGTTGTGCCCCTCCTCGCGCACGACCTCGCCGAGCTTCTCCTCGTCCTTCGCCGCCTTGGCGCGGGCGCGCTCCCACACGCGGTCGAGCAGGCCGCGCACCGCCTCCGGGGTCTTGGCCATCGTGTCGTCGAGCTTGAGGTGGGCGTAGGTCGGAAAGCCGAGCAGCGCGGCGCGCTCGGCGCGCAGCTGCGCCATCTCGGCCACCACGGGGCGGTTGTCGTGCTCGCCCTCGTGCTCGCCGCGCGTCGCGAAGGCGCGGAATGCCGCCTCGCGCAGGTCGCGCCGCGCCGAGAAGCGCAGGAACGGCTCGATCAGCGAGCGGCCGAGCGTGACGACGTGCTTGCCCGGCAGGCCGCGCTCGGCCGCCGCCTGGGCGGCGGCGTCGCGCAGGGCCGGCGGCAGGCCGGCGAGGTCGTCCTCGCCCTCCAGCACCAGCGTGAACGCCTTCTCGTCGTGGAGGACGTTCTGGCCGAAGCGCGTGCCGAGCCCGGCCAGGCGCTCGGCGATCTCGGCGAGGCGCTTGCGATCCGCGTCGCCGAGCTCCGCACCCCCGCGCACGAAGCCGTCGTAGGTGAGGTCGAGCACGCGGCGCTGCTCCGCCGTGAGGTCGAGCGCGTCGCGCCTGGCGTGGACGGCCGCGACGCGGGCGAAGAGGTCGGGGTCGAGGCCGACCTTCTGCCAGTGGCGCGCCAGCACCGGCGACATCTCCCGCTCGATCCCCTGGATCTCGTCGTTGGTGTCGGCGCCCGCGAGGTTCCAGAACACCCCGCCGATGCGCGACATCGCGCGCCCGGCGCGCTCCAGGGCCGCGATCGTGTCGTCGAAGCCGGGCTCCGCGGGGTCGGCCTTGATGGCCTCGATCTCGGCCTCGTGCTCCTCGATGGCGCGGTCGAAGGCCGGGCGGAAATGCTCGGGCGCGATCGAGGCGAAGGGCGGAGCCTCGAAGGGGGTGTCCCAGGTCTCGAAGAAGGGGTTTCCGGACATGCGATCCTCGGTCCCGGCGCGCCCGCGGGGCCGCGCGATCACGGATTGTTCCTCCCTGGATAAGGGTTCGGGGCGGGCCGCTCAAGCGCCGCATCGGCCGGCTCGGCGGCGCCCGGCCGAACCTCGGCGCGATGGCCCGCGTTGCCGTGCCACCGTCACGGAACCGTCATGCATCGCTCGCCCCGCACCCTCGCCGACCTGCCCGCCCGCGACCGGGACCGCGTCACCGTCGTGATCGAGACGCCCAAGGGCAGCCCCAACAAATACGGCTACGACCACGAGGTCGGCGCCTTCCGGCTCAACGCGGTGCTGCCCGAAGGCGTGGTCTTCCCCTTCGACTTCGGCTTCATCCCGTCCACGGTCGGCGAGGACGGCGATCCGCTCGACGTGCTGGTGTTCCTCGACGCGCCGACGCCCGTGGGCTGCGTGATCTCGGCCCGCCTCATCGGCGTCGTCGGAGTGCGGCAGAAGGAGGACGGCCGCTGGATCAGCAACGACCGCATCCTTGCTGTGGCGGCCCAGTCCCATACATCCGGCCACATCGAGACGCTGGACGACCTCCGCCCCCACTTGCTCGACGAGATCGAGGCGTTCTTCCGCCACTACGTCGAACTGCAGGGGCGCGAGATCGACATCGGGGAGCGCGGCGGCGTCGGCCGCGCCCACGAATTGCTGGAGGACGGGATGGCGAGGGCCGCGAAGGAAGGCTAGCTTCGCGCCCAGGCGACTAACAGGACCGTCATGGAAACCGAGATCAAGCTTCTGCTGCCCCCCGCCTCCCGCGCGGCCGTGGAAGCCCATCCCCTGTTCGCCGCAGCGCCCGCCCGCCGCGTCCACAACGTGTCGACCTACTACGACACGCCGGACCTCGCCCTGTGGGCGCGGGGCGTCGCGCTGCGCGTGCGCCGGGCCGGAGACAACTTCGTGCAGACGGTGAAGAGTGCGCAGGGGGACGGCAGCTTCGCCTCGCGCGGCGAGTGGGAATGGCCGGTCGCGTCCGACGCGCTCGACCCCGCCGCGGTGGAGCGCGAGCCCGAGGCCCGCGACCTCGTCGGCGACGATCTTGCCCGCGTGACGCCGGTCTTCACCACCGACGTCCAGCGCGACACGCGCATCCTCACCCTCGACGGCAAGACCACGGTCGAGGCGTCGATCGACGCCGGCGAGGTGCGGGCCGGGGCGCGGTCGCACGCGCTGAGCGAGGTCGAGCTGGAGCTCAAGGGCGGCCCGGCCGGCCCGCTGCTGCGCCTCGCCGCCGAGCTCGCCCGCGACGCCGCGCTGCGCATCGGCCCCGACAGCAAGAGCGAGCGCGGCTACGCGCTCCTCACCGACGACCTGCCGCCCCATCGCGGCGCGGCCGACATCGCCCTGCCGGCCGACGTCGCGCTGCGCGACGCCTTTCCGGCCCTCGTGGCGGCCTCGGCGCGGGACTTCGCCGCCGACCTGTCGCCGGCGGCGCGCGGCGACGTCGAGGGCGTGCACCGCCTGCGCGCCGCCATCCGCAAACTGCGCACGCTGTTCGTGCTCTTCGCGCCCCACATCGACCCCGCCGCCACCGCCACGTTCAACGGCGAGCTGCGCGACCTCGGCCGCGTGCTCGGCGGGGGGCGCGATTGGGACGTGTTCCTCACCGAAACCCTCGCCGCGGCCGAGGTCGAACTCGGAGGCGATGCGGCGGGGATCCTGCGCGGCGCGGCGGAGCGGCGCCGCGCGGAGGCGCACGCGGCCGTGACGGCCGCCGTCGAGGGTCCGGTGCCGACGGCGCTGCTGCTCGGCCTGTCGGCCTGGACCGCCGACGCGGGCTGGCTGAAGCGCGACGCCGACGGCGACGCGCGCCTGCTCGACCTGCTGCCCGGCCTGCTCGATCGCCTGGAGCGCAAGGCTCTCAAACGCGGGCGGCACCTCAGGTCCCTCGACGTCGAGGACCGGCACGCCCTGCGCAAGAGCCTGAAGAAGCTGCGCTACGCCTGCGAGGACGTGGCGTCGCTCTACGGTCGTGGGGCCGTCCACCGCTACGTGGCGACGATCAAGAAGGTGCTGCAGGACCTCGGCCACCTCAACGACGCCGCCGTCACGGAAGAGCGCGTCGGCGACCTCGCGCCGGCCGACGATGCGGCGCTGGCGGACCCTGCGACGGCCCTGCTCGCCTGGAACGACAAGCGCCGCCGCGGCGGCGAGCGCGACCTGCGGCGCCGCTGGCGCAAGTTCCGCCACGCCGACCCGTTCTGGGGGTGAGAGGGGCGCCGACCCTCGATGCGGCGGCCCGGCCCGTTCAGCCGACCGCCGTTCCGGCCAGGGGGATCAGGCCGAAATGCCTGATGTACTGATCGTAATGCGACGCGAGGATCAGCTTGGACAGCTCGTCCATCGAACCGATGGGAAAGCCGTCCGGAGGCGTGGACCAGCTTATCCAACGGTTCGTGCCCTTCTCGAAGTGGCCGAACGTGTCGTCGAACCGCATGGGGTTGAGCGGCGTGTAGCTGACGCCCACGGCCAGGGCGCTCAGGAGGTCGACGAAGGCCCGGAGACCGAGGGCGACCTCCCCGGTCATGTCGCCCCAGATGGACGGATGGCGCCCGGCTGTCTCCGCGTCCGTCACCGCATGCGAGGGCTGCAGGACGGTCCGCAACCTGTCCCAGGCCCGCGGCACGAGATCATGCACGTTCTGGATATCACAGTTCCAGTAGAAGTCCGGCGTCGTCGTCTCCCATTCGGGATGGAACGTTTTCATGAAGATCTCGGCGAAGCCGCGATCGCCCGGCGTGGGGCCCGCGAGCGGCAGAACGCGGATGTCTGACCAGCCGCTCTCCCTCAGTTCGTCGTGGAACATCAACGCCATGGCGGGCGAGAGCGCGCCGCCGAGGCTGTGCCCCGTGACGATCAGCCTGCCGACCGGGTGCACACCCTTCAAGAATGTCCTCACCGTGACCTTGTCCGGGCGGCCCCTGCACGGAGCCTCCCTGTCGAGGAGGTTGCCGAGGCCGTCGTCGGTTCCCCCGGAGATCAGGGCATCATGGGGCGCCCCGGGGACCCACTTCGACCAGCGGACCGTGTTCAGCCAGGTGACGTCAGCGTCCTCGACCGCCCAGTCGAAGAAACTGTGGTGCGCGGTGCCCGCCACGGCCAGGACATAGGTGTTCTGCGACGGACTGTAGGCGACGTACATGGCGTTGGCGACGTAGTCCGGCCCATCCTCGCCGGGCGGGACGACGGCGACCGGCCCCCAGACGACGGACCAGTCTCCTCCGATGAGCTGATGATCGGGATCGCTGTTGAAACGCGGGAAGAAGCCTCGATCGGCGCCGTCCTCCGAACCGAGGTAGGATTTCAACTCCGCAGTCAGCTGGTCGTTTCGACCGCTCAAGCCCGACACGCCGGCCGCGGCGAAGGCCATGAAGACGACTGATCGTACGATGTCGAGCGGCATGGCGCGATTTCCGTCCCCGGCTGGCGCGAAATGGGCACCTCGTCGAGCATCATCGCCGCGAAACTCGTAACAAGCAACGCATGATAGGGATATCAGCGAACCGAAACGGCGCCGAGGGCCAGCCCCGGCACGTCGGCAGCCGCGACCCGGCGGCCGGAGACGGCCGGGGGCGACGGGGTCGCGGCAGCCTTGTGCCCGCCTCAAGGTCCGACTAGGATCCTAACCGAAGAGTTCTGTTCCGACCGCGAAGGCCTCGTCGGCCACCGGCGGGGCGGCATGAGGCGGCGATGCGGCGTTTCGGTCTGGCTTTGGCACTCCTCGTCGCAGCCGCGGCCCCGGCGGCCGCGCAGGCGCCCCCCGGCGGGCCGCCGGCCGTCGGCGTCCTGAAGGTGACCAAGCACCCCGTCACGGAGACCAACCGCTTCATCGGCCGCATTCAGGCGACGCAGCGGGTCGACATCGTGGCGCGCGTCACCGCATTCCTCGACAGCTACGACTTCAAGGAGGGCCAGGAGGTCAAGGCGGGCCAGCTGCTCTACAAGCTGGAGCAGCCCCCGTTCCAGGCCGCGGTGCAGGCCGACCAGGGCGCGGTGGAGCAGTTCCAGGCGCAGCTCGCCAACGCCAACGTCACGCTCCAGCGCGCCAACACGCTGATCAACACGCCGGCCGGTCTGCAGTCCACCGTCGACTCCGCCAAGGCCAACCAGGGCAACGTGCAGGGCCAGCTCCTCACCGCGCAGGCCCAGCTCAAGACCGCACAGATCAACCTCGGCTACACCACGATCGCCTCGCCCATCGACGGCAAGATCGGGCAGACCAATGTCACGGCCGGCAACGTCGTGTCGCCGTCGAGCGGCACCCTCGCCACCGTCGTGGGGCAGGACCCGATGTACGTCGTGTTCCCCGTGTCGGTGCGCTCGGTGCTGGAGCTGCGCGACCGCTACGTGCCGCTCGGCGGCTTCGACGCCGTGAAGATCCGCATCCTGCTGCCGGACGGCCGCACCTACGGGCAGACCGGCAAGCTCAACTTCGTCAACAACACGGTGGCGACCAGCACCGACACCATCACGCTGCGCGGCACGATCTCCAACCCGATCATCCCGCAGAAGGGCGTCGACACCCCCGTGCGCGAGCTGTTCGACGGAGAGTTCGTCACCGTGCTGCTCGAAGGCGCCCAGCCGGTCGACCTCCTGGCGATCCCCCAGGCGGCCGTGCTGACCGACCAGCAGGGCTCCTACGTCTACGTGGTGGGCGACGACAACAAGGCGGTGCGCCAGAACGTGCAGCTCGGCCAGACCGAGCCGCCGCAGGTGGCCGTGCTGTCCGGCCTCAAGGAAGGGCAGACCATCGTGGTCGACGGGCTGCAGCGGGTGCGGGTCGGCCAGCCCGTCAACCCCGGCCCGCCGCCGCCGAACGCCACCGACGCGGCTCAGAAGGCCGTGCAGTGACGGCGATGGTCTAGAAAGCGCCGCCCCGCATGATCTCCTCCATCTTCGTCGACCGGCCGCGCCTCGCGATCGTGATCTCGATCATCGTCACCATCGCGGGCGCGCTCTCGATCCTGCGCATCCCGGTGGCGCAGTTCCCCGACATCGTGCCGCCGCAGGTGCAGGTGGCCGCCACCTACCCCGGCGCCTCGGCCTCGGTGGTCGAGACCGCGGTGGCGCAGCCGCTCGAAGCGCAGATCGTGGGCGTCGACCAGATGCTCTACATGAAGTCGTCGAGCGGCAACGACGGCTCCTACAACCTCACGGTCTCGTTCGCGCTCGGCACCGACCCGAACATCGACACCGTCAACGTCAACAATCGCGTGCAGACGGCCCTGTCGCAGCTGCCCTCCGAAGTGCAGGCGGAAGGGCTGACGGTGCAGAAGCGCTCGTCCTCCGTTCTGCAGTTCATGATGTTCTACAGCGACAACGGCCAGCAGGACCCGCTGTTCATCACCAACTACGTCATCATCAACGTGCTCGACGAGCTGTCGCGCACGGCGGGCGTGGGCCAGGCGTCGCTGTTCGGCAAGCTCAACTATTCGATGCGGATCTGGTTCGACGTCCAGCGCCTCAACAACCTCAACATGGCGCCCTCCGACGTCGTCAACGCCATCCAGTCGCAGAACGTGCAGGCCGCCGTGGGCCGCATCGGCGCGCGGCCCATCTCGGACGAGCAGCAGTTCCAGTTCAACCTGCAGACGCAGGGACGGCTGACCACGCCCGAGCAGTTCGGCGACATCGTCATCCGCGCCAACCCGGACGGCTCGACCATCAAGGTCAAGGACGTCGCCCGCGTCGACCTCGGCGCGCAGAACTCCGACAACTTCAGCCGCCTCGACGGCAAGCCGGCCGTCGCCATCGGCATCTACCTGTCGCCCGGCGCCAACGCCGTGAACACGGCCGCGGCCGTGCAGGCCACGCTCGACAAGGTGTCGAAGCGATTCCCCGAGGGGCTGAAGAACAAGGTCGTCTACGACTCCACCACCTTCGTGCGCGACACGATCTCGGAGGTGCTGAAGACGCTCGGCGAGGCCTTCGTGCTCGTCGTGATCGTGGTGTTCGTGTTCCTCGGCAACCTGCGCGCCACGCTGATCCCCGCCGTGGCGGTGCCGGTCAGCCTCATCGGCACTTTCGCGGTGCTGCTGGTGTTCGGCTTCTCGGCCAACACGGTGTCGCTGCTCGCCATGGTGCTCGCCATCGGCATCGTGGTCGACGACGCCATCGTGGTGGTCGAGAACGTCGAGCGCGTGATGGAGGAGCATCCCGAGTTCAGCCCCGGGGAGGCCACCAAGCAGGCCATGCGCGAGATCACCGCGCCCATCGTGGCGATCACGCTGGTTCTGCTCTCGGTGTTCGTGCCGCTGGCCTTCATCCCCGGCCTCACCGGCGTGCTGTTCCGGCAATGCGCGGTGACGATCTCCATCGCCATGCTGATCTCGGCCATCAACGCGCTGACGCTGTCGCCGGCGCTGTGCGGCATCTTCCTGCGGCCGAGCGGGAAGCGGCGCGGCATCATGGGCCGCGTGCTGAACGGCATCGACAAGACCCGCGACGGCTACGCCTGGGTCGTGGCGCGCCTCGTCCGGGTGGCGATCGTGTCCGTCGTGATCATCGCGGGCTTCGCGGTCGCGGTCTATTTCGCGGCGCTGCGGACGCCGACGGGCTTCCTGCCCGAGGAGGACCAGGGCGCCTTCTTCGTGGTGATCCAGCTGCCCGACGGCGCCTCGGTCAACCGCACGGGCGAGACCGTGAAGACCATGGAGGACCTGCTCCTCAAGATGCCGCAGGTGGCCGACACCTTCGCGGTGGTGGGCTATTCGTTCCTCGACACCGTGTCCGAGCCCAACGCCGGCTTCATGGTCGTCAAGCTCAAGCCCTTCGAGGATCGCACGGCCGCGGCCGACTCGGTCCAGGCCACGATCGGCGCGGTCTTCCGCGACGCGCAGCAGATCCGCTCCGGCAACGTCATCGCCTTCAACCTGCCGCCCATCATCGGCCTGTCGACCTCGGGCGGGTTCGAATACGACCTCGAGGCCCTTCAGGGCCAAGACCCGGCGATCATCGGCCAGGCCGCGCAGGGTCTGATCGCCGCCGCCAACGCGAACCCTGACCTCCAGCGGGTCTTCACCACCTTCACGGCCTCGAACCCGTCGCTCTACCTCGACATCGACCGCGTGAAGGCGTCGGCGCTCGGCGTCAACATCGGCGACATCTTCAACGTGCTGCAGTCGACGCTCGGCGGCACCTACATCAACAACTTCAACCTCTACGGCCGCACCTGGCAGGTCAACATCGAGGGTGAGGCCAAGGACCGCGCCGACATCGCCGACATCTGGCAGATCTACGTCAAGAACAGGTCCGGCGGCGAGGTGCCGCTGCGCTCGCTGGCGTCCCTGCGCGTCGTGCAGGGCCCGCAGGTCATCACGCGCTACAACAACTACCGCGCCATCCCGATCCAGGGCTCGCCCAGGGCCGGCGTGTCATCGGGCGCGGCGCTGGCCGCCATGGCGGAGGTGTCCGACAAGACGCTGCCGACGGGCTATTCCTACGAATGGACCGGCACCGCCTTCCAGGAATACCAAGCGAGCGGCAAGACCGGCTACGTGCTCGGCTTCGCGATCCTCTTCGCCTACCTGTTCCTGGTTGCGCTCTACGAGAGCTGGCTGATCCCCGTCTCGGTGCTGCTGTCCGTCACCGTGGGCGTGTTCGGCGCCTTCATGGGCATCATCCTGGCCGGGCTGGTGCTCGACCTCTACGCGCAGCTCGGCCTCGTGGTGCTGGTGGCGTTGGCGGCCAAGAACGGCATCCTGATCGTGGAATTCGCCAAGGACCGCCGCGCCGAGGGCGTGCCGATCCTCGACGCCGCCATCGAGGGCGCGGGCCAGCGGTTCCGCGCCGTGATCATGACATCGATCGCCTTCGTGCTGGGTCTCCTGCCCCTGGTCGTCGCGGAAGGCGCCGCCAAGCTCAGCCGGCGCGACGTCGGCACCCCCGTCTTCGCGGGCATGATCGTGTCGTCGGTGGTCGGGCTCTTCGTGATCCCGATGCTCTACGTGGTGTTCCAGCGCGTCGCGGAGTGGCTCGACCGCAAGCGCGGGATCGCGCCGCCGAAGACCCGCGAGGAGCGCGAGGCCGAGGCGCGGGACCGCGGCGGCGACGGGGGCGCGCCGGCGCCGGCATGACAGCACGTCGGCGCCTCCCTCGCCGTC
Source organism: Lichenibacterium dinghuense (assembly GCF_021730615.1). NCBI lineage: Bacteria > Pseudomonadati > Pseudomonadota > Alphaproteobacteria > Hyphomicrobiales > Lichenihabitantaceae > Lichenibacterium > Lichenibacterium dinghuense. The sequence goes on from NZ_JAJLMN010000001.1 coordinate 330,139, forward strand.
GTCGCGCAGGTTCTTCGTCCGTCAGCGCGGACGGGGGGCGTCCTGCACAGACACGAGATCGCCGCTGCGGAGCGCCGGACCGGACCTCGCGAAAGGCCAGAAGCACTCCGAAACCGACCTCCCCTGCGGTCACACGTCGAGCGGCTTCAGCCCCGCCTCGATCTCGCGGCGGCGCCCCTCCAGGAACGGCGGCAGCGACAGCGTCTCGCCGAGGCGCTCCATCGGCTCGTCGGTGGCGAAGCCGGGCCCGTCCGTGGCGATCTCGAACAGCACGCCGCCCGGCTCGCGGAAATACAGGCTCCGGAAGTAGAAGCGGTCGATCGGCCCGCTCGACGGCATCCGCATCGCCTTGAGCCGCTCGGCCCAGCCGCGGTAGGTGTCCTCGTCCGGCGTGCGCAGCGCCACGTGGTGCACGCCGCCGGCGCCCTGCCCCGCCGCGGGTTTGCCCGGCTCGTCGAGCAGGTGGAGTTCCTTCGCGGTCTCGCCGCCGCCGTCCATGGCATAGACGTGGGCCTCGACGTCGCCGTCGCGGTAAGAGCGCACCCGCTCCATCCCGAGCACGTCGCGCAGCACGGCGTCGGTCGCCTCGACCCGCGCCGTGCTCAGCGTGATGGCGCCCAGGCCCAGCACCTGATAGTCGCGCGGCACCGGGCTGCGGGCCCAGGGGTGGTGCGGCGCGGTGCCGGGGTCGGCGACGAGCGACAGGCGCTGGCCCTCCGGGTCCTCGAAGTCCAGCACCAGCCGGCCGTCCCGCTCGGCGATCCCGCCCCGCGACACGCCCGCCGCGGCGAGCCTCTCGCCCCACCAGTGCAGCGCGTCGCGCCCCGGCACGCGCAACCCCGTCCGCACCACCGAACCCGAGCCGCGGCGCTCGCGCGCCGCCGGCCAGTCGAAGAAGGTCACGTCCGAGCCGGGCGAGGCGAGCCCGTCGGCGTAGAACAGGTGGTAGGCCGACACGTCGTCCTGGTTCACGGTCTTCTTCACCAGCCGCATCCCCAGCACCTGCGTGTAGAAGCGGTGGTTGTTCGGCGCGTCGGCCGTGACGGCGGTGAGGTGGTGGAAGCCGGTCAGGACCATGGGGAGGACTCGCGCTGTGAACGGACGAAAGCCGGGCACCCGCGAGGATGCCCGGCTTTCCGAAGGAAAGCGATGGGGAGGGCCGTCAGGCCGCGCGTCGCACCAGGCGGATGACGAGGATCAGCACCACGGCGCCGATCAGCGCGTCGATGATGGCCGCCACGATGCCGGCCCCGAGCGGGATGCCCAGCGCCGGGAACAGGTAGCCGGCGATGATGGCGCCGATGATGCCGATCACGATGTCGCCGATGATGCCGAAGCCGCCGCCCTGGACGAGCAGGCCGGCGAGCCAGCCGGCGATGCCGCCGACGATGATCCAGGTGATGATGGAAGCGCCGTCGAGCGGCATGGTGGTTCCCCCAAAGACAGGCAGGCCCGGGTCGGGCCTGCGCGGCAGGGGAACTGGCGCCGCGGCGTCATGGTTCCGGTCAAGCTTCCGCCCGGCCCGGCGATTTCCGCTCGCGCCGGCAGCGGTCGGAGCAGTAGCGCACCTCGTCCCACACCTTCTCCCACTTCTTGCGCCACGCGAACGGGCGGCCGCAGTGGGCGCAGATCTTGGTGGGGAGGTCGGCTTTCTTGCGCATGGCGAGGCTCGCGTGGAGCCCCTCACATGGGGCGCCCCGGCGCGGCCGGCACCGGGCGATGCGTCAGGCGATGATGTCCGGCGTCATCTGGTCTTCGAGGAAGGACAGGCGGTCGCGGAGGGCCAGCTTGCGCTTCTTGAAGCGCTGAACCTGGAGCTGATCGATGCGGCCGAGGTCAATCAGAGCCTCGATGGCAGCGTCGAGGTCGCGATGCTCCTCCCGCAGGCGGTCGATCTCGGCCTGGAACGACACGCGTTCATCGTCGGTCAGGTCCTTGGCCATCGCCGGATCGCACTCCCCCGCGCACACGCCGCACACTATTCCCCCGACTCGGGGCGGATCGCAAGGCGGCCGGGCCGCCGGCTGGCGCGGGCTCCGGCTTTATGGTGTGCGCTGCAACCCGCGACACTGAGGGCCGTTTAATTGTCCGAATGGCCGTCAGGCCGAGCGCCACCACGAGCGAAGGGACGCCCCATGTCCGACGACCACTACGACGTCATCATCATCGGCAGCGGCCCGGGCGGCGGCTCGATGGCCCACAGCCTCGCGCCCACGGGCAAGCGCATCCTGATCCTGGAGCGCGGGCCCTACCTGCCGCGCGAGCAGGCGAACTGGAACTCCAAGACGGTCTTCGTCGACGGCAAGTACCAGGTCGACGAGACATGGTACGGGAAGGACGGCTCGTCCTTCAAGCCGGGCCTCCACCGCTACGTCGGTGGCAACTCGAAGGTCTACGGCGCGGCGCTGTTCCGCCTGCGCGAGCGCGACTTCGGCGAGCTGAAGCACCCCAACGGGATCTCGCCCGCCTGGCCGATCGGCTACGGCGAGTTCGAGCCCTACTACACGGCGGCCGAGAAGCTGTTCCACGTGCACGGCAAGGCGGGCGAGGACTCCACCGAGCCCCCGCGCTCGGGCGATTTCCCCTACCCGCCCGTCAGCCACGAGCCGCTGATCGAGAAGCTGAGCCGGAGCTGGACCGAGCAGGGCCTCCACCCGTTCCACATGCCGATGGGCATCCTGCTCGACGAGGGCAAGGACGGGAAGCCGAAGCCGACCAGCATCTGCATGCGCTGCGACGCCTTCGACGGCTTCCCCTGCCTGCTCAACGGCAAGGCCGACGCGCAGGTGATCTGCATCGATCCCACGATCGCCCGCTTCAAAAACGTGACCCTGCTCACCGAGGCCTACGCCAAGCGCCTGGAGACGTCGCCGGACGGCAAGACCGTCAAATACGTCCACGTCGACCGCAACGGCGTCATGGAGCGCTACTCGGCCGACGTCTTCGTCGTGGCCTGCGGCGCGCTGTCGTCCGCGCAGCTGATGCTGCGCTCCTACGGGCCGAACCACGACAACGGCCTCGCCAACGGCTCCGACCAGGTGGGGCGCAACTACATGCGCCACAACCAGTCGGTTCTGATGGCCTTCCTGAAGGAGAAGAACACCACGGTGTTCCAGAAGACGCTGGGCTGCAGCGACTACTATTTCGGCGACGAGGAGTACCCCTACCCGATCGGCCTGATCCAGATGTGCGCCACCACCCACGGCGACCAGGTGCGCGGCGAGGAGGTGCCGCACTGGCTGAACGACTTCATCCCGCAGCTGCCCTTCAACAAGATCGCCGACCACGCGCTCGACTTCTGGCTGTCGAGCGAGGACCTGCCGATCCCCGAGAACCGCATCCGCTACGAGGGCGAGAAGGTGTTCCTCGACCTCCACGAGACCAGCATGGAGGCGCACAAGCAGCTCACGAAGCGGCTGGAGCGCATGATGAAGGCGGCGGGCTGCGCGCCCTTCCTGCTGGAGCGCGACCTCTACCTCGGCAAGGACATCCCGGTCGGCGGCACCGCCCACCAGGCCGGCACCATGAAGTTCGGCACCGACCCGAAGAGCTCCGTGCTCGACGTGAACTGCAAGGCGCACGAACTCGACAACCTGTATTCCACGGATGCCGGCTTCTTCCCGTCGATCGGCGCCGTGAACCCGACGCTGACCATCATCGCCAACGCGCTGCGCGTGGCCGACAACTTGCGCGAGCGCCTGGGCGCCAGGGACGTGCCGGCGGCGCAGCCCGCGGTCGGCAACAGCTACGTGCTGGCGGGACACTCGCCGATCCTGGAGCCCGCCTAGGGCGGGCCGCGACCGAGCGGGGCCACCTCATCGCGTCGAGATGCCGGCGGATCGCCCGGCCATGACGACGCTTCGGGCGCGGGGCTCAGCCCCGCACCCTCCGGAGGCCGAGGGCCTCCGAGGATCAGTTTCCCAGGCAGGGCCATGGCCGACGACTACGAGATCATCGACAAGAGCTTCAAGCGCATGGTGCTGCCCAACGCGGCGCTGACCAAGCTCGGGGAGGGGTTCGGCTGGCTCGAAGGCCCCGTCTGGTTCGCCGACCAGCAGTGCCTGCTCGTGTCCGACCTGCCCAACGACCGCGTCATGCGCTGGAGCCTGTCCGGCGGGATCTCGGTGTTCCGCGAGCCGAGCGGCTTCGAGAACGGCCACACCCGCGACATGCAGGGCCGGCTGATCTCCTGCTCGCACGGCGGCCGCATCACCCGCACCGAGGTCGACGGGCGCATCACCGTGCTGGCGGACCGCTACGACGGCAAGCCGCTGAACTCGCCCAACGACGTCGTGGTGAAGTCGGACGGCACGATCTGGTTCTCGGACCCGCCCTACGGCACCAACACGGACTACGAGGGCGGCAAGCGTGAGGCGTTCCTGCCCGCCAACCTGTACCGGCTCGACCCCGCCGACGGCTCGCTGGCTGTCGTGGCCGACGACTTCGAGGGACCGAACGGCCTCGCCTTCTCGCCCGACGAATCGAAGCTCTACGTCGCCGAGACCGGCGGCCAGTTCGATGCCGAGCCGACGCAGTACATCCGCGTCTTCGACGTGTCGGCCGACGGCGCGCGGCTCGGCGGGGGACGCAAGTTCCACACCGTGTCGCCCGGCAACAGCGACGGCTTCCGTGTCGACGAGGAGGGCAACGTGTGGACGAGCGCCGGAGACGGCGTGCACTGCGTCTCGCCCTCCGGCGACGTGCTGGGCAAGATCAAGGTGCCCTTCACCGTTGCCAACGTCGAGTTCGGCGGGCGCAACCGCGCGCAGCTCTTCATCTGCGCGTCCCACACCCTCTACGCCATCTACACCAACGTGCGGGGAGCGCGCCGCCCATGACCCTGCAGTCCCGGCGCGTCGCGCGCGTCGACTTCACCGCGTCCGACCTCGCGGGAACCCGGCACTTCTACGAGGGTCTGGGCTTCGCGGCCCTCGGCGAGCCCGTCACCGTGGACGGTGCGGAGTTAGCGCTGCTGGGGCTGCGGGACGCGAGGGCCGAGCGGCTGACGATGGCGCTCGGCGCGCAGGAAGTGTCCTTCGTCGCCTTCGACCCTCCCGGCCGCCCCTACCCGGCGGACAGCACCTCGACCGACCTCTGGTTCCAGCACATCGCCGTCGTGGTGTCCGACATGGCGGAAGCCCATCGCCGCGCGCTGGCCGCCGGGGCGCGGCCGATCACGCGGGGCGGGCCGCAGACCCTGCCGGCCAACACCGGCGGCGTGACCGCCTTCAAGTTCCGCGACCCCGACGGGCACCCGCTGGAGCTCCTGTTCTTCCCGGCAGGGACGGGAGCCGAGGCCTGGCACGCGCGCGACGTCGCCTCGCCCTTCCTCGGCATCGACCACACGGCGGTGGCGGTCGGCGACGCCGACCGGAGCCGGGCCTTCTTCGAGGGGCTCGGCCTGACGGCCGGGGACGGCACGCACAACCACGGCGTCGAGCAGGAACGGCTCGACGACGTCGCGGACGACCGCTGCCGGGTGGTGCCGATGCGGCCGCCCGCGAAGCCGCCGCACGTCGAGCTTCTGGGCTACGAGGTCGGCACGCGCCGCCCCATGCCGGCCGACACGCGGGCCGACGACGTCTGGGCCACGCGCGTGTGGATCGAGGTCGCGACGCTGTCGGGCGACCACGTCACCCGGGGCGCGGCGCTGCCGGGCGGCGCTCGCGCGGCCCTGCTGAGCGACCCGGACGGGCACATGGTCGTGGTGTTCGAGGCCGGCGGAGCAGCCTGACGCCTCAGTCGCGCCGTCGACGGACGCGGTGGCGCGGGGCGGGCGCGTCGTCGCCGGGCTCGTCCGATGCGGTGGCCGCGCCGTCGTGCCGCCGCCGCATGAAGTCGAGCTCGTCGTCGAGCGATCCCGGAGCGGGCCGCCGGTGCCGCGCGCAGCCCGGCATCTCGCTCGGGATGTCGCCGTCCGCACCGCGGTGGGGCGAGCAGGGGCCGACCGGCGCCTCCTGCGCGGGCGCCGGACCGGACAGCAGGGCCAGGGCCGCCACGAATCCGCATCTCCGAAGCGCCCCGGACATGTCACCCTCCGATCGATGCGCGCCACGGTAGCGGCCCGGGGCCCGCCGGCCAAGCGAGGGGCGGTGGCGCCGTGCGGACGGACGTGCGAAGGGCGCCGGGGGGACCGCGCGGCGCGGCCCGTCGCGGAGTTCCGAGCTTGTCCTTCGAAAGCCTGCAGTCCCTCGGTCTCGTCGAGGTGCTGGTGATTCTGCTCGCCCTGCTGATCGCCGCCGCCGAGTTCGGCAATCGGCTCGGACGCGCCCATCGCAGGAAGGTCGCCGACGACACGGACGCCGGAAACCTCGCCAGCGCCGCCCTCGGCCTGCTCGCCCTGCTGATCGCCTTCACCTATTCCATGGCCCTCGAGCGCTACGACCTCCGCCGCCAAGCCGTGCTGCAGGAGGCCAACGCCATCGGCTCGGCCGCCAACTTCGCGCTGATGCTGCCCCGGGCCGAGCAGGCGCCGGTCCTCGCCGACCTCAAAGAATACACGGAACTCCGCATCGCGCTCGGCGCCCCCCACGACGCCGCCAGATTCGCCGCCGACATCCAGCGATCCGGCCAGCTCCGCGCTGACCTGTGGCGCCGGGCCGTGGCGGCCGAGACGGCGGAGCCGCAAAGCCTCGGCGTCTACCAGTTCGTGTGGAACCTCAACGACATGAACAACATGGGCGAGAAGCGCGTCACCGCGCTGCGCAACCACGTGCCCGTCGTCGTGTCGCTGATGTTGGCCGGAACCGCGCTGGTCGCCCTCGGCTTCTCGGGCTACGGGGCGGGCGTCGCGGGCGTCAAGCGCCGCGTCGCCAACCTCATCATGGCCCTGCTGGTGTCGACCCTGATCGCCCTGATGCTGGATCTCCAGCGGCCCGATCGCGGCACCATCCAGGTGCCCACACAGCCGCTCGAGGACACGCTGAACGCCATCCCGGCCGCGCCTCCCGCTGGGTGATGCGCCGCGGGAACAGGCGGCGCGCGCTCGGGCTTATACCGCCGTCATCCACGCGGAACCCACCATGATCGAGGCCCAGCCCGACGCCGCCAACCTCCTGCCCGACGCGGAACCGCTCCGCATCGCGGCGCTCGATCCGGAAGGGCTGGCGATCCTCTCGGCGCACCTGCAGGACGCCGACATCCGCGTCGGCGACATGGCCTACCTGCCAGAGCAGCGCCGCTTCGCGCTCGCGGGCGCGCGGTTCGACTGGTACGCGGCGGCCCGCGGCGGCTGCGAGCGCTGCGGCACCGGCCTGCACTTCGAGCGGGTGACGCGGGTGCGGCGCGCCGGCTTCGACCAGGACCCGGACGCGGTGCTGACGCTGCTGGCCATCTCCTACGAGCCCACAGAGGCGCCGGCCGGCACCGTCATGCTGCATTTCGACGATGACGGCGCCGTGCGGCTCGACGTGGAGGTGCTCGAAGCCGTCCTGTCCGACATCGGGCCGCGCTGGAACTGCAAGAGCCCGCCCGACCGGGACGGCGTCCCGCGGCCGTCGCCGGCCTGACGCCGCGGTTGGGCCGCCTTTGTTGCAGCGCTGCAACAATATCGAGGCCCGTTTCACGTTAGCGTGAGGGCGCGGGTTCCTTCCAGATCCGCGCCCGAAACGCGTTCTCATGCCCTTATCCCGCGCCCGCCCCCTCGACGACCCGGCCGCCGACGCCGCGCTGCTGCTGACCCGCCTCGGCCTCTTCGTGCTGGCCTTCGCGGTGCCGCTGAGCGCCGTCGTGTCGCGCCGCGCCGTCTTCACGCTGCTGCCCATCGGCGGGGGACTGCTGGTGCTGGCCGCGACGCTGCTGCCGCGCCCGCCCATCGAGCGACGCCTCGCCCGCGGCCTGACCACGACGGCGGGGCTCGGCGGCGCGGCCCTGCTGGTGTGGACCGCGCTGTCGATCCTGTGGACGCCCTTTCCCGCCGACGCGGGCCTGCGCTGGCTCAAGGAGGGCGGCACGATCCTCGGCGTCGCGGTGGTTCTGGCGGTGCTGCCCGAGCGCACGCGGACCTCGAACCTCTACCTTTTCCCGCTCGGCCTCGTGCCGGCCGGCGTGGCCACCGCGGTGTTCGGCCTCGTCGGCGCGCAGCGGCTCAGCGTGTTCCCCGACCCCGATGCGACGCTGGTGCGCGCCGTGGTGAGCCTCGTCGTGCTGGTCTGGCCCGCGCTGGGCGCCCTGGCGGTGCGCGAGCGCTGGACCTCCGCGGCGCTGCTCGTAGTCGGCATCACGCTCAGCGCCATGGCGGCCTGGACGCCGGTGGCGCTGACCGCGCTGGCGCTCGGCGCCGTGGCCTTCGCGCTCGCGACCTTGTCGCCGCGCCGCGCCGGCACCGTCCTCGGCGTCGCCGCGGCGGCCGTCCTCCTGCTCGCGCCCGCCATCCCCTTCGTCTTCGGCCCTGTCTTCGACCGGCTCGGGGCCGCGCTCGGCGGCAGCGTGCCGGAGTTCGGCGCCATGGCGCGGGCGCTCCACCTGTGGGCCGACATCGTGGCCTCGTCGCCGGCGCGGGTGCTCACCGGGCACGGGCTCGACCTCGCGACGCGCGGCGCCGTGGTGGGCTTCCTGCCGCCCGAGATCCCGCGCAGCCTCGCCTTCGAGATCTGGTACGACCTCGGCCTCGTCGGGGCCGTCGCGGCGGCCGCGGTGGCCTACGGCGGCTTCGTCCTGGCCGGGCGGACCTCGGAAGCGGTGGCGCCCTTCCTGCTGGCCGAGATCGTGTCCGGCCTGACCTTCGCGCTGTGGGGGCTCGACACCACAGAATTGTGGTGGGTCACGACGCTGTCGGTCGGCGCGCTGGCCTTCGCCGTGGTGATCCGCGGCCAGTACCGCACGGAGCGGCCCCAAGCGCGGGTGGTGCCGACCGTCGAGGTGCCGGACCGGCGGCGCGCCGCGAGCTGAGCCGCCGAGGATCGGCGCTAGCCCGCCTCGGCCACGGCGAATCCCTGGGCCCGCGCCAGCGCGGCGAAGCGGCCGCCGCGCCGCAGAAGCTCGTCGAAGCCCCCTTCCTCGACGATGCGTCCGTCGTGGAAGACGAGGATGCGGTCGGCCCGGCGCACGGTCGACAGGCGGTGCGCGATGATGAAGGTGGTGCGCCCGCGCGCCGCGGCGTCGATGGCGTCCTGCACCAGCCGCTCCGTGACGGCGTCGAGCGCGCTCGTGGCTTCGTCGAGCAGCAGGATCGGCGGGTCCTTCAGCAGCACCCGCGCGATGGCGAGGCGCTGGCGTTCGCCGCCCGACAGCGACCGGCCGCGCTCGCCGAGCACGGTGGCGAGGCCGGCGGGCTGGCGCGCCACGAAGTCGAGCGCGCGGGCGCGGCGCAGCGCCGACTCCACTTCCTCGGCCGAGGCTTCGGGCGCGCCCACGCGCAGGTTCTCCTCGATCGAGCGGGCGAACAGCATCGGCTCCTGGAACACCACGCCGATGTTGCGGCGCAGGCCCGCGAGCTGGATGTCGCGGAGGTCGGTGCCGTCCACCGTGATGCGGCCCCGGGCGGGATCGAAGACGCGGTGGAGCAGGCCGAGCGTCGTCGACTTCCCCGACCCGGTCTCGCCGACGAGCGCCACCGTCTCGCCGGCCTCGACCGTGAAGGCGACGTCGGACACGGCGTCGCGCCGGCCGTCGTAGCTGTAGGCGACGCCCTCGAAGGCGACGCGGCCGGCGACGCGGCCGGGATCGCGGGCCCTCGGACGATCGGCCACGGCCGGCACGGTGTCGAGCACGCCGAAGAAGTCGCGCAGCTTCGGCACCTGCAGGAACAGCGCGTTGGAGAAGGACACGAGCTGGTCGAGCCGGGCGATCATGCCGGCGGCGAGGCTCATGAAGGCCACGATCTCGCCCACCGTGGCGAGGCCGCGGAAATGCAGCGCGAGGCCCAGCACGAAGATCGACAGCAGCGTCAGCGTCGAGGCCGCCCGCGTCGCCACGGCGGCCAGCGCCCACCAGGACAGCACCGGCATCTGCGCCGCCAGCACGGCCTCGGTGACGCGGCGCAGGCCGCGCGCCTCGTTGGCCACGCGGGTGAAGCTCTGGATCACGGGCACGTTGGCGAAGCTGTCGGCGACGCGCTCGGCGAGGCCGCTGTTGTGGCGCTCGACGCTGGTCTGCATGGCCTCGGTGTGGCGCAGCACGAGCAGGGTGGCCGAGCCGGAGGCGGCGACGAGCACCACCAGCAGGACCCCGAGCCGCCAGTTCACGAAGAGCGACAGCGGCATCATCACCGTGAGCGCGACGAAGGACGCGCAATTGTCCCGGAAGAAGGACAGCCACAGCCCCGCCATGCCGTTCACGCCTTCCAGCATGACCTTGAGCAGCCGCCCGGAATGGTTCGCGCCGTGGAAGCTCGTCGGCAGGTGCAGCACGTGCTCGAAGAAGCTCGCCGTGAGGTCGAGGCGGCGGCGATGGGCGAGGCGGTCGGCGTTGAAGGCCAGCGACACGCCGCACAGGATGTTGAACAGGCCGAGCGCCCCCCAGGCGATCAGCGGAGGAAGCACACCGGCCCACCCTCCCCCGCCCGAGCCCGTGACGCGGTCGATGATGCGGCCGAACAGGACGGGCTCGCCGAACTGCGCCGCGGCCAGCACGGCATTGGCGAGCACCAGAACGGCAGCGACGCGCCGCTCGGCCCCGAGCGCGCCGAGGACGCGGAAATACAGGCGGATCATGGGGGCTTCGGCGGGAGGACGACGGGGAGCGATTAGCACGGATCCGGGGAGATTGGAGCGAGGCCGGCGTCGCGGCGCTTGCGCCGCCGCGCGACTTTGCGCAACGTGAGGCGCGGCGGAGGCTCCCCGCGGCCGGGAAGCCGGAGCGCGGGGCCCCTCCGCCGATCGGAAAGACGCGCCCATGGCTCATGCCCGCAAGATCCTCATCGTCGACGACGACGGCGATCTGCGGGCCACCCTGACCGAGCAGCTCGGCGGCCACGCGGAATTCTCGGCCCATTGCGCCGGCTCGGCCGCCGAAGCCGAGGCGGCGCTGGACTCGGGCCGGCCGGACCTCGTCATCCTGGCCAGCGCCCTGCCGGACCGCGACGGCCTGATCCTCGTGAAATCGCTGCGCGCCGACGGGTTCTCCGGCCCCGTGATCGTGCTGAGCGGCGCGGGGGCGCCGGAGGACGAGGTCGTGGCGGCGCTCGAAGCCGGCGCCAACGACTGCGTGTCCAAGCCCTTCCGCTTCGCCGTGCTGCTGGCGCGCATCCGCGCCCACCTGCGCCAGCACGACGGCAGCGAGGACGCGGCGCTGCAGGTCGGCACCTTCACGTTCAAGCCGAGCGCCAAGCTGCTGACGACCGAGCGGGGCGCGCGGCTGCGCCTGACCGAGAAGGAGACCGCGATCCTGCGCTTCCTGTACCGCGCCGGGCCGCAGGTGGTGAGCCGCGACGTGCTGCTGCGCGAGGTGTGGGGCTACAACAGCAACGTCACGACCCACACGCTGGAAACCCACATCTACCGCCTGCGCCAGAAGATCGAGGACGACCCGGCCCACGCCCGCGTGCTCGTGACCGACGCCGGCGGCTACCGGCTGATGGCGTGAGGCGCGTCATGGCGCTCGGGGACGACATCGGACGGCTGCGGCGCCTGCCCGTCTTCGCCTGCCTCGACCCCGAAGCCCTGAAGCTGGTCGCCTTCTCGGCCGAGACCCGGCGCCTGCCCGCCGGCCACGTGCTGTTCCGGCGCGGCGAGGCGGCCGAAGCCGCCGTGCTGCTCGCCGCCGGCACGCTGGCGCTCGACGAGGAACACGAGGACAGCCTGTCCGTGCGCTGGGCGCAGGCCGGGACGCTGCTGAACGAGGCGGCGCTGTTCGCGCCCGGCGTGCAGACCGTGACCGCCACGGCGCACGAGACCTGCACCGTGGTGGCCGTGCCCCGGGCGCTGATGATGCGCGTGCTCGACGTCCACCCCGGCAACGCCGGGGCGCTGCGCCGCTACTGGGCGAGCCGCCTCGGCGCCCGCCTGGCGGCGTTCAGAGCCGCAGCTCCGCCATGACCGGCACGTGGTCGGACGGCTTGTCCCAGCCGCGTGCTTGCCTGTAGACCGTGACGGCGCCGAGCTCGCCGCCGAGGTCGGGGCTCAGCCACACGTGGTCGAGCCGCCGGCCCTTGTCGGCCGCGGCCCAGTCGGGCGAGCGATAGCTCCACCAGGTGTAGAGCTTCTCGGCCGGCGGCACGCGCTCCCGCATGGCGTCCACCCAACCGCCGGCGGCGCGCACCCGGCCGAAGGCCTCGACCTCGACCGGCGTGTGGCTGACGACCTTGAGCAGCGCCTTGTGACTCCACACGTCGGTTTCGAGCGGCGCGATGTTGAGGTCGCCGACCACGACCGATCGCTCCGGCAGGAGGTGGCGCAGCTTCGGCCCCTCGGTCATGCGCTCCAGGAAGTGAAGCTTGTGGTCGAACTTCGGATTGATCGCGGGGTCGGGCTCGTCCCCGCCCGCGGGGACGTAGAAGTTGTGCACCGTCACGCCCGCACCGACCGACACCCGCGCGGAGATGTGGCGTGCGTGGCCCTCGCGGCAGAAGGGCCCGCGCACGACGTCGGACAGCGGGTAGCGGGACAGGATCGCGACCCCGTGATAGCCCTTCTGGCCGCTGATCTCGATGTGCCGATAGCCGAGGTCGCGCAGGTCGGAGAACGGGAAGTCCTCGTCCCGCACCTTGGTCTCCTGCAGGCAGAGGACGTCGGGGCGGGCGAGGTCGGCGAAGCGGCGCACGATGGGCATGCGCAGCCGCACCGAGTTGATGTTCCAGGTCGCGATGGTCAGGGTCAAACGGCGTGTTCCGGGTGGTCGGGCGCGGCGGGCCGGCCGCCCGTGGCGCCCGGCGCCCGCGTCACTTGCGGGTGTCGAGCATGCGCTCGGTGTTGATCTTGAACTGGCTGTCGTCCGGCTTGGTCTGCAGGTCGACGTCCGACAGCGACACCACCGTCTCGTAGCCCTGCGGGTCCACCACGGTCCACTGCTTCAGCGCGAAGGGCTGCTGCTCGAAGGTCAGCCGGATCTTGGACGTCCCGCCGAAGGTGGCGTGATCCTCGATGTCGATGGACGCCGTGTTGCCGTCGCCGGATACGCCGGTGATCTTGGTGTCGCTGGCGAGATCGACGTGATCCTTGAGCAGGAACTTCAGCGGCGTCTGGCCGATGAAATACAGGTCCTGCGTGTGCAGCTTCCGGTCGATCACGGCGACGGACGTGCCGTCCGCGACCACTTCCAGCGTCGCCGGCGGGGCATAGGCGAAGCGCATCCGCCCCGGGCGGTCGATCAGCAGCTGGCCGTCGGTGCGGCGGCCGTCGCCGCCGATCTGCGTGAACTTGGCGATCATCGTCGCGTCGTCGTTGAAATAGGCGTTGGCCTTGGCGATCAGCGCGTCGGAGTCGAGCGGCACCGGCTTGCCGACCGGCTTGGCGGCCTTGGCCGACTGCAGGTTGAGCGGCTTCGTGTCCGCGGACGCCTGGCCCCCGATCAGGGCGAAACACACGAGCGCGATCGGGAGCGAGCGATTCATGCAGGAAATCCGGCTGGGCATGGGTCGGCGCGATAGGGTTCCGGTGTGGCGTTTGTGAGACGGTGGCGCCTCGGCTGCCCGGAACGGAGGCAGGCCCGGCCCGGCCCGCCTCAGAGATCCTCCGGGTCGAAGGCTTCGCGGTCGGCGCCGCCGCCAACCAGGACCTCGCGCTTGCCGGCGTGGTTCGGGGCCGCCACCACGCCCTCGCGCTCCATGCGCTCGACCAGCGAGGCGGCCTTGTTGTAGCCGACCGCGAGGCGGCGCTGGATGTAGGAGGTCGAGCACTTCTTGTCGCGCAGCACCACAGCGACGGCGCGGTCGTAGAGGTCGGCGCCTTCCTCCGCGTCGAGCGAGCCCGGCGCGGGGGGCTCGGCGCCCGGCCCGGGCTCCCCGTCGCTCTCCTCGACGACGGCGTCGAGGTAGTCGGGACGGCCCTGGGCCTTGAGGTGGGCGACGACGCCCTCGACCTCGACATCGGACACGAAGGGGCCGTGCACGCGCGAGATGCGGCCGCCGCCCGCCATGTGGAGCATGTCGCCCTGGCCGAGCAGCTGCTCGGCGCCCTGCTCTCCCAGGATCGTGCGCGAGTCGATCTTGCTCGTCACCTGGAAGGAGATGCGCGTCGGGAAGTTGGCCTTGATGGTGCCGGTGATGACGTCCACCGACGGCCGCTGCGTCGCCATGATGAGGTGGATGCCGGCCGCGCGCGCCATCTGGGCCAGCCGCTGGATCGCGCCCTCGATGTCCTTGCCGGCCACCATCATCAGGTCGGCCATCTCGTCCACGATCACAACGATGTAGGGGAGGACCGACAGGCTCATCTCCTCCCGCTCGTAGACCGCCTCGCCGGTTTCCCCGTCGTAGCCCGTCTGCACCGTGCGGGTGATGCTCTCGTCGCGCGCGAGCGCTTCCGCCACGCGGGCGTTGAAGCCGTCGATGTTGCGCACGCCGACCTTGGACATTTTCTTGTAGCGGTCCTCCATCTCGCGCACCGCCCACTTCAGCGCCGTGACGGCCTTCTTGGGGTCGGTGACGACGGGGGTGAGGAGGTGCGGGATGCCGTCGTAGACGCTCAGCTCCAGCATCTTCGGGTCGATCATGATGAGCCGACATTCCTCCGGCTTCAGCCGGTACAGGATCGACAGGATCATGGTGTTGATGGCGACCGACTTGCCCGAGCCGGTGGTGCCGGCGACGAGCAGGTGCGGCATGCGGGCGAGGTCGACGATGACGCTCTCGCCGCCGATCGTCTTGCCGAGCGCGACCGCGAGCTTGAACTTCGATTCCGAGAAGTCCGGCGACCCCACGAGCTCGCGCAGGTACACGGTTTCCCGGCGCTGGTTCGGCAGCTCGATCCCGATGACGTTGCGGCCCTGGACGACGGCCACGCGGGCCGAGACGGCCGACATGGAGCGGGCGATGTCGTCGGCGAGGCCGATCACGCGGCTCGACTTGATGCCGGGCGCGGGCTCCAGCTCGTAGAGCGTGACCACGGGGCCGGGGCGCACGTTGATAATCTCGCCGCGGACGCCGAAGTCCTCGAGTACGCTTTCGAGCAGGCGGGCGTTCTGGGTCAGAGCGTCCTCGGACACGACGGTGGTCGACAGGCGCTTCGGCTCGGACAGGATGGCCGGGCTCGGCAGGTCGTAGCCGCCGGGATGGAACTCGCGCTGGCGGCGGGCCGCGGCGCGCAGGGGGGCCGCGGCGGCCGCCATGCGGGACAGGACCGAGACGGCCTCGGGGCGGCCGGCCGCGCGGGGCGCGGGGCGCTCGGCCTCGTCGCGGGCGGGTGGCGCGAAGGACGGCTCACGCCGACCCTTCTCGTCGCGCGGGCGGCCGGGCCCGTCGAACGAGGGCTCGACGCGGCCCGCGGGCGCGGCCCCGGCCGGCACGGGACCCGCCTCGAGCCAGGACGGGACGGCCACGGGCTCGGAGGGGCGACCGCGGCGCAGGGCGCGCCCCACCGCCGCCCTGGCGCTGAGACCGGCGTGGAGGACCGCGCCGAGCGACACGAGCCCCATGCCGGGCTCGCCGTCGGCGTCCTCGTCGAAGGGGGAGCGCTGCGGCTTCGGCACCGGCACCCACTCGTAGGCGCTGGCGTCGTCGTCCACCTCGCCCGGCGCGGGCTTCAGGCCGAAGCCGGCGGCGGCCGTCAGGGCGAGGATCGCCACCCCGGCGCAGACCAGCGCCAGGATCATCAGCATGGGCTCGGAGGGGCCGAGGAGGCGGCGCGGCAGCGCCAGGACGGCGTCGCCCACGATGCCGCCGAGGCCGGTCGGGAGCGGCCAGCGGTCGGTGGCGGGCAGCGAGGAGGCGAGCCCGGTCGCGCCGCAGGTGCCGGCGGCCAGCAGGATCAGCCGCAGCCGGGCGTGGTCGAGCCTGTGGCGCGACAGAAGCGTCAGCCCCCAGCAGAAGACGGGCGGCAGCAGGGCCACCACGGCGATGCCGAAGACCTGCATGACGAGGTCGGCCACGACGGCGCCGACGGGCCCGGCGAGGTTGTGGACGGTGCCGCCCACGGCGTGGTTCCAGCTCGGGTCGTGGACCGACCATGTGGCCAGCGACAGGCTGACGGCTCCGACGGCGCCGAGCACCAGGAGGCCGGCGGCTTCGGCGCAGCGCCGCACCAGGAACTCGCGCGCGGGCTCCGGCATGATGTCGAAGGACGAAAGCGTGGAGATGCGCACGGGCGGCCCGGGTTCGATCCCATGGATCGGGCGGAGGCGCGGCGTCGCGCCCGTGGCCCTCGGGCCGCCGCGCAAGCCCCGGGGCTCCGTCCGACCCTCACGTTAGGTCGATATGCTTAAGGGTCCGTGAGCGCGGGGCCGGGCGCCCCCTCTCCGACGGCCGGCGGGCCCGCCGAAAACGAAAAAGCGGCCCCGAAGGACCGCTTCCCCGCCAGATCGCGACCGGAGTCGGATCAGTAGTTGTAGGCGCGCTCGCTGTGCTCGGCGATGTCGAGACCCTCGCGCTCCTTTTCGGGCGACACGCGCAGGCCGATGACCATGTCGACGATCCAGTACAGGATGGCCGACCCGGCGCCCGACCACACCAGCGTGGAGATGACGGCCTTGAGCTGGATCAGCACCTGCTGGCCCATGTCGTAGGTGCCGGTCATGTCCTTGAGGTTGGTATAGTCGGTGATGCCGACGCCGCCGAGCGAGGGGGCGACCAGGATGCCCGTCATGATGGCGCCGAAGATGCCGCCGATGCAGTGCACGCCGAACACGTCGAGCGCGTCGTCGTAGTGGAACTTCTCCTTCACGACGGCGACGAAGAACCAGCACAGCGGGCTGACCAGCAGGCCGAGCACGACCGAGCCCATGGGGCCGGCGTAGCCCGAGGCCGGGGTGACGGCGACGAGGCCCGCGACGGCGCCCGACGCCATGCCGAGCAGCGACGGCTTGCCCTTGATGGCCCATTCGGTGAACAGCCAGGACAGCACGGCCGCGGCGGTGGCCACCATGGTGTTGACGAAGGCGAGGGCCGTCGTGCCGTTGGCTTCGAGGTTGGAGCCGGCGTTGAAGCCGAACCAGCCGACCCACAGCAGCGAGGCGCCGATCATCGTCATGGTGAGCGAGTGCGGCGGCATGGGCTCGCGGGGGTAGCCGATGCGCTTGCCGATCAGCACGCAGCCCACGAAGCCCGCGATGCCGGCGTTGATGTGCACCACCGTGCCGCCGGCGAAGTCGAGCGCGCCGGCCTGGGCGAGCCAGCCCGCGCCGGCCGTCACGGCGTCGAGGTTCGCCTGGGCGGCCTTCTTGGCGGCGTCGTCGGTCGCGGCGGCGAGCGCCTTGGCGGCCTTGATGATGTCGTCCGGAGCGGCGGTCGCCCACACCCAGTGCGCCACCGGGAAGTAGATGATCGACACCCACAGGAACATGAACAGCATGACGGCCGAGAACTTCATGCGGTCCGCGAAGGCGCCGACGATCAGCGCCGGGGTGATCATCGCGAAGGTCATCTGGAACACCATGTAGGCGTATTCCGGGATGACCGTCTGGGGCGAGAAGGTGCCGACCGTGGAGGTCGCGTCGATGCCCTTCAGGAACACCTTGTTGAGGCCGCCGATGTAGCCCTGCCAGGCGCCGCCGTCGCCGAAGGCGAGCGAGTAGCCGTAGACGACCCAGACCACGCCGACGAGCGACACGATCATGAACACCTGGCTGAGCACCGCCAGCATGTTCTTCGAGCGCACGAGGCCGCCGTAGAACAGCGCGAGGCCCGGCACCGACATCATCAGCACCAGCGCCGAGGAGATCAGCATCCAGGCGGTGTCGCCCGGGTTGGGCTTCAGGGCCGCCGTCGCGGTGGCGACCGCCGGGGCGGCCGTGGTGGCCGCCTCGGGGGCGGGCGTCTGCGCCAGGGCGGTGCCGGCCATCACCAGCAGCGACACGGCGGCCAGCCCGAGCGCCGTTCGCGTTCGTGCGGACTTGAGGAAAGGCGGCGTCGCGGGGAGCGACGGGGGACTGAACGTCATCGATGGACTCCGGTGGGCAGTGGGTCAGCCGAGCGCCGCCGCGGCCACGCGGGCACGGCCGGTCGCGCCCCCGCGGTGCGGGGGGCGTCGATGCTCGACTGGCGATGGGAGGGGACAGGCTCGCCGAGCCCGCCCGAACGGATGGTCAGAGGGCGTCGGCGTCGGTCTCGCCCGTGCGGATGCGGACGGCCTGCTCGAGCGTCGTCACGAAGATCTTGCCGTCGCCGATCTGGCCCGTGCGGGCCGTCGCCGTGATGGCGTCCACGACCTGGTCGAGCAGCTCGGCCGCCACCGCGACCTCGATCTTCAGCTTCGGCAGGAAGCTCACCGCGTATTCGGCGCCGCGGTAGATCTCGGTGTGCCCCTTCTGGCGGCCGTAGCCCTTGACCTCCGTGACGGTCAGCCCGTGCACGCCGACGGCCGTCAGGGCATCGCGGACCTCCTCCAGCTTGAAGGGTTTGATGATGGCCGTGACAATCTTCATCGCAGGATCCTCGGACTTCGGTCCCGCCCCGACCCTCTCGGGCCGAGGCTCGCGTGGGGACCATCCGCCGCGCGAGATCGCGCGGCAGCGTTCGAGCACTCTTTCAAGCCCCGTGCCAAAGTTTAGCCGCGGCAAAGGCCGAGGAGCGGCCGGCCGTTCCGGCGCACTTGTGGCGGAATCGAGGCTGAATGCCTGTTAATTAGGCAATCTGCGCGCGTCAGGAGCCTCGACCCGGTCAGTCGTGGTCGCGGAGCCGGATCAGGCCCTCCTGAGCCGTGGAGGCCACGAGCACCCCCGACCGGTCGAAGATGGAGCCGCGCGCGAAACCGAGGGCGCCGGACGCGCTCGGGCTGTCTTCGGCGTAGAGCAGCCACGCATCGGCCCGGACGGGGCGGTGGAACCAGACCGCGTGGTCGAGGCTCGCCGCCTGGATCGCGGGATCGAAGACGGTGCGGCCGTGGGCGGAGGTCGCCGTGTCGAGCAGCGTCATGTCGGACATGTAGGCCAGCAGCGCGGCGTGCAGGGTGGGATCGTCGGGCAGCGGGCCGCCCGCCCGCATCCAGACGGCCTGCCGGGCCGGGTGGGGCCCGGGCGGGCGCCGCGCGAAGCGCGACGCGTCGACCGGGCGGAGCTCGACGGAGCTGTCGCGGCCGAAATAGTCGCGCACGGCCGGCGGCAGGCCGACGAGGGCGCGGAGCTCGTCCGGGCCGGGCAGCGCTTCGGGCGGCGGCGCGTCAGGCCGCGGCGCGGCGTGGTCCAGCCCGCCGGGCTCCGGCGCGTGGAACGACGCCGACATCTCGAAGATCGCGCGGCCGTGCTGGCGCGCCACGCAGCGGCGCGTGGTGAAGCTGCCGCCGTCGCGCAGCCGGTCGACGGCGTAGTCGATCGGCTCCTCGGGGTCGCCCGGCAGTATGAAGTAGCCGTGCAGCGAGTGAGGCGGCCGCCCGGCGGCGGTGCGGGCCGCGGCCACCAGCGCCTGCGCGACGACGAGGCCGCCGAAGATGCGTCGGCGCCCCACGGCCGGGCTGCGGCCGGCGAAGCGGTCCGGCCCGGCCTCACCGAGGTTCAATGCAGCGACGAGGTCGGCGAGCGTGTGGGCCACGGCGGCGTCCCGCGCTCAGTCCCGCTTCACGTGCTCGACCGACTCGGCGAGGAGTTCGGCCATGCGGTGCCGGATCCGGTGTTCGCTGATCCCGAGCCCGTGCTTGTTCAGATCCTCGCCGAGCCGGGCCGCGACGGCGTCGTCGCCCCCGTTCTCGATCGCGACCGCCAGGAGCCGCCCCGCATAGGCCTCGGCCTCGTCGCCGCTGAGCCCGAGCTGGTGGGCCGCCCACAGGCCGAGCTCGCGGTTGCGGCGCGCCTGGGCGCGGAAGGCGAGGTCCTGGTCGTGGGCGAACAGGTTTTCGAAGGCGCGTTCCCGATCGTCGAAGGTCGTCATGGGGCGAGGCTCCCGGGCCGCGGGGCGCGGCTGGCCCGTTCCGAACGCGCATCTTGCGGCTCGGATGCGCGCTGCCCAAATCTTGCGCTTCAGCGCGCCCCGGCGGGCCGCGCCGCCCGGCGCGCGCCGGGGGCGGCGTTGTGCGGGACGGTGCGATCCGCTAGGCTGCCGCGGGGTCGGTCAGACGGGGCGCTCCATTCCCCCCTGCCGCATGCGGCTTCGATGTTGCAACGACGTCGCGCGAGCCGGTCGAGCGAGCGTGAGTGAGGAGCCCGACCGACCCATGGATTTTCTCAAGCCCCGGTTGACGCCAATGAACCGCCGCCGCCGCATCTACGAGGGCAAGGCCAAGGTCCTCTACGAGGGTCCCGAGCCCGGCACCCTGATCCAGCACTTCAAGGACGACGCCACCGCGTTCAACGCCAAGAAGCACCAGATCATCGACGGCAAGGGCGTCCTCAACAACCGGATCTCGGAGTACATCTTTCAGCACCTGAACAACATCGGCGTGCCGACGCACTTCATCCGTCGGCTGAACATGCGCGAGCAGCTGATCAAGGAGGTGGAGATCATCCCGCTCGAGGTGGTGGTGCGCAACGTGGCGGCGGGGTCTCTGTCGACGCGCCTCGGCATCGAGGAGGGCACGCAGCTCCCGCGGTCCATCATCGAGTTCTACTACAAGAACGACGGCCTCAACGACCCCATGGTGTCGGAGGAGCACATCACCGCCTTCGGCTGGGCGTCGCCGCAGGAGATCGACGACATCATGGCCCTCGCTATCCGGGTCAACGACTTCCTGTCCGGCCTGTTCCTGGGCGTCGGCATCCGCCTCGTCGACTTCAAGATGGAGACCGGGCGCCTGTGGGAGGGCGACCTGATGCGGATCGTCGTGGCAGACGAGATCTCGCCCGACTCGTGCCGGCTGTGGGACGTGAAGTCGAGCGACAAGATGGACAAGGACCGCTTCCGCCGCGACCTCGGCGGCCTCGTCGAGGCCTACACCGAGGTGGCCCGCCGCCTCGGCATCATGCAGGAGAACGACGCGGCCCGCTCCGCTGGGCCGCAGCTCGTACAGTGACGCGGCTTGCACCCGCGACGCCTCGGAAAGCCCCCGCGCGGGGCTTTCTTCGTTTCGGGGAAGCGGCCGACCGGGATCCCGCCGTCGCACTTTACGGCCGGGGACGGCTCGCGGCCCGCGCGGTGGCCTGCTAGTCTGTCGCATGCGGACCGAGACGCCGCAGCGCCGAGGGGGTTCCGCCATGCCGACGACCGACCTCGCCAAGCGCGTCTACAACCACACCTGGAAGCTCGACCCGATCGTCCGCAGCCTGCTGGACACGGACTTCTACAAGCTGCTGATGCTCCAGATGATCTGGGGTCTCTACCGCGACCAGCCGGTGACCTTCTCCCTGGTCAACCGCTCCCACAGGGTGCGGGTGGCGGACGAGATCGACGTCGTGGAGCTGCGCGACCAGCTCGACCACGCCCGCTCGCTCACGGTGAGCAAGAAGGAGATGATCTGGCTCGCCGGCAACAGCTTCTACGGGCGCGCCCACATCTTCGAGCCCGCCTTCCTGTCCTGGCTCTCGACCTACCAGCTGCCGGACTACGACCTCGCGGTGCGCGACGGCCAGTTCGAGCTCAGCTTCTCGGGTTCCTGGGTCGACGTCACGCTGTGGGAGATCCCGGCGCTGGCCATCATCAACGAGCTGCGCTCCCGCGCCGCCCTGAAGGGGCTCGGCCGCTTCCAGCTCGACGTCGTCTACGCCCGCGCCAAGGCCAAGCTGTGGGACAAGGTCGAGCGCCTGCGCGGCCTTCCCGAGCTGCGAATCTCGGACTTCGGCACGCGCCGCCGCCACGGCTTCCTGTGGCAGCGCTGGTGCGTCGAGGCGCTCAAGGAGGGGCTCGGCGACGCCTTCACGGGCACCAGCAACGTCCTGCTCGCCATGGACAACGACCTCGAAGCCCTCGGCACCAACGCCCACGAGCTGCCCATGGTGCTGGCCGCGCTGGCCCGCGACGAGGCGGGCCTGCGCCGCTCGCCCTATGCCGTGCTGGCCGACTGGCGCAAGTACTACGGCGGCAACCTCCTCATCGTGCTGCCCGACACCTTCGGCACGACGCCCTTCCTCCGCGACGCGCCGGACTGGGTCGCGGACTGGACGGGCTTCCGCCCGGACTCGGCCCCGCCGATCCCCGGCGGCGAAGCCATCATCGAGTGGTGGCGGTCCAAGGGCCGCGACCCGCGCGACAAGCTGCTGGTGTTCTCCGACGCGCTCGACGTCGACACGATCGAGGAAACCTACCGCCATTTCCAGGGCCGCGTGCGGATGAGCTTCGGCTGGGGCACCAACCTCACCAACGACTTCGCCGGCTGCGCGCCGACGCCGAACGGCGGCCTGAAGGCCATCTCGCTCGTGTGCAAGATCACCGAGGCCGGCGGCCGCCCCGCCGTCAAGCTGTCCGACAACCCCGAGAAGGCGCTCGGGCGCCCGGACGAGGTGGAGCGCTACCTGCGCGTCTTCGGCCAGGCGGGCCGGGTCGCCCAGCCGGTCCTGGTGTAGGCGACCGCTTCCCTTTCCGCTCCGCATCCGATACGCAGGCCGGGCCAGCCGGCCGGACGGCCGTCGCGCGCGAGCGCGGAGGAAAGTCCGGGCTCCACGGAAACACGGTGCCGGATAACGTCCGGCGGGGGCGACCCCAGGGATAGCGCCACAGAAAGCAGACCGCCCGGCTGGACGAGCGATCGTCCGGTCCGGGTCAGGGTGAAAGGGTGCGGTAAGAGCGCACCGCGGAGGCGGCAACGTCGACGGCACGGCAAGCCCCACCGGGAGCAAGATCGAATAGGGGCGACGGGGCGCGGACCGGCCATGCCGGCCTGGCGTCCAACCCGTTTCCGGGCTGTCGCCCGGGTTGATCGCTCGAGGCGGCCGGCGACGGTCGTCCCAGAGGAATGGTCGTCACGCGCGGCGGGCTCGCCTTCCGCGCCATACAGAACCCGGCTTACAGGCCGGCTGGCACCCTCTCCCCCGAACCTTGACGGCCCCGACCGGGCCTCCGCGGTCCCCGCATGGGATCGCGCCCCACCCGGGCGTGGGACGGCGCCCCACTCCGCACCTGCTGACGGCCCGGAACGGGCGGCCGAAGCCACTCGGCCGATTCCGCTGTGGACAAGTCGCGCCCGCTCGGGACGGCGGCCGCCGCCCGCGCGCCGCGAAGCCATGCCGATTCGACCCCCGCCTCGCCTGCCGCTTCAGTCCTGATGCCGCTCGCGGATCCGCCTTCCCCGCCCCATCTCGCCCCGCCGCGCGCCGGTTTTTCCGGCGCCGCGGCAAGGGTCCCTTAACCCTAAGCGGCGCTTACTGGACCCTGGCCCCCAGTTCGCGCGCGGGGCCGTTCGTTGACGCCCATGGGGTCCCATGCTATCCCAAGCCATCCCGTCCGGCAGCCAAGTTCGAGCTTCCGCGGTGGACCATCTCGCGATGGGTCTCCCGCGCTCGGACCGCCGTGCCCGCGGGATCCGGCTTGCTCGGGACAGAGGGGATTTTGGATCGCTTCGTCTCGCACTTCACCAATCGGCTGGACGCCAAGGGTCGCGTGTCGATCCCGGCCTCCTTCCGTTCGGTGCTGGCGCGGGACGGCTTCGAAGGGTTGTACGTCTATCCCTCGCTCTACGCGGACGCCCTGGACTGCGGCGGCAACGCCCTGCTCCGGGAGGTCGACGCGCTGATGGCCCCTCTGTCGCCCTATTCGGAGGAGTGGGACGCCTACGCGTCCACACTCCACGGGGAGAGCGAGGTGCTCAAGCTCGACGGGGAAGGGCGGGTGATCCTGTCCGAGAAGCTGAAGCACCACGCCGCGATCGCCGCCGAGGTGACGCTGGTGGGTCAGGGGCACAAGTTTCAGATCTGGGAGCCGGGACGGTTTCGCGCGCATTTGGAAGAGGCCAGACGCCGAGTGCGCGATCACCGAAGACTGCTCAGCTCCGGACATGCGGCGCAGATCACCGCGCCGCAGCCTCCTGGAGCACGGGACTGATGACGGATCGCGGCCCAGACGACGCTCTGGCCGCCGGCGGACCGATCCGGCATCGCCCCGTGCTCCGCGAGGAGGCCCTCGATGCCCTCCTCCTGCGCGACGGCGGCACCTACCTCGACGGCACCTTCGGCGCCGGCGGCTACACGCGCGCGATGCTGGCTCACCCCGGCACGCGCGTCGTGGCGCTCGACCGCGACCCCACGGCGATCGCCGGCGGGGCCGGACTCGCCGCGTCGGAGCCCCGGCTCACCCTGGTCGAGGCCCGCTTCGCGACGCTCGGCGCCGTGGCGGACGAGCTCGGCCTGGACCGCCTCGACGGCGTCGTGCTCGACATCGGCGTGTCGTCCATGCAGTTCGACCAGGCGGATCGCGGCTTCTCGTTCCGCTTCGACGGGCCGCTCGACATGCGCATGGGCGGCGACGGACCCTCGGCGGCCGACATCGTCAACGGCGCCGACGAGGGCGACCTCGCGGACATCCTGTACCGCTACGGCGAAGAGCGCGCGTCCCGCCGCATCGCCCGCGCGATCTGCTTCGACCGCCGCACCGCGCCCTTCACCTCGACGAAGCAGCTCGCCGACATGATCGGCCGGGTCATGCCGGGGCGCCCCGGCGACATCCACCCCGCCACGCGCAGCTTCCAGGCGCTGCGCATCGCCGTGAACGACGAGCTCGGCGAACTCCACGACGCGCTGGAGGCGGCCGAGCGCGTGCTCGCGCCCGGCGGCCGGCTCGCGGTGGTGACCTTCCATTCGCTGGAGGACCGCATCGTCAAGCGCTTCCTGCAGGGCCGCGCGGGGCGGGGCGACGGCGGCTCGCGCCACATGCCGGCCGGCGCCGCGCCACCGGCCGCCACCTTCGCCCTGCCCGGCCGCCAGCCGGTCGCGCCCGGCGAGGCCGAAATCGCCGCGAACCCGCGCGCGCGCTCGGCGAAGCTCCGCGTCGGCGCGCGGACCGAGGCGCCGGCCCGGGCGCCGGACCCCGCGGCCCGCGCCGCCGTCACCGTCAGCTGGAAGCGTTGAAGCCATGCTGCGCATCCTCAACGTCCTCGCCGTGGCGGCGCTGATCGGGTCGGCGGTCTACGCCTATTCGGTCAAATACGAGACGATCCTGTACGGCGAGCAGATCATCAAGACGCGCCACCTCATCGCCCAGGAGCAGGACGGCATCGACAAGCTCGAGGCCGAATGGGCGATCCTGACGCGGCCGGACCGGCTGGCGTCGCTGGCCGACCACGGTCTGAGCCTGCAGAAGCTGTCGCTCGACCAGATCGTCCAGCCGGCGGACCTGCCCGACCCGCCGCCCAAGGTCGACTCCATCGGCCGCAAGCTCGACGCCCTCGGCCTCGGCGAGCCGACCGCGACCCCGTCGGGCGAACGCGCCGCCGGCGCGGCGGCCGGCGGCGCCACCCCCTCCTCCGCGACGCCCGCGAGGTAGCGCCCGCATGTCCGGCTTTCCCGACTCCCCCGCGCCGATCCTCCCGCGGGAGCCCGCCCGGCTCGGAGCTTTCGCGCGGGCCCGCGCCTTCGTGCGCGACGTGTGCTCGACGCGGCTCGACAAGAGCGGCTTCCGCCTGCGCCTGATCGCGCTCGCCTTCGTGGGCGTCTACGGCGCGATCGACTTCAAGCTCGCCAGGCTCGGCGTGTCCAAGGAGGCGCCGGCCAGCCTGAAGGCCGCCGCGTCAGACGCCGCCTCGGGCGCGCGCCCCGAGCTGCTCGACCGCAACGGCGGCGTGCTGGCGCAGGACGTCAGGACCATGTCGGTCTTCGCCGAGCCGCGCCGCCTGATCGACAAGGACGAGGCGGTGGAACTCCTCTCCGCCGTGCTGCCCGACATCGACGCGACGGATCTCCGCAAGCGCCTCGGCTCGAAGAAGGGCTTCGTGTGGGTCAAGCGCGGCGTCACCGACAAGCAGCAGGCGGAGGTGTTCCGCTTGGGGCTCCCCGGCGTCGGCTTCATCCCCGAGAACAAGCGCATCTACCCGAACGGGCCCGTCGGCGCCCACGTGCTCGGCTTCACCAACACCGACAACCAGGGCATCGCCGGCATCGAGAAGTGGGTCGACAACCAGGGCCTCGGCGACCTCAAGGGCGCCGGCTTCGACGTCACCCCGCAGGACCTGAAGCCGATCGCGCTGTCGCTCGACACTAAGGCCACCTACGCGGTGCGCGACGAGCTCGCCAAGGGCATCGAGCACTTCAAGGCGCAGGCGGGCTCGGCCGCCATCATGGACGTCAACACGGGCGAGATGATCGCCTACGTGTCGCTGCCCGACTACGACCCCAACAACCCGGTCGACGCGCTGAAGCCCGACCACATCAACCGGCTCAACGTCGGCACCTACGAGATGGGCTCGACCTTCAAGGCCATCTCGATCGCTATGGCGCTGGAGTCGAACAAGTTCACGCTGCATTCCAGCGTGGACGCGCGCGACAACCTGCGCTACGGCCGTTTCACCATCCACGACTTCCACGCGACGCACCGCGTGCTGACCGTGCCCGAGGTCTTCGTCCACTCGTCCAACATCGGCACGGCCAAGATGGTCATGGCCGTGGGCGTCGAGGGCCACAAGGCGTTCCTGCGCAAGATGGGCCAGCTGTCCCGCCTGCAGACCGAGCTGCCCGAGACCGCCATGCCGCAGATCCCGCCGCATTGGGGCGAGCTGAACTCCATGACGATCGCCTTCGGCCAGGGCCTCAACGTCACCCCGCTCCAGGCCATCATGGCGGTGGGGGCGCTGGCCAACGGCGGCTACGAGATCACGCCCACCTTCCTCAAGCGCGACAAGCCGGACTTCCGCGACGAGGCGCAGCGCGTGATCCGCCCGGAGGTGTCGGAGGAGCTGCGCTACATCATGCGGCTGAACGCGACGATCGGGTCGGCCAAGAAGATCGACATCCCCGGCTATTTCGCGGGCGGCAAGACCGGTACGGCCGACAAGCTGATCCACGGCCACTACTCGTCCGACCGGGTCAACACGACCTTTATGTCGGTGGTGCCGGCCGACAAGCCCAAATACCTGTTCTTCGTGATGATGGAGGACCCGCAGGCCGCCGAGGGCACCTACGGCTACCACACCGCCGCCTGGAACTCCGGCGACGTGTGCGGCAAGATCATGGAGCGCGTGGCGCCGCTGCTGAACCTGCCGCCCAACCTCAACCTGCCCACCAACCCGTTCCCGACAGTCGCCAAGCTCGGCATCGGCATGGACTCGGTGCTGCGATGACGCTGGGCGAACTGCTGCCGGGCGCCGTCGCAGAGTGCGATCGGGGCATCGCGGTGTCGGGCCTCACGGCGGACAGCCGCGCCGTCGCGCCCGGCTTCGCCTTCTTCGCCGTGCCCGGCGCCAAGGGCGACGGCGTGGCCTACGCGGCCGCGGCCGCGGCGGCGGGGGCCGTCGCGGTCGTGTCCGAGCGTCCGCCCGAGGGCCTGCCGGACGGCGTCGCGTCGGTCGTCGTGCCGGACGCGCGGCGCGCGCTCAGCGCCGCCGCGGCGCGCGTCCACCCGGCCCAGCCCGGCACGGTGGTGGCGGTGACGGGCACGAGCGGCAAGACCTCGGTGGCGGCCTTCGTGCGGCAGATCTGGGCCGCGGCGGGCCTCAGGGCCGCCTCGATGGGCACGCTCGGCGTGGTCGCGCCGGACGGCGCCGTCTACGGCTCGCTCACGACGCCCGACCCCATCACGCTGCACCGCGACCTCGACCGCCTCGCCCGGGACGGCGTCACCCACCTGGCCCTCGAAGCCTCCTCGCACGGGCTCGACCAGCACCGGCTCGACGGCGCGCGCCTCGCGGCCGGCGCCTTCACCAACCTGTCGCGCGACCACCTCGACTATCACCCAAACGTCGAGCACTACCTCGCCGCCAAGCTTCGCCTGTTCACCGACCTGCTCGCGCCCGGCCGCCCCGCTGTGGTGGACGCGGACGGACAGGTCGCGGAGCGCGTCGTCGCGGCGGCCCGCGCCCGCGGCCTCGACGTGCTGACCGTCGGCCGGGCGGGGACGAGCATCCGCCTCCTGTCGGCCGAGCCCGACGGCTTCGCGACCCGCATGGTCCTGCGCCACGCGGACCGCGAGCGCACCCTCCGCCTGCCCCTCGCCGGCGCCTTCCAGGTGTCGAACGCCCTCGTCGCGGCGGGCCTCTGCATCGCCACCGGCACGGCGCCCGCCGCCGCCTTCGCGGCCCTCGAAGGGCTCGCCGGCGCGCCCGGCCGGCTGGAGCGCGTGGGCACGCGCCGGGGGGCGCCGGTCGTCGTCGACTACGCCCACAAGCCCGACGCGCTGGAGAAGGTCCTCGCCACCATGCGCCCCTACGCGCCGGGGCGGCTCGTCGTGGTGTTCGGCTGCGGCGGCGACCGCGACGCCGGCAAGCGGCCGATCATGGGCGCGATCGCGGCGCGGCTCGCCGACGTGGTCGTCGTCACCGACGACAACCCGCGCTCCGAGGAGCCCGCCGCGATCCGCTCCGCCATCCTCGCGGGCGCGCCCGGCGCGGCCGAGATCGGCGACCGCGCCGCCGCCATCGCCCACGCGGTCGCGCTGCTCGGCCCCGGCGACGCCCTGGTGGTCGCCGGCAAGGGGCACGAGACCGGGCAGACGGCGCGCGGCGTCACCCTGCCCTTCTCCGACGCCGCGGCGGTCGCCGAGGCCATCGCGAGGCTGGACCCATGAACGACGCACCCCTCTGGTCCGGTCTCGGCTTGGTCGCCGCGCTCGACGCCCGCGTGAGCGGGACGCCGCCGCTGGGCGGCGTCACCGGCGTGTCGATCGACACCCGCAGCCTGAAGCCGGGCGAGCTCTACGTCGCCATCCGCGGCGACCTGCACGACGGCCACGACTTCGTCGCCCAGGCCTTCGCGGCCGGCGCCGCCGCGGCCGTGGTCGACGAGGCCCACGCGCCCGGCCTGCGGCGGTCGCTCGGGGACCTGCCCTGCCTCTACGTCGTCGAGGACGCCCTGCGCGCCCTGGAGCGCCTCGGGGCCGCCGCCCGCGCCCGCTCGAAGGCGCGGGTCGTCGCCGTCACGGGTTCGGTCGGCAAGACCACCGTGAAGGAGATGCTGCGCCTCGTCCTGTCGGACGCCGGGCCGACCCACGCCTCGGCGGCCTCCTTCAACAATCACTGGGGCGTGCCCCTCACCCTCGCGCGCCTGCCGGCGGAGGCGCGCTACGGCGTGTTCGAGGTCGGCATGAACCATCCGGGCGAGATCACGCCGCTGGTCGCCCTCGTGCGCCCGGACATCGCCGTGGTCACCACGGTGGCGGCGGCCCACCTGGAGCATTTCGCGAGCGTCGACGAGATCGCCGACGCCAAGGCGGAGATCTTCTCCGGCCTCGTCCAGGGCGGCCTCGCCGTGATCAACCGCGACATCGACACCTACGGCCGCCTGCGCGCCGCCGCCGAAGCCTCGCCGGCCGGCCGCATCCTCACCTTCGGCGAGCACCCCGAGGCGGACGCCCGCCTGGAAAGCTTCGCGCCGACGCCCGACGGCGTCGAGGCCCGCGCGCGCGTGCTCGGCCGGCGGGTGGACTTCCGGCTCGGCGCCCCCGGCCGCCACCTCGCCGTCAACGCGCTGGCGGTGCTGCTGGCCGCGCACGCCGCCGGCCTCGACCTCGACGGCGCGGCGGACCCGCTCGCGCGCTTCACCGTCGGCCAGGGCCGCGGCGCCCGCGTGACGCTGCGGCTGCCGGGCGGCGACGCGACGCTGATCGACGAGAGCTACAACGCCAACCCCACCTCCATGCGGGCCGCCTTGGCGGTCCTGGCCGCGGCGGCGCCCGCCGGCGAGGGACGCCGCGTCGCCGTGATCGGCGACATGCGCGAGCTCGGCACGGACGCCGAGCGCCTCCACGCCGAGCTCCTGCCCGACCTCGAGGCGGCGCGGGTCGACCTCGTCTTCGCCGCCGGGCCGCTCAGTCACGCGCTGTTCAGCCGCCTGCCCGCGGAGATGAGAGGCTTGTGGGGGGACACCGCCGCGGCTATCGAGGGCCCCCTCGCGGACGGCATCCGGGCCGGCGACGTCGTGATGGTGAAGGGCTCCAACGGGAGCCGGATGGGGCCGCTCGTCGCCGCCCTGAAGGACCGGTTCCGCCCCACCCCGGCGGGACGCTGAGGACATCGGACATCCATGCTGACCTGGCTCACCGAACTGTCCCCCTATTTCAGCCCGCTGAACCTGTTCCGGTACCTGACCTTCCGCACCATCGGGGCCACCGCCACGGCCGCGCTCTTCGTGTTCTTCTTCGGCCCGGCCATCATCGCGGCGCTGCGCATCAAGCAGGGCAAGGGCCAGCCGATCCGCACGGACGGCCCGGACCACCTGAAGAAGCGCGGCACGCCCACCATGGGCGGGCTGATGATCCTGTCGGGCCTCGTCGTGTCGACCCTGCTCTGGGCCAACCTGCGCAGCCCCTACGTGTGGATCGTGCTGCTGGTCACGCTCGGCTTCGGCATGATCGGCTTCTACGACGACTACCTCAAGGTGACGAAGCAGAGCCACGCGGGCTTCGCCGGCCGCGCCCGG
Source organism: Lichenibacterium dinghuense (assembly GCF_021730615.1). NCBI lineage: Bacteria > Pseudomonadati > Pseudomonadota > Alphaproteobacteria > Hyphomicrobiales > Lichenihabitantaceae > Lichenibacterium > Lichenibacterium dinghuense. Next base: position 360,586 of record NZ_JAJLMN010000001.1, read on the forward strand.
CTGGCCCTGGAGGCGCTGATCGCCCTCGTGGCCTGCTGGGCCATGACGGCGGTGGGGCCGTCCTCCACCACGGCCCTGTACCTCCCCTTCATCAACGGCATCGTGATCGACTTCGGGCTGTTCTTCATCGCCTTCGGGGCCTTCATCATCGTCGGCTTCGGCAATGCCGTGAACCTGACCGACGGCCTCGACGGCCTCGCGATCGTGCCCGTGATGATCGCGACGGGGACCTTCGGCGTCATCGCCTACTGCACCGGCAACCTGCTCTACGCCTCCTACCTCGGCATCCACCACGTGCCGCAGACGGGCGACCTCCTCGTCATCGCGGGCGCTGTGGCGGGGGCCGGCATGGGCTTCCTGTGGTTCAACGCGCCGCCGGCGCAGATCTTCATGGGCGACACGGGTTCGCTCGCCCTCGGCGGCCTGATCAGCACCGTGGCGGTCATCATCAAGCACGAGATCGTGCTGCTGATCGTCGGCGGGGTCTTCGTCGTCGAAGCCCTGTCGGTGATCGTCCAGGTCGGCTCCTTCAAGCTGACCGGTAAGCGGGTGTTCCGCATGGCGCCGATCCACCACCATTTCGAGAAGCTCGGCTGGTCCGAGCCGCAGATCGTGATGCGCTTCTGGATCATCTCCTTCGTGCTGGCCCTGCTCGGCCTGTCGACCCTCAAGGTGCGCTGATCCCATGACGCCCGTCACGCATTGCGCCGGGCGCACCCTGGCGCTGTTCGGCCTCGGCGGCTCCGGCCTCGCCACCGCGGACGCGCTGCGCGCCGGCGGCGCCCGCGTGATCGCCTGGGACGACGCGGAAGCGGCGCGGGCCAGGGCGGCCGCGGCCGGGCAAGAGGTCGCGGACCTGCGCGGGATCGACTGGGGCGGCGTCGCCTCGCTGGTGCTCACCCCCGGCGTGCCGCTGACCCACCCCGAGCCGCACTGGTCGGCGAAGCTCGCGCGCGCCGCGGGCGTCGAGATCGTCGGCGACGTCGAGCTGTTCTGCCGGGAGCGCGCGAAGATCGCGCCGGACGCGCCGCTCGTCGCGATCACGGGCACCAACGGCAAGTCCACCACCACGGCCCTCACCGCGCACCTGTTCCGCTCGGCGGGCCGGGACGTGCAGATGGGGGGCAACATCGGCACGGCCGTGCTGGCGCTGGAGCCGCCCGCGCCGGGCCGCATCCACGTCCTGGAGGTGTCGTCCTACCAGATCGACCTCGCGCCTAGCCTCGCGCCGACGGTCGGCATGCTGCTGAACCTCAGCCTCGACCACATCGACCGCCACGGCACCTTCGAGAACTACGCGGCCGTGAAGGAGCGACTGATCGCGCGCTCGGACTGGTCGCTCACCGGCGTCGACGACCCGGCCTCGGCGGCGGTCTTCGAGCGCGCGGTGGAGCGCGAGATGCGGCTCCACGCGCGCGGCCACGGCCCCGCCGGCCGCCACTATCCGGTGTCGGTGCGGCAGGACCTGCCGACCGGCGTGTCGCTGTCGGCCGGCCACATGGTGCTGATGCGGCCCTACGAGGGGAGCGAGCGCATCCTCGGCGGCACGGACGGCATCGCCACGCTGCGCGGCCTCCACAACGCGCAGAACGCCTGCTTCGCCGCGGCCTGCGCGGACCTGCTCGGGCTCCGGGGCGCCGACGCCCACGTGATCCAGAGCGGTCTCAACAGCTTCGGCGGCCTGCCTCACCGGATGGAGGAGGTCGGCCGGATCGGCGACGTGGTCTTCATCAACGACTCGAAGGCCACCAACGCGGATTCGGCCGAGAAGGCGCTCCTGTGCTTCCCGCGCGTCCACTGGATCCTCGGCGGCGTGCCGAAGGCGGGCGGCATCGAGGCGCTGGCCCCGCTCTTCGACCGCGTCGCGCGCGCCTACCTGATCGGCGAGGCGGCGGACGCCTTCGCGTCGACGCTGCGCGGCCGCGTGCTCAGCCGCCGCTGCGGCACGCTGGAGCGGGCGGTCGCCGCGGCGGCCGAGGACGCCCGGCAAGCTTCCGGTAACCAAACCGTGCTGTTCTCCCCTGCCTGCGCCTCCTTCGACCAGTTCCGGAACTTCGAGGCGCGGGGCGACGCCTTTCGGGCGCTCGTTCAGAAATCGAAGATCTGACGCATTCACGGCCGGCCACGGTGTCCGTCTTCACCCTCCCTCATCCTGAGCAGGGGCCGGAGGCCCCGTGTCGAAGGACGCAGGGGCCCTCCGCAGGCGCGGCGAGGTGCTGCCTCCTTCGACACGGGGCGCTCCGCGCCCTGCTCAGGGTGAGGGAGAGAAGGATGGACGCCTCCCCACCGGCGCGCTTTGGCAGGAGCCCCGCATGATCTCGCGCGCCGAACGCTCAATCTTCGCAGACTGGTGGTGGACGGTCGACCGCTGGCTCCTCGCCGCCATCGGCCTCCTCATCGTGCTCGGCATCGTGCTCACCATGGCGGGCAGCCCGCCCGTGGCCGAGCGGCTGGGCCTCTCGACCTTCTTCTTCGTCCATCACCAGGTCATGTTCCTGGTGCCCTCCGTCTGCCTGATGCTGGCGACCTCGTTCCTCGCCCCGCGCGACGTGCGGCGCGCCGGGCTCGTGGTCTACCTCGGCGGCCTGGCGCTGATCGCCTGCGCGCTGATGTTCGGCCACGAGGTGAAGGGCGCGCGCCGCTGGATCTTCGGCATCCAGCCGTCCGAGTTCGTGAAGCCCGCCTTCGTGATCATCGCCGCCTGGGCGTTCTCGGAGGGGGCGCGGCGCCGCGACGTGCCGGGCAACCTCATCGCGCTCGCCCTGCTGCCGCTCACCATCGTGCCGCTGATCCTCCAGCCCGACTTCGGGCAGACCATGCTGATCTCGCTCGTCTGGGCGGCGCTGTTCTTCATGGCCGGGCTGCACTGGTTCTGGGTCGGCGGCATCGGCGGCATGGGCGCTTTCAGCGTGGTGGTGGCCTACAAGTTCGTGCCCCACGTGCGCGACCGCATCACCCACTTCCTCGATCCGTCGAACGGCCCCGGCGCGTCCGACACGTTCCAGGTCGACACGGCCGTGGAAAGCTTCGTGTCGGGCGGCTGGCTCGGCAAGGGCCCGGGCGAGGGCACGGTGAAGCGCGTCCTGCCCGACGCCCACACGGACTTCATCTTCGCCGTCACGGGCGAGGAGTTCGGCCTGCTGTTCTGCATGTTCCTGGCCGGCGTCTTCGCCTTCATCGTGCTGCGCGGTCTGCTCCTGTCGTCGCGCAACGACGATCCCTTCTGCCGCTTCGCCACCGCGGGACTCGTGATCCTGTTCGGCATCCAGAGCTGCATCAACATGTCGGTGAACCTGCACCTCATGCCCGCCAAGGGCATGACGCTGCCCTTCATCTCCTACGGCGGCTCGTCGATGATCTCGCTGGCGCTCGCCATGGGGTTCCTGATCGCCGTGACGCGCAAGCGCCCCCGCGCCGCCGTGATGGACCCGGTGCCCTACCGCCGCGGCGAGGAGCCGGACGGCGCCTACGGATCGGAGGCGGCGTGAGCCCCTTGGACAGCCCCGTCCTCCTCGCCGCCGGCGGCACCGGCGGCCACCTGTTCCCGGCGGAAGCGCTGGCCCGCGCCCTGGCGGCCCGCGGCGTCGCGGTCGAGCTGATGACCGACGACCGCGCCCTGCGGTACGGGGTCGACTTCCCGGCGCGGGCGCTGCACGCCGTGCCGTCCGCGACCCCGCGCAACGGCTCGCCTGTCGCCAAGGCCGCCGCCGCCGGGCAGCTGTCGCGCGGCGTGCTGGCGGCGTGGCGCACCATCGGCCGCATCCGCCCCTCGGTCGTGGTCGGCTTCGGCGGCTACCCCACCGTGCCGCCCATCGTGGCGGCCTCGATCCGCGCCGTGCCGATCGTGCTGCACGAGCAGAACGCCGTGATGGGCAAGGCCAACCGCTTCGTGGCCAACCGCGCGGCGCGCATCGCCACCGGCTTCCCCGAGCTCGGCAAGGTGCCGGACGCCGTGGCCCGCAAGGCGAGCTTCACCGGCAACCCGGTGCGCCCGGCGGTAGTCGAGGCGTCGCACCGCGCCATGCCGGACCTCGCGCCCGGCGGGACCGTGTCGCTGCTCGTCACCGGCGGCTCGCAGGGCGCCCGCGTGATGTCCGACATCGTGCCGGCCGCGGTCGCCCTGCTCGACGCCGGCGAGCGCGCCCGCCTCCACATCGTCCAGCAGGCGCGCGGCGAGGACGAGGCCCGCGTGCGCGACGCCTACGCGGCGCTGGGCCAGGCGGCCGACATCCAGCCCTTCTTCGCGGACCTGCCGGCCCGCATGGCGGCGGCCCACCTCGTCGTGGCCCGCGCCGGCGCCTCCACGGTCAGCGAGCTCGCCGTGATCGGGCGCGGCGCCATCCTCGTGCCCTTCCCCCACGCGCTCGACCAGGACCAGGCCTCCAACGCCGCCGTGCTCAAGGCCAGCGGGGCCGCCACGGTCCGCGATCAGTCCGCCTTCACGCCCGAATGGCTTGCGGAAGAGCTCAGGCGCGTGTTGAACGACCCCGCGGAACTGCTGGTGCGCGCCGACGCGGCGCGGCACGGCGGCCGCCCGGACGCCGCCGAGCGCCTGGCCGACCTCGTCCTCGCCGTGGCGGAGGGCAGAACTCAAGGTTGACACACGCATGAAGCTGCCGCGCGAGCTCGGGCCCATCCACTTCGTCGGAATCGGCGGCATCGGCATGTCGGGCATCGCCGAGGTGCTCAACACCCTGGGCTACCGCGTCCAGGGCTCGGACGCCGCGGAAGGCGCCAACGTCGCCCGCCTGCGCGAGAAGGGCATCGAGGTCCACATCGGCCAGCGCGCCGAGAACCTCGGCCAAGCCGAGGTGGTGGTCGTGTCGACCGCCATCCGGCGCGACAACCCCGAGCTCGCCGCCGCCCGCGAGCGGCGCATCCCCGTGGTCCGACGCGCCGAGATGCTGGCCGAGCTGATGCGCCTGCGCCAGTGCGTGGCGGTCGCGGGCACCCACGGCAAGACGACGACCACGTCCCTGGTCGCCACCCTGCTGGACGCCGGCGGCTTCGACCCCACGGTGATCAACGGCGGCATCATCAACGCCTACGGCACCAACGCGCGCCGCGGCGAGGGCGAGTGGATGGTGGTGGAGGCCGACGAGAGCGACGGCACCTTCCTGAAGCTCCCGGCCGACGTGGCCGTCGTGACCAACATCGACGCCGAGCACCTCGACCACTTCAAGACCTTCGCCGCCGTGAAGGAGGCGTTCCGCACGCTGGTCGAGAACCTGCCCTTCTACGGCTTTGCGGTGATGTGCCTCGACCACCCGGTGGTGCAGGAGCTCGTCGGCCGCATCGAGGACCGGCGCGTCGTCACCTACGGCGAGAACCCCCAGGCCGACGTGCGCCTGCTCGACATCGACCTCAAGGGCGGCGTGTCGCGCTTCAACGTCCTCGTGCGCGACCGCAAGACCGCCTCCGCGCGCTACATCGAGGACGTGGTCATGCCCATGCCGGGCCACCACAACGCCCTCAACGCGACCGCGGCAATCGCGGTGGCGTTGGAGCTCGGCGTGCCGATCGACACGATCCGCGAGGCCCTGCGCGGCTTCGGCGGGGTCAAGCGCCGCTTCACCCGCGTCGGTGAGTGGAACGGGGCCGCCATCTTCGACGACTACGGCCACCATCCGGTCGAGATCGCCGCGGTGCTGCGCGCCGCCCGCGCGTCCACGCGCGCCCAGGTGATCGCGGTCGTGCAGCCGCACCGCTATTCGCGCCTGCAGTCGCTGTTCAACGACTTCGCCACCTGCTTCAACGACGCCGACACGGTGGTGATCGCCGACGTCTACGCGGCCGGCGAGCAGCCGATCCCCGGCATCGACCGCGACGGCCTCGCCGCCGCCGTGAAGGCCCACGGCCACCGCAACGTCGTCGCGCTGGAGGGCCCCGCGGCCCTGGCCGGCGTGGTCCGCACCCTCGCCAAGCCCGGCGACTACGTGGTCTGCCTCGGCGCCGGCAACATCACGCAATGGGCCTACGCGCTGCCGGGCGAGCTGGCCGCGGGAGACGTCGCATGAGCCTGCACGACGATCTGCGCTCGGCCCTGCCGGAGTTCCGCGGGCGCCTGACGGCCGGCGACAGCCTCGCGGCCCTGAGCTGGTTCCGGGTCGGCGGCCCCGCCGAAGTCATGATGGTGCCGGCCGACGAGGACGACCTCGCCTACGCGCTGTCCCGCATCCCCGCCGAGGTGCCGGTGATGCCGCTCGGCCTCGGCTCCAACGTCATCCTGCGCGACGGTGGCGTGCCGGGCGTCGTCGTGAAGCTCGGCCGCGGCTTCAACGCCGTGACGGTCGGGGCGGACTGCACCGTGCGGGCTGGCGCCGCCGTGCCGGACGTCAAGGTGGCGCGCGCCGCCGCCGACGCCGCGGTCGACGGCCTCGCCTTCTTCCGCGGCATCCCGGGCTCGGTCGGCGGCGCGCTGCGCATGAACGCCGGCGCGCACGGGGGCGAAACCACGGACGTGCTGGTCGAGGCGCGCGGCGTCATGCGCGACGGGACGGTGCGCGCCTTCACGCACGCCGAGATGGGCTTCACCTACCGGCACTGCGCGGCGCCGGCCGGCGTGATCTTCACCGGCGCGCTCTTCCGCGGCCGGCCCGGCAACCCCGCCGCCATCCTGGCCGAGATGGACCGCATCACCGCGGCCCGCGAGGCCTCGCAGCCGATCCGCGAGAAGACCGGCGGCTCCACCTTCAAGAACCCGCCCGGCGGCAAGGCCTGGCAGCTGATCGACGCCGCGGGCTGCCGCGGCCTGTCGGTCGGCGACGCGCAGATGTCGGAAATGCACTGCAACTTCCTCATCAACCGCGGCGGGGCCACGGCCGCCGACATCGAGGCCCTCGGCGAGGAGGTCCGCCGCCGCGTTCGGGACGCGAGCGGCGTGACGCTGGAGTGGGAGATCAAGCGGGTCGGCGTGCCGGCAGGGCTCGCGGCCTGAGGCCCGTCCGCTCCAGCTTCAGGAAACCATAGTTCGCCATCACAGGACGGTTCTCCGGGGCCGCGCGGCCCCGGCAACGCCGGGCCGCGCCCGGAGCCCTCGCCGGAGGTCGAACCCGATGTCGCAACACGTCGCCGTCCTGATGGGCGGCTGGTCCTCCGAACGCGAAGTGTCGCTGCGCTCGGGCACGTCCTGCGCCGCGGCCCTGGAAGGCGAGGGATACCGCGTCACCCGCATCGACGTCGCCCGCGACATCGGCGAGGTGCTGGCGCGGCTGAAGCCCGACGTCGCCTTCAACGCGCTCCACGGCCGCGTCGGCGAGGACGGCACGGTGCAGGGCATCCTCGAGGTGCTGCGCATCCCCTACACCCATTCCGGCGTGCTGGCCTCGGCCCTCGCCATGAACAAGGACAGGGCCAAGGTGGTCCTGGCGGCGGCCGGCATCCCGGTGCCCCAGGGCCGCATCGTGGACCGCCGCGAGGCGGCGCGGCGGCACGTGCTTCCGCCCCCCTACGTCCTGAAGCCCATCGACGGGGGCTCCTCCGTGGGCGTCATCATCGTCAAGGAGGACCGGAGCCACCCGCCCCAGGAGATCGGCGATCCCGACTGGGCGCACGGCGACGCGCTGCTGGCGGAGCCCTTCATCCACGGCCGCGAGCTGACCTGCGCGGTGATCGACGGCCGGGCCACGGCGGTGATCGACATCCTGTCCAACGACCACGCCTTCTACGACTACGATTCGAAATACGCGCCCGGCGGCTCGACCCACGTGCTTCCCGCGGATTTGACGCAAAATATTTACCGTCATGTCCAAGAGTTGGCGGTGAGGGCCCATCAGGCGCTCGGCTGCCGCGGGGTGAGCCGTTCGGACTTCCGTTACGACGATCGGCCCGGCGGCACCGGCGATCTCGTCGTGCTGGAGGTGAACACCCAGCCCGGCATGACCGAGGTGTCCCTGGTCCCCGAGATGGCGGCCGACGCCGGGTACTCGTTTGGTGGACTTGTGCGATGGATGGTGGAGGACGCCTCCTGCGATCGATGAGCGAAGCCGGCTTCGGGCTTCCGGCCGGCGGGCGCCCCCGCATCGTCAGCCCCTTCGCGCTCTTGGCCGGACCGGCGCGCGCCGTCGCGGCTCCCGCCCCGAAGTCCCGCCGCCTCCGGCGCGTCGATGCCGCGGTGCGCCGCCGCCCCCTGCCGGGCTGGGGCACGGTGCTGGTGATCGGTCTGATGGCGGCGACCGGCCTCTACGGCGCGGTGCGGGGCGGCCAGTATGCCGCCTACGTGGCCGCGGAGGGGGCGCCGGCGGACCTCGTCGCCAAGGCGCTCGGCTTCTCGATCGACAGCGTGACCATCTCGGGCCTGAAATCGCTGACCCCCGGCGAGATCCTGCGCGACGGCGGCGTGAGCGCGCGCAACTCGCTGGCCCTGCTCGACGCGGGCGCGCTGCGCGACAGGCTCAAGGCCGTGCCGCTCGTGCAGGACGTGACCGTGCGCAAGCTGTTCCCGGGCGACCTCCACGTCAACGTCACGGAGCGCGACGCCGCGGCCGTGTGGCAGAAGGACGGGCAGCTGAGCCTCGTGGCGACGGACGGCACCGTGATCGACGCCGTGCGGGACGACCGCTTCAACGCCCTGCCCTTCGTGGTGGGCGACGGCGCCAACACGCGCGTCGGCGAGTTCCAGGCGCTGCTCGGCGCGGCGGGCGAGCTGCGCGACAAGGTCCGCGCCGGCGTGCTGGTGGGCAAGCGCCGCTGGACGCTGCAGATGGATTCCGGGATCGAGGTCGAGCTGCCCGAGCTCGACGCGATGGACACGCTGAAGCGCCTGGCCGACATCGAGCGCCAGTCGCACATCCTGGAGAAGGACGTCGTGTCCATCGACCTGCGCATCCCGGGCCGGATCACGGCCCGGCTCACCGAAGACGCCGCGGCCGCCCGGGCCGCGATGCTGGCCAAGCGTCCCAAGCGGAAGATCGACCTATGAGCAACCGCCTGATGCCCCGGCGCATGCGTCCCCTGTCGGCCCGCCGCAGCGCGATCCTCTGCGTGCTCGACATCGGCACGAGCAAGATCGCCTGCCTGATCGCCAAGCTGAACCCCGCCGAAGCCTCGGACACCCTGCCGGGCCGCACCCACCGCTGCCGCATCCTGGGGCTCGGCCACCAGCGCTCGCGCGGCATCAAGGGCGGCGCCGTGGTGGACATGGAGGAGGCCGAGAACGCCATCCGCCTCGCGGTGGACGCGGCCGAGCGCATGGCCGGCGTCGAGGTCGGCTCCGTCATCGTCAACATCACGGGCGGCCGGCTGTCCTCCCAGCACTACAACGCCAAGGTGGCGGTCGGCGGCAAGGCCGTGTCGGACTACGACGTCCACCGCGTGCTCGAGGCCTCCTGCGCCACAATGGCCCGCCAGGGGCGCGCCGTGCTGCACTCGCTGCCGACCGGCTTCAGCCTCGACCGCACCCGCCAGATCCGCGACCCCAAGGGCATGATCGGCGACGAGCTCGGCGCCGACATGCACGTGGTCGGCTGCGACGCCGCGGCGGCCCGCAACCTGATGCTGGTCATCGAGCGCTGCCACCTGCAGGTCGACGCCCTCGTGGCGACGCCCTACGCGGCCGGCCTGTCCGTGCTGGCCGACGACGAGGCCGAGCTCGACGTGGCGCTGATCGACATGGGCGGCGGAACCACCTCGGTCGGCGTCTTCGCGGGCGGGCACCTCGCCCACGTCGACGCCGTGGCGGTCGGCGGCAACCACGTCACCACCGACATCGCGCGCGGCCTCACGACGCGCCTGTCCGACGCGGAGCGCCTCAAGACGCTGCACGGCACCTGCATCGCTTCCGCGTCGGACGAGCGCGAAACCATCGCGGTGCCGCAGGTCGGCGACGAGCACGACCAGCCGGCCCACCTGCCGAAATCGCACCTCGTGCGCATCATCCGCCCGCGCGTCGAGGAGATCCTGGAGCTGATCCGCGACCGCCTGAACGCGGCCGGCTTCGCGGCCCACGCGGGCCGGCGCATCGTGCTCACGGGCGGCGCGTGCCAGCTCACCGGCATGCCGGAGGCCGCCCGCCGGATCCTGTCGCCGCAGGTCCGCATCGGGCGCCCGCTCGGCATCCAGGGCCTGCCGGAATCCGCGAAGAGCCCCGCCTTCGCGGCGGGCGTGGGTCTGCTGATCTACCCGCAGGTGGCGGCGATCGAGCATTTCGAGCCCCGCCGGGACGTGCCTCTGCAGGCCACCGGAACCGACGGCTACATGAGCCGCGTGAGCCGCTGGCTGAAGGACAGCTTTTAACCTTTCGGCCGCCACGCCCCACCGCGGCCCCCGGGCCGCAACCCCGGAGCGGTTAATCCCGAGAGGTTAACCGTAAGGACTTTGTTAAGGGTTCTCGCACAATCTCCGTCACAGCGGCGGCGGCCCGAACCGGCGACGGGCAAGAGGGGCCGATGCGAGCGGCCCCACGGGGATTGAAGAGGCCACACGATGACGATCAACCTGAAGATGCCCGAACTGCGCGAACTCAAGCCCCGCATCATGGTGTGCGGCGTCGGCGGCGCCGGCGGCAACGCGGTCAACAACATGATCGTGTCGGGCCTCGTCGGCGTCGACTTCATCGTGGCCAACACGGACGCCCAGGCGCTCACCTCGTCTAAGGCCGAGCGCATCATCCAGATGGGCCTGCAGGTGACCGAGGGCCTCGGCGCCGGCTCGCAGCCCGAGGTCGGCCGCGCGGCCGCCGAGGAAGCCATCGAGGAGATCCGCGACCATCTCGCCGGCGCCCACATGTGCTTCGTCACCGCCGGCATGGGCGGCGGCACCGGCACCGGCGCGGCGCCCGTCATCGCCCGCACGGCCCGCGACATGGGCATCCTCACCGTCGGCGTCGTCACGAAGCCGTTCCAGTTCGAGGGCGCCCGCCGCGCGCGCGTCGCCGAGGCCGGAATCAATGAGCTGCAGAAGAGCGTCGACACGCTGATCTGCATCCCCAACCAGAACCTGTTCCGCGTCGCCAACGAGCGCACCACCTTCGCCGACGCCTTCTCGATGGCGGATCAGGTGCTCTACTCGGGCGTGGCCTGCATCACCGACCTGATGGTGAAGGAAGGCCTGATCAACCTCGACTTCGCCGACGTCCGCGCCATCATGCGCGAGATGGGCAAGGCCATGATGGGCACCGGCGAGGCCTCGGGCGACAAGCGCGCCATCCTGGCCGCCGAGGCCGCCATCGCCAACCCGCTGCTCGACGAAGTCTCGATGAAGGGCGCCCGCGGCCTGCTCATCTCGATCACGGGCGGCAACGACCTCACCCTCTACGAGGTGGACGAGGCCGCGAGCCGCATCCGCCAGGAGGTCGATGAGGACGCCAACATCATCCTCGGCGCCACCTTCGATTCCAACCTCGACGGCATCGTGCGCGTGTCGGTGGTGGCCACCGGCATCGACCAGCCGCTCGGCGCCAAGGACCTGAACTCGGGCGAGCAGCGCATCGCCGAGGTGGCCCAGAAGCTTCGCGCCCAGTCGGCGGCCCGCCAGGAGGCGATCTCCCGCCCCGTGATGACGCAGGAGCCGGCCGCCTACGAGCCCGCGCCCGCGCCGGCCCCCCACCAGTTCGTGGTGCCGCAGAACTTCGCCGCGCCGAACGGCTACGCCCCGCAGGCCCAGGTGGCCGGCGACGTCGAGATCAAGCCCGTCCCGGCCCCCAAGGGGTCGAGCTACGCGCCCCCGCAGGCGCCCGAGCCCGCCCGCCACGACTACCACGACGCCGGCCCGTTCATCCCGCCCGCGCCCCAGCAGCCGCAGCGCGCCCAGCGCATGCCGCAGATCGAGGACCTGCCCCTGCCCGTGCAGCAGCAGATCCGCGCCCAGCGCGGCGAGCCGCAGATGGCCGAGCCGCAGAACGGCTCCGACACCAAGCGCCGCACGCTGCTGGAGCGCCTCGCCTCCTTCGGCATGAGCCGGCAGGACGAGGTGGCGGCGGCCGCCCCCGTGCGCCAGCCGCCGCCGCCCCAGCCCGCCCCGCGCCTGCCCCAGGCCCCGATGCCCTACGCTCCGCCGCAGGGCCACGCCCCCCGGCAGCCGCAGGGCGCCGATTACGGCAAGCGCCCGGTCCCGCAGCCGGCCCCGCGCCACGCCGGCGGCCCCACCGACCAGCACGGCCGCGCCCTGCCCCCGGCGCGCCCCTACGAGGACGACCAGCTCGAGATCCCGGCCTTCCTGCGCCGCCAGTCGAACTGATCTCGCCCTTCGAAAACGCAACATCGCGCCGCCGCCGCCCGGCCCCGGGCGGCGGCGGCATCGCGTTGATTCGGCTCGGAAATCCGATCCGTAACCTTTTCCGAAAAATCCCGGATCTTTTGTAACAGAGCGTAAGAAAGAGTGATTTGGCGCGACCGCCCCGGCCGCGTAGTTTGCTCTCGACAGCGGGGATCGACGGCGGCCGGCGGGGAAACCCGAGGCGCCCGGCGAGCGCCCCGAACCCCGTCCACCTCCGCCCCGCATGGGGCGACGCTGTGGCGGGATCGCGGAAGACGGGGTATTGGCCGGCCTCGGCCGTCGACCGATCGGACCGCCGAGTGGAGCTGAGTGGCATGAAGTTTCCGAAGCAGACCACCCTCCGCAAGCGGTGCGTCATGTCCGGCAACGGCGTCCACTCCAATGCTCCCGTCACCCTGATCCTCCATCCCGCCGAGCCCGACAGCGGCATCGTCTTCCTCCGCACCGGCCTGCCCGAGGGCGCCACGCGCCGCATCGAGGCGAAGTGGTCCCGCGTGTCGGCCACCGACCTGTGCACCGTGCTGGGCGACGCCTCGGTCGGCTCCGTGTCCACCGTCGAGCACCTGCTGGCCGCCTTCGCGGGCCTCGGCGTCGACAACGTCCTCGTCGAGGTGGACGGGCCGGAAGTGCCGATCATGGACGGCTCGTCGGCCTCGTTCGTGGCCGCCATCGACCGCGTCGGGCTGCGGACCCTGTCGGCGCCGCGGCGCTTCCTGAAGGTGCTCAAGCCCGTCCGCATCGAGCACGGCCGCTCCTTTTCCGAGCTGAGCCCCGCCGAATCCGGCTTCTCGCTCGACGTCGAGATCGACTATCCGGTCGCGGCCATCGGCCGCCACCGCAAGGCGCTGGCGCTGACGCCCGCCGTGTTCCGCCGCGAGATCTCGCGCGCCCGCACCTTCGGCCTGCTGCGCGACGTCGAGCGCCTGTGGAAGCTGGGCTTCGCGCTCGGCTCCTCGCTGGAGAACTCCGTCGCCGTGGACGGCCACCGCATCCTCAACCCGGAAGGCCTGCGCGCGCCCGACGAGTTCGTGTCGCACAAGCTGCTCGACGCGGTGGGCGACCTCGCCCTCGCGGGCGCGCCCATCATCGGGCACTATTCCGCCTTCTGCCCCGGCCACAAGATGAACTTCCTGGTGCTCCAGGCCCTGTTCGCCGACCGCTCGGCCTTCACCTTCGTCGAGGCGCCGGTGGACGCGACGTCGACCCGCGCGGCCGGCTTCGCCGACTTCGGGGGCTTCGCGCCCATGCCGGCCTTCGCGGCCGAGATCGGCTGAGCCGCCGCCCGCGGCCCCGCACCTGTTGCATCCCGGCAACGTCGACGGTTTTTCGGCGATGCCCACAGGGCCATGGGGAACAAGGCCTTAATGCGACCCCCGGAGGGCTTTAAGCCCGGGCGCATGGATCGTGTTTCCCCGACGCCGCTCCCCGGCCCCTCATCAGATCGAGTCCCCCCGATGGTGTCTGTCCGCCGAATGGCCCTTCGAACGGCGCCTCTGGCCGCCCTGCTGGCCATTCCCCTGGCGGGCTGCTCGACCCTCGATTCGATCAACCCGTTCGGGTCGGGCGAGAAATACGAGACCAAGATCCTGGCCGAGACGCCGGCCTCCGACATCTACGATCAGGGCCTCGCGCGCCTGCAGAAGAAGGACAGCGCCGGCGCGGCGAAGAAGTTCTCCGAGCTCGACAAGCAATACCCCTTCTCCGACTGGTCGCGGCGGGGCCTGATGATGCAGACCTACGCCAACTACCAGGCCGGCGACTACGACACGGCGATCACGACCGGCAAGCGGTTCTATCAGCTCTATCCGAACGCGCCGGACGCGCCCTACGCGCTCTACCTGCAGGGGATGTCCTACTATCAGCAGATCCCGGACGTGTCGCGCGACCAGGAGAACTCCGCCAAGGCGCTCGACCTGTTCCAGCAGATCGTCACCAAGTACCCGACGTCGGAATATGCGGACGACGCCAAGTTCAAGATCCAGGTCACGCGCGACCAGCTCGCCGGCAAGGAGATGTCGACGGGGCGCTTCTACCTGAACCGCCGCAACTACACCGCGGCCATCAACCGCTTCCGCGAGGTGCTGTCGAAGTATCAGACGACGCGGCACGCCGAGGAAGCGCTGGAGCGGCTGACCGAGGCCTACCTGTCGCTCGGCATTACCGGCGAGGCCCAGACCGCCGCGGCCGTGCTCGGTCACAATTTCCCCGACAGCCCCTGGTACAAGGATGCCTTCGCCAAGCTGCAGGCCGACGGCCTGTCGCCGAACGAGGATTCCGAGTCCTGGATCTCCAAGATCTACCGCAAGACCGTCGGCTGACGGTCGCATCCCCGTCGCGGGATCCGGCCCTTCCGTTCATGTTTCGTTTCGCGGACGCGAGGGCGGCGTGCTACAGCGTCGCCTTCCCGCAGGTGTGAAGCGCGTCCGTCCATGCTCGCCCAGCTCAACATCCGCGACATCGTCCTCATCGACAAGCTGGACCTCCAGTTCGGCACCGGCCTGACGGTGCTGACCGGCGAGACCGGCGCCGGCAAGTCGATCCTGCTCGACTCGCTCGCCCTCGCGCTCGGCGGTCGCGGCGACGGGTCCATGGTGCGCCAGGGCGAGAAGCAGGGCCAGGTCACGGCCGTGTTCGACCTGTCGCTCGACCATCCGGCCTGGGACGTCGTCCGCGCCCAGGACCTCGAAGCCGACGGCACTCTGATCCTGCGCCGCGTGCAGATGACGGACGGGCGCACGCGCGCCTTCCTCAACGACGCGCCGATCTCCGCCCAGACGCTGCGCGACGTGAGCCGCCGCCTCGTCGAGATCCACGGCCAGCACGACGACCGCGCGCTGGTCGACCCCGCTGCCCACCGCGTGCTGCTCGACGCCTTCGGCGGGCTCGAAGCGCGCGTCGAGAAGACCCGCGCCGCCTTCGCGGCCCGGCGCGCCGCCGAGCGCCACCACGACGACGAGCAGGCCCGCATCGCCAAGGCGCGCGCCGACGCAGACTACCTCCACCACGTCCACGAGGAGCTGTCGAAGCTCAAGCCCGTGGCCGGCGAGGAGGAGAAGCTGTCCGAGCGCCGCGCCGTCATGCAGCAGTCCGAGAAGGTGTCGGGCGACCTGCGCGACGCCTTTGAGAGCGTCGGCGGCGAGGGCTCGCCCTCCTCCACCTTCTCGGCGCTGATGCGCCGGCTGGAGCGCCGCGCCGGGCAGGCGCCGGAGTTGATCGAACCCTGCCTCAGGGCGCTCGATGCGCTGCTCGTGTCGCTCGACGGCGCGACGAGCGCCTTCGAGGAGGCGCTCCAGGCCGCCGACTTCGACCCGCGCGAGCTCGAAGCCGTCGAGGAGCGGCTCTTCGCGCTGCGCGCCGCGGCGCGCAAGCACGGCGTCACGGTGGACGCCCTGCCCGAGCTGCTGGGCCACTTCACGCGCGAGATCGAGTCCCTCGACGCCGGCGAGACGCGGCTCGCCGCCCTCGCCAAGGCGGTCGAGGCCGCGCGCGACGCCTACCGCCGGGCGGCCGAGGACCTGTCGAAGGCGCGCGCCTCGGCCTCGGCGAAGCTCGACGCCGCCGTCAACCGCGAGCTCGGCCCCCTCAAGCTGGAGCGCGCCCGCTTCACCACGCAGATCGACGCCGACCCCGCGACGGCGGGGCCGGACGGCATCGACCGCGTCGAGTTCTGGGTGTCGACCAACCCCGGCACCCGGCCGGGCCCGCTCACCAAGGTGGCCTCGGGCGGCGAGCTCGCGCGCTTCATGCTGGCATTGAAGGTGTCGCTCGCCGACCGCGGCTCGGCCCCGACCCTGGTCTTCGACGAGATCGACACGGGCGTCGGCGGCGCGGTCGCGGACGCGATCGGCTCGCGCCTCGCGCGCCTGTCGGGCAAGATCCAGGTGCTGGCCGTGACGCACGCGCCCCAGGTCGCGGCGCGCTCGGCGAGCCACCTGCGCATCTCGAAGAGCGCGCTGAAGGGCGAGGGGCGGGTCGCCACGCGTGTGACGCCGCTCGCGGACGAGTCGCGCCGCGAGGAGATCGCCCGCATGCTGGCCGGTGCCACGATCACGGAGGAGGCGCGCGCCGCCGCCCGGCGCCTGATCGAGACAGCGACGTGACGCAGCGGTATGGTCCGGCCCTGGACGGGACGGCGTGACGGCACGATCTGAGGCGGGACGGCCGCGCCGCGGAGGCGGCCGGTTCGGGGCGGGGCGAGCGGGCATGCGGCGCGTGAAGGTCGTCTTCGAGGTGGCCATGGACGCCTATTGGCGTCTCGCGGAGGACGACGGTTGGGCCATCGCCAGCCACCTCGCCATGTCGACGCTCACCTCCATGTTCCCGTTCCTGATCTTCGTCACCGCGCTGGCCGGCTTCTTCGGCTCGGCGGAGCTGAGCGAGAGCGCCGCGAGCCTTCTGTTCGACGTGTGGCCTCACCAGGTGGCGGCGCCGATCGCGTCCGAGATCCACGCCGTGCTGACCACCGCCCACGGCGGGCTGCTGACCATCGGCGCCTTGCTGGCGATCTACTTCTCGTCGAGCGGCGTGGAAGCCTTCCGGGTCGGGCTGAACCGCGCCTACGGGGTGCGCGAGCGGCGGACGTGGTGGCTGCTCCGGCTCGAGTCGATCGCCTACGTCCTGGTCGGCGCCGTGGCGCTGCTGGCGCTCGCCTTCCTGGTCGTGCTGGCGCCGCTGTTCTGGGGCGCGATGACCTCGTTCGCCCCCGATCTCGACAAGTTCGCGGGGCTGGTGACGCTCGCGCGCTACGGCCTCGTCTCCGTCATCCTCATCCTGGCGCTGGTGATCGCCCACAAGTGGCTGCCGGCAGAGCGCCGCACCTTCGGGCAGATCGCGCCCGGCATCGTGCTGACCGTGGTGATGTCGCTGGTCTTCTCGATGGCGTTCGGCGCCTACCTGTCGCAATACGCCCGCAACTACGTCACGACCTACGGCGGCCTGGCCTCGGTGATGATCGCGCTGCTGTTCCTCTACGCGCTGGCGAGCATCTTCGTGTACGGCGGCGAGCTCAACGCCGCCATCATCCGCCGCCGCACGCAGTCGGTCGAGCCGCGGACCATCAGCAACGTCACCATGCTGTCGGCCCGGCGCTCGCGCTTCCCGAAGCCCTGAGGACCTGCGGCGCGGAACGCCATCGCCAGAGGCGGGGCGCGGGCCTATGCTCGGCCCGGGAGCCCGCTCGGGGGAGGCGCGCATGCTCGATCAGGCCGAGGACGACCGGGCCGCCATCCGCGACATGGCGCTCGCCTTCGCGCGGGAGCGCATCGCCCCCGACGCGCTCGACTGGGACCGCGACCACCACTTCCCCATCCCGGTGATCCGCGCCGCCGCGGAGCTCGGCATGGCGGGCATCACCGTCGGCGAGCAGCACGGCGGCTCCGGCCTGACCCGGCTCGACGCCGCGGTGATCTTCGAGGCGCTGGCGACCGGCTGCCCGACGGTCGCGGCCTACATCTCCATCCACAACATGTGCGCCTGGATGATCGACCGCTTCGGCTCGGCCGAGCAGCGCGGGCGCTGGGTGCCGATGCTGTGCCGCATGGACCGGCTCGCCTCCTACTGCCTGACGGAGCCCGGCTCGGGCTCGGACGCCGCGGCGCTGCGCACCCGCGCCGTGCGGGACGGCGACCATTACGTGCTCGACGGGCAGAAGCAGTTCATCTCCGGCGCCGGCAACCCGGACGACTTCTACGTCGTGATGGCGCGCACCGGCGAGGACGGCCCGTCCGGCATCTCGGCCCTGGTGGTCGAGGGCGGCACGCCCGGCCTGTCCTTCGGCGCGGACGAGCGCAAGATGGGCTGGCACGCCCAGCCGACCCGCGCCGTGGTGTTCGAGCGCTGCCGCGTGCCGGTCGCGAACCGGCTCGGCGCCGAGGGCGAGGGCTTCCGCTTCGCCA
The DNA here is from genome assembly GCF_021730615.1 of Lichenibacterium dinghuense. Taxonomy (NCBI): domain Bacteria; kingdom Pseudomonadati; phylum Pseudomonadota; class Alphaproteobacteria; order Hyphomicrobiales; family Lichenihabitantaceae; genus Lichenibacterium; species Lichenibacterium dinghuense. The sequence continues at coordinate 378,693 of NZ_JAJLMN010000001.1, forward strand.
TGCGCGGGCTCGACGGCGGGCGCCTCAACATCGCGGCGTGCTCGCTCGGCGGCGCGCAGGCGGCCTTCGACAAGGCGCTCGCCTACATGCGCGAGCGCCGCACCTTCGGCCGCCGGCTCGACGAGCACCAGGCGCTGCAGTTCCGCCTGGCCGACATGGCGACGGATCTCGAAGCCGCCCGCGCCCTCCTGCACCGCGCCGCGCGGGCGCTCGACGCGGGCGCGCCGGACGCGACGCGGCTCTGCGCCATGGCCAAGCGCTTCGTCACCGACGCGGCCTCCAAGGTCGCCGACGAGGCGCTGCAGCTCCACGGCGGCTACGGCTACCTCAGCGACTACGGCGTCGAGAAGATCGTGCGCGACCTCCGGGTCCACCGCATCCTGGAAGGGACCAACGAGATCATGCGGCTGATCGTGGCGCGGTCCGTGCTGGCGGAGGGACGGGTGATACGATGATCCCCTCCCCGACGCTCGACGAGCTGATCACGGCCGACCCGGACATCATGGGTGGGCGACGCGTGTTCCGCGGCACGCGGGTGCCGATCGAGGTCCTGTTCGAGAATCTGGCGGACGGCCTGTCGATCGACGAGATCCTGTCGGATTACGAGACGCTGGACCGCGAGGACGTCGTCGCGGTGCTCCAACTCACGTCGAATGCCATCGCGAGGGCCGACGCGGCGTGAAGGTCGTCGTCGACGAGGGCGTCCCACGCCAGATCGTCGCCGCCCTGCGCCGCCACGGCATCGACGCGGAACGCTTTCCGGGGCGTTGGGCGGCGATGCGGAACGGCGATCTGCTCGACGCGGCAGTCGCAGCCGGCTTCGATGCCGTTCTGACCAACGACAAGAACATCTCGGATCAGAACAGCCTGCGGGATCGGCCTCTCGCCGTCGTGGCCCTGCCCCACAATCGACGCCGCCCGATCCTGGACCGCGTCGACGATGTCGCCGACACGCTCAGGCGCGCGCAGCCCCATCAGCACATCGTGATCGGGCTCGACGGCTCACGGATCGTGACCAGCATGACAGGTGGGCGGGCGGTGACGGAAAGCCTCCCAGCGCTGAAGCCGTTTGAATTCTGAATTCGCCTTCGACGTTCGACCGGGTCCTACTCGGTTCGATGCGGCACGCGCGCGATGCCGTCCTTCTGCCCCGCCCCCGTCTCGGCCCGCCGTGCCGCCGACATCGCCGCCTTCAGCGACCCCACGGCTTCGTCGACGACCTCGGCGCGCGACGGGCCCGCGGTCTTCAGGCCGGCCAGGTCCTCCTGCACGACCTCGAACGGGATTCCGGAGCGGGCCCCGTCCTCCGGCGTGATCCAGGCCATGGCGCCCGGCCCGGCCGCCGTGGCGAATATGACGGCCTCGGTGCCGAGGTCGAGCCGCGTCATGTAGGAGCCGATCAACGCGTTGCTGAGCCCGTTCTCCCGGTCGACGCCGCCGGCGTCCGGCACGTAGGCGGCGTGGAAGCCGATGCGGGCGGTGGCCTGCTTCACCCGCGGGTGGCCGGCAAGCCAGATCAACCCGCAGGCCGAGGAACACACCGCGTGCGGCCCGACGTAGGTGGAGAAGTTGTGCCGGGCCAAGAGGTCGCCGATCGTCAGCGCCGGCGCCAAGTGCCCGCCCGTGCTGTCGAGTTCGACCACGGCCGACGGCAGCACCGCCGCGAAGCGCGTGAACTTCAGCTCGTCGCCCGGCTCGATCGCGCCGCGGATGGTGATCACCGGCGTGGGCCCCGCGAAGGACGAGACCGCGATGTCGGCGGCGCGCGCCGCCGCCGTGCCCATCAGGGCGGCCGCGGCGGTGAGGAGGGCGGGGGCGCGCATGGGCGAGTTCCGTTCGACCGCGGGCAGGATAGGCCGGGCCGTCGGCGACCTCAAGCCGGGACGGCCTTGGCCTCCGGCGCCCGCCGTGCTCGACTGCCGCCCGGCACGGGGGGTGGAGCCATGCAGATCGACGGTCACGCCTTCATGGTCACGGGGGCGGGTTCGGGCCTCGGCGCCGCCACGGCCCGCGCCCTGGCGGCGGCGGGCGGCCGCGTCGTCCTGGTCGACCGCGCGCGGGAGGCCGGAGAGGCGCTCGCGGCCGAACTCGGGGAGCGGACGCGCTTCGCCGCCGCGGACGTGAGGGACGAGGCGGAGGTCGCCGCGGCGGTCCGCGTTGCCCTCGACGGCTTCGGCGCCCTGCACGGGCTGGTGAACTGCGCCGGCGTGGCGCCGGCCGAGAAGATCCTCGGCCGCGACGGGCCGCACGGGCTCGACGGCTTCGCCCGCACGGTGGCGGTCAACCTCGTCGGCACGTTCAACTGCCTGCGCCTCGCCGCCGAGGCCATGGCGGGCAACGCGCCGAACCCCGAGGGCGAGCGCGGCGTGGTGCTCAACACGGCCTCGGTCGCGGCCTTCGACGGGCAGATCGGGCAGGCCGCCTACGCGGCCTCGAAGGGCGGCGTCGCGGCGCTGACGCTGCCGGCGGCGCGCGAGCTCGCCCGCCACGGCATCCGCGTCATGTGCGTGGCGCCCGGCATCTTCGCGACGCCCATGCTGGCCGCCATGCCGGAGCCGGTGCGCGACGCCCTCGGCAAGGGCGTGCCGTTCCCGCCGCGGCTCGGCCGGCCGGACGAATATGCGGCCCTGGTGCTGCATGTGGTCGGCAACGCCATGCTCAACGGCGAGACCATCCGGCTCGACGGCGCGCTCCGCATGGCGCCGCGCTGACGTCCTCGCCCGCGCCGGGTCCTAACCCAGCTCGGCGATCACCGCGGCGAGCCGCGCGTCCTTCATCCCCATCTCGGCGAGGTGGGCCTGCGTGTTGCGCACGTAGTCGACGTTGGCCCCGTACTGGCCGTGGCCCTGGGCCACGAGGCGCGCCACCTCGGCGGTGTCGAGCGCCCCCGCATATTGCTCGTGGTCGCGCTTCGCCACATAGGCCACGGCGGCCAGCCTGCGGCCGTCGGCGAGGCGCACCGGCGCCGCAATCTCCGCGTAGACGCCCGAGACCAGCTCGCGGGCCCGCACGGCATCCAGGGTTGCGGCGCGCTCCGACGCCGCGATACGGAAGCACAGGCCGACGCAGGAGCCGCCGCGGTCGAGCCCGAGCACCAGCCCGGGGCGTTCGGCCGTGCCGCGGTGATGGTGCGAATAGATGCAGAGGGCCCGATGATACCCGAACAGACGCGCCCCCACCCGCTCCTCGTAGGCGAAGTCCGGCCGCCACATCAGCGATCCGTAGGCGAAGATCCACAGCTCCCCGGCGTCCGTCCCCTCGATGTCCGTCGTCATCCCCTCTCCCCGGCTCAGACCTTCCTAAGCCGATCCGCGCCCGCGGGGGAAGCGCCGTGAGCCAGGGCGTCGTCCTCCGCCGCGCCCGGCGGCGCCCGCGCGCCAGCCTGATGGTGCCGCTGCTGTCGCTCGCCATCCTGGTGCTCGGCTGGTCGGTGCTGTGGGCCGTGGCGCGCTGGCAGGCCGCGGCCGCGATCGACGGCTTCATCGCCGCGGAGGCCGCGCACGGCCGGAGCTGGTCCTGCCCGGACCGCACGGTGGATGGCTACCCGTTCCGCATCGAGGTCGCCTGCCGCGGCGTCGGGTTCGCCGGCACGGTCGACAGCTCGCCCGGCGAGGGGCACCTCGCCGGCCTGACGGCCCGCGCCTGGCTCTACGAGCCCAGCGCGGTCTACATGCTGCTCGACGGCCCCATGACGCTGACGACCGCCGACCACCACGCGGACTTCACCCTCGGCTGGGACAGGCTCGGCGCCAAGCTGCGCGGCGTGTTCGGCGGCCGCCCCCGCGCCGAGCTCGTCGGCGAGGGCTTCACGCTCGCCCGTCCGGACGGCACCGGCGGCGCGGCCCGCCGGGTCGAGCTCCGCGCCGGGCCTGCTCCCGGCGCCGCGGCGGCCGACGCGGACGCGGTCGAGATCGGCCTGTCGGGCCTCGCCGCGCCCGGGCTCGACGCCGTGACGGGCGAGGCCGCCGCGCTCGACGGGCACCTCGCCGGAACGGTCACCCACGCCATGGGCGACCTGCCCGACCTCGGCCCCGCCACGGTGGAGCGCTGGCGCGCCGCGGGCGGGCGGTTGGACGTCGCCGACGCGACCATGACCAAGGGTCCGCTGTCGCTCGGCGCGTCCGGCGCGCTGGGGCTCGACGCTCTGCACCGCCTCGACGGCCGGCTCGACGCGCGCTTCGGCGGCTTCGAGCCGATCATGAAGCGCTACGGCATATCGCTCGGCGCCGTTCAGGTGGGGGGCCTGCTCGCCAACCTCCTAGGCGGCAAGCCCTCGCCGGCGCCGCGGGCCGGCGTCGTGTCGCTGCCCGTGGTCTTCGCCGACGGCACGGTGCTGATCGGGCCGTTCAAGACGGGCCTGCGGCTGCCGCCGCTCTACTGATCCCCGAACCCGAGAGCCGCCCCTTGCATCGCCTCCTGTCCGCTCTGGCGCTCGCCCTCTGCCTGCTGGCGATCCCCGCGTTCGCTCAGGCGCCCGGCAAGGTCGCCGGCGACCTCGACATGGCGAAGTCGACCATCGACGCCGTGGACCAGCGGCTGGCGCGCGGCGACCTGTCCGATGCCACGCTGCAGCTGCTCCGCAATCAGGTCGACCCCGTGGCCGGCCAGATGAACGCCGTGGCGGCCGAACTCGCGCCGCGCATCGCGGCCGTGAAGGACAGGCTGGCCCAGCTCGGCCCCAAGCCCGACGCCAAGAACGGCCCCGGCGAGGCGCCCTCGATCACGGAGGAGCGCGCCGCCCAGCAGAAGCTGTTCGACGACCTCGACGCCACGCAGAAGCGCGCCAAGGTGCTCGCCGTCCAGGCCGCGCAGGCGAGCGAGACGATCGTCGGCCGGCGCCGCGCGCTCTTCGCCCACGACCTGTTCACCCGCTCCTCCAGCCTGCTCAGCCCGTCGCTGTGGATCGCGGTCGGGTCGGAGGCGCCGGACGACGCGGCCCGCGTCGCCACGCTGGCCGCCAACTGGAGCCAGGCCGCCTACGACGGGCTGACGCCGGCCCGACGCATCGCGCTCGGCGGCCTGCTGGCGCTCATCGCCGTGCTCTACCCGCTTGCCTGGCGGATCGCCGTGGGCCTGCGCGGCCGCGACCCGGCCGCCAAGCCGTCCCGCCTGCTCAAGGCGCTGTGGGCGCTGCGCGTCATGATCGCGACCGCCGCCGTCCCGGTCGCGGCCGTGCTGGCCGTGGGCGGCCTCGTCGAGCTGTTCGACCTGCCGACGCTGTTGTCGAGCCTCGGCACCGCGCTCACGATCGCCGTGGCGATCGTGTCGGTCGGCATCGGCCTCGCGCGCGGCCTCTTCGCGCCGGGCAGCCCCAACTGGCGGCTGCCGCCGGTCGACACCCCGACCGCCAGGAACCTGTACCACCTCACCATCCTGGTCCAGGTGATCGTGGCCGCCGTGAAGCTGGTCGAGGCCGTCAACGAGTTCATCAGCGTCGGCGTGCCGGTCGCGGTGGCGACGCGCGGCCTCGGCGCGGCGGCCGTCACGGTCGCGCTGGGGCTGTCGCTGCGCAACGTGTGGCTGCGGCCCCACGAGGCCGCGCCCCGCTCGCCGGCGGCCGAGCGCTGGTCCACCCTGCTGCGCACCGCCGGCCGCGCGCTGGCGCTCACGCTGCTCGTGTCGATCCTGGTCGGCTACATCGCCTTTGCGGCCTTCCTGGTCGAGCAGATCCTCGCCGTGGCGGGCACGCTGGCGCTGCTCTACATCCTGTTGAACCTCGCCGAGGAGGGCTTCGGCGCCATCGCGCGGCCCGACTCCCGCTCGGGCCGCGGCCTCGCCTCGCTGCTCGGCGTGTCGCAGGACCGGCTCGACCAGGGCGCGATCCTGCTGTCCGGCCTCGTCAAGGTGTCGCTCTACGTGGCGGCGGTGCTGCTCGTGCTCGCGCCCTGGCGCATCGAGTCGGGCGACATGCTGGCCACGGCCGAGGCCGCCTTCTTCGGCTTCTCGATCGGCGGCGCCACGATCTCGATCTCCTCCGTGATCGTCGGCGTCGCGCTCTTCGCCGTGGCGCTCGGCTGCACGCGCGCGGTGCAGCGCTGGCTCGAAACCAAGTACCTGCCCCGCACCAAGCTCGACACGGGCCTGCAGAACTCCATCAAGACGAGCCTCGGCTACGTGGGCTTCGTCGTCGCCCTCGCCCTGGCGCTGGCCTACCTCGGCCTCAGCTGGGAGCGGCTGACGCTGATCGCCGGCGGCCTGTCGCTCGGCATCGGCCTCGGCCTGCAGACCGTCACCAACAACTTCGTGTCCGGGCTGATCCTGCTCTGGGAGCGCGCCGTGCGGGTCGGCGACTGGGTGGAGGTGGGCGCGGAATCGGGCTTCGTGCGGCGCATCAACGTGCGCTCGACCGAGATCGAGACCTTCGACCGCGCGCTGGTGATCATGCCCAACGCCTCCCTCATGTCGGGCGTGGTGAAGAACTGGGTGCGCAACGACCGCGTCGGCCGCATCAAGCTGTCCTTCACGGTGCCGCTCTCGGCCGACCCCGAGGAGGTCCGCACCGCGCTGATCTCCACCGCCAAGGCCCACGAGCGCGTGCTCACCATCCCCACGCCGAGCGTGCTGTTCACGGCGCTGACAGAATCCAACATGAGCTTCGACCTGATCTGCTTCATCGAGGACGTCGAGAGCCGCGCCCGCGTGACCAGCGACCTGCTCTACGACCTTCACGCCAAGCTGAAGGCGGCCGGCTACGCCAACCCGCCCGCGGCCCCCACCGTATCGAGCCCCGCGCTCGACCGCCTCGACGCCTGGCTCAACCAGAAGCTCGCCGAGGACCGCGACGGCGGCCGCAGGGCCGCGGCGGAGTGAGGCGCCCATCCTGTCCCCGCGCTGACCTCGCGGCGCCCCGCGCCGCGGCGCCGCCCGATTCGGCTGTGATAGTCTGGCTCCCGACCGATCCGGAGGCCCGGCCCGCGTGACCGCGACATCCTCGAAGCTCGCCCTGATCCCGGCGCTCGCCGCCGCGGTCGCCGCGCTGTTGTTCAGCCAGGCCCGCGCCGCCGAGGACGGCGTGCCGGCCTGGCTCATGGCCCATGTCGGGACCGGCGAGGACCAGATCGCCGAGCCGGTGCTGCGGCGGGCGCGGGCGCTGTGGCAGCGCAAGACCGCCGAGGGGCGGGTGTCGAACCCCTGCTGGTTCGCCATGGACGCCACCCGCCCGAACGACCCCGACGGCGGCCGCTTCTACGTGGCCTGCGAGGCGGACGGGCAGTTCACCGCCATCCCGGCCGGCCATGGCTCCGGGCTGAACCTGCCGGGCGCGGCGGACTTCCGCAACGGCCGCCGCTGCGCGAGGCACTTCGGCAACGCCGCGGATTCCAACCTCACCACCGGCGGCGCCTACGTGACGGGCGAGGCGCGCACCTCGTTCAAGGGCTACTACCGCGCCTCGGCGGGCGACGCGCCCTTCGTGCGGACCTTCGTGCCCTTCCTCGGCGAGGGCGAGACCGCCAACGCGAAGGCGCGCGAGATCGGCGGCCACGCGGCCGTGACGCTGAAGGGCGTGTGCCTGCGCCCCGCCCCCGGCGACCCCCACGCGAATGCCGACGGCTACGTGCCCTTCGGCCATCTCGTCGATTACGCCGGCGGGCGCTCCAACGGCTGCACGAGTTGGTCGGCCGCGGATGCCGACAAGATCGGCGCCCTCGTCGCGAACAGCCCCACAACGCTCTATATCTACCCCGAGGCCGCCGACGTGCGCGCCGCCGCGACCGGCGGTGGCTACTGGGACGCCTCGTGCCGGGCCGAGATCGGCGCGCCGAAGTTCTGGTCCCGGGCCGTGCTGGAGCCGATCATCGCGCGGTACAGGGCGGCGCATCCGGCCCCCCCGCCGCGGCCGACGCCGATCTGCACGGGGGATTGAGGAAGGGGCGCCGTGCGGGCGACGGCATGGATCGGAGGTGCTCACCGTGGTGCCCATCGTCGCCGAAAAGCGTGAGGAGGTCGCGGCGCTGTGTCGGCACTACGGCGTGCGACAGCTCGACCTGTTCGGCTCAGCGGCCCGCGGTCATGATTTCACGGATCAGTCGGACATCGATCTCCTGATCGAATACGAGCCCGACCGCCCTCCTTCCTGGGGCCCGTTGTTCGAGCTGCGCGACGCCCTCGCCGCCCTGTTCGGCCGCGACGTGGATTTCGTCATGGCCGGCGCGGTGAGAAACCCGTACCTGCGCGCCAGCATCGAACGGTCGCGCGAGCCGCTCTATGGAGCGTGATCCGTCTCTGCTCCTGTAAGACGCGGCACAGAGCGCCGAAGCGATCCTGCGGTTCACGGCAGGGCTTTCCTTCGACGACTATGCAGCGGCCGAGATGGTGCGCTCCGCCGTGGAGCGGCGATTCGAGATCCTCGGCGAAGCGCTCGACCGGTTGCGCCGTGTCGACCCCGAGATGGCGGGGCGCATCTCCGGCCTGCGTGGCGCGATCGCTCTCCGGAACCTCCTGAGCCACGGTTACGAGTCGGTGGACGACAGGACGATCTGGGCCATCGTCCAGCAGAATACCCCCGTCACGGTCGCGGCGAACCGAGCCCTGCTCGGTCGAGGGCCTGTCTCGACGCGTCGAACCGCCCGTGTTCCGGTCGCGTGCCGCACCAGCAGGTCGATGGCCCTCCTCCTTGGAGAAGCCTCCGAGCGCCTATCCCTCCGCCCCCTCCCGCCCTATCCTCCCCGGCCTCGCACCCGAACGACGAGCCAGGACAGAATGAACGATCCCGAAGGCGGCCGACCCAAGCGCCGCACGATCACGGACCAGGAAGCGCTCCAATTCCATTCGCAGGGCAAGCCCGGCAAGCTGGAGGTCATCCCCACCAAGCCGATGGCCACCCAGCGCGACCTGTCGCTGGCCTATTCGCCGGGCGTGGCCGTGCCCGTGAAGGCCATCGCCGAGGACCCGTCGCGCGCCTTCGACTACACGGCGCGCGGCAACATGGTCGCCGTCATCTCCAACGGTACCGCCATCCTGGGCCTCGGCAACCTCGGCGCGCTGGCCTCCAAGCCCGTGATGGAGGGCAAGGCGGTACTGTTCAAGCGCTTCGCCGACATCGACTCCATCGACCTCGAGGTCGACACCGAGGACTCGGACGCCTTCATCGCCGCGGTGCGCTATCTCGGCCCCTCGTTCGGCGGCATCAACCTGGAGGACATCAAGGCGCCGGAGTGCTTCATCATCGAGGAGCGCCTCCGCGAGCTGATGGACATCCCCGTCTTCCACGACGACCAGCACGGCACCGCCATCATCGCGGCGGCCGGCATGCTGAACGCCATGAGGCTCACCGGGCGCGACATCCGCGAGACCAAGCTCGTGTGCAACGGCGCGGGCGCGGCCGGCGTCGCCTGCCTCGACCTCATCAAGGCCATGGGGTTCCAGGCGCAGAACGTGCTGCTCTGCGACACCAAGGGCGTGGTCTACCAGGGCCGCACGGCCGGCATGAACCAGTGGAAGTCGGCCCACGCGGTCCACACCGACAAGCGCACCCTCGCCGAGGCGCTGGAAGGGGTGGACATCTTCTTCGGCCTCAGCGCCAAGGGCGCGCTGACGCCCGAGATGGTGCGGAGCATGGCGCCGAAGCCCATCATCTTCGCCATGGCCAACCCCGACCCGGAGATCACGCCCGAGGAGGCCCACGCTGTGCGCAACGACGCCATCGTGGCGACGGGCCGCTCGGACTACCCGAACCAGGTCAACAACGTCCTCGGCTTCCCCTACATCTTCCGCGGCGCGCTCGACGTGCGGGCCACCACCATCAACATGGAGATGAAGATCGCGGCCGTGCACGCCCTGGCCGACCTCGCCCAGGAGGACGTGCCGGACGAGGTGGCGGCCGCCTACGGCGGGGCGCGGCCGCGCTTCGGGCGCGACTACATCATCCCCGTGCCCTTTGACCCGCGGCTGATCTCGACCATCCCGCCGGCCGTGGCGCGCGCCGCCATGGACACGGGCGTAGCCCGGCGGCCGGTCGTCGACATGGCGGCCTATGCGGCGCAGCTCAGCGCGCGGCGCGACCCCGTGGCGGGCGCGCTGCAGCGCATCGTCGAGCGGGCCAAGCGCTTCCCCAAGCGCGTGATCTTCGCCGAGGGCGAGGAGGAGCAGGTGATCCGCGCCGCGATCTCCTTCACCAACCAGGGGCTCGGCACGGCGATCCTGGTCGGCCGCGAGGACCGCATCCAGCGCACCGCCGACGGCCTCGGGCTCGACATCGCCGAGCAGCGCGGCATCGAGATCCACAACGCGCGCCTGTCCCACCGCAACGGCACCTACGCGCAGTTCCTGTACCAGCGCCTGCAGCGGAAGGGGCTCCTGTTCCGGGACTGCCAGCGCCTCATCAACACGGACCGCAACCACTTCGCCGCCGCCATGCTGGCCAACGGCGACGCCGACGCCATGGTGACCGGCGTCACGCGCAACTTCTCGGCGGCGCTCGGCGACGTCCAGCGCGTGATCGACCCGAAGCCGGGACACCGGCTGATGGGCGTGTCGCTGGTGCTGTCGCGCGGCCGCACCGTGGTGGTGGCCGACACCGCCATCACCGAGATGCCCGACGCCGAGGACCTCGCCGCCATCGCGGTGGAGGCCGCGCGGGTGGCGCGCCGGCTCGGCTACGAGCCCCGCGTCGCCTTGCTGGCCTTCTCGACCTTCGGCCACCCGCCGGGCGAGCGCTCGGGCCGCGTCAAGGACGCGGTCAAGATCCTCGACGGCATGCACGTCGACTTCGAATACGACGGCGAGATGTCGGCCGAGGTGGCGCTCAACCGCGAGCGCCTCGCGTCCTACCCGTTCTGCCGCCTGAGGGACGTCGCCAACGTGCTGGTGATGCCGGCCTTCCACTCGGCCTCGATCTCGACCCACATGCTGCAGGAGCTCGGCGGCGCGACCCTGATCGGCCCGATGATCGTCGGGCTCGACCGGCCCGTGCAGATCCTGCCGCTCGGCGCGCGCGACAGCGACATCGTCAACATGGCGGCGCTGGCGGCCTTCAACATCGGGGGTTGAGGCGTGGCGCTGGACCTGTCGCCGTTCCGCCGCGCCGTGGCGCAGCTCGCGGCCGGGCTGGCCATGTCGCGAGAGCATCCCGACAACGAGGTGATCCGAGACGGCGTCATCCAGCGGTTTGAGTACACCTACGAGCTCAGCCACAAGTTTCTGCGCCGGTTCCTGGAGGAGACCGAGCCGGCGCCGGGACAGCTCCGCGAGTCGAGCTTTCCCGCCCTGATCCGGCTCGGCTCGGAGCGGGGACTGCTGGTCAACGGTTGGGACGTCTGGGCGGAGCATCGGAAAGCCCGTGGGACGACCAGCCACGCTTATGACGGCGCGAAGGCCGCCGAGGTCTTCGCCCGCATCCCCGCCTTCCTGGACGACGCGCGAGCTCTGCTCGCGGCCCTCGACCGGCGGCTCTCAGCGCCATGACGGCCGTGCTCGACGTCGGGCCGCGATGGCTGGCGCTCGTGCGCGAGGTGCTGGCCGAGCGGGCTCCCCGGCCCTGCCGCATCTACGCCTTTGGCTCGCGCGTGCAGGGCCGGGCGCGACGCTTCTCGGACCTCGACATCGCCGTGGACGCCGGCCGGCCGCTCACGTTGCGCGAAGAGGCCCGGCTCGCCGACGCCTTCGACGAGAGCGACCTGCCGTGGCGCGTGGACCTCGTCGACCTCGCGGCCTGCTCGCCCGCGTTCCGGCGTGTGGTGGAGTCGCAGGCCGTCCTCCTCTCGGAGGTCGGCCGCGACCCTGCCTGACCCCGCGCGCGGCGGCGGTGTGGCTCCCCTCGTCGCGGGGCCGCCGACCGTCGACGGGACGGATGTCGCGCGGCGCCGGAGAACATCCTTCCCACAACTCAGAGAGGACGACCGTCTCCCTTCAACAAGCAGAAAGGCGTTCTGGACTAAAATAGACCATCGGCGCGGAGGCGGTGCGGATGGATGGGCGGATCGCGACCTTGTCGCTGGCGGTGTCGAAGCGCCGGATGTCGGTGATCTGCGGCCTGTGCGTCGTCGCCGTGCTGTGGGGCGGCGTCGCCTACAAGGGCCTGCAGGACCTCGACGAGGCGCGGCGCGCGTCCGACCGCTCGAACGCCGCCGTCGCGCTGATGTTCGAGGAGAACGTCGTCCACGTCATCGCCGAGATCGACAAGTCGCTGCTGTTCATGCGCAGCGTCGTCGAGGCCCGGGGCACCGCCGGCTTCAGCGGCCTGATGGAGGCCGCCCGCGGGCTTCTCAATGACGTGCTGATCCAGGTCGCGGTGCTCGACGCCGGCGGCGTCATGCGCGCCACCACCTGGGGCCCGCAGCCGCCGCCCCCCACCGACCTCAGCGACCGCAAGCACTTCACCGCGCAGCGCGACGCGGCGGGCGACGGGCTCTACATCAGCGTGCCCGTGCTCGGCCGCGCCACCGGCAAGACCACGGTGCAGTTCAGCCGCCGCACGCTCGGGCCCGGCGGCGCCTTCGGCGGCGTCGTCGTGGCCTCGCTCGACCCGGCCCGGCTCGCGGACTTCTTCAACCGCATCGACCTCGGCTCCAAGGCGTCGCTCGCCCTCATCGGCGACGACGGCATCGTGCGGGCGACGGGCGGCGCGGACGCGCCCGTGCCGATGGGGGCGGACGTGCGCGGGACGGCGCTCGGCGCGCTGCTCGCCGGAGGGCGCGAGGGCACCTTCGCCCTGCCCGCCGAGAGCGGGTTGCCGGACCGCGTCGTCACGCTGGAACGCGTGCGCGGCCAGCCGCTCGCGGTCGCGGTGTCGGTCCCGGAAGCGGACATCGACCGCGACGCGAAGGCGAGCCTGTTCGACGACACGCTCCTGGCCTGCCTGCTGACCGTGCTGGTGGCCGTCGCGGTCGCGAAGCTGCTCCGCATCGAGGCGGAGCGGGCCGAAGCCGAACGCGGCGTGCTCCGCCTCGCCCTGCGAGACCCGCTGACGGACCTGCCGAACCGCCGCGATTTCCGGGCGAAGCTCGATGCGGCGGATGCGGCGGCGCGCTGCCGCGCCGGCTCAGCGCCCTATGCTGTGCTGCTGCTCGACGTCGACGGCTTCAAGTTCGTCAACGACACGCTCGGCCACGGTGTCGGCGACAGCCTGCTCGTCGCCATCGGCGAGCGCCTGCGCTCGGTCATGCAGGAGGGCGCCGTCGTGGCGCGGCTCGGCGGGGACGAGTTCGCGGTGCTGATCCCGGACGCGCCGCGCTATGCCGTCGACGTCATCGCGGCCCGCATCTGCGCCGTCATGGCGAAGCCCTTCGCGGTCGACCGCCACACGGTCAGGTCCGGGGCCTGCGTGGGCATCGCCTTCGGTCCGGAGGACGGCGGCGACGCCGACGAGGTGCTGGCCGCCGCCGACCTCGCCCTCTACGCCGCCAAGGGCGGCCAGCGCGGTCGCTTCCTCCGCTTCAGGGGAGCGATGCGCGACGAGCTGACCGAGCGCCGGGCGCTCGAAGCCGACCTCGCGGCCGCGCTCGACGCCGGCGGCCTCGACCTGCACTTCCAGCCCACCGTGGACCTCGCCACCGGCGCCATCGCGGGCTTCGAGGCCCTGGCCCGCTGGGACCGACCCGGACACGGCGCGGTGTCGCCGGCGCTGTTCGTGACCGTCGCGGAGGAATGCGGGCTGATCGGGCTGATCGGGGAATGGGCGCTCAGGGAAGCCTGCGGGCAGGCCCGCCGATGGCCGGCTCCCCTGCGGGTCGCCGTGAACCTGTCGCCGGTGCAGTTCCTCGGGCCCGACGTCGTCGCCCTCGTGGCCGGCGTGCTGCGCGACACGGGGTTGCCGGCTGATCGGCTTGAGCTGGAGCTCACGGAGCGCGTGCTGCTCGACGACGTGGCCTCGACGCTCAAAACCCTGCACGGGCTGAAGGCGCTCGGCGTCTCGATCGCCATGGACGACTTCGGCACCGGCCACTCGTCGCTCGGCTACCTGCGCCAGTTCCCCTTCGACCGCATCAAGGTCGACCGATCCTTCGTGTCGGAGGTCGGCCTCGACGAGCAGCACGCCGCCATCGTGCGCGCCGTGGTGGACATCGCCCGCAGCGCCGGCATGGCGACCACCGCGGAGGGCGTCGAGACCGAGGAGCAGCGCGAACGGGTGGCGTCGCTCGGCTGCACCACGGCCCAGGGCTACCTGTTCTCGCGCGCCGTGCCGGCCGCCGAGGTGCCGGCGCTGATCGCCGCCTGGCCGGCCGCGCGGCCCATCGCCGCCTGACCGGTGGGGCAAGTCGCAAGCTTTCCCTGCCATGCCGGGGCGGCGATCCCGCCCCGCGACCCCGCCGCCGGAGCCCCCATGAGCTGCGTCCCGTCCCCCGTCCCGCCCGCACCCCTCCCCGCCGAAGGCGTCGCCGTGCGCCGCGAGGCGGCGGTGGACTATCACGCGACGGCGCGCCTCGCCGCCGAGGCCTTCGCGGCAGCGGCCGGCCGCTTCACGCCCGAGGGCCTGCGCTGGCTATACGAGGACGGCTACGGGCAGGGCGCGACGGTGCTGGCCGCCTATGCGGGTGCGCGCAAGGTCGGGCAGGCCGCCCTGCTCCACCAGACGCTGACGGTCGACGGCCGCGGCGAGCCCGCGGCGGCGCTGGTCGACGTCTTCCTGCTCGAGTCCCACCGCTCCCTGCCCGCAGTGGTGGGGCTCTACCGCGCCGTCGAGGCGGCCTGCCGGGAGCGCGGCCTGCGCTTCATCCTGTCCGTGCCGAACGCCATGGCGGCCGACGTCAACGCCCGCGTGCTGCGCCTGCGCGAGGTCGCCCGGCTCGACATCAGGATCGGCGTCGCCGGCCTGCCGGTGCCGGGCGTCCGCGTGGCGTCGCACCGCGCGGCGGATCTCGATCCGGGGCGGGCGCGCGAGCTCGTCGCCCCCTTCTGCGGCGGCCCGCAGGTGGGCCTCGGCTGGACGCCGGACGCGCTGTGGTCGCGGCTCGGCCGCCCGGGCGCGAACTACGGGCTGCACGTGGGCGAGAACCTTCTCGCGGTGTCGGCCCCGCGCGCGGCGCGCGGCCTGCCCCACGCGCTGATCTGCGCGCTCCTGCCCCGTCCCGGCGCCGCGGTGAGCCGGCGCGACGTCAGCGCCGCCGTCGCGGCGGCCTGCCGCCTCCAGCGCCGCCCGTTCTTCGTCTACGCGGGGCTCAACGCCGCCGTGCCGCCGCCGGGCCTGCCCCTGCCCGCCCGCCTGCGCCCCTCGCCGATGGTTCTGCAGTTGCGCGACCTCAAGCGCGGCGCCCTGCCCGTGCCGATCGAACGCTTTGAGACGCTCGACTTCGACTTCGCCTGAGGCCGGGGATCGTCAGGCCGCGGTGGACGGCCCCTCCGCCCGCCGTGCGTCCCCGCCCCGATCGCGGTATGGTAGCGCCCATGTCCGCCATCCGCTTCACAGACCGCCGCGCCGCCGCCGAGCCGGCGCCCGCCCCCGCGGAGGCGAGCCTCGGGCCGGACGCGGCGCCGGACCGCGTCACGCCGATGATGGCGCAGTACCTCGGCATCAAGGCCGAGCACCCGGACGCGCTGCTGTTCTACCGCATGGGCGACTTCTACGAGTTGTTCCTGGAGGACGCCGTGGTGGCGGCTTCCGTGCTCGGCATCGTGCTCACCAAGCGCGGCAAGCACCAGGGCGAGGACATCGCCATGTGCGGCGTGCCCGTCGAGCGGTCCGACGACTACCTCCACACCCTCATCGCCCGCGGCCACACGGTGGCGGTCTGCGAGCAGACCGAGGACCCGGCCGAGGCCAAGAAGCGGGGCTACAAGTCGGTGGTGCGCCGCGCCGTCGTGCGGATCGTCACGCCCGGCACCATCACGGAGGAGCGGCTGCTGGAGCCCGGCCGCGCCAACCTGCTCGCCGCGCTGTCGCGCGCCAAGGCGGGCGACGGCGGCTGGACCTACGGGGTCGCGGCCGTGGACATCTCGACCGGCGCCTTCGCGGTGGCCGAGGTGCCGGCCGCGGGCCTCGCCGCCCACCTCGCCCGCATCGAGCCGCGCGAGATCGTGGTGCCCGACAGCTTCGCGGACGAGCCGGAGCTGCGGCCCGTGCTCGACGAGGCGCCCGGCGCCGTGACCCGCGTGGCGCGCGACGCCGCCGACCCCGCCGCCGCCGAGCGGCGCGTGGCCGAGTGGTACGGCGTGTCGACGCTCGACGGCTTCGGCACCTTCACGCGCGCCGAGCTCGCCGCCGCCGCCACGGTCCTCCACTACGTCGCCCGCACCCAGCTCGACGCGCGGCCGAACCTGCATCCGCCGTCGCGGGGCGAGCGCGGCCTCGCGGTCGAGATCGACGCCTCGACGCGCGCCAACCTGGAGATGACCCGCACCCTCGGCGGCGAGCGGCAGGGCTCGCTGCTCCACGCCGTTGACTTGACGGTCACGCCCGCGGGCTCGCGCCTCCTCGCCGAGCGCCTCGCCGGCCCCCTCACGGATCCCGCGCGGATCTCCGCCCGGCTCGACGCCGTCGGCTTCGCCGCTTCCGACCGCCGGCGCCGCGCCGAGGTGCGGGCGACGCTCAAGCGCGCGCCCGACATGGCCCGCGCCCTGTCGCGCCTGAGCCTCGGCCGCGGCGGCCCGCGCGACCTCGCCGCGCTGCGCGACGGCCTCGCCGCCGCCTACGCTCTGTCGGGCCGGCTCCTGGAAGAGCCCGAGCTGCCGGCCGAGCTCGCCGAGGCCGCCGCGGGCGCGGGCCGCATCGACGCCGCCCTGAGCGTGCTGCTCGGCGCGGCGCTGGCCGACGACCTGCCGCTGATGGCGCGCGACGGCGGCTTCGTGCGCCCCGGCCACGACCTCGCGCTCGACGAGGCCCGCGAGCTGCGCGACGACACGCGCCGCGTGGTGGCGGCGCTCCAGGCCCGCTACGTCGAGCACACCGAGGTCCGCACCCTCAAGATCAAGCACAACAACTTCCTCGGCTTCTTCATCGAGGTCACGGCGCAGGTCGGCGAAACATGGCGCGTGCCGCCCCACAACGCGCTGTTCATCCACCGCCAGACCATGGCGGGCGCCATGCGCTTCTCCACCGCCGAGCTCGGCGAGCTGGAAGCCAAGATCTCCTCCGCGGCCGACCGCGCCCTCACCATCGAGCGCGAGCTGTGGACCGGCCTCGTCGAGACCGTGCTGGCCGAGGCCGACGGCATCCGCGCCGCCTCCGAGGCGCTGGCCGCGATCGACGTCGCCTTCGCGCTCGGCGAGGTGGCGGATGCGCGCGGCTGGACGCGGCCCACGGTCGACCGCTCCCTCGCCTTCCGCATCGCGGGCGGGCGCCACCCCGTGGTCGAGGCGGCGCTGAAGAGCAAGGGCGCCGACTTCGTCGCCAACGGCTGCGACCTCAGCGGCGTCGAGGGGCCCGCGCGGTCGAAGACCACGGGCGGGCGCATCGCCGTCGTGACCGGGCCCAACATGGCCGGCAAGTCGACCTTCCTGCGCCAGAACGCCCTCATCGCGATCCTGGCCCAGGCGGGCTCCTTCGTGCCGGCCGCGGAGGCCCGTATCGGTGTCGTCGACCGGCTGTTCTCGCGCGTCGGCGCCGCGGACGACCTCGCGCGCGGGCGGTCCACCTTCATGGTCGAGATGGTCGAGACGGCGGCGATCCTGAACCAGGCGACCGGGCGCTCGCTCGTGATCCTCGACGAGATCGGCCGCGGCACCGCGACCTTCGACGGCCTCTCCATCGCCTGGGCCGCTATGGAGCACCTCCACAACAGGAACAGGTCGCGCGGGCTCTTCGCCACGCACTTCCACGAGCTGACCCAGCTCGGCCACAAGCTGCCGCGCCTCGGCAACCTCACCGTCAAGGTCACGGAATGGCACGGCGACGTGGTGTTCCTGCACGAGGTCGTGCCGGGCGCGGCCGACCGCTCCTACGGCATCCAGGTGGCCAAGCTCGCGGGGCTGCCGGCCTCGGCGGTGGAGCGCGCCCGCACGATCCTGGCCGAGCTGGAGCGCGGCGCGCGCTCCTCCCCGGTCGAGCGCCTGCTCGACGACCTGCCGCTCTTCGCCAACCTCAACACGCCGCCGCCGGCCCCGCCCGAGCACGACCCGGAGCCGGCCCGCGACCCGCTGCGCGACGCGCTCGACGCCATCGACCCCGACGAGCTGACGCCCAAGGGGGCGCTCGAAGCCCTCTACGCGCTGAAGCGCGCCGCGAAGGAGGTCTGAGGCGGCCATGCGCCCCCGCCCCCACCTCGGCGCCGCGCTCCTGGCGGGGCTCTGCCTCGCGGGGCCGGCCGCCGCCGCGCCCTCCGCCGAGGTGCTCGACTTCGGCACGATGACGGGGCGCCGCGCCCCCGCACCGCCGCCGGGCGCGGGCGGCACCGGCCTCGCCCCCGCGGTGCCGATGTCGCACCAGCGCTACATCGAGCGGACGGACGCGATCGAGGCCCGGCTCTGCCGCAGCTTCGGCCTGCACCTCCGGATCGTCCCCGGCCCCGGCGAGCCGGAGCCGCCCGCCGTGATCGTCCACGTCCTCCACCCGGCCTTCACGGCGCCGGACGGCGCGACCAGCGGCGAGGACGCCTTCGCGAGCGCCGTCGTGTTCGGGCAGACCCACGCCGGCTTCACCTTCGACCACCCCTGGGAGATGCGGCCGGGCGAGTGGACCTTCGTGGTCTCGGCCGGCCGCACGGTGGTCGCGACCCAGCGGTTCCACGTGACCCTGCCGCCCGGCGCGCCGACCTCGGACTGCGACGGCGCGACCTCCTGAGCGGCGTCCCGCGCGGGGCTGGATCGCCGGCCGCCGGGCGGCTAGACAGCGCGACGTTCCAGAGAAGGATCTCAGCCTTGACCGTGCAGTTCCCCGACCGCCTGTCCGTCGATCCCAACAGCCCGCATTACGACGAGGCAATCCTGTCGCAGGACGTCGGCATCCGCTTCGACGGAAAGGAGAAGACCAACGTCGAGGAATATTGCATCAGCGAGGGCTGGATCAAAGTCGCCGCCGGCAACGCCAAGGACCGCTTCGGCCGGCCCATGACGATCAAGCTGCGCGGCGTGGTCGAGCCCTACATCCGCGGCGCCGAGGCGGATGCCTGAAGCCTGACCCGGCTCGCCCAGCGACAGCGCCCGCGGGACGATCGCCTCTCCGCCCTCGATCTCGCCGCCCGGCCCTCCCCCCCACAGGCCGGCGTCGGGCCGGTTGAAGCGGCGCACGAGCAGCACCGCGCGGCCCCGCACCACCACGGCCAGCGCGGCGGCCGCCGGCCTCGCCGGCAGCACCCCGTCCGACACGGTCGATCTCCGGGTCCGGTCCGCGCGTTGAGGGGCGGCCGGAAGCAGCATGCCCCGGTTCGACACGACAGGCGAGCCGCCGATGGACATCGATCCCGCACCCCACCCGCTCGCCGGCCGCGTGGCCGCCGTCACCGGCGGGGCGCGCGGGATCGGGGCGGCCTGCGCGGCGCGGCTCGCCGCGGCCGGCGCCCGCGTGGCCGTGCTGGACCTGTCGCCGGGCGACCCGCCGCCGGACCGCTTCCAGCGCTGCGACGTGTCCGACGAGGCGGCGGTCGGGGCCGCCTTCGCGGCCGTGCGCGAAGCGCTCGGGCCGGTCAACCTCCTCGTCAACGCCGCCGGCATCACGGTGCGCGCGCGCGCCCTCGACATGCGGGCGGCCGACTTCGGCCGGGTGATCGGGGTGAACCTGACCGGCACCTTCCTGTGCTGCCGCGAGGCGGCGCGGCAGATGGAGGGGCGCGGCGGCGCGATCGTCAACGTCGCATCCATCATGGGCTTTTCGGGCGGGCTGTTCCCCAACGTGGCCTACAACACCAGCAAGGGCGGCGTGGTGAACCTGACGCGCGCGCTGGCCGTGGAGTGGGCGCCGCTGAACATCCGGGTCAACGCCGTCGCGCCCACCTATGTCGAGACCGACCTCACGCGCGGTCTCCTGGCCGACCCGGACGCCACGGCGCGCGTGCTCGACGCCATGCCAATGCGGCGCCTCGCCACTGCGAACGAGGTCGCCGAGGCCGTGCTGTTCCTGCTCTCGCCCGCCTCCGCCATGACGACGGGCCACACCCTGCCGGTGGACGGTGGCTTCCTCGCCGTCTGACCCGCCCGCGCTGCCCGAGCGGCTCCGCGGCACCCTGGCGGACCCGGCCGTGCTCCTCGCCCGCGCCGCGATGCGCGACGCGCCGCACGTCGCCGCGCTCGGCCGCTTCGTCGACGCCCTCCGGGCCCGCTACGCCGCGGTGCCCGATGTCGACCCCGCGGACGGCGGCGCCGAGGCCCGCCTCCTGCTGCTGCTGGAGACGCCCGGCCCCGGCGCCGAGCCGCTGCGCTTCGTGAGCCGCGACAACCCCACCGGCACGGCCGCCAACATCCGCCGCTTCACCGCCGAGGCCGGCATCGCGCGGGCCGACACGGTGATCTGGAACGCCGTGCCCTGGGTCATCCACGCCGCGGGCGCCCGCAACCGCGCGCCGCGGCGGGGCGAGGTCGCGGCAGGCATCGCCGAGCTGCCGGGCTTCCTGGCGCTGCTGCCCCGCCTCGCCGTCGCGGTGCTGGCGGGGCGCGTCGCGGCCGGCGCGCGGCCGATCCTGGAGGCGGCCCGGCCCGGCCTGCCCGTGCTGGAGATGCCGCATCCGAGCCCCACCATCGTCTGCACGAGCCCGGCCATCCCGACCCGCATCCGGGCGGCGCTGGCCGAGGCCGCGACGCTGCTGGGCAGAAGCCCCGCGGGGCGGCCCTGACACCGCCCCGCAGCGAAGAATTTACCATCACGGGTGCAAGATCGAGGCGGACCAAGGAGGCCGTCCGGTCATGGCAGCGCAGATCCTGATCGCCGACGACGACGAGATCGCGCGCGACGTGATGGCGGCCGTGCTCAGCGACCGCGGCCACGCCGTGACGGTGGCGGAGGACGGCGCGCTGGCCCTGGCCACGCTGCGCCGCGCGCGCTTCGACGTGGCGGTGCTCGACTACCATCTGCCCTTCGTGGACGGCGCCACGGCGGCGCGGCGCATCTGCGCGGACGGCGGCCCCGCGGCCCACACAAGATTCATCGGCGTCACGGCTGACCCCGGCGGGCTGGAATTGCGCGACGCCGAGGGCATCGTCTTCGACGCCATCGTGCAGAAGCCGCTGAACCTGCCCGCCTTCGTCGACGCCGTCGAGGGCTGCCTGTCCGAACTGCGCCGCGCCGCGGCGGAGCGCGAGGTGCTGGAGGCGTGGCGGAGCCACGGCTTCGAGCGGCGCCCGCGCGCGCGCTTCGCCGCCGAGCCGTCGCACGACAACCGGCTCCGGCTCGGGCGCGCCTTCGACCTGTCGCGGCCGGGCAACCCGGACGTGGTGCTGCTGACCGAGGACCTGCGGCTCGGCGAGATCGCCGAACTGCGCACGACCGGCAACCTGTTCGCCCTGCCCATGGTGGACGTGGCGGGGCGCTGGGGCCGGCTCGCGGATGCCAGCTTCGACGTCGAGGACCGGGCGGCCTGGGACGAGGTCGCCAGCGTGGCCCAGGGCTTCGCGGCGCGGCGCGCGCAGCTCGCCACGCGTTTCCTGGGGGCGGCGTCGCTGTCGGACCAGCTCCTGGCCTACATCTTCGTCTCGGGACGCGACCTCGTGCCCCTCGACCTCGACGCCGATGAGTGGACGCCGACCTATCCGGGCTTCTTCCCCGTGCGCCGCGTGCGCGACGTGGCCGAGAAGCTGGTCCACCACGGGATGCTGCTGCGGGAAAGCCTGGACGAGGACCAGATCTTCGCGCCGCCGCGCTTCACGCTCACCGCCTCGGCGCTGTCCAGCCTCACGGGGGCGATGCCGGCCGTGGCGCCGCCTCGCCGCGCCAGGCGCTGAGCCCCCGAACGAGAAAAGCCGCGGGACCCTCACGGGCGCCGCGGCTCATATCAGGCTCCGAAGAGCGAAAGCATTGTCAGCCGTTGTGCGGCCCAGAACTCGTTACGCGGACTTCACCGAAGAGAAGACCAGAGCCCCACACAGCGTGAAACAATGAGACACTAGATCACCTCCTTCCGTTTGGTTGACGATGACCAGAGGATACACGGGTTTCTGCCTTTGGCAAGCGACCCGAGGGGAGACAAAGTGCCCGATCGGCGTCGCGCTCCAGCAGGGTTGAAATGCGGTGAACGCCGTCCGTCCGCATCACAGGAAGGTGAGCTGCCCGCTCGGCGCCGCCGTGATGGCCGGGGCGGGGCGCGCCTTGGCCTTCTCGGCCACGGGGACTCGCACGCGCGGCTTGCGCGCCGCGGCGGTGGACTTCGGCCCGGCGGCGATGCGCGCCTTGGCCTTGTCGCGCGCCTTGGCTTCCTCCGAGTTCGGGTCGTCGCTCAGCCACTTGCCGCGCTTGATGACCTCGTTGACGCGGCCCTGGTTGACGCCGACCTTGAAGGCGATCTCCTGCTGGGTCATGCCGGTCGTGCCGTGCAGCTCCAGGATGCGTCGCGCGAGCTCCGGCGTCATCTTCTGCCCGGTGAGGCGACGGGCCGGCGCCACGGCGGAGCGGCGGGCGCGGTCGCGCTCCTTGAGGCTTGCCAGGATGGCCAGCGCCATCGACATCCCCTGCTCGCGCAGCGCGTCCTCGAATTCCCTCAGCGTCGCCATGGCGTGACCTCGTCCGCTCCGTTGGGGACAAGCTAGCGGCGTTCCCTTTCTGTTCAAGGGTTTTCCACAGGTTATCCACAGGAACGAATCGGGACCGGGCTTGCCCTCCGGACCGAAGCGATCCCAGCGCGGTCGTGCGGTGGCAGGCCGGTCGCCGCCTCCGGGACTGGCGCGCGGGCGCGCCCTGGACCATCTGAGCCGGACGCCCCGCCGAGTCCGTCCCAGCCATGTCCGACCTCCGGTCTCTGCTCGCCGTCGACACGATCTATCTCGAGCCGGCCGTCGAGGGCTTCCCGCGCGGGCGCGAGATCCTGGCCCGCTTCCCCGACGCGCGACGCGTGCCGGTCGAGTCGCACTGGCGCATCCCCGAGCTCCACGGCAACGCGGGGCTGGCGGAGGACTGGCTGCGCACTAAGCGCACCACGCTGGTGCTCGGCGTGAAGAAGGGCATGGCCATGCGCCCCAACGGCCGCAGCGCCGACTTCATCGCGCCCTCGACCTCGAACGGCTGCGCCATGGCCTGCGCCTACTGCTACGTGCCGCGCCGCAAGGGCTACGCCAACCCGATCTCGCTCTTCGTGAACTGCGACGAGGTGTGTTCGGCGATCGCGCGCCACGCGAAGAAGCTCGGAGCCAAGCCCGAGCCGAACCAGATCGACCCCGCCGACTGGGTCTACGACGTCGGCGAGAACGGCGACCTGTCGGTCGACGCGCTGCTCAGCGACAACGTGCGCGACCTCGTGGCGATGTTCGCGGCCACGCCGCACGCCAAGGGCTCCTTCGCCACCAAGGCTGTGAACCGCGACCTGCTCGGCTACGACCCGCGCGGCAAGACGCGCGTGCGCTTCTCGCTGATGCCCGAGCGCGTCGCGAAGGTCGTCGACGTGCGCACGAGCCCGATGGCGGAGCGCATCGCCGCGATCGACGACTTCGTGCGCGCCGGTTACGAGGTCCACGCCAACTTCTCGCCCGTGATCCTGTACCCCGGCTGGGAGGCCGACTACCGCGCTCTGTTCGAGGCCGTGGACGCCGCGCTGTCCGCACCCGCGAAGCGCCAGCTCCGGGCCGAGATCATCATGCTCACCCACAATGCCGCGCTGCACGAGGTGAACCTGCGGTGGCACCCCAAGGCCGAGGACTGGCTCTGGACGCCCGACATCCAGGAAACCAAGACCAGCGAGGGCGGCGGCGTGAACCTCAGATACCGCACCGGCTGGAAAGGCCGCTGGCTCGCGCGCTTCCGGGCGCTGCTGGCGGAGGTCATGCCCTACTGCGGCGTGCGCTACGCCTTCTGATACGGCATCCGGCCGAACAGGCCGAGGTGCCGTATCACCAGCCCGCGCGGCGCATGAGCGAAGCCGAAATCCGCATCCCGAAGGGATCGAACGGATTGCGAATGACGCCCGGCGAGCCGCGGGGCATGCCGTCGCGGAACCGACTCTGACCGAAAGGCGTCCAAAAACGGGCGGCGCCTCCGTCGGATCCGCGCCGCCTCCGGAGTCGGACAGCATGGACAACAGGGACGAGGCCGCGGTCAGGGCCCGCGCCTATCAGCTTTGGGTGGAGAGCGGCTACGCCGACGGCTACCAGGACCAGCACTGGCGGCAGGCCGAGCGCGAGGTCGCCGAGCGCGCGGCGACGGGCGAGGGGGAGGCGCGGGCCGAAGCTGCGCCCGACGACCGCGCCGGACACCGGCCACAGTCCCACAGCGACGGCATGAGCTCGCACCCCTCGGTGCTCGACCCCGCCCCGAGCCGCCAGCGGGCCTGACGGAACGGGCGCTCCGTCGCCGTCGTGCAACCCGCGTCGCGCCGCGGGCGTCGACCCCGGGATCGCGCAAGCAGCGACGACCGCGGAGTGCCCCATGCCCGACCCCACCGACCATTTCTCCGATCGCCCGGTGCCCGTCGACGACGGCCTGTGGTCCGTCGACGCCGCGCCCATCCACCCGCTCGGCCTGACCCTGCCGGTGCGGATGAGCGTGGTGCGGCTCGCGGACGGAGGCCTGCTGCTCTACTCGCCGACGCAGCATTCGCCCACCCTGCAGCGCGCGGTCGAGGAGATCGGCCCGGTCCGCCACCTCGTCGCGCCGAACGTCGCCCACTGGATGTTCGTGCGGGACTGGCAGCGCGCCTGCCCCGATGCGGTGACCTGGGGCGCGCCGGGGCTGAGCCGGCGGGCTCAGGTGCGGGCCGCGGGGCTGCGCATCGACGCGGACCTGGGCGACACCGCTCCCCCGCCCTGGCGCGGCGAGATCGACCAGGTGCTCGTGACCTCCGGCCCCTTCGCCGAAGTGGCGATGTTCCACCGCGCCAGCCGGACGCTGCTGGTGGCCGACCTCGTGGTCAACGTCGAGCCGGGCGAGGTGCCGCCGGTGACGCGCGGGGTCATGGAGGCGGCCGGCATGCTGGCGCCGGACGGCCGCGCGCCCGTGCACCTGCGCATGCTGCTCAAGCTCAACGGGCGCGCCGTGGGCGAGGCGGCGGAGCGGCTCATCGCCCTGGAGCCGCGGCGGATCGTGATGTGCCACGGCCACCCCCACGAGCACGACGCGGCGGACAAGCTCGGCGGAGCGCTGGACTGGTTCGTCGGCCGCTCGGGTCCGAAGCCGGGCGTCAGCCCGGTGGCGGCCGGGGCCGTCGCGGCGGGGCTGCTGATCGGCGCCGGTCTGGCCGTGGCACGGGGCCGGGCCGCCCGCCGCTGAACGCTAGAGGGGCCGGGCGGGTCGCCGCCCGGCGGACGGCGTCGATGGGCGGGTCACTGCGCGACGCTGGGGGTCACCTGCTGCTGGCTGCGGCGCAGGGCGGCGGCATTGTTGTGGGTGCGGTAGTAGTGCGACGCGCCCGATCCGGCCGCGCAGCCCGCGGCCGCGCCCGCGATGCCGTGGTGGACGGCGTGGCCCGCGATGCCGCCCACGATGGCGCCGGTGATGCAGCCGCGCGCTTCGGCGGCGGTGGAGACGGCGGCGAGCGAGCCGGCGAGGACGGCGACGGCGATGAGCGAGCGCATGGGAACCTCCCTGTTGTCTGACGTTCGCCAACGCCCGACGATCGCCAGGGTTGCGCCACGGCCGGGGCAGGCTCCACCCCGGGTCTCAGGCCGAAGGGGACGCTTATCCCCTCACTCCCATTCGATCGTGCCCGGCGGCTTGCTGGTGACGTCGTAGACCACGCGGTTGATGCCGCGCACCTCGTTGATGATGCGGGTCGCGGCGCGGCCCAGGAACGCCATGTCGAAGGGGAAGAAGTCCGCCGTCATGCCGTCCGTCGAGGTCACGGCCCGCAGGGCGCAGACCTGGTCGTAGGTGCGGCCGTCGCCCATCACGCCCACGGTCCGCACCGGCAGCAGCACCGCGAAGGCCTGCCAGATCACGTCGTAGAGGCCGGCGCGGCGGATCTCGTCGAGGTAGATGGCGTCCGCCTGGCGCAGGATGTCGAGCTTCTCCCGCGTCACCTCGCCGGGGCACCGGATGGCGAGGCCGGGGCCGGGGAAGGGATGGCGGCCCACGAAGGCCGGCGGCAGGCCCAGCGTGCGGCCGAGCACGCGCACCTCGTCCTTGAACAGGGCGCGCAGCGGCTCGACGAGCTTCATCTTCATGCGCTCGGGCAGGCCGCCGACGTTGTGGTGCGACTTGATCGTCACCGCGGGCCCGCCGGTCGCCGACACGCTCTCGATGACGTCCGGGTAGAGCGTGCCCTGGGCCAGGAAGTCGGCGCCGCCGAGCTTCTTGGCCTCGGCGTCGAAGACGTCGATGAACAGGCGGCCGATGGTCTTGCGCTTCTGCTCCGGGTCGGTGACGCCGGCGAGCTCGCCGAGGAACATGTCCGACACGTCGGCGTGCACGAGCGGGATGTTGTAGTGGTCGCGGAACAGGCCGACGACCTCCGCGGCCTCGCCGGCGCGCAGGAGGCCGTGGTCGACGAAGACGCAGGTGAGCTGCTCGCCGATCGCCTCGTGGATCAGCACGGCCGCGACCGCGGAATCGACGCCGCCCGACAGGCCGCAGATGACCCGCCCCGTGCCGACCTGCTCGCGGATGCGCGCGATGGCCTCCTCGCGGAAGGCCGCCATGGTCCAGTCCGCCTTCACGCCGGCCACGCGGAACAGGAAGTTCTCGATCAGCCGCGCTCCGTCCGGCGTGTGCACCACCTCGGGGTGGAACATGAGGCCGTAATAGTGGCGCGCCTCGTCGGCGATGACGGCGAAGGGCGCGTTCTCGCTCGACGCGACGACGTGAAAGCCGTCCGGCAGCGCCGTGATGCGGTCGCCGTGGCTCATCCACACGGGGTGGCGGGCGCCGGGCTCCCACAGGCCGTCGGTGAGCGGGCTCCGCGCCGACACCTCGACATCGGCGCGGCCGAACTCGCGGTGGTGGCCGCCCTCGACCGTGCCGCCGAGCGCGTGGGCCATGGCCTGCTGGCCGTAGCAGATGCCGAGCACCGGCAGCCCGGCGGCGAAGATCGCCGGCGCCGCCTTGGGCGAGCCCTCGTCGGGGATGGAGGCCGGGCCGCCCGACAGGATCACGGCCTTGGGCGACATCGCCGCGAGGGCGCCCTCCGCCTTGTCGAAGGGCACGATCTCGCAATACACGCCGGCCTCGCGCACGCGCCGCGCGATGAGCTGCGTCACCTGGCTGCCGAAGTCGACGATCAGCACCTTGTCGTGGGCCGCCGCCTCGGGGGAGGCCGGCGCCCCCGGGGCGCCCGCTGCGGTCAGGTCGGTCATGCTCGGTCCCGTCTCGCCCGTCCGGGGGCGTCCTCGCGCGCCGCGTCAGGGCATCGGCGGTCGCGGAGATCAGTTCGTCCGGCCCGACGCTTACACGGGATGCGGAGGCGCCCGCAACGGAGCGCTCTGCCCGTGCGCCGGCCGGGCCGGACCACGGTGAACGCGGATCAACACATTTCGCCGCCTCGGCTTGACCCGCCGGCAAGGCGGGCGGGCCTAGGGTCGCCCGCATAGGAGTTTGCCATGTCCGTCCTGCTTCGGCACCCCGCCACCGTGCCGGCCCTCTTCTCCCGCTCGGTCGACCCCGACCCGCGGTCGGAGGACGCCCGCTCCCCGTGGTCGAACCTCGCGCGGCGCCTGCCGCTCGCCGCCACGGCGGCCTGGATCGCCGTGGCGCTGATCGACGTCCCCCTGGTCAAGGCCGCGGCCGGGCTCGCCCTGCCCCGCTGATCCTGAACGCCGGCCGCCGGCCGCGCTTGCCCGCCGCGCGTCGCGGGGCCACCTTCGGGCCCATGGGACCCCAGCGACCGACCCCGACCATCACGCCGCAGATCCTGCTGCGCGCCTACAGCATGGGCCTGTTCCCCATGGCGGAGGGCGCCGACGACCCGTCGCTGTTCTGGATGGACCCCGAGGTCCGCGGCGTCTTCCCGCTCGGCGGCATGGTGGTGTCGCGCTCGCTCGCCAAGACGGTGCGGCGCGACCGCCTCGCCGTGGTGGTGGACCGCGACTTCGACGCCGTGATCGCGGCCTGCGCCGAGGCGACGGCGGGCCGACCCGACACCTGGATCAACGCGGAGATCCGCTCCCTCTACCGCCGCCTGTTCGACATGGGCTACGCCCACACGGTGGAGGCCTACGACGGGGATGCGCTGGTCGGCGGCCTCTACGGCGTGGCGCTCGGCGCCGCCTTCTTCGGCGAGTCGATGTTCCACCGCAGCACGGACGCCTCGAAGGTGTGCCTGCTGCACCTCGCGGCGCGGCTGCGCCTCAGCGGCTACCACCTGCTCGACACGCAGTTCGTCACGCCGCACCTCGCCACGCTCGGCGCCATCGAGGTGCCGCGCGCCCGCTACAAGAAGCGGCTCGCCGAGGCGGTGCGCCGGCCGGGGCGCGTCGAGGCCTGGGACAGGGCGCCCCTGACGGGCGCCGCCGTGCTGGACATCCTCGCTCCCCCGGGCTGAGGCTCAGCGGAAGCGGGGGTCGTGGGACGGGAGCCCGGCGGGCTCGCGGGGGAGGGGCGCGTCGTCCGGCGGGACCGCCGTCGGATACTGCGTCGTCGGGAAGAAGCGCTGGCGCGGCTCGGGCCGCTGCTCGGCGACGGTGTCGCTGCGCGGCGGCGGCGCCGGGCGGGCGACGCGCTTGGACCGCGGCTTCGGCGCCTCCGGGACCGGCGGCGGCGCGGGCGCCGGGGTGGCGCCGGTCGCGGGCGCGGCATCGGGGGCCGCCGCTGCGGCGGCCGGCGCGGAAGCCACCGCCGCGCCGTCGGCGTCGGCCGTCTGCGCCGGGTCGGCCACCGTGTCGCCCGGCCCCTCGCAGTTCGTCAGCCAGATGTCGTAGATCGGGTGTTCGAGCCCGTGCAGGCCGGGGCTGGCCGCGAACATCCAGCCCGAGAAGATGCGCTTGAGCGCGCGGTCGGCCGCCACCTCGTCGATCTCGACGAAGGTGTCGGTCAGCGGCGCCTCCTTGGCGGGTCGCGTGTAGCAGGCGCGCGCCGTCACCTGCAGCGAGCCGAACTGCACGGTCTCGCCCATCGTGGCCTTGAACGAGATGATGCGCCCGGTGATCTTGTCGAGGCCGGAGAACACCGCCGTGTTGTTCTTGATCCGGTCGGCCCGGGCCGGGCCGGCGGCGAGCAGCGACGCCAGGGCCAGGGCGGTCCCGAGGGTGATGGATCGTGAAACCGCCAAGGTGCTCGCCCGCCTCCGATGATGCGGCCGCGCGCCGCCGCCCCCGTGTCGCCCGCCGTTGCGGCGAAACGAGGGCCCTGCCCCGTCGGGCGTCCCGGACTAGCCCGGCGTCCAGGCGTCGTAGTCGCCGCCGGTGCGGGGGCGGGTGCCGTCCTTGAGCAGCGAGCCCGGCGGCCGGTAGGCCGCGGGCGTGCCGGTCATGTTGGGGAGGTAGGGCTTCTCCCAGGCGCGCGGCACGTAGTCGGACTCGGTCGGCGGCACATCGGTCTGGTGGTGGAGCCAGCCGTACCAGCCGGGCGGCGTCGCCGAGCCTTCGCTCTCGCCGCGGTAGATCACCCAGCGGCGCTCGAAGCCGAGGGCCGGATCGATCTTGCCGCCGATGGTCCGGTAGTAGGCATTGCCGAACTCGTCGTGGCCGACGAGCTCGCCGAAGCGGCTGGTCCAAAAACGCGTGTTGATCGTGCCGCCGTGCCACCAGGTCGCGAAGCGGAGGAAGCGCGTCTTCCAGGTGATGCGCTCTTCGGGCGGGGCCGGATAGGACAAAGGGCTGCTCGCTGTCGGGTTCGCTCCGCCTGGGCATAGGGCGCGCGGCGGCGCGAGGCAAGGCACGGAATGGCGTGCTGCGTGACGCGCGGGGCGGGACGTCGCACCCTTCGGCTCGGGGTCAACCACGACCATATGGTTAACTCATTCGTGACCTTCCCGAGGCAAAGTGGTCACATGACGATCCGATCGCGCACCGCTGAAGCAGCAGACCGACTCCAACCTGAACCACCAGAGTCAATCCGATTCGATGCAGGAATCAGTGGACGATAACGGGCGAATCTCAATTCGACCCTAGAAATATCCACAGCAGAAAATCTCTCGGCCGGCGGTGGAACCGTCGGCGGAGATTCGAATCGACTCAGCAAAGTCGGACGTTTATTCTGTGCTGCTCCGGGGTTCGTCAACCTCGTGTGCGGCTCAGGCCGACCCGATCCCTTGACGACGTGCCCGCGTTGAGCAGAGGACGCTTCAGCGTTCCGCGCTCGATCGCGCGATGAGGTAGACCCATGCGTATCGAGCGCCGCTATACCCAGGCCGTGGGCCTCCCCTACGCCGACATCCCGTTCCGCTCCGCCAAGAGCGAGATTCGCAACCCCGACGGCTCGGTAGTGTTCTCGCTCGAGGACTTCGACGTCCCCGCGGCGTGGTCGCAGGTGGCCGCCGACGTGCTGGCGCAGAAGTACTTCCGCAAGGCCGGCGTGCCGGCGCGGCTGAAGCGCGTCGAGGAGAACGACGTCCCCTCCTTCCTGTGGCGCTCCGTGCCCGACGAGGCCGCCCTCGCCGCCCTGCCGGAGGCCGAGCGCTTCGGCCCCGAGACCTCCGCCAAGCAGGTCTTCGACCGGCTGGTCGGCACCTGGACCTACTGGGCCTGGAAGGGCGGCTATTTCTCCGGCGAGGCGGACGCGCACGCGTTCCACGACGAGCTGCGCTTCATGCTGGCCAGGCAGATGGCCGCGCCGAACTCGCCGCAGTGGTTCAACACGGGCCTGCACTGGGCCTACGGCATCGACGGCCCCGGCCAGGGCCACTCCTACGTCGACTACCGCACCGGCGAGCTCGTGCGCTCGACTTCGGCCTACGAGCACCCGCAGCCCCACGCCTGCTTCATCCAGTCCGTGCAGGACGACCTCGTCAACGAGGGCGGCATCATGGACCTGTGGGTGCGCGAGGCGCGCCTGTTCAAATACGGCTCGGGCACCGGCACCAACTTCTCGCGCGTGCGCGGCGAGAAGGAGCGGCTGTCGGGCGGCGGCAAGTCGTCCGGCCTGATGAGCTTCCTCAAGATCGGCGACCGCGCGGCCGGCGCCATCAAGTCGGGCGGCACCACGCGGAGAGCCGCCAAGATGGTCGTCGTCGACGCCGACCACCCGGACGTCGAGACCTACATCGACTGGAAGGTGAAAGAAGAGGAGAAGGTCGCGGCCCTCGTGACCGGCTCCAAGCTGACGCGCCGCCACCTCAAGGCGGTGATGCGCGCCTGCGTCAACTGCGAGGGCTCGAACGACGACTGCTTCACGCCCGAGAAGAACCCGGCGCTGAAGCGCG
The DNA here is from genome assembly GCF_021730615.1 of Lichenibacterium dinghuense. Classification (NCBI taxonomy): domain Bacteria; kingdom Pseudomonadati; phylum Pseudomonadota; class Alphaproteobacteria; order Hyphomicrobiales; family Lichenihabitantaceae; genus Lichenibacterium; species Lichenibacterium dinghuense. Next base: position 409,925 of record NZ_JAJLMN010000001.1, read on the forward strand.
AGATCAAGGCGGCCCGGCGCGCCCTCGTCTCCGACAACATGATCAAGCGCGTGCTCCAGCTCGCCAAGCAGGGCCACACGAGCGTCGACTTCGACGAGTTCACGACCGACTGGGATTCCGACGCCTACCTCACCGTCGCGGGCCAGAACTCCAACAACTCGGTGCGCGTCACCGACGACTTCCTCCACGCCGTCGAGGCCGACGGGCCGTGGGACCTCGTGCGCCGCACGGACGGCAAGGTCGCCAAGACCCTCCAGGCCCGCGCCCTGTGGGAGAAGATCGGCTACGCCGCCTGGGCCTCGGCCGACCCCGGCCTGCAGTTCCACACCACGATCAACGACTGGCACACCTGCCCGGCGTCGGGTCCGATCCGGGCCTCGAACCCGTGCTCGGAATACATGTTCCTCGACGACACGGCCTGCAACCTCGCGTCGCTGAACCTGCTGCAGTTCAAGGGCGACGGCCCCGGCAAGCTCGACGTCGCCTCCTACGAGCACGCCGTGCGGCTGTGGACGCTGGTGCTCGAAACCTCCGTGCTGATGGCTCAGTTCCCGTCGGACGAGATCGCGCGCCTCAGCTACGAGTACCGCACGCTCGGCCTCGGCTTCGCCAACCTCGGCGGCTTCCTGATGTCGTCGGGCCTGCCCTATGATTCGGACGCCGGCCGCGCCATCTGCGGCGCGCTCTCCGCGCTGATGACGGGCGTGTGCTACGCGACCTCGGCCGAGATCGCCTCCGAGCGCGGTCCCTTCCCGGGGCACGCTCCCAACGCCGCCCACATGCTGCGCGTGATGCGCAACCACCGCCGCGCCGCCTACGGCGAATCCACTGGCTACGAGGGCCTGTCGGTGGCGCCGGTGCCGCTGCGGCGCGCCGACACGCCCGACCCCGACATGGTGGACGCCGCGCGCCGCGCCTGGGACCTCGCCATCGCGCTCGGCGAGGAGCACGGCTACCGCAACGCGCAGGTCTCGGTTGTCGCCCCCACGGGCACGATCGGCCTCGTGATGGACTGCGACACGACCGGCATCGAGCCCGATTTCGCGCTGGTGAAGTTCAAGAAGCTCGCGGGCGGCGGCTACTTCAAGGTCGTGAACCGCGCCGTGCCGGAGGCGCTCCGCGCGCTCGGCTACCGCGAGAGCGACATCGCCGAGATCGAGGTCTACGCGGTGGGCCACGGCAACTTGCGCCAGGCGCCGGGCGTGACCACCGCGGCCCTGCGCGCCCGCGGCTTCACGGACGAGAAGCTCGAAGCTCTCGACAAGGCTCTGGCGTCCGCCTTCGACATCAAGTTCGCCTTCAACAAGTGGACGCTGGGCTCGGACTTCCTGGTCGACGTGCTGAAGGTGCCGGCCGACCGGCTGGAGGAGCCCGCCTTCGAGCTCCTGCCCTTCCTCGGCTTCACCAAGGCCGACATCGAGGCCGCCAACATCCACGTCGCGGGCGCGATGACGCTGGAAGGCGCGCCGCACCTGAAGCGCGAGCACTACGCGGTGTTCGACTGCGCCAACCCCTGCGGCCGCACGGGCAAGCGCTACCTGTCGGTGGACAGCCACATCCGCATGATGGCGGCCTCGCAGCCCTTCATCTCGGGCGCGATCTCCAAGACCATCAACATGCCCAACGACGCGACCGTCGAGGAGTGCAAGGGCGCCTACATGCAGTCCTGGCGCCTCGGCCTCAAGGCCAACGCGCTCTACCGCGACGGCTCGAAGCTGTCGCAGCCGCTGAACTCGCAGCTCATCGCCGACGAGGACGAGGAGGAGGACGCCGTCGAGGAGCTGATCGCGGCCTCGGCCCCGGCCCGCGCCGCCGATATGGCAGAGCGGATCGTCGAGCGCGTGGTGGAGCGCGTCGAGCGTTCTCGGGAGCGCGAGAAGCTGCCCGCGCGCCGCAAGGGCTATACGCAGAAGGCGACGGTCGGCGGCCACAAGGTCTACATCCGCACCGGCGAATACCCGGACGGGCGGCTCGGCGAGATCTTCGTCGACATGCATAAGGAGGGCGCCGCCTTCCGGTCGATCATCAACAGCTTCGCCATCGCGATCTCGATCGGCCTGCAGTACGGCGTGCCGCTCGACGAGTATGTCGACGCCTTCACCTTCACCCGCTTCGATCCCTCGGGGCCCGTGCAGGGCAACGACGCCATCAAGAACGCGACCTCGATCCTCGACTACGTGTTCCGCGAGCTCGCGGTGTCCTACCTCGACCGCACCGACCTCGCCCACGTGGTCCCCTCCGACATCGGCTTCGACGTGCTCGGCGCCGGCGAGCGCGAAGGCCGGACGGCCGGCGGCGATGACCGCCCGGCCCCGGTGAGCCCGGTGTCGAAGGGCCTCGTGCGTTCCAAGCCGACCAACTTCATGCTGGTCGGCGGCGGCCGGGCCGACATGCGCGGCCCCGCGCCCGCCAAGGGCTACGGCGTCGAGGGTGCCACCGCGTTGAAGCGCGAGGCCGGCCAGGAGGTGGCCTCGGAGCTGACCGCGCTGGCCTGGAGCGAGCCGCAGGGCTTCGCCGCCGCCAAGGCCGCGGTGGCCGACAAGAAGGCCGAAGCCCGCATGAAGGGCTACGTCGGCGAGGCCTGCCCGGAATGCGCCAACTTCACCATGGTGCGCAACGGGACCTGCCTGAAGTGCGAGACCTGCGGGGCGACGACCGGGTGTTCGTGAGAGGGGCATGAGCCGCGGCTGTTGTTGAAACGGGGAATCTTCCACGCTCGACCTACTGAGCCCACGCGGCGCACCCCAGAATACGCCCGCGGAGCATGTCCATGTGCTCCGCGGGTTATTCTATTGTTGAGATATACCCTGGAGACAGGTTCGGCTCCTCGACGTTTCACGAGGCACCCAGCGCGCGATCTCGCCGCAAGACCGAGGCACCGGAGGACAGCCGCTCTCTGCCTCCGCCACGCCGCGGCATTCGCCATCCTTGGTTCGACACCCTCGACGAGGATGACTTGGAGCTCCTCTGCGACGAGCTGGCCGATCATGAGCCAGGGATCGTCAGAGGCGACCTGAAGCGCGGGCGCGGCGTCGCCCCGTACGGCGTCGAAGGCGACGAGGCTCAGGTCCGTCCTATGACGGCTTGAGCCCAACGATGGCCAGCATCGGCGAGGCCAGGCTCCGACGTGTCCTGCTGAGCTGTACCGCACCCGGATAGCGCCCTCGTCGCTCGTGCGGTCGGGGACGTGCCGGCTCATCACCGCACTCGACAGGCCGAGAAGGCTCCCTCTCGTCGCTCGACGGTCGCGGCCCCGGTGTGATCGAGCGCGATCCTGCCGAGCCCGGCCTCACCCCCGCGCGCGCTGTCGGATCATGAAGTTGTCGAACGTGTATTCCGCCACCTGCCACCACAGGTACTGGTCGGCGCGGAACGCCAGTGCGGCGTCGAGCATCGATTTGAAACGCGGGTTGGTGTCCGAGATCTCCTTGTAGACGTCATTGGCGGCCTTGTAGGCGGCGTCCAGCAGGTCCTGGGGGAAGGCGCGCAGCTCCGTGCCGCCGATGACGAGTTTCTTCAGCGCGCCGGGGTCGGCGGCGTCGTAGGAGGCGAGCACCTGGACATGCGTCGACAGCGCGGCCGTGCGCAGCGCCGCCTTGAACTCGTCCTTCAGGGCGTCGTGCTTGGCCTTGTTGAAGGCGACGTGGATCATCGAGCCGCCGCGCCACCAGCCGGGGTAGTAGTAGTAGGGCGCGACCTTCTGCAGGCGGCCGGCCTCGTCGATGCGGGCGTCGTCGTAGGGGCCCACCCAGGTGACGCCGTCGAGCGTGCCCGCCCCCAGCGCCGCCACGATCTCGCCTCGCGGCGTCTGCGTCGGCACGGCGCCGAGCTTCTGCAGCACGCGCCCGGCGAGGCCGCCGGCCCGGATCTTCATGCCGGCGAGGTCGCCCGCGGTCTTGATCTCGCGGCGGAAGAAGCCGCCCATCTGCGCGCCGGTGTTGCCCGCCGGATAGGCGATCGCGCCGTAGTCGGCCAGCAGCGCGTTGGTGGCCTCGATGCCGCCGCCCTGCAGCGCGTAGGCGGTCTGCTCCCGCGCGTTCATGCCGAACGGGAAGGCCGTCGGCAGCGCGAAGGCGGGATCCTTGCCGTAAGAGTAATCGAGCGCGGTCTGGCAGGCCTCCACCGTGCCGGCCTGCACCGCGTCGAGCGCGCCGAGTCCCGGCGCGATCTCGCCCGGCGGGAAGACGTCGATGCGGAAGCGCCCGCCCGTGATCGCGCCGACCTGATGGGCGAAGAGCTCGGCCCCGCCGTAGAGGAGGTCGAGCGACTTCGGGAAGCTCGACGTCAGCCGCCACGTCACCTCGGCCGCGTCGGCCCGGGCGGCCCCTGCGGCCGCGCCGGCGGCACCCAGCACGGCCGCGGCCACGAAGCGGCGCCGCCCGATCCCCTCGCGCATCACGACACTCCCGTTCGCACGGCGCGGAGCGCCGGTGATTTGGCCGATCGACGACCCGCTGATTTTGTCGATGTGCCGAATAGATGCGGGGCTCCGCCCCGCACCCCGCGAAAGGCCGTGGGCCTTTCGGATCCGGATCATTCGGTGACGATGCGCGGCGCCGGCCGGCTGCGCGAGCCCTGCAGCGTCGCCATCAGGCGCCGGGCGATCTCCGTGTAGGCCTGGGCGTGCGGCCCCTGCGGGTCGGCGACCACGATGGGACGGCCGCCGTCCGACGTTTCCCGGATCGGCATCGCCAGCGGCACCTCGCCCAGGAAGGGCACGCCGAGCCGCTCCGCCTCGTGCTGGGCGCCCCCGTGGCCGAAGATGTCCGAGCGCTCCCCGCACTTCGGGCACACGAAGGTGCTCATGTTCTCGACGATGCCGAGGATGGGCACCTCGGTGCGCCGGAACATGGCGATGCCGCGCCGCGCGTCGATGAGCGCGAGGTCCTGCGGCGTCGACACGATGACGGAGCCCGCCAGCGGCACCGACTGCGCCATGGTGAGCTGGGCGTCGCCGGTGCCGGGCGGCATGTCGACGATCATCACGTCGACGTCGCCCCAGGCGACCTCGCGCAGCATCTGCTGGATGGCCGACATGACCATGGGGCCGCGCCAGATCATCGGCGTCTCCTCCTCGACGAGGAAGCCGATCGACATGACCTTGAGCCCGAAGGCTTCGAGAGGCCGCATGGTCTTGCCCTCGATCACCTCGGGCTTCTGCTTCAGGCCGAACAGCCGCGGCATGGACGGGCCGTAGATGTCGGCATCGAGCACGGCCACGCGCTGGCCGAGGTTGCGCAGCGCCAGCGCGAGGTTGGCCGAGGTGGTGGACTTGCCGACGCCGCCCTTGCCCGACGCCACGGCGATGATGGTCCTGACGCCGGGGATGCCCTGCGCGGCGCGCGCCGCCTGGGCCTTCGGGCCCGGCGCGGGAGCGGCCGGCGCGTGGGAATGGCCGTGGTGCCCGTGGTCGTGCGCGTGGGCGTGCTGGGCCGGGCCGGCCTTGGCGGTCGAGCCGCCCTTCGACTGCGAGGTCAGCGTCACGAAGGCGCGGCCGACCCCCGGCAAGCCCGCAACGGTGCGCTCCACCGCGGCGCGCAGCGGCTCCGCCTCGGCGGCGCGCGACGCCTCGACTTCGAGAGACACGAAGACCCGGTCCTCGCGCACCACCACGCCGCCGAGCACACCCGACTGCGGCAGCGGCGTGCGCCCGTCGGGGCCCATGACCCCGGCCAGCGCGGCGACGACATCCTCTTGAGACGGCATGGTGTTCCATTCACGTGAAGGCCCGCCCGGGGGACCCCCGGACGGGCGATGATCGGAGCAGTCCTACAGGAGCGTGCCGCGCCGCGCGAGCGGCGCGCCGCCGTCACTGCAGCTTCAGCGGCACCTTGGGCACGGAGCCGCCGCTGCCGCCGTCGGGCGAGGGGGCTTCGGGCTCGTCGCCCCCCTCGTCCCCGTCCTCGTCAGCGTCCTGTGCGGCGGCGCGCTCGCGCGCCCTCTTGCCGTCGGGGTCGCGCTTCTTGCCGGCCTCGACGAACTCGCGCTCGGGACGGGGCAGCACCGGGCCTTCCGGATAGACGAAGCCCAGCGTCTTCGCGCCGGCCTCGTCCGTCACCACCACGACCTTGACGGCGCCGCCGTTCTTCAGCTTGCCGAACAGCACCTCGTCGGCCAGCGGGGTCTTGATGACCTTCTGGATGACGCGCGCCATCGGGCGGGCGCCCATCGCCTCGTCGTAGCCGTTCTCGACCAGCCAGGCGCGGCTCTCGTCCGTCAGCTCCACTGTCACGTTGCGGTCGGCGAGCTGGGCTTCGAGCTGCAGGATGAACTTGTCGACCACCTTGGCGATGACCTTCTCGGGCAGCCGCCCGAAGGGCACCACGGCGTCGAGCCGGTTCCTGAACTCCGGCGTGAACATCTTGTTGATGGCCTCGACGTCGTCGCCCTCGCGCTTGGCGCGGGTGAAGCCGAAGTTCTCGCGCGCCATGTCGGCCGCGCCGGCATTGGTCGTCATGATCAGGATGACGTTGCGGAAATCGACCGCCTTGCCGTTGTGGTCGGTCAGCTTGCCGTGGTCCATCACCTGCAGGAGGATGTTGTAGAGGTCCGGGTGGGCCTTCTCGATCTCGTCGAGCAGCAGCACGCAATGCGGGTGCTGGTCGATCGAGTCGGTCAGCAGCCCGCCCTGGTCGAAGCCGACGTAGCCGGGGGGCGCGCCGATCAGGCGGCTGATCGTGTGGCGCTCCATGTATTCCGACATGTCGAAGCGGATCAGCTCGACGCCCAGCGAGGCGGCCAGCTGCTTCGCGGCCTCGGTCTTGCCGACGCCGGTCGGGCCCGAGAACAGGTAGGAGCCGATCGGCTTCTCGCCGTCCCGCAGGCCGGCGCGGGCCAGCTTGATGGCGGCCGTGAGGGCGCCGATCGCCTTGTCCTGCCCGTAGACGACGCGCTTCAGGTTCTCCTCGAGGTGGCCCAGCACCTCGGCGTCGTCCTTGGACACGGTCTTGGGCGGGATCCGGGCCATGGAGGCGATGGTGGCCTCGATCTCCTGGATGCCGATCGTGCGCTTGCGGCTCTTCTCGGGCAGCAGCATCTGGCTCGCACCCGTCTCGTCGATCACGTCGATCGCCTTGTCGGGCAGCTTGCGGTCGTTGATGTAGCGGGCCGACAGCTCCACCGCGGCCTGCACGGCCTCGGTGGTGAACTTCACCTTGTGGAACTCCTCGTAGTAGGGCTTGAGGCCCTTCATGATCTCAACGGCGTCCGGGATCGAGGGCTCGTTGACGTCGATCTTCTGGAAGCGGCGGACGAGCGCGCGGTCCTTCTCAAAATACTGGCGGTATTCCTTGTAGGTCGTCGAGCCGATGCAGCGCAGCGAGCCCTGGGCCAGCGCGGGCTTGAGGAGGTTCGAGGCGTCCATGGCGCCGCCCGAGGTGGCGCCGGCGCCGATCACCGTGTGGATCTCGTCGATGAAGAGGATGGCGTTCTTGTGCCCCTCGATCTCCTTCATCACCTGCTTCAGCCGCTCCTCGAAGTCGCCGCGGTAGCGGGTGCCGGCGAGCAGCGTGCCCATGTCGAGCGAGAAGACGGTGGCCTCGGCCAGCACCTCGGGCACCTCGCCCTTGATGATCTTGCGCGCGAGGCCCTCCGCGATGGCGGTCTTGCCGACGCCCGGCTCGCCGACGAGCAGCGGGTTGTTCTTCTGCCGGCGGCACAGGACCTGGATGGTGCGGTCGACCTCGGCGGTGCGGCCGATGAGCGGGTCGATGCGGCCGTCCTTGGCCTTCTTGTTGAGGTTGACGCAATAGGCCTCGAGGGCGCCGTCCTTCTTCTTGGAGTCGGAGCCGTCCTTGCCCTCCTTGCCGCCGCCGTGCTCCTCGTCCTCGGCGCCGCGCGGGGTCTTCGAGGAGTCGGACATGCCGGGGCGCTTGGCGATGCCGTGGCTGATGTAGTTCACGGCGTCGTAGCGCGTCATGTCCTGCTCCTGCAGGAAGTAGGCGGCGTGCGACTCGCGCTCAGCGAAGATGGCGACGAGCACGTTGGCGCCCGTGACCTCCTCGCGGCCCGACGACTGGACGTGGATGTGGGCGCGCTGGATGACGCGCTGGAAGCCGGCGGTGGGCTTGGCGTCGTCGCGCCCGTCGGACACGAGGTTCTCGAGCTCGTGCTCGATGTAGTCGACGACCTGCTTCTTCAGCACGTCGACGTCGACCGAGCAGGCCTTGAGCACGGCCGCGGCGTCGGTGTCGTCGGTGAGCGAGAGCAGCAGGTGCTCGAGCGTGGCGTATTCATGGTGCCGGTCGTTGGCCAGGGCCAGGGCGCGGTGCAGGGACTGTTCGAGTGAGCGGGAAAACGCTGGCATGATGGCGACCGCCTTTCACTTCTTTTCCATGATGCATTGCAAGGGGTGCTGGTGCTTGCGGGCGAAATCCATCACCTGGGTGACCTTGGTCTCGGCCACCTCGTAGGTGAACACGCCGCATTCGCCGACGCCGTGGTGGTGCACGTGCAGCATGATGCGGTTGGCGTCGTCCGACCCCTTGTTGAAGTAGATGCGGAGCACCTCGATGACGAACTCCATGGGGGTGTAGTCGTCGTTGAGGAGCAGCACGCGGTACATGCTGGGCCGCTTGGTCTGCGTCTTCGGCCGCGTGATGACCGCCGTGCCCGACCCGTCGCCGCCACGCCGCGGCTCCTTGGGACCGGCCGGCCCGGCGGCGCTCGGTGGAGCGACCGTTCGGGCGCGGAAGACGTCGATCGAACGGGCAGGCACGTTCCGGTGTTCCTCGTGGGCGAGGGGCGCCGCCGAGGGGCGACGCGCCTTCGTTTCACAATGTACGGCCCGGATTCCGGCTTCGCCAGGGGTCGCGGAGAGACGCTTCGTCATCCTTGACAAACCCGTGACGGGAGCCGGAACCCGCTCCGGCGCACAATCTTCGAGACGATCGTGGCCCGATGAGGGCTCGGCCGCGACGGCTTGTTCCTGCGCCGCCGCCGCGGCGTCGGCCCGCGGGATCGGCGCCGGCGATGCAGGGCGCGTGCCGGAGCGACCACGATCCCGCCACGGGATCCGGGGTCGCCGCACGCGCGATCGCCCCGCCCCGGCCTCGCGGGCGGTGCAGCGGTGGCGGCGGGTGCGGAACGCGAGGAGGATCGCCATGCCGCTCGTCATCGGGCTGCTCACCGTCGTGGCGGGCGTGCTCACCACGGTGCAGTCGGGCGCCAACGCGGCCCTCAACAAGGCACTCGGCCAGCCGGTCCTCGTGGCCTTCGCCGTGGTCGCCGCCAACCTCGCGGTCTACCTGGCCAGCATCCCGGTGCTCGGCATCGGCTGGCCGGCGCCGGAGCGCTTCGCGCAGGCGCCCTGGTGGGCCTGGATCGGCGGCGTCTTCGGCGGACTCTACGTGCTGGCGGCCGTGCTCTTCGCCGAGCGCCTCGGCGCCGCGCTCTTCACCGGGCTGGTCGTCACGGCCGGCATCGTGACGTCGATCGCGCTCGACCACTTCGGCCTGGTGGGCTTCGAGCGCCACGCGGCCGGGGTCGGGCGGATCGCGGGCGGCGCGCTGATGATCGGCGGGCTGATCCTGGTGTCGCTGACGTGAGCGATCGGTCAGCGCGGCGACCGCGGACGCGAAAAAGGCCCGGCGGGGCCGGGCCTTTCAGGATCGTTACACGGGACGAGGCAGCGCCTCAGCGGCCGCCGGACTTGCCGAGGTCGAACGGCATCACGGCCTCGAACGGCTTCGCGGCGTCCTTGCCGACCGACATCATGAGGGCGCTCATCTTGCCCACCTGCGCCGTGAGGCCCTCGAAGGCCGCCTTGGCGTATTCGGCCTGCACCTGCACGGCGCCGTCGAGGCTCTTCGCGCCCATCAGGCGCGTCGTGGCGGCCGACCCGTCCTCGACGCTGCGCTTGGCGTAGGCGGAGGCCTCGGTGGCCATCTGCTGCATGCCGCGCGACACCGCGGCGACGGACGCGGTGGCGGCCTCGATCTGGCTCTTGCCGAACTGCTGGAAGTCTTCGACGCTCTTGAACATGGGGCTGGTCCTGCGGGGCCGCGCCGGATCGGCGGGGACGTGAGCCGCATTTAGGTGCATCGCACAAATGCGTCAACAGTTTTGTGCACTGCAACATAAGACGTCGATCCGAGCCGTCCCGGCGAGGCTCCGTTAACCGCCATGTAACCGCGAACCCCTAGCCTCCCCGACTGTGCCCTTTCGATCACGGGTCGGCCGCCGGCGGCGGCACGGCCCGATCGGTCCAACGCGAAAACCGGGACGGGCGAGCGGCGTCGAGGCGCCGCGCGCCGGCCCGGAGCGGGGATGAGTTCCATGGTGTTGCGTGGCGTCGAGAAGCGGATCGTGGGGCGCGTCGCCCCGGCCGCCGTGGCCCTGGCGGTGCTGGCCGCCGGCGGCGCGGCCGAAGCCCGCGGGCGCCACAGCTTCCACCGCTACGCCCACACGCCCCATGTCGCGCATGCGGCCCGCACGGCGCTGGGCGGGGGGGCGCCGAACTTCTCCGCCATCGTGATCGACGCCAATTCCGGCCGCGAACTCTACGGCGTCAACGAGGACGCGCCGCGCCATCCCGCCTCGATCACCAAGGTGATGACGCTCTACCTGCTGTTCGAACAGCTCGAGAAGGGCCGGATCAGCCTCGACACGCCCCTGCAGGTGTCGGCCCACGCGGCCGGCCAGTCCCCCACCAAGCTCGGGGTGCCGGCCGGCTCCACCGTGCCGGTCGAGATCGCCATCAAGGCCATCGTGACGCGCTCGGCCAACGACATGGCCGTGACGGTGGCCGAGAACCTCGCCGGCGACGAGCTGACCTTCGCCCGGCTGATGACCGACAAGGCCCACGCGCTGGGCATGAGGCACACCTTCTACCACAACGCGTCGGGCCTGCCCGACATGCGGCAGATCACGACGGCGCGCGACCTCACGATCCTCGGCCGCGCGATCCACGACCGTTTCCCGCGCTACTACCGCTATTTCTCGACCCCCTCCTTCGTGTACCGCGGCGAGACGATCGGCACACACAACCACCTCATGGCCCGCATGCAGGGCATGGACGGCATCAAGACCGGCTACACCAACGCGTCGGGCTTCAACCTCCTGTCCTCCGTGCAGCGCGGCGGCCGGCACGTCGTGGCCGTGGTGATGGGGGGCAAGTCGGCGGCGAGCCGCGACAACGTCATGGAGGGGCTGCTCGAATCCCACTTCGAGGAGGCGCAGGCCGGCCCGGCCACCCGCGTCGCCGACGCCGGCAGCCCGGTCGAGGAGGCGGCCGACACGCCGCGCCGCGCCGTTCCCGCGCCGGAGCCGGTCGAACGCGCCGCGCCCGAGCCGCCCCGCCGGCCGATCGCCCAGGTGGCGGACGGCGACGACGACGCGGCCGAGAACGCGTCGGAGGACGACGCGGCGCCTGTGCCGCCCCGCCCCGTGCCGCGCGGCCCGAGCCTGATCGCCCCCGAGATGGCGGTGCCGACGCCGGAGCGCGCCCCCGACAGGATGCGCCTGGCCCGCAACCTCGCGGACCGCGCCCGGCCGGCCTTCATCGCCGGCGCCCCGAAGGGGGCCGACGCGAACCACCCCGCGGCCGACGGCTCGACCAACCGCCGCACCGTGGTGGCCTCGTCGACCGGCGCCGCCATCGCCACCGCGACGCCGTCGAGCCTGCGGTGGGTGACGGGCCCGCAGCCGGTGCGCCTCGGCCCCGCGGCGCCGGACGCCAAGGTGGCCGCGGCCGGCAGGGCGGGGGCGATCTCGTTCAACGCCTCGCCGGACGACCGCACCGACACGACGCCGGCCGCCCGCCCGGCGGCCAACAAGGGCGAGGTGATGATCCAGGTCGGCGCCACCGCGGACGCCGGCTCGGCCGAGGACCTCCTCAGCCGGGCGCGCAACGAGGGACGGTCGGCCCTGGCCTCGGCCAAGCCCTTCACCGAGAAGGTCCAGAAGGGGGATTCGACGCTCTACCGCGCGCGCTTCGCGGGGCTGGAGCCGGCCGAGGCGGAGGCGGCCTGCCGGACGCTGAAGCGCTCGGGCTTCGCCTGCTTCGCCACGCGCGACTGACGGGCCGCCCGGCCCGCCGGCCCCGCGCCGGCGCCATCCCCCCGAACCTCCCTTCAGCGGAACATCACTGATGTCGTCGCATCAGGACGTCTTTGGCTTCGTTCACCCGGGCCGCCAGATCGGTGGAGCCGCCGTGGTCGGGATGGGCCTTCTTCATCACGCTCCGGTGCGCGCGCGCGACCTCCTCCCGGCTCGCGCCCTTCGCGAGGCCGAGAAGCTGGTAGGCCTCGTCCTCCGACATCGCGCCCGAGCGCATGCCGCGGCGCGCGCCCGGGCCCGCGCCCGCGTTCGCGCCACCGCGCCCCGCGTCGGCCTTGTCCTGCGATGCTCCACGCCAACCGGGGAAGCGGCGGTCGAAATAAGCCTCTAGGAGGCGCGCGCCCTCGACGTCAGCCGACAGGCAGAAGTCGTGCAGCGAGGCCAGGCTGTCGCGGTCGAGCTGCGCCAGCGGCGCGCCCTCGAACGGCCCGGCGAGCACGATGCCGCTCATCACGCCGCTGACATGGTCGAGCTCCATCTCGATGGTGGCGGAGCGCACGCGGGACACCCGCCCCCGCTTGGTCCGGCCGGGGCGCGGGGCGCCGCGGACCGCGCGGGCGGCGCCCCACACGGACGCCCGGCGGCCCGTCATCAGCCAGAAGCCGAGGCCGCCGAAGCCGAGCGCGAGGCCGACCTGCCCGCGCACGAGCATCAGCAGCGCGAAGACGACCAGCACCGCGCCACCGCCCTGCTTCATGCGGCGCGCCACGGCGGCCGGGCTGGCGCGCAGGAACTCGCGCACCAGCAGAGATCCCATCCAGAACAGCACAACGCCCGCGACGAGAGGGATCATCGGCACGCCTTCAGCGGATCTGTGACAGGAGCAGGCGGGCCGCCTCGCGATCGGCGGCCGTGTTCTGCCCTTCCAGGGCCAGCGTGCCGCCCGCCGCGTAGGCGGCCGCGGCGGCGAGCAGGCTGCCGAGCTTCGCCGGCGCGGAGGAGTCGAAGGCCGCGTAAGCGCCGCCGGTCACGCGGGCGATCTCGCGGAACGCGCGCTCGGCCGCCCGGTCGTGCCCCTCGTGGAACATGAAACACTTGAGGCCCAGCAGGGCCAACTCGCCGGCGGTGGAGCAGAGCGGGTCCACGCGCTCCTCGACGGCGTCGCCGACGAAGACAAGGGCGCCGGTGCGCGCCCGGCGCGCCTCGTCCCTCGCGTGGGCCAGCACGCGGCCGATCTGCGTGTTGCCGCCCTCGACGCGGATGCGGCTCATCAGCCGATCGAGCCCCGCGCCGCCCGACACGAAGGCCGAGGCCTTGCACTCGCGCAGGCCCCGAAAATACACGAGCTGCACGTCGAGGCCGCCGAGCTTGGCGGTGATGTCGAACATGCGGCCCTGCAGCGCGATGGCGGCGTCCCAGGTGGGCTGCCGGCTCATCGTGGCGTCGAGCGCGAAGATCAGCCGGCCGCGCGTACCGGCTGCGTGGGGGGCGGGAGCGCGGCGCGACCCGTCGAAGGCGTCGACGGATGAGCTCGGCGAGGCGGAACGGTTGATCGCGCGGCGATCGTCGAACGGCGGCACGGCGGCTCCTCGGGGCGCGGCTCGGGGCGGAACCGCTTCAACATCGTGCAGCGCCGGCCCGACCGCAAGCGGCCCGCCGCCGCAGAGCGGCGACGGCCAATCGCCAACGCGTCAGATCAGCCCGAGGTCGCGCAGCTCGCGCCGCAGCGCGTCCGGCAGCGCCAGGAGCTCGGGGCCGAGCAGGCCGGCGTCGCGCGGCGCGGAGGCGGGTTCGAGGTAGCGCCAGCCCTGGAAGGGGCGGCAGGGCCGCGCCTCCACCGGCACCACGGCGGGCTCGAGCACGAGGTGGCACCGGCCGATGCCGTCGCCGTCCGTGAAGGGCCGGACGTCGACGAGGCGCTGGCGCGCCGCGACCTGGCCCTTGATGACCCAGAACAGCGAGCCGCCGTCGAGCAGTTCCGCGAGACGCTTCGGCACCATGCGGGTGGTGTGGCGCTGCTCGGCCGCCTGCCCGGCGCGGCGCTGCGCGGTCAATCGCTCGGCGATGAAGCCTTCGAGGTCGGCCACGGACTCGGCTCCGACGCAGAGTTTGAGGAGATGCAGGGGCATGGCGTCCTTCATCGAGCGGCGGGCGCCGCCGCGCAAGACGCCGCGGCCTCCCCCGACCTGTCACGCGGAAGACACGCAGCCCGCGAACCGGCATCGGGGGGCAACCTTGACCCTGGCCTTTGTGTTACATCGACTAAGTCGTGCTCAGACTGTCCGGAGGCCGCCCCTGCCCGGAGGCTGGCACCAGGAGATCACGTCGATGGTGAAGCAAAGCCGCCGGTCCATGCTGCTGGGAGGCGTCGCGCTGGCGGGGTTCGCCGCGCTGCCGATGCGCGCGGCCCTCGCCCAGGAGGTCGAGGCCGAGGAGATCTACGGCCCCGTCAAGGACGAGCCCTATCCGGTCAAGGGCATCGACCTCAACCGCGTCAACCCGCGCTTCCTGCGCACGCTGGTCGACTACCCGACCGACCAGCCGCCCGGCAGCATCGTCATCGACCCGAAGGGGCACTTCCTCTACCTCATCATCGACAACGGTCAGGCCATCCGCTACGGCGTCGGCGTCGGCCGCGAGGGCTTCCTGTGGTCCGGGCAGGCCACGATCGGCGCCAAGCGCGAGTGGCCGGACTGGTATCCGCCGAAGGAGATGTTCGCGCGCCAGCCCGAGATCGTCGGCGCGATGTCGAAGCTGCCGAGCGGCCTCGGCATGCACGGCGGCCCCGGCAACCCGCTCGGCGCGCGCGCCATGTACCTCTACAAGGACGGCAAGGACACGCTGTTCCGCATCCACGGCACGGTCGAGCCCTACACCATCGGCTCCAGCGTGTCGTCGGGCTGCATCCGCATGATGAACCAGGACGTGCTCGACCTGTACTCACGCGTCGACGTCGGCACCAAGGTGCTGGTGCTCGGTGACGCGCAGCCGACGAACCAGCAGGTCGCCGAGGAGCGCAGCAACGCCACGACCCGCCCGCGCACGCGGCGGCTCGCCCGGCCGGAGCCGCTCGATGCGGCGGACGCCGGCGTCCCGGCCGAGCCGCGCCCGGTCTACGGCAACGCCCAGGTGCCGAACGACCCCGACTACTGACCGGTCGATCACCGGGGGGCGGAACAGCGATGCGACGGCCGCCCACGGGCGGCCGTCTCTCGTTTGGCCAGGAGGTGTCCGATGATCCTCACGCCCGCGGCGGTGGTGCAGGCGATGCCCGCGTCGCCGGACTGCGCGGCGGCCGACCTCGCCCTCAGCTTCGACGGCCGGGACGGCGCCTTCGACGGCATGCAGCACGGCGGCACGCTGATGGTGGTGCGCAACCGCGGCGCCGGCCGGTGCCGCATCCCCGGCCTGCCCCGCATCACCTTCGCGGGGCCGGGCGGCGGGGCGCTGCCGATCCGCTTCGCGCCGCCGCCCGGGATGCATCCCGGGCCGGTCGTGCTGCCGGTCAGCCTCGCGCCCGGCGCGACGGCGAGCGCGGAGCTGCGATGGGTGTCGGGCGACGCCTTTCCGGGCGGGCGCTGCTACCGAACCACGACGGTCCGGGTGTCGTTCGGCGCGGCGGCGCTCGACGCGCCCTTCACCGAGCAGTTCTGCGGCCCGGCGGCGGGCGCCATCTTCGGCCAGTCCTGGCTCACGCCGGGGAAAGGGTAGAGCAACCCGTGCGCCGTCCCGCTCACGGCTTCGGACCTCGATCGCGCTTCGCCCTGTCGACCTGCCGGGCGGTGCCGACCGGCATGGGGTCCACGCCGGCCGCCAGCAGGGCGGCGCGCCGCTGCCCCGGCCCGGCGAGCGCCTGCCCGACATGGAAGAGGCCCGAGCCCACGCCGGCCATCAGCGCGGCGACGAGGCCGATCCCACCGAGGGCGCGCATCGCCGCCCCCCGCACCGCAACGCCCGGCATCGCCGCGCCCACCCCATGCCGCATGGTCCGCCATCCTTCGCGATTCGGAGGGATCGTAGCGACGAATGCTTAAGCACCCCGTCGGCGCTGCGATCCGCCGAGCCGGTCGGAGACGGGCTGCATCGGCGCGCGTTCTCCTCCCC
The DNA here is from genome assembly GCF_021730615.1 of Lichenibacterium dinghuense. Lineage (NCBI taxonomy): Bacteria > Pseudomonadati > Pseudomonadota > Alphaproteobacteria > Hyphomicrobiales > Lichenihabitantaceae > Lichenibacterium > Lichenibacterium dinghuense. The sequence goes on from NZ_JAJLMN010000001.1 coordinate 426,026, forward strand.
GCGTTGAAATGCGTCGACTTCCGCTCGCGATCGGCTAAGCTTCACCTCAACCTTGGGGGAGGGGCGCCTTGACGGACCGCACGTGGAATGGTGGCTCGGGCGATTGGGCCGACCCGGATCAGTGGGCCGCGGGCGACACCGGGGCGCCGGGCGCGCCGATCCCGGGCGACACCGCCACTGTCGGGAGCGGCACGGCCGACCTCGTCGGTGCCGAGGGGCTGGACGGTTCGTTCTACGACGGCGTGGGCATCACCCTGGGCGACGGCGCGAGCGACCCAGCCATGCTGCAGCTGTCGGGCGCCTACCTGGCGTCGCTGGCCTCCGTCACGCTGGCGGGCTCGGCGACGATCGCGTCAGACGGCACCTCGGCGATCGCCTGCCCGGTCGCGGACGCGGTCGCCGGCTCGATCCTGACGCTGTCGGGCGATCCGTCGGTCCAGAACGGACTGCTGGTGACCAACGATGCGTCCGTCACGGTCGCGGCGGGCGCCACGCTGGACCTCGAAGGCCGCATCACCGACGAGGCGGGTGCGGCCATCACGGCGGCCGCGGGCGCGACGCTGATCAACGACGCCGCGGTCCTGATCGAGGGATCGACCATCGACGTCGGCGGCGCGCTGATCGGCACGGGCACGATCACGTTGGGCGACGCCTGCACGGTGGACCTCGAAGGCAGCGTGTCGTCGGGACAGACCATCGCGTTCTCGGACGTCGACGGCCGGCTTGAGATCGCGGCGCCCAACGTCTTCGCGGGCGCGATCACGGGCTTCGGCTCCGGCGACCTCCTCGACGTCACCAGCGTCGTGGCGAGCAGCGCCGCCTACGATGCCGCGACGCAGACGCTGTCGCTCTACGGCGCGGCGGGCCAGGTGCTGACTCAGCTGCACGACGTGCAGGCCGCGGCCGGCACGTTGAACGTCGCCGACGACGGACAGGGCGGCACGACGATCAGCTACGCCGGCTCCCTCCCGCGCAAGAAGTATCAGATCACCGACGGCGACCGTGCCGTGAGGGCGGACGTCGCGCGGACCACGGAACTCGCGCCCACTACCGGCGCCCCGATCACCGGCGCCGGGGTCAAGGTCGGCGTGATCTCGAGCAGCTTCGACAGGGTGGCGCCCGGCTCGGCGAACGCCGACGCAGCGGCCGGATACCTGCCCGCCAACCCGGACGGCACTTCAGCCGTCACGGTGCTCACGGACAGCGGCCAGGGTGATGACGAGGGCCGCGCCATGCTCGAGGAGGTGCACCAGATCGCGCCCGGGGCGCAGCTCTACTTCGCAGCCAACGGCAGCTCGCAGGCGGATTTCGCGGCGGCGGTCCAGGCGCTCCAGCGGGCGGGCTGCCAGATCATCGTCGACGACATCACCTACACGCGCGGTCCCGACTATCAGGTCGATGCCGGCGCTGCGACGTCCGAGGCGGCCGCGGTGGCGGCGGGCGTCGATGTGTTCACCTCGGCCGGCAACTACGGCCGGGCCTACCTCGAGCAGCCTTTCACCCCGCAGGCGACCGTGCTCAGCGACGGCCGGGCCGCGGATGCCGAAGTGTTCGACGACGGCACCCCCTACGAGACGGTCACCATCCCGGGCGGCAAGAGCACCGAAGTCGACCTCGAATGGACGGCGCCCTACGAGGGGGCCGGCGACGCGGGCGCCCCGGACGCGCTCGGCCTCGAAGTCTTCGACGCGTCGGGCAAACGCGTCGGCACCGGCAGGGTCGCGACCATGGCGGGGGTGCAGACCGCCGACGTGTACTTCTCCTTCCCGGTCGAGAACGAGGCGACCGACTACCGCTTGGCGGTGACGCTCAACGGGCAGCAGGTCAGCCCCTCGGCGTTCAAGATGATCCTGTCGAGCGGCGGCCTCACGGGCGGGACGGGCCCGGGCGGCATCTTCCACGACGAGGCGAGCGGCCAGGGCTCGGGGGACGAGCGCGCGCAGCAGCTCGTGCCGGGCGTCAACACGGTCGGCGAAAGCTACTTCGCCAACAGCGCGGCCTTTGGCCTCACGCCGAGCTACGATTACGCCGACAGCGACGTCGGTCCGGGGACGCTGCTCTACGACAGTTCGGGCGATCTACTCCCCGCGCCGCAGAACGCCGGCAAGGTCGACTTCGACGCGCCGAGCGGCATCTACACGACCGTTCCGGGGTTTCAACCCTTCGATGGCACCTCGGCGGCGGCGCCCAACGCGGCGGCCGTGGCGGCCCTGATGCTTCAGGCCAACCCGAACCTCACCCCGGCGCAGGTGACGGCGCTGCTGGGATCCACCGCGATCGACCAGGGCCTGCCCGCGCTCCAGCAGGGCGCAGGCCTGGTGCAGGCCGACGCGGCGGTGGCGGCCGCCATCGCGGCCGGGCAGGCGCCGGGCGACGCGGCGTCGATCGATCCGGCCATCACGGTGGACGCGGCCGGCGACGCCGTCCTCACCGGCCGGGCGTCGAGCCCGAGCGGGGTCGCCTCCGTCGAGATCAGCGCCGTGGCGGGCGGCACGCGCCGAAACCTCGGCGCCGCGACGGTGAACCCCGACGGGACCTTCTCCTTCGTCGACGCGATCGGCTCGACCGCGCAGAGCTTCATCACCGCCACGGTGCACGACGCCGCGGGCGGCTACGCGCTGGTCGACGCCCCGTTCTCGCTCGCAGGCGGCGCTTCAGGCGACCAAACGGTGGTCCGGCAGGACAGCTACTCGGCCGACGGGAGCACGCTCCTGTCCCGGACGGCTTTCCAGTCGAGCGGGTCGCGCATCGTGAGCCTCGCGGCGCCCGGCCAGACCGTCGCGCTCCAGCCCTTCGACGTCGCCGCCGGCCACCAGCAGCCGGACACCGCCTTCGTGTTCAGCGCCGGGGACGGGCTCGACGTGGTGAGCGGCTTCAAGCTCGGGGGCTCGGGCCACGACACGCTTCAACTGCCGTCAGCGGATTTCACGACCCTGGCCGCAGTATTCCGCAATACCGGCGACGTCGGCGGGAGCGCCTTCATCACGGACCCCCAGACGGGCGATGCCATCCGCCTCGCGGGCGTCACCACGGCCCAGTTGCGCGCCCACGCGAGGGACGTCGTCCTCGCGGGCTGACGCGCGGACCGCGTCACGCCGCATCCCCCGAGCGGAACGGCGTGAGGCGGCGCACCCAGCCGCCGAGCCCCCCGCCGTCCCGCTCGACCCGCACCTGCGTGTCGGCCACCGCCTGGGCGATCTCGGCCACCTCGTCCATCACGGCCAGCAACGCGTGCTCGACCGCGTCGAGGCTCGCGTAGACGTCGCCCGTCACCCTGGCTTCCGCGATGGTTCGGGCGATGTCCTCCAGGCGCCCCCGCACGCGCAGGGCGCTGAACATCTCGCTATCCACCATCGGTGAGCTTCTCCGTCGTCGCGGGCCCGGCTGAACGCCCGCGCACTGCCCCGGCCTGCGGGACGCGCGAGGGTGTCTATCCTAAGACAACGGCGGGGTGACGGCACCACCAAACATCGCGGCGGGGACCGCACGACGCGGACCGCCGAGCCGGACGACGCGAAGCGGGGCGGGGCGGGGCGGGGCGGGGCGGGGCGGGGCCCCTGCGATCCCCGACCCTCAGCGCCGGATCTCGACGGGGCCCCGCATGCCCGGCCAGTCGGAATAGCCGTGGAAGTCGCCGCCGTACCAGGTCGCCTTGGGCGCCTCGGCCAGCGGACCGCCGGTGGCGAGGCGGTACACGAGGTCGGGGTTGGCGATGAAGGGGCGGCCGAAGGCGAAGAGGTCGGCGCGCCCTTCCGCGAGCTCGCGCTCGCAGAGCGCCAAGTCGAGGCCGTTGTTGCTCATCACGGCGCCCGCGAAGCGCTCGCGCAGGGCGGAGAGCTCGGCGCCGTCGGGCATGTCGCGGCTGCCCTGCGTCACGCCCTCGATGACGTGGATGTAGAGCAGGCCGAGCTTCGACAGCGCGTCCACGTAGGCGCCGTAGGTTTCGGCCGGCGTGCTGTCGAGCGGCGTGTTGCCGACGCCGGTGGTCGCTGGCGACAGGCGGATGCCGACCCGCTCGGCAGTGCCCCAGCCTTGGATCGCGGCTTGCACCGCCTCCAGCGGGAAGCGCAGGCGGTTCTCGATCGAGCCGCCGTAGCGGTCCGTGCGCTCGTTGGTCGAGTCGCGCACGAACTGTTCGAGCAGGTAGTTGTTGGCCGAATGGACCTCGACGCCGTCGAAGCCCGCCCGCCGAGCGTTGGCGGCAGCGCGGCGGTAATCCTCGACGATGCCGGGGATCTCGTCCGTGTCGAGCGCGCGCGGCGTGACGTGGTCCTGCATGCCCTTCGCCGTGAAGGCCTGCCCCTCGGGCCGGATGGCCGAGGCCGAGACGGGGAGCTGCCCGCCGGGCTGCACGTCCGGGTGGGAGATGCGGCCCGTGTGCCAGAGCTGCAGGACGATGCGGCCGTCGTTGCGGTGCACCGCCTCGGTGACGCGCGACCAGGACTCCACCTGCGCGTCGGACCAGATGCCGGGCGTGTAGGCGTAGCCGACGCCCTGAGGCGAGATGTTGGTGGCCTCGGCGACGATCAGGCCGGCGCCGGCGCGCTGGGCGTAGTAGTCGGCCGCGAAGGGGGGCGGCACGCCCTCGGTGGAGGAGCGGCTGCGGGTCAGCGGCGCCATGACGACGCGGTTCTTGAGGTCGAGGTCGCCCAGGGTGAAGGGCTGCAGGACGGGGCTGTCGGCGTGGGGCAAAACGGGGCGTCTCGCGGGCTCGGTGCGGCGCGGGTGCGCCGGGTTTCACCACGGAAACGCGGGAGTTCTGTTCCGGTTCGCGTCGAGCATGCCTGTGAGGATCGCTCGGAGGCACTGCTCGACGCCTTTCAGGGTCGTCGATCGCTCGTCGCGCCCTCCCCGCCGCCGCATGGCGACGGGCTCGGCGCCTTCACTTCGCGTAGGAGTCGAAGATGGTCCGGCACTTGGGGCTGAGCTGCGTGCGGTGCGCCTTCATGCAGGCCTTGATCTTGTCCTCGTCCGGGATGGCGTCGCCGCACAGCTTGTTGACGTCGTCGTAGCAGGCCTGCTCGGCCTTCTGCCGCACCGTGTCGGTGGTGATCTCGGCCGAGGCCAGCGTGGGGGTCAGGAGGGTGAGAATCGTCAGGGCCGTCGCCAGAGTGGTGTGCATCGTGGGATTCGAGCCTCGATTAACGTCGGGCGGACGCATAGCCCGGTTCGGAGGGGCGCGCAAAGGTCCGACGTTTCGCCTCACGACAGGAGATAGAAGAGGCCAGCCGACAGCGCCACCGTGGCGGGCAGCGTGAGGATCCAGGCGACGCCGATCTGCCGGAGCATGCCGGGCTCGGCCCCCGCGCCGGAGGCCACCATCGTCCCGGCGATGCCGCCCGTGACCACGTGGGTGGTCGACACCGGGAAGCCGCTGAACCCCGCCCCGCCGATCAGCCCGGCCGCCACCACCTCGGCCGCGGCGCCCTGCGCGGGCGCGAGGTGCTGCTTGCCGAGCTTCTCGCCCAGCGTCGTCACGATGCGCTTGTAGCCAATCATGGTTCCGGCCCCGAGGCACAGCGCGCTCAGCACCCGCACCCACAGCGGCACGTATTGCGCGGTGCCCATCAGCGTCTCGTGGATTTCGTGCGCCCGCTCCTCGTCGGCCTCGCCGATGCGGGCGGCTTCTCCGGCGCGCTTCAGCTCGGTCAGGACGAGGTTCATGTCGTTGCGCAGCGCCGGGCGTTCCGTCGCCGGGATGGCCGAGCCCGAAGGCGCGGCGCCGAAGCGCGCCTCGATGGCGCGGGCCGCCGCGACGCCGAGCTGCCGCCGGTCGTCGCCGTAGCGTCCGATCAGCGCGGCCGCCTCGCCCATGTCGCCAGCGATGGCGCGGAGCTGCGCGCCCGTCATGTCGACGTTGAGCGCGTAGGTCATGGGGAACAGGCCGATGATGGTGAGCATGATGAGGCCGATGCTCTTCTGCCCGTCGTTGGTGCCGTGCGCGAAGGACACGGCCGTGCAGGTGCCGATCAGCACGGCGCGCATCCACCACACCGGCGGCTCCTCGCCCTTCGGCGGCTCGTACAGGTGCTCGTCGTGGATGAAGCGCTTCAGCAGCCAGAAGGCCGCCATGGCGAGGCCGAAGCCCAGGACCGGCGACACCAGCAGCGACAGAAGCACGCTCCACACCTCGTGCCAATCGACGCCCTGCCCGAGCGCCCGCCCGTGCCGCAGCGTGTCCTCGACCGCGATGCCGACGAGCGCGCCGATCAGCGCGTGCGAGGACGAGTTCGGGATGCCCATCAGCCAGGTCGCGAGGTTCCAGCCCAGCGCCGACACGAAGATGGCGGCCAGCATGCCGGCCGCGATGCCGCCGTCCGGCGGCGACAGCACGTCGGGCGGGATCAGCTCCACCAGGGCGTAGGCGACCGCGATGCCGCCGAGCAGCACGCCGAGGAAGTTCATGATGCCGGACCACACCACGGCGGCGACCGGCTTCAGCGAGTGGGTGTAGATCACCGTCGCCACCGCGTTGGCGGTGTCGTGGAAGCCGTTCGAGAACTCGAAGGCCAGCACCAGCGCGAGGCAGAGCGCCAGGAAGACGACCGCCAGCGTCGAGCCCGGCGCCACCGCCGCGAGCATCCCCATCCCGTCGTCCCCCGCCGAACGGGGGAATCAGCGCAGCCTTGTGTGACGGTCGTGCGACGGGCGGCGGGGATGAATTGGGGCGGAACAAAGGCGTCCCTCGACCGCTTCGGATGCCGGACCCCCGCGCCGCTCGTCGCCGCGATCCTGTCGTCACAGACTCTGAGGTGAGCCCATGCGGAACTACGCGGCGGAGTGCATCGGCACGTTCGTGCTCGTGTTCGGGGGGTGCGGCGCGGCCGTGCTGGCCGGCCCCCACATCGGCTTCGCCGGGGTGGCGGCCGCCTTCGGCCTGTCGCTGCTCATCATGGTCTACGCGGTCGGCCCCATCTCGGGCTGCCACCTCAACCCGGCCGTCACGCTGGGCCTCGTGCTGGCGAACAAGTTCGATTCCCGCCGCGCGCCGGGATACATGATCGCGCAGGTGGTCGGCGCCATCCTGGCGGCGGCGGTGCTCTACCTCGTGGCCAGCGGCAAGGCGGGCTTCGACGCCACCGCCTCGGGCTTCGCCACCAACGGCTACGGCGACCGCTCGCCCGACCATTACGGGCTCCTCGCCTGCTTCGTGACCGAGGTGGTGATGACGGGCCTGCTGATGTTCGTGATCCTCGGCGCCACCGACATCAAGGCGCCGGTGGGCTTCGCCGGCATCGCCATCGGCCTGGCGCTGGCCGTCATCCACCTCGTGTCGATCCCGGTCACCAACACCTCGGTCAACCCGGCCCGCTCGATCGGACCGGCGCTGTTCGCGGGCGGCGGCGCCTTCGCGCAACTGTGGCTGTTCATCGTCGCGCCCTGCATCGGCTCGGCCGTCGCGGCCTTCGTCTACACCGCGCTGCGGCCCGCGGAGCCCGAGGCGCAGATCACCATGCGGGCCGCCACCCAGTCGCTGCCGACCGAACAGGAGCAGCGCACCGACGCGGCCCTCGCCGATCCCGCGGTGCCGCCGCGGGCGTGAGCCCGTGCGGCGCATGGCGGCCCCGCCTTGCGCCGGCCCCGGCTCGGCTCTAGCTCAGCGTCGATGAGAACCGTCACCTACGCCATCGCCGACATCCACGGCCGCCTCGACCTCCTGGAGCGGTTGCTCGACGCGGTGGAGGGCGACGCCGAGGGCCGCGGCGCCGCCGCGAAGATCGTTTTCACCGGCGACTATGTCGACCGCGGCCCCGCCTCCCGCGGCGTGATCGCGCGCGTGATGGCGGGGCCGCGCCGCGCGTGCGACCGATTCGTGCCGCTGCGCGGCAACCACGACGACCTGTTCATCGCCGCCGTGACGCGCGGCGCCGTGGTGCCCGACTGGGCCTGGACGCTCTACACCCACACGGTGGAGAGCTACGGCCTCACGGTCCCGACCCTGCAGGGGCGCGACGCCGAACTGCGCCGCCACGCGGCCTTCCTGGCGTCCCTGCCGCTGACGCACGACGACGGCACCCACCTCTTCGTCCATGCCGGCATCCGCCCCGGGGTGCCGCTGGAGCGCCAGTCGCACGAGGACCTGACCTGGATCCGCGAGGAGTTCCTCACCTTCGAGGGCCGGCTGCCGCGGCGCGTCGTGCACGGCCACACGATCATGGGCGACCGGCCCGTCGTCACGCCGAACCGCATCTCCATCGACACCGGCGCCTACCGCTCCGGCATCCTCACCGCGGCGGTGCTCGACCCCGAGGCTCCGTCGGGCGAGCCGTCCTTCCTGCAGACCGCCGGCGCGCCCGACCGGCCGGCGCTGGTCCGCGAGGCCCTGCTGGTGCAGAGCATCGCCGGCCGGCCCGTGTCGCCCGAACTGCAGGCGGTGTTCGACGACTTCGTGGAGGGGCGGATCGAGCTTCCCGAGATGCAGTCGCGCAGCGCGCGGCTCGGCGCGGCGGTGTGACCCCCGAGCCGCCGCGGGCCTGACGCACGCACCATCGTTCCGGGGCGCCCCTCGCGGGAGCCGGCCGGTCCCTCAGCCGAACAGTTCCGGCCGCCGCACCCGCAGCGTCTGCACGAGGCACAGCGTCTTCATGTCGTCGAGGGCGTTGCGGTCGGCGAGGGCGGCCAGCTCGGCGAGCGGCGCCTCGACGACGGCGATGTTCTCGTGCTCGTGGGCGAGGCCGCCGCCCTCGCCCGTGCGGTCCTCGGCCGCGTAGGGGGCGAGGAAGAGGTGCATGCGCTCGGTCGACACGCCGCACATCGACCAGGCGTGGCCGGCCTCCTCCAGCGCGCCGAGCCTGACGCCGACCTCCTCCTCCGCTTCGCGGCGCGCGGCGTCCTCGGGCTCCTCGCCGTCGTCGCGCAGGCCGGCGGGCGCTTCGAGGAAGTCGCAGGCCGCGCCCATCAGCAGCACGGGCGCGCGGGGCAGCCTGACCATGAGCGCCACGCGGCGCTCGGGGTCGTAGGGCAGCACGGCCACGGCCGGGCCGTGGTCCTCGATCTCGCGGGTGAACTCCACGCCGTCGTCGCCCGACAGCGTGGCGACGCGGAGCTTGAGCCAGCCGTCGTGGACGAGCTTCGTGGACCTGATCGCGACCATGCCGTCTCCCGCTGGCCAGACCGTCTTCTGGCCGCCGGAGGATAGGGCGCGGCGGCGGCCTCGGCGAGGTCGGCCCCCCCGACGACCTCGCCGCCCCGGCTCACAGTTCGGCGTGTCGCGCGTCAGGCCTTGCAAGCAGCCGACGCGGCTATGGCTGCATGGCCGGTGATGATAGGGTGATCTCAACCGGCCTCGTCGCTACGCATCCTCGGAGCATCGTCATGGCTCGACGCACCGTGCAGAGTGATCCGTCTAAAGCGAGCGCTCCGCCGGCCGAGGTCGCCGACGACGACCACGGCATCGAAATGATCGACGACGACGATCGCGCGCTGGTTCTGGAGGGTCTCGAGCAATCGCGCCGCGGCGAGATCGCCAGCGATGAGGACGTGGAAGCTGTCCTGGCCCGCTTCCGGCGGTGAAGGTCGAGTTCACCGCAACGGCGCTGAGGCAACTCTCCACGATCGCGGAAGAGCTCGAGGCTTTCTCTCCCGCTTGGGCGGCGGAGGTCGGCGGCTCGATCGAACGGACCCTCCGTCGCCTGTCGGATCACCCCTTCAGCGGCCGAGCGCAGGACGTGCCGGGCGTCCGAAAGGCGGTCGTGCTCAAGGGACGATACCTGCTCTACTATGAGGTATTGCTGGAACGCGGTGTCGTTCGCATGCTCGCCATCGTACATCCGCGTCGCCGACGGCCTTACCGGGACGGTTGACTGCGGCTCGGTGACGTGAGGCCGCGACGAGCCACGGTCGATCCGAGCACCGCCGCCAGCGCCACCGCCCCGGCGAACAGCGCCGCGACGAAGCCGGCGACGCCCGGCCAGCGCGCGGCCGTCCAGAAGACGCCGCCCGCCGTGCCGAGCACCGACGAGCCGAGGTAATAGGTCAGCAGGTAGAGCGAGGCCGCCTGCGCCTTGTTGGGTCCGGCGAAGCCGCCCACCGTGCCGCTGGCGACGCCGTGGCCGGCGAAGAACCCCACGGTGACGAGCGCGATGCCGAGCACCACGGCGGGCAGCGGCGCGAACAGCGTGGCGCCGGCGCCGAGGAGGGCGATCGCCATGCCGAGCGCCATCACGGGCGCGCGGCCGAGGCGATCCGCGAGCGTGCCGGCGACGGTCGAGGACACGGTGCCGAGCAGGTAGAGCGTGAAGATCAGCCCCTCCTGCGCCTGGTCGAGCCCGTAGGGCGGCGCCTCCAGGCGGAAGCCGGCGTAGTTGTAGACCGCGACGAAGCCGCCCATGGCCAGGAAGGCGAAGAGGTAGAGCGCGACGAGGCGCCGGTCGGCCAGCGCGGCCCGGAAGGCGCGGGCCTGCGTGCCGAGGTCGACCGCGCGGGGGCGGAAGTGCCGCGAGGCGGGCAGCAGCAGCGCGAAGCCGAGCGCGGTCGCGAGGCCGATGGCGCCGACAGCCGCGACGGCGGTGCGCCAGCCGGCCGCCTCCGCCACGAGGCCGGTGATGACGCGCCCGCCCATGCCGCCCACCGCCGTCGAGCCGACGTAGATCCCCATGGCGAGCCCGAGGCCCGACGCTTCGGTTTCCTCTGCGAGGTAGGTCATGGCGACGGCCGGCACGCCGCCGAGCGCCACGCCCTCCAGCGCGCGGGCGGCGAGGAACAGGCCCCAGTGCGGCGCGAAGGCCGAGGCGGCGTTGAGGGCCGAGGCCAGCACCAGCGACAGCAGCATCACGGGCTTGCGCCCCCTGAGGTCCGACAGGGTCGCGGCCGCGACGATGGACAGCGCCAGCGCGGCCGTCCCGAACGACACCGCCAGCGACGCCGAGGCGGCCTGGACCCCGAAGGCGCGGCCGAGCACGGGCAGCAGCGGCTGCGGGCAATACAGCAGCGAGAAGGTCGCGAAGCCGGCGAGGAACAGCGCCACGCTGGCCCGGAGGTAGCGGGCCGAGCCGATCCGGTTGTGGGCGACCGGGCCCGGCGGGAGGCCGGCCGGCGCGCCGCACAGCGCGGCGGCGTCGGGCAGCGAGCCGGCGTCGAGCCCGGCCTCCTCGATCGCGTCGGGCGGCGGGGCGGCGTCGGCGGGAGGCGGCACGGCGGGACTCCGGTTCGGCAGGCGGCGCGCTGCGCCCTAGATGGGGGCGGAGCCGGCCGTTCGGCGATCAGGAAAACCGTCGATGTCCCACCATAGTCCGTCCGGCGCGCCCGAGCCCGACCCGCTGATCATGACGGCCCTGTTCGATCCGCAGAGCTTCGACCTGCTCGACGGCCTCCGGCGCCGCTACTTCCCGGCCGCGCAGAACCGCGTGCCTGCCCACGCCACGCTGTTCCACCACCTGCCGGGCGACGACCTGCGCGCGATCGTCGAGCGCCTCCGGGCCGACTGCGCCGCCACGGCGCCCCTGCCCTTCACCATGGCGGCGACGCGCTTCCTCGGCCGCGGCGTCGCCTACGAGATCGACTGCCCCGGGCTGGTGAAGCTGCGCGCCGGCATCGCCGCGGCGTGGAAGGGGCGGCTCACCGCGCAGGACGCGCAGGGCTACCGTCCCCACGCGACGATCCAGAACAAGGTGTCGGGCGAGGAGGCACGCGACGCGCGGGTGCGGCTCGACGCGCTGCTGCCAATCACCGGCACGGTCGTGGGGCTGGCGCTGTGGCACTACCGCGGCGGTCCCTGGGAGGAGGCCGGACGGTTCGTGTTCGAGGGTTAGGGGGAGGGAGGGGTCCGCGAAGGCGCTTCCGAAACGCGGCGGCAAGACGGCAGAAGTCGAAGAAAATCGATTATGAATAGCACATATCGTTTTTTGAGGGAAACAGAAGATAATAGGTTGTAAAAACTCATTTCTGATTGTTTGCTCATAGTCGGCGGCTTCCGGCAGTGGGAGCCGGCCCGAGCAGGTGAGACGACAATGGCTGATGCAGCGGCACTGAAATTCACGTTGACAGCGACGACCGGCCTGATGGGAGCGCCGACATTCCGTTGTAACGGAGTGCTGAAACCCGGTGGCGCCGTCGAGGTCGAGAATGCGGAGATCACACAGGCGCTGCCGCCGCCTCACGGCGTCACGCCGATCACGGGGCCATCGGGGCGATGGGGCAACGACATCTTCAACAATCAGGAAAACTTGGGCATCATCATCACCGGAGGCGTGGCGAGCCCCCCTGCCCAAGTGGTTATGCGAGTCGAGTGCGGCTTCCAGTTTCCCGAGAAGGGTGCTCTGAAAGCCGGGGAGACGCTGAAGGGCCGGGGATCCTTCCCCAACCAGGGGCAGCCGATGGAGGACGTGCCCGCCGAACTCAAACTGAGCTGAACTGCGGTCCAGAGCGGGTCCGGCCTTCAGCGGACTCGCGATGCGACGAGGCTCAGCAGCGCTCTCGATCGAGCGGTGACGATCCGATCGCTGAGGTCCGTCACGCTCACACCCACGCCCGGCCGCTCGCCGTCTCCCTCAGACCGAGGTGGCGCGCGAGCGTCGCGCCGACGTCGGCGAAGCCCCGCCGCCCGAGCGCCCCGCCGGCGCCGCCCGGCGCGTGGGCGAGGATCGGCACGGCTTCGCGCGTGTGGTCCGTGCCGCGGAAGGTCGGGTCGTTGCCGTGATCGGCGGTGATGACCAGGAGGTCGCCCTCGCGCAGCACGGCGAGCAGCTCCGGCAGGCGCCGGTCGAAGCGCTCCAGGCAGGCCGCGTAGCCGGCGACGTCGCGGCGGTGGCCGTAGTCGGAGTCGAAGTCGACGAGGTTCGCGACGGCGAGGCCGCCGTCCGGCAGATCGCGCATGGCCGCGACGAGATGGTCGAGGTTGGCGTCGTTGCCGTGGCCCTTCAGGACCGTGCCGGTGTTCCGGTGGGCGAAGATGTCCGAGATCTTGCCGACGCTGACGACGGCGCGACCGGCCTCCGCGGCGCGGTCGAGCAGCGTGCCGGGCGGGGGCGGCATGGCGAAGTCGCGCCGGTTGCCGGTCCGCTCGAACGAGGCCGCGTCCCGCCCGACGAAGGGGCGGGCGATGACGCGGCCGATGCGCAGGGGGTCGCACAGCCGGCGCGCGATGCCGCAGAGCGCGTAGAGGCATTCGAGCCCGAACGCCTCCTCGTGGGCCGCGATCTGCAGCACGGAGTCGACCGAGGTGTAGAGGATCGGCAGGCCGGTGCGCAGGGACTCTTCGCCGAGGTCGTCGACGATCAGCGTGCCCGAGGCGTGGCGGTCCCCGAGGATGCCGGGCAGGCCGGCCTCGGCGCAGATCGCCCGCACCAGCTCCGGCGGGAAGCAGGGGTCGTTCGGCGCGAAGTAGCCCCAGGGCTCGGCCACCGGCGTGCCGGCGAGCTCCCAATGGCCGGAGGGCGTGTCCTTGCCGGCCGACCGCTCGACGCCGAAGCCGTAGGCCGAGCCCGGCGCAGGGCGGGCGGCGAGGCTTGGGGGCACGCGCCCGCTCGCCGCGGCGGCCGCGGCGCCGAGGCCGAGGGCGTCGAGGTGCGGCAGGCGGAGCGGGCCGGCGCGCAGGCCCGCGCGGTCGGCGCAGCCCGTCGCGCAGGCCTCCGCGATATGGCCGAGCGTGTCGGCACCGCCGTCGCCATAGGCTTCCGCGTCCGGCGCGCCGCCGACCCCGACGGAGTCGAGGACGAGCAGGGCCGCGCGGGTCACAGCGGCCTCACTGCACCACCACGGCGGGGTCGCCCACCGCGGCGACGTCGAAGGCCGCGGCGAAGAGCGCGCGCGTGTAGTCGCTCTTCGGGCTCGCGAAGACGTCGGCCGCCGCCCCGGCCTCGACCACGCGGCCGGCCTTCATGACCACGAGGTCGGTCGCGAGCGCCCGCACGACCTTGAGGTCGTGGCTGATGAACAGGTAGGCGAGGCCGCGGCGCCGCTGCAGGTCGCGCAGGAGGTCGACGATCTGCGCCTGCACGGACATGTCGAGCGCGCTGGTCGGCTCGTCGAGCACGACGAACTTCGGCTCCAGCGCCATGGCGCGCGCGATGGCGATGCGCTGGCGCTGGCCGCCCGAGAACTCGTGCGGGTAGCGGTCCATGCTGGACGGATCGAGCCCCGTGTCGGCGAGCGCGCGGGCGACGATCTCGCGGCGCTGAGCGTAGGGGAGCTTGCGGCCGATCGTCAGCCCCTCCTCGACGATGCCGAAGACGGAGAGCCGCGGCGACAGCGAGCCGTAGGGGTCCTGGAACACCACCTGCAGGTCGCGCCTGAGCGGCCGCATGGCGCCGGCGTCGAGGCCGTCGATGCGGCGGCCGAGGTAGCTCACCGGCCCCTCGGAGCGGATCAGCCTGAGGATGGCGAGGCCGAGCGTGGTCTTGCCCGAGCCCGACTCGCCGACGACCCCCACGGTCTGACCCTCGCGCACGTCGAGCGAGATGCCGTCCACCGCCTTCACGTGGCCGACCGTACGCCGCAGGAAGCCGCGGCGGATCGGGAACCACACCTTGATGTCGTCGGCCTTGAGGACGGACGCGGCCTCGGGGTCGGCGGCGGGCGGCGCGCCCTTGGGCTCGGCGGCGAGCAGCATGCGCGTGTAGGGGTGTTCGGGCGCCGCGAACACGCGCGCCGCCGGGCCGCTCTCGACGATGCGGCCCTTCTGCATCACGCAGACGTCGTCGGCGATGCGCCGCACGATGCCGAGGTCGTGCGTGATGAACAGCATCGCCATGCCGAGCTTGCGCTGCAGGTCCTTCAACAGCCGCAGGATCTGAGCCTGCACGGTGACGTCGAGGGCCGTCGTGGGCTCGTCGGCGATGAGGAGGTCCGGGCGGTTCGCCAGTGCCATGGCGATCATCACGCGCTGGCGCTGCCCGCCGGACAGCTGGTGCGGGAAGGCGCCGAGCCGCGACGCGGGGTCCGGGATGCCGACCTCGGTCAGGAGCTCGACGATGCGGGCGCGCCGCTGCCGCGCGCCGCCCCCCTCCCCGTGGAGGTCGAGGATCTCGCCGACCTGCTTCTCGATCGGGTGCAGGGGGTTCAGCGACGTCATGGGTTCCTGGAACACCATGGTGATCGCGCGCCCGCGGATGCGGCGCATCTCGGGCTCCGGCGTCGTCAGGAGATCGCGGCCGGCGAACAGGATGCGCCCGCCCAGCACCTCGGCGCCCGAGGCCTCGAGCAGCCGCGCGATCGACATGGCGGTGACGGACTTGCCCGAGCCGGATTCGCCCACCAGCGCCAGCGTACCACCGCGCTTCAGCGAGAAGGACACGCCGTCCACGGCGCGCGTGGTCGCCCCGCCCTGGCGGAAGCCGACCGCGAGATCCTCGATCCGCAGCAGCGGCTCGGCGGACGGGGCTTCGGGATCGGCGTCGGGCAACGGCGGCTCTCGGGATCGGATCGGCCGTCCACCCTGCCCCCTTCGGCGCCGGCCCCGCAAGCCCGAACTGCCGGGGTCGACGGCCGAGTCTGGCCGGCGCGACGCGCGCGGGCTATGTGAGCCTGATCGCGAGGTCTTCCCCACTTCCCTCATCCTGAGCCGGGCGCGGAGCGCCCGTGTCGAAGGACGCGGGCCCTCTCCGCGCAGCAGTCGGCCGCTCGTGCGTCCTTCGACACGGAGCCTCCGGCTCCCGCTCAGGATGAGGGAGGTGGGGTAGCTCGCCGCATGAGTTGCGACGCAAGAGACAACACGGGCCGCCCATGACCGACACCGCCCCCCGCCCCGCCCCCGCCCCCGCCCAGCACGGCCTGGACGAGGACACGATCGCCTTCGCGGGCCGGGTGTTCGAGATGGCCCGCCGCGGCCACGCGGCGGAGCTCGACGCGCTGCTGGCCGCCGGCCTGCCCGCCAACCTCACCAACGACAAGGGCGACACGCTGCTGATGCTGGCCGCCTACCACGGCCACGCCGACGCGGTGCGGGCCCTGATGGCGCGCGGCGCCGACCCGGCGCGCGCCAACGACCGCGGCCAGGTGCCGCTCACCGCCGCGGCCTTCAAGGGCTACGGCGCCGCGATCGAGGCCATGCTGGACGCGGGCGCCCCGGTCGACGGCTGCGGGCCGGACGGCAAGACCGCGCTGATGATGGCCGCCATGTTCGACCGCACGGAGATGCTCGACCTGCTGCTCGCCCGCGGCGCCGACGCCGCGGCGCGCGACGCCGCCGGGATGACGGCGCAGGACCTCGCCGACCGCATGGGCGCGACGCAGACGGCGGCCAAGCTGCGGCAGGGGTGACGCGGACCTTCTCTCCGTTATTCCGGGGCTCTCGCTCCGCTCGCCCCGGAATGACGGAGGGAGATGCCCCCTGGACATCATCGCGCCCTCGCGCGTTTCCCCACCGTGCCGCGCGGGCGCGGCGGGACGGAGCGACGCCATGGAACCGATGATGCCCATGAAGCCCATGGACGGCGGCGACGCCTGGTGGCCGGAGAACCTTGGCAAGCCCTCGTCGAGCGGCTCGCAGGACGGGATGCGCTACGCCTTCTTCCCCGACAAGAAGCGCCTTGTCGTCGAGACGGACGGCAAGACCAAGACCTACGACAGCGGCGACCACCAGATCAGCGGCGTGCAGCAAGCGAACGGCGGACAGGCGACGTTCAGCGACAAGGACGGGACGGTGGAGCTGTCGGACCTGAAGGCGGTGGACTGAAGGCAAAAGGCCGTCGCGCCCGCCGCGACGGCCCCGGATACCGGCAGATGGTCGGGCGCCGCCGCGTTCGCGGCGGCGCCCCTCCCCCTCACGCCGTCGCGCGCGCCGCCTTCTTGGCGGCCCGCCGGCGCTCGTGCAGCACGAATTCGGTGTAGCCGTTCGGCTGCGCCCGGCCCTTGAAGACGAGGTCGGAGGCCGCGCGGAAGGCCTCTCCGTCGAAGCCCGGCGCCATGTCGCGGTAGTCCGGGTCGGCGGCGTTCTGGCGGTCCACCACGGCCGCCATGCGGCGCAGGGCGTCGCGCACCTGGCTCTCCGTCACGGTGCCGTGGGCGAGCCAATTGGCGACGTGCTGGGCGGAGATGCGCAGCGTCGCGCGGTCCTCCATCAGGCCGACGTCGTGGATGTCCGGCACCTTGGAGCAGCCGACGCCCATGTCGACCCAGCGCACCACGTAGCCGAGGATGCCCTGCAGGTTGTTGTCGAGCTCCTGCTGCACGGCGTCGGGCGCCCAGTTGGAATCCGACACCGGGATGGTCAGCAGGTCTTCGAGGCGCGCCGGGGCGCGGCCCTTCAGCTCGCCCTGCACGGCCGCCACGTCGGTCTCGTGGTAGTGCATGGCGTGCAGCGTCGCGGCGGTGGGCGAGGGCACCCAGGCCGTTGTGGCGCCGCTCTTCGGGTGGCCGCCCTTCTGGGCCAGCATGTCGGCCATCCGGTCCGGCGCCGCCCACATGCCCTTGCCGATCTGCGCGCGGCCCGGCAGGCCGAGCCTGAGTCCCACGTCGACGTTGTTGTTCTCGTAGGCCTTGATCCAGGGGCACGCCTTCATGGCGTCCTTCCGGACCATGGGGCCGGCCTCCATGTCGGTGTGGATCTCGTCGCCGGTGCGGTCGAGGAAGCCCGTGTTGATGAAGACCACGCGGTCCTTGGCGGCCAGGATGGCGCGGGCGAGGTTGGCCGAGGTGCGGCGCTCCTCGTCCATGATGCCCATCTTGACGCTGTTCGCCGGGATGCCAACGAGCTTCTCGGCGCGGGCGAAGAGCTCGTCCGTCAGCGCCACCTCGTCGGGGCCGTGCTGCTTCGGCTTGACGATGTAGATCGAGCCGGCGCGGCTGTTGCGGCGGGCCTTGAGGTCCGCCTTGGCGATCAGCACCGACACGGCGGCGTCGAGGAAGCCCTCGGGCGTCTCCTCCCCATCCAGCGTCACCATGTCGGTGAACATGTGGTGGCCGACGTTGCGGATCAGCATCAGCGAGCGGCCCGGCACCGTGACGGGGGCGCCGTCCGGCCCCGTGTAGGTCCGGTCCTCGTTCATGCGGCGCTCGACGGTCTTGCCCCCCTTGGGAAAGGAGGCCGAGAGCGTGCCCTCCACGAGGCCGAGCCAGTTGCGGTAGAGGTCCGCCTTGTCGTCCGCGTCCACCACCGCGACCGAATCCTCCATGTCCATGATGGTCGAGATGGCGGATTCGAGCACGACGTCCGAGAGGCCCGCTGGGTCGGTGCGGCCGACAGTGCCCTCGCGGTCGAAGGCGAGCTCCACGCCGAGGCCGTTGTGGCGCAGCAGCACCGCCTTGGGCTGGGAGGCGTCGCCGGTGTGGCCCACGAAGGCGTCCGGCTTCGCGAGGCCGACCGTGCGACCGCCCTTCAGCTCGGCCTCGACCCTCCCGCCGGCGACCTTGAGGCCGACGAGGTCGGTCCAGGAGGCGCCGGCGAGCGGCACGGCGCCGTCCAGGAAGGCCTTGGCCTTGGCGATGACCAGGGCGCCGCGGGCCTCGTCGTAGCCCTTTGCCGGCGCGCCCTTGCCGTGGGGGATCGCGTCGGTGCCGTAGAGCGCGTCGTAGAGCGAGCCCCAGCGCGCGTTGGCGGCGTTGAGCGCGTAGCGGGCGTTCGACATCGGCACGACGAGTTGCGGGCCCGCCATGCCGGCGATCTCGGGGTCGACGTTCGAGGTGGAAACGGTGCCGGCCTCGGCCTCGGGCAGCAGGTAGCCGATCTCGCGCAGGAAACGCATGTAATGGGCTTGGTCGAGCGGCTGGCCGCGGCGGGACCGATGGTAGTCGTCGATCCTGGCCTGGAGGTCGTCGCGCTTGGCGAGCAGCTCCTTCAGGCGAGGCCCGAGGTCGCGCAGGATGGCGGCATAGCCGGACCAGAAGTCTCGGCTCGCCACGCCCGCGCCCGGAAACACCTCGGTTTCGAGGAAGCGCGCCAGCGGCTCCGCGACGCTCAGACCCGCGATCTCCACCCTGTCCATGTCGTTCTCTCCCGGAGCGATTCCGTCCCGCTCATGTGACGCGGTCGGGGCCGGGGCGCCAGGGGACGGAGGCGCAAAAGTGCCTCTCATCCTTCGCTTCTCCCCGGAGGGGAGAAGGGCAGGTCGCGACCCTACCGCCCCGGCAGGCTCACGTCGGCGAAGCCGGCCGCCTCCATGCGCAGGTGCACCTTGTTCTGCAGCTCGACGTCGCGCCGCTTGGCGACGAGGCCCGCGTTGTCCGCCACCGCGTCGCAGAGCGCCTCGACCCAGGCCCGCTCGCCGCGGCCGAAATCGTTGAGCACGAAGCCGTGGACGAGGTTCTTGTCGCCCGGGTGGCCGATGCCGAGCCTGAGGCGCCGGTAGTCGTTGCCGAGATGTGCCGTGATCGAGCGCAGACCGTTGTGGCCGGCGTTGCCGCCGCCCGTCTTGGCGCGCAGCTTGCCGGGCGGCAGGTCGAGCTCGTCGTGCAGCACGGCGACGTCCTCCAGCCCGAGCTTGAAGAACCGCGCCGCGGCGCCGACCGACTGGCCGCTGTCGTTCATGAAGGTGGTGGGCTTGAGCAGCACCACCTTCTCGCCGTCCACCGTGCATTCGGCCACGAGCCCCTGGAAGCGCGCGCGGAACGGCGCGGCGCGGTGGGCGCGCGCGACGGCGTCGACCGCCATGAAGCCGATGTTGTGCCGGTTGCCGGCATATTGGGCGCCGGGGTTGCCGAGGCCGACGAGGAGCAGCATGGCGGAGATCCGAGGTCCAGACATGAAAACGCCCGCCGTAGCGGGCGCTTCCTAGACGGTGGCGAGCGCCGCCCTCACTTCTTCGGCGGAGCCTTCTTGCCGCCCTTGGCGCCGGCGGCGGCCTTGGCCTCGGCGGCGGCGGCGGCCGCGGCGTCGGCGGCGTTGGCCTCGGCGAGGCCCGAGGGCGGCACGATGGTGGCCAGGGTGAAGTCGCGGTCGCGCAGAACCGGCGCACA
This sequence comes from Lichenibacterium dinghuense, assembly GCF_021730615.1. Lineage (NCBI taxonomy): Bacteria > Pseudomonadati > Pseudomonadota > Alphaproteobacteria > Hyphomicrobiales > Lichenihabitantaceae > Lichenibacterium > Lichenibacterium dinghuense. Next base: position 445,856 of record NZ_JAJLMN010000001.1, read on the forward strand.
GCCGGCGGGCAGCGTCACGGCGGAGATGTGCAGCGAGCCGCCGATGTCGAGGCTCGACAGGTCGGCCGTGATGCTGTCCGGGATGTCGTCGGCCGGCACCAGCATCTCGACCGTGTGGCGCACGATGTTGATGGTGCCGCCGCGCTTCACGCCCGGCGAGGTCTCGGCGTTGACGAGGTTCAGCGGGATCTCGAGGCGCAGCTTGGAGCCGGGCTTCAGGCGCATGAAGTCGACGTGCAGCGGCCGGTCCTTGACCTTGTCGAGCTGGTAGTCGCGCGGGATCACGCGCTCCTTGCGGCCCTCGATGTCGACCTCGAAGATCGTGGTCAGGAAGTGGCCGGCGTAGATGTGCTTCTCGGCGTCGCGGAACGCCAGGCTGATCGCCTCGGGCGCGTCGCCGCCCCCGTAGATGACCGCCGGCACGCGGCCCTCGCGGCGGATGCTGCGGGAGGCCCCCTTGCCGAGCCCGCTGCGCGCCACGGCCGCGATGGTCTTGGTCGCTGCCATTGTCGTGATGTCCTGTCTCAAAACGCGAACGGCCGCCCGATGCGGCCGCGTGTCCCCTCGCCCGTGCCTCCAAGGGTGTCGGCGGGCGGGAGCGCCGTGCATACGCGCCCCGCGCCGCCGTTGCAACCCGGCGCCCCTCACTCGGCCGGCAGGCGACCCTCCATGGGCATGTTCTGCGTGGCCTCGCCGCGCGGCTGGGCGATCATCATTGTGGCGCCGGCCGCGAGGAGCAGCAGCACGCCCGCGAAGGTCAGCGCCTTCGCGGGGTCGGCGCCGAGCAGGTGGTCGTAGACCGCGCCGAACGTCACGGTCTGGATCAGCATGGGGATCACGATCATCATGTTGATGATCCCCATGTAGACGCCGTAGCGCGAGCGCGGGATCACGGCGACCGCCATGATGTAGGGCACGCCCATCATGCTGGCCCAGGCGATGCCGAAGCCGATCATCGGCACGAAGAGCAGATACTTGTCGCCGATGTGCGGGAACACCAGCAGCGCGACCGCCGCCAGCACCAGCGCTGCGGCGTGGACGAGCCGCGCCGAATATCTCTTCGCCGCCCACATCAGGCCGAAGGCCGACAGAAAGGTCACCACGTTGTAGAAGCCGTTGACGAGGCCGGTCCAGGCGACGGCGTCGGAATAGGCCGGGTCGGCCGCCGTGGCGCCCCAAACGGATTTCGCGATCGACAGCGACACGTACTGCCAATAGCAGAACATCGCGTACCACTGGAACAGGTAGACGAGGGCGAGCTGCCAGAGCGTCAGCGGCATCTGGCGGATCGCGGTGCCGATCTCGCCGAGCGTCGCCGCGAAGCCCGCGCCGTGGGCCCGCATGGCGGCGAGTTCCTCGGCCGAGGGCGGGATCTCGGGCGTGGTCCGGACCGACAGGCCGACGCTGCCGATGGAACACACGGCGCCGAGGAAGAAGGAGCCGAACACCCAGTAGGGGATGCCCGAGGCCGTCGCCCCGCCGATGCTCTTCTGGAAGACGAAGAGCGACACGTTGGCCAGCGTGATGCCGAAGCCGGTGAAGAAGCTCTGGGTGAGGAAGCCGCGGGCGTGCTGGGCGGGCGGCAGCTTGTCGGCGATGAAGGCGCGGTAGGGCTCCATGGCGGTGTTGTTGGAGGCGTCGAGCAGCCACAGGAGCAGCACCGCCATCCACAGCGCCATGCAGAAGGGATACAGGAACAGGCACAGGCTGCAGCCGAGCGCCCCGATGAGGAAGTAGGGCTTGCGCCGCCCCCAGCGCGGCGACCAGGTCCGGTCGCTCATGGCGCCGATGACGGGCTGGATGAGCAGTCCCGTGATCGGCCCCGCCATGTTGAGCAGCGGCAGGCTGCCGGCGTCGGCGTGCAGGAACGAGAAGATCGGGTTGATCGCCGTCTGCTGCATGCCGAAGCTGTATTGTATCCCGAAGAAGCCGAAGTTCATCAGGATGATCTGCTGCGGCGTCAGCGGGACGCGCTCCGCGACGGCCATGGTCCCCTCCCCCCTCTATAGTGTTCAGGGCGGGAGTAGGACACGCATCAGTAGCATCGTCAACCGCATTCGGGCGGGCGAGTTCTGCATCGCCGCGGCACGTCGACGTCCGTTATTGTCGGACCAGAGGTCGGGGCCGCTCGACGGGTTCAACGCGCCGCGGCGGCGCGCGGGAAGGTCGAGCCCGCCAGCGCCCGGTAGCGCCAGCCCTGGAGCAGGCCCCGCGCCAGCAGGAACCCGAGGAGCGCGGTCCACAGGCCGGCGTTGCCGAGCGGCCGCAGCGCGGCGAAGAGCGCGAGGTAGAGGCCGAGGGACAGGAGCATCAGGTTGCGCATGTCGCGCGTCCAGGTCGCGCCGACGAAGACGCCGTCGAACTCGAACGCCATGGCGCCGCAGAGCGGAGTGAGGGCCGCGAAGGGCAGGAACAGGCGCGCCGCCTCGCGCACGGCGGGGCTCGTCGTGACGACGTCGATGAAGAGGCCGCCGCCCGCGAAGGCGATGAGCGTCACGGCGCCCGAGAAGGCCGCGCACCACAGGGCCGTGATGCCCACGGCGCGGCGGAAGCCCGCCCCATCGCCCGCGCCGACCGACTGGCCGCACATCTGCTCGGCCGCGGTGGCGAAGCCGTCGAGGAAGTAGGCCGATATCAGGAAGAGGTTCATCAGCACGGCGTTGGCGGCCAGCACGACGTCGCCGCCCCGCGCGCCCTGCGCCGTGAAGAACGCGAAGGCGAAGATCAGCGCGGCCGAGCGGATCATGATGTCGCGGTTCACGCCGAGCATGCGCGACAGGGCCGCGCGGTCGCGCAGCGCCGCCCAGTCGACCGCGAAGCGCCCGTGCAGCCGGGCCAGCACGGCGAGGCCGACCGCGGCGCCGACGCCCTCGGCCAGGAGCGTGCCGACCGCCGAGCCGCGCACGCCGAGCCCGGCACCGGCCACGAGGGCGACGTTCAGCGCGATGTTGGACAGGTTGATGAGCACCTGCAGCACGAGGCCGAGGTCGGTGCGGCCGCGCCCGATCACGGCGCCGAGCACGACGTAGTTCGTGAGCGCGAAGGGCGCCGACCAGATGCGGATGTCGTAGTAGCTCCGCGCCGCCGCGGTGACGGCCGGCGTGGCGCCGAGCGCCGCGAAGGCGACGGAAGCGATCGGCCTCTGCAGCGCGATCAGCAGGGTGCCGAGCCCGAGCGCCAGAAGGAGCGCGCGCAGCAGCGTGGCGCGCTCGGCCGCGAGGTCGCCCGCGCCGACCGCCTGGGCGGTCAGGCCGGCGGTGCCCATGCGCAGGAAGCCGAGGCCCCAGAAGACGAAATCGAAGATCACGGCCGCGGCCGCGATGGCGCCGAGCAGCGCGGGCTCGCCGAGCCGCCCGATGACGGCCGCGTCGGCGAAGCCGAGCAGCGGCGTCGACATGTGGGCCAGGGTCATCGGCAGCGCGAGGCGGATCACCGCGGCGTGGGTGACGGCGACGCGGTTCGGGCTGGTCATCGGCGGATCCGTCCGGGGGATGCCGTGTTTCTGCGCCATGGCACGCCGGTTGCCTACGCCTTTCGCCGCGAGGCCCGGCCGGGCCGGGTGCGGAGCGAGGCAGCAGCATGACCCAGAGCAAGGGCGACCCCGTGGTGACGAAGCGATTCGTCCATCCCAACGGGAGCGTGTCGCATTTCCACGTCCGGGACGGCCGCGTGCTGCTGACGAGCGTGCATCCCGAGCACTCCGGCAACCCGGCCGAGATGGAACGGGCCGAACTGCTGCGCGCCTGGGACAAGGTGACCGAGGACGCCGAGGCCGAGGGGCTGCTCGGCTGAGCGGGCGGAGCCGCGGCGGCGCGTCGCCGGAAGCTGCGGCGTCGTCCCGGGCGGAGCGCCGGAGGCGCGGTCGACCCGGGACGACGGGTGGCGAAGGCCGAGGCGGACCCGCGAGGAAGGCCGCGCGGGCCCCTCCCGTCAGCTCGGGTATTCGGTGCCCTTGAAGCTGTCGAGCGCCGTCACGGCACCCCACCAGTCGGCCACGCCGGGCAGGGCCAGGAACTCCTGCTTGTGCGGCGTGAGCACCACGTAGGCGAAGATCGGCGCGAGGTAGAGGTCGGCGAGGCTCTGCTCGGCGCCGGCGATGAAGCGGTCTCCCCCGCGGAGCTTCATGATCTCGCCCAGCACCGTCTTGCCCTCGGCGATGCCCTCGTGGTGCATCGCCTCGTTCTTGCCGCCGACGAAGTCGGGGAACAGGTGGTAGGCCACCACGCCGCCGATCAGCGCCTTGTAGCCGTAGCTATCGAGGATGCTCACCGTCATGGCCGAGCGCGCCAGGGACTTGAGGTCGGTCGGAATCAGCCTTTTCCCCGGCAGCAGCGCGTCGAGGTAGGCCGCGATGGCGGGCGTCTCGATGATGCGGAATCCGTCGACGTCCACCACCGGCACCTTGCCGAACGGGTGGCGCGCCAGGTGCTCGGGCTGCCTGGGCTCGCCCTTCAGAACGTTCACGGGCACCTGCTCGAAGTCCGTCACGCCCTTCTCGGCGAGCAGCATCTTCACGGTCCGCACGTAGGTGGAGTTGTCGAAGCCCCAGAGCTTGATGGCCGGCATGGTGTCTGTCCCCCCTCGGTTCGCGGTCGGGAGGATGGGACGACGCGCCCAGGGGTCAAGGCCGGGGCGCGGTCGCGCGCCCCATCGGCCTCGCTCGCCGCTCTGCGGCGGTCCGTCGCAAGCCCGGACCCGCCGCCGGTCCGCGCCGTTGTGGCGGGACCCCGCACCCCGGAGCCTTTCCATGACCGACGCCGCCGCCGACCGCCTGCGCATGCAGGACCCCCGCAAGCAGTACCCGCAGCCGCCCTTCCCCCGCCAGCCGCAGAGCGCGCCGGGCCTCGCGAAGGCGATGGACCCGAAGCCCGACCACGGCGAGACGAGCTACAAGGGCTACGGCCGCCTCGTGGGCCGCAAGGCGCTGGTGACGGGCGCGGATTCCGGCATCGGCCGGGCGGCCGCCATCGCCTTCGCGCGCGAGGGCGCCGACGTGGCGCTCAGCTATCTCGCCGACGAGCAGGCCGACGCCGAGGAGGTGAAGACGGTGGTCGAGGCCGAGGGGCGCACCTGCCTGCTGCTGCCCGGCGACATCACGAGCGAGGACTTCTGCCTGGAACTCGTCACCAAGGCGGCCTCGGGCCTCGGCGGCATCGACATCCTGGTCAACAACGCCGGCAAGCAGACGAACCAGGAGGACGTCGACGACATCACCTCCGAGCAGTTCGACCGGACGATGAAGACCAACCTTTACGCCATGTTCTGGATCACCAAGGCGGCGCTGAAGCACATGCCGGCCGGCGCGGCGATCATCAACACGGCCTCGGTGCAGGGCTTCAGCCCCTCGGCCGGCCTCGTCGACTACGCCACCACCAAGGCCGGCATCATCGCCTTCTCGCAGGCGCTGGCGAAGCAGCAGATCGAGCACGGGATCCGCGTCAACGTCGTGGCGCCGGGCCCGTTCTGGACCGCCCTGCAGCCCTCCGGCGGCCAGCCGCAGGAGAAGGTGCAGAAGTTCGGCGCCGAGGTGCCGCTCGGCCGGCCCGGCCAGCCCGTGGAATGCGCGCCCATCTACGTGTTCCTGGCCTCGCAGGAGGCCAGCTACGTGACGGGCGAGGTCTACGCCGCGACGGGTGGCAAGGGGACCTGAGGCTCAGCCGGCGGCCCGGCATTCGCCGAACCCGCACTGCATCAGCACGGCGGCGAGGTTGACCGCCGCCAGCGCCGCGACGAGGAGGCTCGCGAGCCCGGCGAGCCTCCCGGTCATCCCCGGCCCGTCCGGCTCGCGCGCGGGCGAGCCGAACAGCGCGAGCCGCCCCGCGAAGCCGGCGATGAGCGCCACCGCGACCACCACGGCCCACACGGGCATGTGCAGGCCCAGCACGGCGCTGCCCACGTAGCCGTGGCCGGGCCGGGGCACGATGTCGAGCAGCACCTGTCGGACCGACACGACGAGCAGGAACACGGCCGAGGCGAGGCCGACGCCCGCGGCGCGGGCCGACGCGCCGGCGCCGGGACCGGCGCGGAAATGCATCGCCAGCCCGAAGCAGGCGCCGAACATGCCGACGCGCTCCAGCAGGCAGAGCGGACAGGGCGCCTCCCCGAATCCGAACTGCATCACCAGCGCGGCGGCGAGCACGGCCAGGAGGCCGAGCAGCATGGCGAGGGCCGCGAGGTCGTCGAGGCGGGCGCGGGTCACGCGCCGCGCTCCGGCGCGTCGGCCGCCACCTGCAGCCAGGGCATGGCGAAGCCGTCCCGCGCGTCGTGGATCTCGAACAGGAACAGGGCCGCCGACAGGGCCAGGCCGGCGAGGAGCAGGGCCGCGGCGAGCCGGCGCGGGCCGAACAGCAGGGTCAGCAGCGCCGCGGTCAGCGCCGCGAAGATCAGGGCCATCACGGCGCACACCTCCAGGATCGGGCCTCCACCGGAGGCTTGTAGCAGACGGGCGGCGACCCCGGTCGTCGAGGATCGACGGGCGGGGCGCCTCAGCCCTGGGCCTTGCCGACGTGGTCCGCCATCATGGCGCCCCTGGTTCCGAGCGGCCTGCGGCCCGGTTCCGTCGTGTCGCGGGCGGTCTGGTGCTCCACCTCGGCGTTGAGCTCCCCGCCCAGCAGCACGATGACGGCCGAGATCCACAGCCAGACCATGAAGCCCACGGCCGCGCCGAGGGAGCCGTAGACGCGGTTGTAGCTGTCGAAGGTGGCGACGTACCACGAGAACAGCATCGAGGCCGCGATCCAGAGGAGGGCCGCGATCGCGCTGCCCCAGGTCACCCAGCGCCAGCGGGCCTCGTTGCGGGACGGGCCGTAGCGGTAGATCACGGCGAGGCTCACCACGATGGTGAGGAGCAGGATCGGCCAGCGGGCCACCGCGAGCAGCCATTCCGTCAGCGACGGCAGGCCGAAGAACTTGGACACCACCGGCAGGACGACCACGCCCGCCAGGGCCACCACCGTGAAGGCCACGCCGGCGAGCGTGAAGGCGAAGGTCGTCGCGTAGAGCCGGAGCGCGCTCCGCTCCTCCTTCTCGTTGTAGACGACGTTCAGCGCGTCGAACAGCGCGACCGCGCCCGAGTTGGCGCTGTAGAGCGCGACGGCGAGCGAGATCGCGAAGGCGCTGCCGAGCGTGTTGTTGTCCTGCTGCGCGACGAGCCTGACCTGATCGTCGACGAGGCCGAGCACGCCGGCCGGGAGGATGCCGGCCAGCAGCACGAGGTGGCCGCAGATCGTGCTCGCGTCCGCGAAGAGGCCGTAGAGCGACACGATGGCGGCGATGCCCGGAAACACCGCGAGCAGGGCGAAGAAGGCCACGCTGCCGGCCGTCGACAGGACCCGGTTGGCCGACGTGGCCCAGAACACCCGGACCAGGATGTCCTTCCAGCCGCGGGCCGGGATGTCCTTCGGGGAGTCGGCCTCGCGGCCCCGCCCCGGCTCCCGCGCGCGGGCGAGGTCCGTCGACGATCCCGGCGCCCCGGGCTCCTCGCCGACCTGGGCACGCCAGTCCTCTGCCTGCTCTTCGGGTGTCACGGACGGGCGCTCGCGTGGGGGATTCGCATGGGGCGGAGTTAAGCAGGCGACGCGCGAGCCGGGCAACCCGGGCCCGCGCGCCGGGGCGGGGCGACGCGCCGGGCGGGTCGGGCGCGTGCCGGCGGGGCCTCTAGGGGTCGGACCCTTCGCCGCGCCGGCGGCCGGCGATCGAGCCCGCGCGTTGCAGGAGGAACCCACCCCGGAGCCCGCATGCCCCGTCCCCGCCTCGCCGTCCCGCTCGCCGCCCTGCTCCTGGCCGGGCCCGCCTCCGCGCGGGCCGCGGACGCCCCGGTCACGGCGGAGGTCTGGGGCCGCTCCACCATCCCGCTCGGCGACCCGGCCTTCACGGCCGACGGCCGGCTCGTCACGAGCCACCACCCGGCCTTCGCCACGGCCGAGCGCGTCAGCGTCTTCGCGGCCCCCGACCGGCTGGAGCCCTACCCGAATGCCGTCTGGAACGCCGGCCCGTCCGGCCCCGACCATTTCGACAGCGTGCAAGGGATGTGCACCGACTCCAAGGGCGTGATGTGGATGGGCGACATGGGCGAGCGCGAGAAGGCGGTGCCCAAGATCGTCGGCTGGGACACGAAGGCGGACCGGCTCGCGAGGACGATCATGCTGCCCCCGCCCGCCACGGTCCCGGCGTCCGAGCCGCAGGACCTGGTCGTCGACGAGACGCGCGGGCTGATCGTGCTGGCCGACGAGGCGACGGGCCAGGGCGGCGACGGCTCGCAGGGCGCGCTGATCGTGGTCGACGTCGCGAGCGGGCAGGCGCGGCGCGTGCTGCAGGGATCGAAGGGCACCACGCCCGAGGACCGCGACATCGTGGTCGACGGCCGTCCCCTCCAGCGGCTCGAAGCCAAGACGGGCAAGCGCGCGCCCATGCGGGTCGGCGCCGACGGCATCGCGCTCGACGCCCGGTCCGAGTGGCTCTACTTCGGCCCGCTGAACGGCTCTGCCGTGTACCGCGTCCGCATGGCCGACCTCGCCGACGCGGCGCTGAAGCCGGACGCGCTGGAGAAGCGCGTCGAGCGCTACGCGGCGCGGCCCAACGCCGGCGGCATGCTCATGGACGCCGACGACAACCTGTACCTGACCGAGATCGAGCACCGCGCGGTCGGCGTGATCCCGCCCGGGGACCGCTGCTACCGGCAGGTCGCCACCAGCCCCGACATGCTGTGGCCCGACGGGCTGGCGACGGGTCCGGACGGGATGATCTACGTCACCGTCACGCAGCTGCCGCTCGCGGCGCCATTCGACGACGGCGACATGAAGGCCCGCGCGCCGTTCCTGGTCATGCGGTTCAGGCCGCAGCCGGTCGCGCCGCGGGCGAGGTGCGGCTGAGGCGCGCGCCTCACAGCCCCGCGGCGGCCCGCAGCGCGGCGTTCATGCGGTCCTGCCAGCCCGGGCCATCCGCCTGGAAATGCTCGAGCACGTCCTCGTCGATCCTGAGGGTCACGCTCTGCCGCGCGCCGGGGATGGCGGCGGGCTTGGGCGGCGGCGGGGCGGAGGGCTTGGCCGGCCCCTTGCTGAAGACGGCTTCGGCGTCGGCGAAGGGGTCGCGCGGCCTGCGTGTGCTCACCATGGCGGAGTCCTCGGTCTGTGGTCCCCTGTGTGGCGCCGCGGCCGGCCCGCCGCAAGGCCGGACATCGCGGCGCACCCCCGGCCCGGAACGGGCGCTCGCCGCCGATCATTCCCCCGCACCATCGGGGAAACCATCGTGAACGCACCGACATCCGTGGGGCAACCCCTCCGCCGCGTCGACGGCCGCGCCAAGGTGACCGGCGCGGCCCGCTACGCGTCCGACCTCCCGCTGCCGGGCCTCGCCCACGCCGCGCTGGCGACGAGCCGCGTCGCGAGGGGGCGCATCGTGTCGATCGATGCGCGCGAGGCCGAGGCCGTGCCGGGCGTGCTCGGGGTCTTCACGCACCGCGAGTTCGGCGGCGCCGTGCGGCCCGTCGGCTACGTCATGGGGGACGGCTACGTCAACTCGACCTTCCGCCCGCTTGACGGCCCGGAGATCCGCTACCACGGGCAGATCATCGGCCTCGCCGTCGCCGAGACGCAGGAGGCCGCCGAGGAAGCCGCGGCGCTGATCCGCTTCACGGTCGACGAGGCGCCGGCCGAGCCCCGGATGGACCTCGCGTCCGAAGCCCCGGAGCCGCTCGCGAAACTCTCGGCCAAGCACCACGACATCGCGCTCGGCGACGCCGACGCGGCGCTGGCGCGGTCCAACATCGGGGTCGACGGGCGCTATTCCACGCCGATCCAGCACCACAACCCGATCGAGCTCTTCTCGACCGCCTGCGCCTGGGACGGCGACAGGCTCACGGTCCACGAGGCCTCGAAATACATCGACGCCGTCCAGCACGGGCTCGCGGCGCAGCTCGGCCTCGACCCCGCGGACGTGCGCGTGGTGTGCCCCTTCATCGGCGGCCACTTCGGCTCGAAGTTCGGCCTGTCGCAGCACACGGCGATCGTGGCGCTGGCGGCGCGGCGCCTCGGCCGCCCGGTGTCGCTGGTGCCGTCGCGGCGCGACTGCTTCACCATCGCCAACCACCGGCCGGAGACGCGCCATCGCGTGGCGCTCGCGGCGGACGCCGACGGGCGGCTGCGCGGCCTGATCCACGAGGCCGCGATGGCGACCTCGCGCTTCGACGACTTCGCCATGGAGGGGACCGACGTGACGGCAGCGGTCTACGCCTGCCCGGCGATCCGCACGCGGGAGGAGGTGCTGCGCGTCGACCGCAACACGCCGGGCCCCATGCGGGCGCCGCCGGAGGTCCCCTACGTGTTCGCGCTCGAATCCGCGATGGACGAGCTCGCGACGAGGCTCGACCTCGACCCGATCGAGCTCCGCCGCCGCAACGAGACCCGGGTTCGGCCGGAGGACGGCAAACCCTTCTCGACGCACCCGCTGATGCGCTGCTTCGCGGTCGGCGCGGCGGCCTTCGGCTGGGACCGGCGGCGGCCCAGCCCCGGCTCGCTGCGCGACGGGGACTGGCTCGTCGGCCTCGGCTGCGCCAGCACGGTGCGGCCCGTGAAGACGGCGCCGGCCTGCGTCCGCGTGGCGGTCGAGGCCGACGGCTCGGCCGTGCTGGAGACGGCGCATCACGAGATCGGCCAGGGCCTCTACACGATCCTGACCCAGCTCGCCGCCGACGGCCTCGGCCTCGCGCCGGAGCGCGTGACGGTGCGGCTCGGCGACACGGACTTCCCGCCGGCGGCCGTGTCGGGCGGATCGTCGACGACGACGGGCCTCGCGCCCGCCGTGGAGGCCGCCTGCGACGCGATGCGCCTCGCCCTGGGCCGGCTCGCCGCGGCGGGAGCGGGCCCGCTCGCCGGCGCCGATCCGGCGACGCTGCGGCTCGGCGACGGTGCCCTGACGGCGCCCGACGGGCGCTCGGAGCCGCTCGCGGTCCTCGCGGCCGCGGCGCCGGGCGGGCGCGTCGCCGTGCTCCACGAGCACCTGCCCGAGGGCATGAAGCCCGCCATGATGGAGAACCTGAAGGCGGGCAAGACCGCGCTCGGCCAGCCGTCGGCGCTGGCCTGGGCCTTCGGGGCGCAGTTCGCCGAGGTGCGCGTCCACGCGGTGACGGGGGAGATCCGGGTCGCGAAGCTGCTCGGCGCCTTCGCGGGCGGGCGCATCCTCAACCCGCGGCTCGCCCGCGACCAGCTAATCGGCGGCATGGTGGGCGGCCTCGGCTCGGCGCTGCTGGAGGCAACGGTCGCGGACGCCCGCACGGGCGCCTACGTCAACCGCGACCTCGCCGAGTACCACGTCCCGGTGTCGGCCGACGTGGTCGAGGTCGAGGCGATCCTGGTCGAGGACGACGACCCCGCCGCCAACGAGGCCGGCGTGAAGGGCATCGGCGAGCTCGGCATCATCGGCGTCAACGCCGCGGTGGCCAACGCGGTGTTCAACGCCACCGGCGACCGCCACCGCGACCTGCCGATCCGCCTCGGCGACCGGCCGAGATGACCGGCTGCACCCGGTGAGCCGTGTCGTCCCGGGCGGAGCGCAGCGGAGACCCGGGATCACGGCATCGAGCGCACAGAACGAAAAAAGCCCCGGATCGCTCCGGGGCTTCCTGTGAGATGGCCGCTGTTCGGGATCAGTTGTTGCGGTTGCCGGTCAGCTGGATCAGCGCCGTGAAGATGTTGATGAAGTCGAGGTAGAGCATGAGGGCGCCGTTGACCGCCTTCTTGGTGGCGACCTCGTAGCCGTCGTTCTCCCAATACATCTCCTTGATGCGCTGGGTGTCCCAGGCGGTCAGGCCGGCGAAGATGCCGACGGCCAGGATGGAGATGCCGAACTGCAGCGCCGAGCTGTGGACGAAGATGTTGACCACGCTCACGATGATCAGGCCGAACAGGCCCATCACCAGGAACGAGCCGATCGCGGTCAGGTCCTTCTTCGTCGTGTAGCCGTAGAGGCTCAGCGCGCCGAAGGCGGCCGCGGTCTCGAAGAAGGCCAGCGCCACCGACTGCCCGGTGTAGACCAGCAGGATCGACGACAGCGACAGGCCCATCACCGCCGAGAAGGCGAGGAACATGTTGCGCGCCGAGGCGGCCGACATGCGGTCGATGCGGAACGAGAAGAAGAAGATGAAGGCCAGCGGCGCCAGCATCACGACGTAGCGCAGCGGGCTGCCGTAGATCGCCACGCCGAAGCTGGTCAGGTAGAAGCTGTGGAAGCGGGCGGCGGCCTCGGCCGGGTCGCGCGTCACGGCGAGCATGTTGGTGCCGAGCGCGACGAGGCCCGTGAGGGCCAGGCCCAGCACCATGTTATTGTAGACGCCGAGCATGTAGGAGCGCAGCCCCTGGTCGACGTCTGCGCCGGCCCGGGCCGCTGTGCCGCCCCAGCGGTACGACGGATTGCGGTAGTCGGACATTTGATCCTCTCTGGTGGCCGACGCTCCGGATGGGATACGGCGGTCGATGGGAGGAATATGGCTCCGCCGCGGCGGGCGGGAAAGTCCCGAACGGAGCGCAAAACGCGCTCCGGCCATTAAATCTCCGTAAGATGAACAGCCGGCGCGAGCCCGCCGAGACAGAGCCGAGACAGGATCGCCACGATCCCGTCGAGGGACGCGGCGTCGAGCTGGACGCCGAACGGGGGCCGCGCCCAGTAGTCGGCGTCTCGCAGGAAGGTCACGGCCTGCCCGACCATCCAGGCCACCGCGACGGCGACTTCGGCCTCCGCGAGGCCGGGACGCAGGCGGCGGACGATCGAGCCGGCCAGCAGGGCCGGCGGGAAGGGCTTCTCCGCGGCGAGGCTGGCGCCCACCGGCGTCGGCCGCAGTTGCTCCCAGGCGAAGACGCGCAGGTGGCGGCGGTCCTCGGGCCCCTCGGCCAGGGGCGCCAGCATCTGCCGGAAATACCGGCGCAGCAGTTCGGGCGGGGGGTGGTCGGCGACGCCGGCGGGGTCGAGCAGGGGCTGCGCCGACACCTTGTCGCGCACGGCTTCGAGCACGGCCCGGTACAGGCCCTCCTTGCCGCCGAAATGGTAGGTGATGGCGCCCTGGTTGACGGCGGCCTTGGCGGTGATGTCGCGCACCGAGGCGGCCTCGAAGCCGTGCTCGGCGAAGGCTTCGAGGCCGGCCGCCACGAGGGCGCCCCGCGTCGCCTCGGCCTGGCGGGACGGGGCGCGCGGCGGGGCGGCTTCCGCGACGTCGAGGCTCACGGCATCCGCGGCACGATGTGCGACACGAGGGCGTCGCCGGCCGAGGCCGTGGCGCTCCAGGCTTCGCGCGCCGTGGAGGCGATCGTGGGCACGACGGAGGGCAACGACGACGGGATCACCCGATGCAGGAACCCCTCCTCCGGCTCCGGGGCGGCGACGGGCGTCGCCGCCGTGACGATGGCGGCGGAGGGCGCCGGCTCGGCCCGCCTGGCCTCGGCGCGGGGGGCCGGGCGCGCGGCGTGGGCCGCGCGGCGCTCGGCCGCCGGCGCCGCCTCCCCCGCGGGGCGGCGCGGCGCGGCGTCGAACGCGGGCGGGGCCTCGAACGAGGCGGCGACGAAGCGCGCCGGGGCGGGGGCGACGCGGGGCAGCGGCATGGTGTCGAGCCCGTCATAGGCCACGGGCTGGATGGCGCGGGCCGCGAACTTGCCGCCGCTCGTCAGTTCGGGCTGAGCGGCCGGGGCCGCGCCGGGATGGGGCACCGCCGACCAGATCAGGGTGGCCGACAGCGTCGCGCCGAGCGACGCGGCCACCTGAGACACCCATTTCAGGACGGGCCGGGACAGGCCGGACGATCTGCGCAGCATTGTGACCGCTCCATCTTTCATACGATCGTATGAAGATCATACGGCCGTTTGAGGCGGTTCCGGGGCGCGCTACTTTCCGCACGGCCGCGGCTTCGCGGAATCTCCGGGACAGTTGCAGGACGGCCGCGCGTTCAGGCCGAGTCGGGCCGGCGCGACGGACGAACGAAGCGGGCAATGCGCTCGGCGAGGCGGCTCTCGTCGCTGCCGGCCAGTCTGCGGCGGCGCACCGCGTCGAGGTCGACCACCGCGGCCGCCGGCGGCAGGGCCGACATCCCCGCGCCCGCAGGAAGGAAGGTGACGCCGACGGCGGACTCGCCTCGCCACACGATCCGCGCCGGGCGCACGCCCTCGCGCGTGGCGAGCTCCATCCGGACGGGTGCCCGCTCCGGCTCGTCGAGCAGCAGCAGCGCGCCACCCTCGGAGGCGTTCCGCACGACGCAGTCCATCGTCGCGGGGCCGCGGCCGTAGGCGATGGTGCCGGCCGCGAAGTCCCGCGTCCTGCCATGTTTGCGACGTTCCAGCATGGTCGGCCCCCGATCGGCGCTTCTGTGGTGAACAGACCGTTAGCAAGCGGCGGGCCGGGGCCGGGCGTGCCGGAATGGGGCGCTCGTGTGGCCAGCTCAGCCTTTGCGTCCGGGGTTCCGCGCCGATACAAGGCGGCACGAACGCCCGCGGACACCCGACCCGATGACCGTCACCCCGCTGTCCGCCGAGCCTCCCGACCAGCACGAGACGCTGGCGGACCTCCGGGTCGAGATCGACCGCATCGACGCCGCCATGCACGCGAGCCTGATCGAGCGGGGCGAGATCATCGACCGGCTGATCGCCGTCAAGGCGCGGGCCGGCGGCGGCTCCGCCTTCCGGCCGGACCGCGAGGCGTCGATGATGCGCCACATCGCCGAGCGCCACCGCGGCCGCCTGCCGCTCGACACGGTCGAGGGCATCTGGCGCATCATCATCTCCACCTTCACCCACGTGCAGGCGGAATATGCCGTGCACGCCGACGGCTCCGCCGGCGACGCCGCGATGCGCGACTCGGCGCGCTTCCACTTCGGCTTCACCGTGCCGCTTCGCGCCCACCCCGGCCCCGCGGCCGTGATCGCTGCCGTGCGGGCGGCCGGCACGGACCTCGGCCTCGTGCGGCTGCACGGCGGCATCGCGGCGGGCTCCTGGTGGCGCGGCCTCGCCGGGCCGGACGCGCCCAAGATCATCGCCCGCCTGCCCTTCGTGGAGCGGCCCGACCACCCCGCCGGCATGCCGGTCTTCGTGATCGCCATGCCGTCCGCCGCCACGCCCGCCACCGAGGTGCTGGTGCACAGCGCCTGGATCGACCGTTGGCGCGACGGCGTGCCGGCCGCGGTCGCGTCGCTCGGCGGCGAGGTGCTGGAGCAGGCCGCCGCGGCGGACGGCCTGGCGCTGCTCGTCGCCCTGCCGGGCGACGCGGACGGCGGCGACGCGGAGCGCTCGGCCCGGCGCCTGCGCGACGCGCTGGCCGCCACCGCGGCCGACGCGCGCGTGGCCCCCGTGGGCAGCCACGCCAGCCGCTACGACTTCACCCCCGCCGTCCCGACCTGACACAGCCCGCCCGAGAGCCCGTCCCATGTCGACCGCCCCCGCCCCGCGCCCCACACCCCGCGCCGGCCTCCTCGCCATCGAGGCCTACGTGCCCGGCAAGAGCGCGGTGCCGCCCGGCGTGAAGCTGCACAAGCTGTCGTCGAACGAGAACCCGCTCGGCCCCTCGCCCCGGGCGATGGCGGCCTTCGCGGAGGCGGCCAAGAAGCTGGAGGTGTATCCCGACGGCGCCGCGACCCGGCTGCGCGAGGCGATCGGCCGGCGCTACGGCATCGACCCCGCGCGGATCGTCTGCGGCTGCGGCTCGGACGACCTGCTGTCGCTGCTGGCCTACAGCTACATCGGGCCGGGCGACGAGGCGATCCACTCCGAGCACGGCTTCCTGATATACGACATCGCCATCCGGGCCGCGGGCGGCACGCCCGTGGTCGCGCCGGAGCGCGGCCTCACGACCGACGTCGACGCCGTGCTGGCGCGCGTGACCGAGCGCACCCGCGTGGTGTTCCTCGCCAACCCCAACAACCCGACCGGGACCTACCTGCCCTTCTCGGAGGTGAAGCGGCTGCACGCCGGCCTGCGCCCGGACACCCTCCTGGTGCTCGACGCCGCCTACGCCGAATACGTCCGCAACAACGATTATTCTTCCGGCCTGGAGCTCGCGGCCGAGGCCGGCAACGTCGTGATGACGCGCACCTTCTCGAAGATCCACGGCCTCGCGGCGCTGCGCGTCGGCTGGGCCTACGCGCCCGCGCCGGTCTGCGACGCGATGAACCGCATCCGCGGCGCCTTCAACGTCAACCTGCCCGCCATCGAGGCCGGCATCGCCGCCATGGAGGACCGCGCCCACGAGGACGCCGCCGTGGCCCACAACGCGCGATGGGCCGCGTGGCTCACCGAGGCGCTGGGCGCGCTCGGGCTCGACGTGGTGCCGAGCGTCGGCAACTTCCTGCTCGTCGGCTTCCCGCAGGGCCGCGCCGCGGCGGCCGACCGCTTCCTCGCCGAGCGCGGCCTCGTGGTCCGCGCCGTGACGTCCTACGGCCTGCCGGACCACCTGCGCATCACGGTGGGCACCGAGGAGGCCAACCGCCTCGTCGCCGCGGCGCTGCGCGACTTCGTGGCGACGCCCGCCCATGGCTGACGCCGACGGCATCGTGTTCGACCGCCTGTGCGTGATCGGCCTCGGGCTGATCGGCGCCTCGGTCGCGCTGGCGGCGCGGCGCGGCGGGCGCGTCGGCTCCGTCGTGGCCTTCGACGCCTCGGCGGCCGTGCGGGCGCGCGTGGGCGAACTCGGCCTCGCCGACCGCGTGGCCGAGACGGCCGCTGAAGCGGTGCGCGGCGCCGACGGCGTAGTGCTCTGCGTGCCGGTCGGCGCGCTCGGCGCGGTGGCGGCCGCGATCGCGCCCCACCTGGAGCCCGGCGCCGTGCTGAGCGACGTCGGCTCGGTGAAGGGCTCGGTCGTGGCCGCGGTGGCGCCGCACCTGCCGCCCGGCGTCTCCTTCGTGCCGGCCCACCCGGTGGCGGGCACCGAGTTCTCGGGGCCGGACGCCGGCTTCGCGGCGCTGTTCGAGAACCGCTGGTGCATCCTCACCCCCTGCCCCGCCTCCACCGAGGACGGGGTCGCGCGGGTGCGGGCGCTGTGGGAGTCGTTCGGGGCCCGCGTCGACGCGATGACGCCGCAGCACCACGACCTCGTGCTCGCCATCACCAGCCACGTGCCGCACCTCATCGCTTACAACATCGTGGGCACGGCGGCGGACCTCGAAACGGTGACGGATTCCGAGGTCATCAAGTTCTCGGCCGGCGGCTTCCGCGACTTCACCCGCATCGCGGCCTCCGACCCGACCATGTGGCGGGACGTGTTCCTCAACAACCGCGAGGCCGTGCTGGAGATGCTCGGCCGCTTCCTGGAAGACCTGTCGCAGCTCCAGCGCATGGTGCGCTTCGGCGACGGGGACGGGCTGTTCGACCTCTTCACCCGGACGCGGGCGATCCGCCGGTCGATCGTCGCGGTCGGGCAGGAGACGGCGGCCGCGGACTTCGGGCGTCCGGGCGCGCCGGCACCGAAGGCGGCCGACTGAGGCCCGGAGCCGGTGACCCGGGTCCGGTGCCGCGCTCCCCGCATTCGGGCGGAGTTGCAGCGATGTGACAGTTCGCGGTTTCGTAGGTCTTGACGATGCGGCGACGGTTGCAAAAACGCCGTCGCTGAGCCCTACCTCCACCCCGAGGGCGCCCGGATCGGGCGCCGGATCCGGACGGCGGCGGGACGGCACCGCGGTCCTCCGGCCTCGGTGGACCTGCCAGCATGACGATCTCCGCCCGCGCCTCCCTGCCGCCGATGCGCGCCGCCGCGCCGGCCCGGCAGCGGGCCGCCGTGATCGTCCGCCCGGCGCCGGGCTACCGGACCCCGATCGACGGCCTGCGCGCCGTGGCGGTCGGCGCGGTCGTCCTGTTCCACTTCGGCGTCGCGCCCTTCTCGGGCGGTTTCGTCGGCGTCGACGTGTTCTTCGTGATCTCCGGCTTCCTGATCACGCGCCTCCTCCTGGCCGACATCGCCGACAGGAAGCCGCTGATCTTGCCCTTCTACCGGCGCCGCATCCTCCGCCTCTTCCCCGCGCTGTTCATGATGCTGGCCGTCACGCTCGCGGCGGCGCTCCTGCTGCTCTACCCGAGCGACCTGCGCCATTTCGGCGAAAGCCTCGCCAGCGTGGCCGGCTTCGGCTCCAACCTGTATTTCCGCAACAGCTCCGGCTACTTCAGCGCCGCCGCCGACCAGAAGCCCCTGCTGCACACCTGGTCGCTGTCGGTCGAGGAGCAGTTCTACCTCGTGTATCCGCCGCTGCTCGCGGTGCTGGCCCGGCGCTCCGTTCGATTGGCCGCCGCCGTGCTCGGCCTCCTGGCCCTGGCCTCACTGCTCGCGAGCGCCTGGGCGACGCGCGCCGCGCCGATGACGGCCTTCTACCTGACGCCCTTCCGGTTCTGGGAGCTGATGCTCGGCGGCCTGATCCCGCTCTTCGGACTGGCCGCGCCGCGCTCGCGGGCCGCGTCCGAGACGCTCGCCTGGGGCGGGCTCGGCCTGATCGCGGCCGCCGTGTTCGGCTACACGCTGGAGACGCCCTTTCCGGGGCTCGCCGCCCTGCCCCCGTGCCTCGGCGCCGCGGCGGTGATCCTGAGCTGCGAGCGGCCGGGCTCGAACGCCGCGGCGCGCCTGCTGAGCCTTCCGGCCGCGACGGCGCTCGGGCGGATCTCCTACTCGCTCTACCTGTGGCACTGGCCGGTGATCGTGTTCGCCGGCCATTGGCTGTTCCGCCGGCCGACCGGGATCGAGACGCCCGCGCTGATCGCCCTCTCGCTGGCTCTGGCGGCGGCCTCCTACCGCTTCGTCGAGCAGCCGTTCCGGCACGGCCGCGGCGCGGGGTGCGCCCCCGCACCGCCCTGGCCGCGGGCGCGGGCCTCATGGCCGCGACGGCGCTCTGCGGCGGAGCGCTGGTCGAGACCCGCGGATGGCCGGCGCGCTTCTCCCCCGAGGTCCGCGCCATCCTCGACGCGGGCGCCACGGCGGCGCGCGGCGCGCGGCGGGAGCACGGCTGCCTCGACCGGCTCGACGCGACGCCGGCGGGGGGCGAAACCTGCCCCATCGGCGCGAGCGCCGCGGCCGAGCCGGACTTCGTGCTGTGGGGCGATTCGCTCGCCGGCAACATGGTGGCGCCGGTCGCCGAAGCCGCCGCGGCGCGGGGCCTCTCCGGCCGCCTCGTCGAGTTCCATTCCTGCACGCCCCTCGACGGCGTGGACGCCCTGCGGGTCCGCGGCTGCCGGGCCTTCAACGCCGAGACGGAGCGGCGCGTCCTGTCCGATCCGGGCGTGAAGACCGTGGTCCTGGCGTCCTTCTGGGCGGCCGCCCTGGCGCCGTTCCGCCCCGATCCGGGCCGGTCGCCGGCGCTGCTGCGCGACGACGCGTCGGCCGAGGCCTCCGCGGCCGAGACCCTCCGCGCCTTCGACCGCGGCCTCGAACGCCTCGTCGCGGCCCTGACGGCGGCCGGCAAGCGCGTGGTGATCGTGGCCTCGGTGCCCGAGGTCGGGGTCGACGTGCCGGAAAGCCTCGCCCGTCTGGCGCAGGGCCTCGGCCGCGACCCCGCGCCGACGCGGGCCTCCTACCTCGAACGGCAGGCGGCGACGTTCCGCACCTTCGCCGACCTCGCGGCCCGCTACGGCGTCCGCGTCGTCTACCCGCACGAGGCCCTGTGCGCCGGGGAGCGGTGCGCGATCGCCGCGGACGGGCTGCCCCTCTACTTCGACGCCGCCCACCTCAACGTGTCCGGCGCCCTCAAGCTCCGGCCGCTGTTCGCCGGCCTGTTCTGAGGCCCGGCTGGCGCGCGGGAGCGATCACCGCCCCTCCGCCAGCGCGTCGAGGTAGCGCGCGGGCCGGCCCTTGGCGGCGGCCTGCGCCGCGTGCGCGATGGCGTTCGCGTCGATGCCGTGGTGGTGGTAGAGGTCCGCCACCGTGCCGGTCTGGCCGAAATGCTCGACGCCGAGCGCCTTGACGCGGTGGCCCGCGACGCCGCCGAGCCAGGCCAGCGTGGCCGGGTGGCCGTCGATCACCGTGACGATGCCGCAGTCGCGCGACAGGGGCGCCAGCAGCCGCTCGACGTGCGACAGCGCCCCGGCGCGCCCGCGCTGGCGCGCCCGCTCGGCGGCCTGCCAGCCCGAGTTCAGCCGATCCGCCGAGGTCACGGCCAGCACGCCGATGTCCCGGAAGTCCTCGGCGAGCAGCCCCGCCGCCGCGACCGCCTCGGGCGCCACCGCGCCCTGGTAGGCGATCACGGCCCGCGCGTTCGGCCCCGGCGGCCGCAGCCAGTAGCCGCCCGTCACGACGTCGCGCGCCAGCTCCCGGCTCATCTCGCGGCGTGGCTGCTCGACGGGGCGCGTCGACAGGCGCAGGTAGACCGAGCCGCCCGTCTCGTCGCGCAGCCAGTCGCGCTCGTCGGGGTCGCCCTCGCCGTCGCGCTGCACGTAGTCGAAGCTCCAGCGCAAGATCGCGGCGAGCTCGTCCACGAAGCCCGGCTCGAAGGAGGACAGCCCGTCCTGCGCCATGCCGACCAGCGGCGTGCCGATCGACTGGTGGGCGCCCCCCTCCGGCGCCAGCGTGATGCCGGACGGGGTCGCCACCAGGATGAAGCGGGCGTCCTGATAGCAGGCGTAGTTCAGCGCGTCGGCGCCGCGGTAGATGAAGGGGTCGTAGAGCGTGCCGACGGGGATCAGCCGCTCGCCGAAGAGGGAATGCGACAGGCCCAGCGCCGACAGGCAGGTGAAGAGGTTCGACTCCGCGATGCCGAGCTCGATGTGCTGCCCCTTGGGCGAGAAGTCCCAGGTGGCGGTCGAGGGGATGCGCTCGGACCTGAACGTGTCCGCCATGTCGGCCTTGGCGAAGAGGCCGCGCCGGTTCACGAAGCCCGACAGGTTGGTCGACACGGTCACGTCGGGCGAGGTCGTCACCACCCGGTCCGCGATGGGCTCGCCCGAGCGCGCGAGGTCGGACAGGATCTGGCCGAAGCCGGCCTGCGTGGTCATGACGGGCGCGGCGTTGTAGGTGAGCGCGGCCGGCACCGGCACGCGCGCCGCCTCCAGGCGCCGGCGTCCGCCCCGCCGGAACGGCACGGCGTCGAGGAAGCCCCGGAGCTCCGCCTCGGGCACGCCCGCGCCCTCGAAGGGCTCCCACTCGTGGCCGGGCCGCACGCCCATGCGGGCCTGGAACACCTCCATCTGCTTCGGCGTCATCAGGCCGGCGTGGTTGTCCTTGTGGCCCGCGAGCGGCAGGCCGAAGCCCTTGATCGTATAGGCGATGAAGCAGGCCGGGCGCTCGTCGTCGCGGCGGTCCTCGAAGGCGCGGAGCAGCGTCGGCAGGTCGTGGCCGGCGAGGTTGGTCATCAGGCGGGCGAGCTGGTCGTCGTCGCGCGCGGCGATGAGGCGCGACACCTCGCCCCCGTCGCCGATCTGGTCCTCCAGCCGCCGGCGCCACGCGGCGCCGCCCTGGAAGCACAGCGCGGAATAGAGCTGGTTCGGGCAGTGGTCAATCCAGTGGCGGAGCCTCTCGCCGCCGGGCTCGGCGAAGGCGGCCTCCAGCAGCGTGCCGTATTTCAGCACCACCACGTCCCAGCCGAAGTTGGAGAAGATCGACTCGAACCGCTCCCACAGGCCCTCGCGGATGACGGCGTCGAGGCTCTGGCGGTTGTAGTCGATCACCCACCAGCAGTTCCGGAGCCCGTGCTTCCAGCCCTCCAGCAGCGCCTCGAAGATGTTGCCCTCGTCCATCTCGGCGTCGCCGAGCAGCGCCACCATGCGGCCCATCGGCCGGGTGTTCGCCCAGCTCTTGGCGCCGACGTAGTCCTGCACCAGCGAGGCGAACAGCGTCTGCGCCACGCCGAGGCCCACCGAGCCCGTGGAGAAGTCGACGTCGTCGACGTCCTTGGTGCGGCTCGGATAGGACTGGGCGCCCTTGAAGCCGCGGAAGTTCAGGAGCTTGTCGCGCGTCTGCAGCCCGAACAGGTATTGCAGGGCGTGGAAGTTCGGCGACGCGTGGGGCTTCACCGCGACCCGGTCCTCGGGGCGCAGCACCGCGCCGTAGAGCGCGGTCATGACGGTCGCGAGCGAGGCCGATGAGGCCTGGTGGCCGCCGACCTTGACGCCGTCGCCCTCGCGCAGGTGGTTGGCGGCGTGGATGGTCCAGGTCGCGAGCCACAGGACCTTGCGCTCGATCGCCTCCAGGCAACGCAGCCGCGGATCCGCCATCGTCTGACTCCCCGATATGATTTTGACGGGAGGGGAGCACCTTCGGCGGCGCGGCGCAATGGCTCCGACAACGGCTCGATGGTGTCGCCGGCCCCTCAGGGACCGGATGCGATCTCGACCAGATCTTCACCGCGCTCCAGCGCGCGCACGAGATCGGGCAGGATCGTGTCGAACCAGTCGAGCAACTCACGTCGGCGCGTGTTTCGCAGGCGGATCCAGACCACGCGGGGGCCGCCGACACGCAGCACCTTCCAACGCGCGAAATCCTCGTCCTTCGTGACGATGATGGCGCCGGTCGCCTCGGCGTGATGCCATATGGCGTCGTCGCTGGCATCGGCCAGCCGTGGTCCCCGACGTGCTCCGCCGAATGCCCGCGCTCTGCCAGCCGACGGGCGAGGGCCGGTGGAAGCTGCGCATCGACGAGGAAGCGCATTCAGGCCACGCGCAAGATGACGTGATCGCTTTCCCGCGCCGCGAACTCCAGCACGGCCGCGATGTCGTCGGCTTCCAGCAGCGGATAGTCTTCGAGGATCTCCTCGCGGCTGGCGCCGGCCGCCAGAAGGTCGAGCACATCCTTCACCCGGATGCGAAGGCCGCGGATGCAGGGGCGTCCGCCGCACTGGTCGGGATCCAGGGTGATCCGGTCGTACATGCCCATCGCAAGCCCCTCCCGTCGCAGCCGCTCCTCATATCACGACGTCTGCCCGACGATCAGCGTTGCCGTCGGCCGTGCATCGCGGCCTGGGACCGACTATGACGGAGTGACGATGAGAACCACTGTCCCATGATCCCCAACCTCCTCTCCATCGCGGGCTCGGACCCGAGCGGCGGCGCCGGCGTGCAGGCCGACCTCAAGACCTTCTCGGCGCTGGGCTGCTACGGCATGGCGGCGCTGACGGCCCTGACGGCGCAGAACACCCGCGGCGTCTCCGCCGTGCACGTGCCGCCGCCGGAGTTCCTCGCGGCCCAGCTCGACGCGGTCTTCGCCGACGTGCGGGTCGACGCCGTCAAGCTCGGCATGCTGGCGACGGGCGACATGGTGCGGGCGGTGGCGCGCTGCCTCGGCGCGCATCCGGGCCTGCCCGTGGTGCTCGACCCCGTGCTGGTGGCGACGAGCGGCGACAGCCTGGGGGCGCCCGACGTCGTCGACGCGATGCTGGAGCACCTCCTGCCGCTGGCCACCGTGGTCACGCCGAACCTGCCCGAAGCGGCGCGCCTCGCGGGCGTCGCCGTGCCGGAGGACGAGGACGCCATGCGGGCCGCCGCCGAGGCCCTGATGGCGCGGGGCGCGCAGGCCGTGCTGGTGAAGGGCGGCCACCTCGCGGGCGGCGACGCCGTCGACCTCCTGGCCGAGGCGGGCGAGATCCGCTTCTTCCGCGCGCGGCGGATCGACACGCCGAATACCCACGGCACCGGCTGCACCCTGTCGTCGGCGACCGCCTGCTACCTCGCCAAGGGCCTGCCCCTGGCCGATGCGGTCGACGCCGCCAAATCCTATCTCAACGGGGCCATCGCAGACAGCGGGAGCCTCGGCGTGGGCGGCGGGCACGGCCCGGTCCACCACTTCCACGCCCTGTGGCCCGCCGGAGGATCAGAGGTTCGATGAACGTCCAGACCCGCATCGACTCCGTCACCAAGCTTTACGCCGCGACGGGGCCCCTGCCGCCCGGCCATCCGGCGGTGAAGCCGCGCCGCATCGGCGTGCTGCTCACCAACCTCGGCACGCCGGACGCGACGGACTACTGGTCGATGCGCCGCTACTTGAAGGAGTTCCTGTCGGATCGCCGCGTCATCGAGACCAACCGCGCGCTGTGGTGGGTCATCCTCAACGGCATCATCCTCACCGTCCGCCCTGGCAAGAAGGGCAAGGACTACGACACGATCTGGAACCGGGAGCTCGACGAGAGCCCGCTGAAGACCATCACCCGCTCGCAGACCGAGAAGCTGCAGGCCTCGGTCGCGGCCGGCCTGCTCGGCCCGGAGGGCGTCGACGTGCGCGTCGACTGGGGCATGCGCTACGGCAACCCCTCCGTGAAGTCGGCGCTGGAGCGGCTACAGGCCGAGGGCTGCGACCGCATCCTGCTCGTGCCGCTCTACCCGCAATACGCCGCCGCCACGAGCGCCACCGCCTGCGACAAGGCCTTCGAGGCGCTGATGCAGATGCGCTGGCAGCCGGCGCTGCGCGTGGCGCCGCCCTACGCCGACGACCCCGACTACATCGACGCCGTGGCCGAATCGATCCGCGAGGGCCTCGCCAAGCTCGACTTCGAGCCCGAGGTGATCATCGCCTCGTTCCACGGCGTGCCGAAGGAATACCTGCTCAAGGGCGACCCCTACCACTGCCAGTGCGCCAAGACGGCGCGGCTGATCCGCGAGCGGATGGGCCTCACCGCCGAGCAGTTCATGCTGACGTTCCAGTCGCGCTTCGGCGGCGCGGAATGGCTGCAGCCCTACACGGACGAGACCATCAAGGCCCTCGCGGCGCGCGGGGTGAAGCGCCTCGCCGTGGTGACGCCGGGCTTCTCGGCCGACTGCCTCGAGACGATCGAGGAGATCGGCGGCGAGAACGCCGAATATTTCCACCACGGCGGCGGCGAGCACTTCGCCCGCATCGAGTGCCTCAACGACAGCCCCGGCGGCATCCGCGTGATCGAGGCCATCGTGCGGCGCGAGCTGATGGGCTGGATCTGACCCCTACTGCACGCAGGCGACGTGCGGCCCGGCGATGGGCTGCATGTCGAGGATGCGCTGCGCCAGCAGGCGGTGCTTGCGCGACGGCCGGACGGCATTGCGCAGCACCGGGCTCGGCAGCGCGGTGGCGAGCAGCGCCGCCTGGCGCGCCGTCAACGCCGAGGCCGGCACCCTGAAATCCCGCTGCGACGCCGCCTCGATGCCGAAGACGCCGTCGCCCCATTCCGCGACGTTGAGGTAGGCTTCGAGCACCTTGCGCTTGCCCCAGGCGGCGTCGAGCAGCACCGCCAGCGGGATCTCGAGCGCCTTCCGCACGTAGGACCGGCCGGGCCACAGGAACAGGTTCTTGGCCACCTGCATGGTGATGGTGGAGGCGCCGCGCGAGGGCGCGCCGTCGCTGTCGGCGATCACCTCGCGCAGCGCGCCGAGGTCGACCCCGTGCTCGCGGCAGAACTGCCCGTCCTCGGACAGGACCACGGAGGCGACGAGCCGCGGCGACACGGCGGACAGCGGCACCCAGCGCCTGTCGACCGGCTCGCCGGTCAGCCAACGGGCCAGCATGAGGGTCGAGACGGGGTGGATCGCGCTCTGCAGCGCCAGGGCCCCCGCCCCGAGCAGTGCCACCAGGAGGGCGAGCCGGACGATCCACCTCAACACGGGCGGCGTCCAGAAACCGTGTTCGGCGAAAGAATCGTCAACTGCGGGCATCCGCACATTGATTCGGGCCGGACATGGCCGCATCTTGATGAGGCACAGCCGTGCCCCAACCCTGAACACGGGACAGATCCACTGAACTCGACCCAACTCGCGACCGCGGCGCAGCCGCTCCCGTCGACCCAGGACCAGCTGTCCGGGACCGACCCTCTGGTCCGGACGATACTCGACAGTCTCGACGATGCCAAAGCCGAGGACGTGGTCGCGATCGATCTCCGGGGCAAGACGTCCCTCGCCGACACGATGGTGGTGGCGAGCGGCCGGTCCACCACGCACGTCAGCGCCATCGCCGACCGGCTCCTGCGCCAGTGCAAGACCGCCGGCACCGCGACCCGCGTCGAAGGGCTGAGCAACTGCGACTGGGTGCTGGTGGACGCCGGCGACGCCATCATCCACATCTTCCGCCCCGAGGTGCGCCAGTTCTACAATCTGGAGAAGATGTGGGGCGGCCTGCGCCCCGAGGAGGCCCATGCCGGCTGACCCCTCGGCGTGAGGCTCGTGCTGGCGGCCGTCGGCCGCATGAAGGCCGGCCCCGAGCGCGAGCTTCTGGACCGCTACGTTTCACGGGCCCGCGCCTCGGCGCGGGCCCTCGGCGTCTCCAACCTCGACCTGATCGAGGTGGACGAGGGCCGCGCCCGCTCGGTCGACGAGCGCCGGCGCGAGGAGGCGGCGGCCCTGAGCGCGAAGCTGCCGCCGGGAGCCGTGCTGTTCGCGCTGGACGAGCGCGGGCGATCGCTGCCGAGCCCCGCCTTCGCGGAGCGCGTCGGCCGCATCATCGACGGCGGCGCGCCGGCGCTGGCCTTCGCGGTCGGGGGTCCAGACGGGTTCGACGAGGGCTTCCGGTCGGGCGCGCGCGAGGTGGTGAGCTTCGGCGCCGCCACCATGCCGCACCAGCTCGCGCGGATCGTGCTGGCCGAGCAGGTCTACCGCGCGGTCACCATCCTCACCGGCCACCCCTACCATCGCGCCTGACGGCGCGACGGCGTCGGGAAGGCTCTCGCCGCGCCGATCAGAAGCCAGGCGGCTCGTCGACGACCGGCGGCTTCTCATGCAGTGCGGCGAAGCACGCCATGTCGACCGGGTGCTTCTCCATCCCCGAGCCGACGGTGTAGTAGACCGACCCGTCGAGACGCCGGTAGTAGGTTCCCCCGACCGAAAGGGCTCGTGGTTCGTGAACTGCTCGCCTATGCCGGCGACGCAGGAGGAGCGTGGGTTCCATTGGGCCTGTTGCGCGCTCGCGGCCGTCGTGAGCGCGAGCAGCGCCACCATCGCCTTCGACATGAGATCGTCTCCGACCGGAGTCAGTCTCGACTCCGGCCTGGACAACTCGGGCGATCCCGGCGCGTTCCGAGGCGTCGGGGCGGGAGACGCCCCGGCGGCTTCGCCTACCGGCTCGCCTCGTCGATGCGGGTCGCCAGCGCCGCGATCGTCTTGGAATAGACCGCGCTGGCGTTCCACTGCTGGATCACGGGGAAGTTGGGCTGGCCCGGCTCCCAGCCCTGGCCGGCCTGCCAGCCGTAGGACTGCAGGAACTTGGCCGTGGAGGCCAGCACGTCCGGCACCGAGCGGATGAGGTCGGCCCGGCCCTTGCCGTCGTAGTCGACGGCGAACTTCAGGTAGGACGAGGGCATGAACTGCGTCTGCCCAATCTCGCCCGCCCAGGCGCCGTGCATGTTGCCGGGCGTCAGGTCGCCGCGCTGGACGATGCGCAGCGCGTCGAGCAGTTCGGCGCGGAACTTGTCGGACCGGCGGCAGTCGTAGGCCAGCGTCGCCAGGGACTGGATGGTGTCGTATTTGCCGTTGAACGAGCCGAAGTCGGTCTCGAGGCCCCAGATGGCCACCAGCACCGGGCCCGGCACGCCGTATTGCTTCTCGATGCGGTCGAGCAGCGGCTGATACTTGCGCACGAGGGCGGCGCCCTTGGCGACGCGCGGCGGCACCATGCGGTTCGAGAACTGCTCGAAGCTCTGCCGGAACACGCCCTGGGCGCGGTCGGCCTTGATGGTGTTGTGGTCGTAGATGATGTTGTCGAGCGAGCGGCTGATCACCGAGCGCGAGATGCCCTGGGCCGCCGCCTCCTGCTTGAAGCCGGCGAGCCACTGCTCGAAGCCCTCGGCGTCGTTGCCGCAGGCCGCGCCCTGGGCGAAGGCCGGGGCCGGGGCGAGGAACGGCGCCGCCCCGGCCAGGAGGGCCGCGAGCGCCGCGGCACGGGCGAGCGAAACGAAGGGACGCATGGGACTCCTCGGCTGGGGCGGCCGCGCCGAGGCGGCGGGTCTCGCGGTGTGAGGCGCGGGCGCGGGCCCGGCAGGCCCGGTCGCACCTTTCGGCATGGACCGACCCCTACACAACCCCGCGCCCCTTTGCACGCCCCTTCTCTCCGCGGGGTGAATCCGCCCTCAGTCCTGCAACAGGCGCTTCAGCAGTTCCAGCTCCTCGGCCAGCACCGCCTCCTTGCCGCTCAGCGCCTCGATCTTGCGCACGGCGTGGAGCACCGTCGTGTGGTCGCGCCCGCCGAAGCGGCGGCCGATCTCGGGCAGCGAGCGCAGCGTCAGCGCCTTCGACAGGTACATGGCGATCTGCCGGGGCCGCACCACCACCGCGGTGCGGCGCGACGACAGGATGTCGGCGCGGCTGACGTTGTAGTGGTTGGCGACGAGCTTCTGGATGTCCTCGATCTTGACGCGCTTGGGCTCGCGGGTCCGCACGAGGTCGCGGATCGCGGCTTCCGCGGTCTCGACCGTGTGGGCCGTGCCCGACAGCGTGGCATGCGCCATCAGCCGGTTCACGGCGCCGTCGAGGTCGCGCCCGTTGGTCGCGATGGCGCGGGCCACGTAGCTCGTCACCGCCGGCGTCAGGGCGAAGCCGGGGTGCAGGGCCCGGGCCGCCACGACGCGGTTCTCCAGGATCTTCACCCGCAGCGCCTCGTCGGGCGCCTCCATCTCGACGCAGAGGCCGCCGGCGAGGCGGGAGCGCACGCGCTCGTCGAGCGACTCCAGCTCGGACGGCGGGCGGTCCGCCGCGACGATGACCTGGCGGCCGTCGTCGATCAGCGCGTTCAGCGTGTGGCAGAACTCGGTCTGGGTGGCCTTGCCCTGGAGGAACTGCACGTCGTCGATGATCAGCACGTCGATGGCGCGGAGCTTCTCCTTGAAGGCGATCGAGGTCTGCGCCTTCAGGGCCGCCACGAAGCCGTACATGAAGCGCTCGGCCGTGAGGTAGATCACGCGCCGGTCGGCTTCCGTCACGGCGTGGGCCGTGGCCTGCAGCAGGTGCGTCTTGCCCAGGCCCACCGCCGCGTGGATGTAGAGGGGGCTGAACAGCGGCGGCGCGCCCGGCGCCGCCTCGGCGATGCGCTGCGCGGCCGCGCAGGCGAGCTGGTTCGAGCGGCCGACCACGAAGGCGCCGAAGGTCAGGCGCCGGTCGAGCGGCGAGCCCGACAGGGCGTCGGCGGGCGCGCCGGCCGGCGTCGCGGACGCGGCGACCGCCTTGGCGTTCGGCTCCCACTTGGCCTGGGCCACGGCACGGGGCGAGCCCGCCTTGACCTCGGGCGCGAGCTCGCCGACCTCGACGACGGCCGCGGGGGCCGCCTTGGCGGCGGCGCGGCCGGACGCGCGCAGGCCCACGACGCAGCGCTTCACCTCGGGGGCCTCGGCGGCCAGCGTGGAGCAGAGCTTGTCGACGTAGTGCGACTGGATCCAGGTCTTCAGGAAGTTGGTCGGCACCGACAGGTAGGCGGTGTCGTCCTCGATCCGGTCGAGGTCGAGGCGGGCGAACCAGGCGCTGAACACAGCCTCGCCGAGTTCGGCGCGCAGTCGGCGGCAGGCGTTG
Organism: Lichenibacterium dinghuense; assembly: GCF_021730615.1. Taxonomy (NCBI): domain Bacteria; kingdom Pseudomonadati; phylum Pseudomonadota; class Alphaproteobacteria; order Hyphomicrobiales; family Lichenihabitantaceae; genus Lichenibacterium; species Lichenibacterium dinghuense. Next base: position 475,240 of record NZ_JAJLMN010000001.1, read on the forward strand.
GACCATTGTTCGGTCCGGGGAGCGGCGCTCTGGCTCCCCTCGTTCCCACGGGAAGGCTGAAGCGAAGCGACGGTGTCGAGGATGGCGTCGTGGTCCACCACGCGGGTGGCATCGTTTCGCGCTGTCATCTGGGTGGTGTTCTTTCTGGCGTGGGATGTGTGCCGCATCTCAGACCGAAAGTCGTATGCAGGTGCGCCCGGCGGGCTTCATGGCGGGGGCCGGCTCCGGCACCGCCGCGCTTCGAGTGGCCTTCCGAAGCGCGGGATGGGAAGCGGCCCGGAGGGCTCTATCGTTTGGTCGTTCGCCGATGGCGGCGAAGGGATCGGAGTGTTTCAGCAGTCGATGCCATGCTCTTCCGGGTGAGTCACCATCGAGCGTCCGGCCTCGGGGCTCAAATGATCGATCGAGTTTTAGCAATAACGCCTGAATCAAACGCAAACTCGAAGAGGAACCTCCAACATCTTTGTGCGAACCAGGGGTTCTACCGAGTCTAGGCTGGCGCCGTGGACTTCAACAGGATGTGCCAGGAATCTGAGAACATCTACCGTGGGGACGCCGACGACCGGCGCCCCGCCGGTGAATTCAAGCTACCTCCGGCCTCCGGGGCGGGCAACCGACTCCCGCGACGATTCCGATGCGGCGGCCCCGAGACGTCCGATTTCGGGAATGCGCCCGCCTCCCGCCACAGTCCCTAACGGCCGGGATTCCAACGGGATAACGCTCCGGAGCCGTTGACAGGCGGCGTTCCGACGGCCGGGACGATTCAACCCGGCTCCGGGCCCGAATCGGGCCCGTCAATCCCGATCTCAGCGGGCCGATTCTGCGCTTTCCCCCTAACCCTCTGTTATGTATACCGATTTCTTGCGCGGCCGGTATGGTTAACGACCCATTTGCCCATTATCGTAAACAGGCTGTTGATAAGTCGGGAAGCGCACCGCGGGCCCTTCCGGGCGGGCTCGACTCCGCCTCCGGCTTCCGATCCGCCCCGGACCATCCGCCCGGCCGAGGCCGGCCACGTCGCCACGATGCGGCCGCAATGACGAACGCGCCCGAGCGGGGTCGGCGCGGCCGGCCCCGGTGCGCTTGGGCCGGGTGCGGAGGTGCGATAGACACGGGCCATGAGCCTCGCCCTGCAAAGCCACGATGCCGCTCCGACCGCCGAAGCTTCAGCGCTCGACCGCCCACAGCTCGACGCCGACATCGCCCTCCTGCGCGCCGAACACCCCGACGACGCCGCGTTCCGCCGCGCGGTCGTGGACCGCTTCCGCGCCGCGCTCGGCGCCGGGCGGGCCGCCATCCTGAGCGATTTCGCGGCCGACCACGGCGGCCTGCGCTGCGCGTCGCGGCTCGCGACGCTGCAGGACGAGATCGTCCGCTCGCTCTACACCTACGTGGTCCGCTACGTGTACCCGCTCGACCGGCCGAGCACGGCGGAGCGGCTCTGCGTGGTCGCGGTCGGGGGCTACGGCCGCGCCACGCTGGCGCCCGGCTCCGACATCGATCTCCTGTTCCTGCTGCCCTACAAGCAGACGCCGTGGGGCGAGAGCGTGGTCGAGGCCATGCTCTACGTGCTGTGGGACCTGCGCCAGAAGGTCGGCCACTCGACCCGCTCGGTCGACGAATGCGTCCGGCAGGCCAAGGCCGACATGACGATCCGCACGGCCCTGCTGGAAGCGCGCTTCATCCTGGGCGACGCCGCCCTGTTCGACGACCTGCAGCTGCGCTTCGACCGCGACGTCCAGGCCCGGACAGCGCGCGAGTTCGTCGCCGCCAAGATGGCCGAGCGCGAAACGCGCATCACGCGCGCCGGCGCGTCGCGCTACCTCGTCGAGCCCAACGTCAAGGAGGGCAAGGGGGGGCTGCGCGACCTCAACACCCTGTTCTGGATCGCCAAATACGCCTACCGGGTGGCCGAGCCCTCCGCCCTCGTCGGGGCGGGCCTGTTCACCGCCAAGGAGTTCCGGCTGTTCTGCCGCTGCGAGGAGTTCCTGTGGCGCGTCCGCTGCGAGCTCCACGTCGTGTCGGGCCGCGCCGAGGAGCGCCTGTCCTTCGACTACCAGCGCCGCATCGCGGCCCGCCTCGGCTACGGCACCGGCCCGAGCCTGTCGGGGGTCGAGCGCTTCATGAAGCACTATTTCCTGGTGGCGAAGAACGTCGGCGACCTCACCGCCATCGTGTGCTCGGCCATCGAGGAGCGGGAGGCGCCGCAGCCCGCCGCGCTCGACCGCATCGTCCAGGGCCTCAAGCGGCGCACCCGCTCCATCGCCGGCACCAACGACTTCCGCGTCGAGTTCGACCGCATCACGGTGACCCGCCGCGACGTCTTCGAGCGCGACCCCGTCAACCTCATCCGCCTGTTCGCGGTGGCGGACTTCTACGACCTGCCGATCCACCCCGACGCGACGCGCCTCGTGACGCTGTCGCTGCGCCGGGTCGACCGGTCGCTCCGGGAGAACCCGGAGGCCAACCGCCTGTTCATGGATATCCTGACCTCGCGCCGCGCGCCCGAGACGGCGCTGCGCCGCATGAACGAGGCCGGGGTGCTCGGGCGCTTCATCCCCGAGTTCGGCCGCATCGTCGCCTTGATGCAGTTCAACATGTACCACCACTACACGGTGGACGAGCACCTGCTGCGGGCCGTCGGCATCCTGGCCGAGATCGACGCCGGGCGCTCGCGCGAGGCCCACCCGCTCGCCAACGAGCTGATGCCCACCGTTGCGAGCCGAAACGCCCTCTATCTCGCGGTGTTCCTGCACGACGTCGCCAAGGGCAAGCAGGAGGACCACTCCCTGGCCGGCGCCGCCCTGGCGCGGGGCCTCGCGCCGCGGCTCGGCCTGTCGGAGGAGGAGACGGAGCTGACCGCCTGGCTCGTCGAGCACCACCTCGACATGTCCAACACGGCGCAGAGCCGCGACCTCAACGACCGCCGCACCATCGAAACCTTCGCCGGCATCGTCGGAACGGTGGAGCAGCTCAAGGCGCTGATGATCCTCACCATCTGCGACATCAAGGCGGTCGGCCCCGGCGTGTGGAACGGGTGGAAGGGTCAACTCCTGCGGACCCTCTACACCGAGACCGAGACGCTGCTCAGCGGCGACAGCCCGGACTTCGACCGGCACGCGCGCGTGCTGGCCGCCCAGGACCAGCTCCGCCCCGCCCTACCCGAGTTCCCCGACGACGAGTTCCGCGCCTACGTGGCCCGCCACTACGCGCCCTACTGGCTGCGCACCGGCCAGGCGAACCGCATCCGCGACGCCCGGCTGATCCGCACGCTGTGGCAGCAGGGCAAGGGCTTCGCCAGCGACGTCGCCACCGACCGGTTCCGCTCCATCACCGAGCTGACCATCGTGGCGCCGGACCACCCGCGGCTGCTGTCCGTGATCGCGGGGTCCTGCGCCAGCGCGGGCGCCAACATCGTCGACGCGCACATCTACACCACCAAGGACGGGCTCGCGCTCGACACCGTCAGCGTGTCCCGCGCCTTCGACCAGGACGACGACGAGATGCGGCGGGCCGGCCGGATCGCCTCCGGCATCGAGCGCGCCCTGCGCGGCCAGATCCGGTTGAACGACATGGTGGCGGCCAAGGACGCGTCGCCGAAGGGCGGGCGCGCCGCCTTCGCGCTGCACCCTAAGATCATCGTCGACAACGCCGCCTCGCGCCGCCACACCGTGCTGCAGGTGAGCGGCGTCGACCGGCCGGGCCTGCTCTACGACCTGACCCGCGCGCTGGCGGGCCTGAGCCTCAACATCGCCTCGGCCCACATCGCGACCTTCGGCGAGAAGGCGGTCGACAGCTTCTACGTGTCCGACCTCCTCGGCGCGAAGATCACCGATCCGGCGCGCCAGGAGGTGATCCGCCGCGTGCTCGGCGACGTGTTCGAGCCCGCCCCTCCGGGTGCGCCCTCGGCCGCCGACGCTTGATTTCCGACCCCCGTCCTCCGATATCGGGGCCGACCTCGCCTTCCCTGGAGACAGCATGATGACCGACCCCGCCGACACCTCAAACGTCGAGGCGACGGCACCCGAGGCCGACGACGTGCTGCGCGACGGAGCCCCGGCCTCGGACGCATCCGCCCAGGGCGTGGCCCCGTCGGAGTCGAACGGCGCCGTGGAGGCGCTGCAGGCCGAGGTCGCGTCGCTGAAGGACCGCGTGCTCCGCACCATGGCCGAGATGGAGAACCTGCGGCGGCGCACTGAGCGCGAGGTGGCGGACGCCAAGAGCTACGGCGTGACCTCCTTCGCGCGCGAGATGGTGTCCGCCGTCGACAACCTGCAGCGCGCCGTGGCGAGCCTGCCCGCGGAGGCCAAGGCCGAGGCCTCGCCCGCGCTCCAGTCCTTCGTCCAGGGGATCGAGCTGACCGAGCGCGACCTGCTGTCCCGCATGGCGCGCTTCAAGGTGCAGCCGATCGAGACGGTCGGCACCCGCTTCGACCCCAACCGCCACGAGGCCCTGTTCGAGATGCCGGACGAGTCGGTGCCGACCGGAACGGTCGTGCAGCAGGTCGAGACCGGCTACGTCATCGGCGAGCGCGTGCTGCGCCCGGCCAAGGTCGGCGTGTCGCGCGGCGGCCCGAAGCCGGAAGCGGCGCAGCAGGGCTGACCCGCTCCGGCCACTCACGACTGAAACAAAGAACGGCGGGGCATCAGCCCCGCCGTTCTTTGTTTCAGACTGCTCTGGGGTGAGCGGCGGCCCTGCCGGCCGCCGCGCCGTCCCGCTCAGTGGTTGTCGCGGGGCACGCCCATGGTCTGGGCGACGCGCTGGTACTTCACCGCCGGCTTGAGCACCATGCCCTCGTCGAACTGGTCCACCATGGAGCGCTGGATCTCCTGCCAGGGCGTCTGGTTCTTGGCAAACTGGTAGCCGCCTTGCCCCTGCAGCGCGGCGCGGCGCACGTTCAGTTCCTCGGCCGAGAGCAGCATGTCGGCCGTGCGCCGGTTGAGGTCGATGCGCACGCGGTCGCCGGTCTGCAGCAGGGCGAGCCCGCCGCCCGCCGCGGCCTCGGGCGAGGCGTTGAGGATCGAGGGCGAGGCCGAGGTGCCGGACTGCCGCCCGTCGCCGATGCAGGGCAGCGACAGGATCCCGCGCTTGATGAGGGCCGCAGGCGGCTGCATGTTCACCACCTCGGCGCCGCCGGGGTAGCCGATCGGCCCGGTGCCCCGGATGAACAGCAGGCAGTGCTCGTCGATCTCCAGCGCCGGGTCGTCGATGCGGTGGTGGTAGTCCTCCGGCCCCTCGAACACGATGGCGCGGCCCTCGAAGGCGCCGGGGTCGCTCGCGTTGGACAGGTAGCGCTCCTCGAACTCCTTCGAGATCACGCTGGTCTTCATCACCGCGTTGTCGAACAGGTTGCCGCGCAGCACGATGAAGCCCGCATCCTCGCGCAGCGGCGCCGCGATCGGGAAGATCACGTCCGCGTCGAGCGTCTTGCGGCCGCGGTTGTTGTCGCCGAAGCTCTTGCCGTTGGCCGTGAGCGCGCCCTCGCGGACGAGGCCCTTCTCCATGAGTTGCGCCACCACGGCCGGCACGCCGCCGGCGCGGTGGAACTCCTCGCCGAGGTACTTGCCGGCCGGCTGCATGTTGACCAGCAGCGGCACCTTGTGGCCGAGCGTCTCCCAGTCGAAGATGTCGAGCGGCACGCCGGCGTGGCGCGCGATGGCGTTGATGTGGATCGTCGCGTTGGTCGAGCCGCCGATGGCCGAGTTGACCACGATGGCGTTCTCGATGGCCTCGCGGGTGATGATGTCGGAGGGCTTGAGGTCCTCCCACACCATGTCGACGATGCGCCGGCCGGTCTCGTAGGCGATCTGCCCGCGCTCGCGGTAGGGCGCCGGGATGGCGGCGCAGCCCGGCAGCGTCATGCCGAGCGCTTCCGCCAGCGCGTTCATGGTCGAGGCCGTCCCCATGGTGTTGCAGTGGCCGACCGAGGGCGCCGAGGAGGTCACGATCTCCATGAACTCCTCGTAGTCGATGTGGCCCGCCGCCATCTCCTCGCGGCTCTTCCACACGATGGTGCCGGACCCCGTGCGCTCGCCGTTGTGCCAGCCGTTCAGCATCGGCCCGCCGCAGAGCACGATGGCGGGGATGTTCACGGTGGCGGCCGCCATGATGCAGGCCGGGGTGGTCTTGTCGCAGCCGGTGGTCAGCACCACGCCGTCGAGCGGGTAGCCGTAGAGTGTCTCGACGAGGCCGAGGTAGGCGAGGTTGCGGTCGAGGGCGGCCGTCGGGCGCTTGCCGGTCTCCTGGATCGGGTGGACCGGGAACTCCATCGGCACGCCGCCCATGGCGATGATGCCGTCGCGCACGCGCTTGGCGAGCTCGAGGTGGTGACGGTTGCAGGGGCTGAGGTCGTTGCCGGTCTGGGCGATGCCGATGATGGGCTTGCCGGAGCGGAGTTCGCCGGGGGTCAGGCCGAAGTTCAGGTAGCGCTCGATGTAGAGCGCCGTCATGCCCGGGTTCTCGGGATTGTCGAACCACAGCTGCGAACGCAGCTTGCGCGGCCCCGCGGCGCCGTTCCCCGACACGCCGTTCACCGATCCACCCATGGCGTCCTCCTCGCTTTAGATGTCTTCTAGGCCGGCCGAGATTGTCGGACAAGTCGCATTGTCGTCACAGCTCGCGGCGCCGTCCTGCCACATTTCTGCCCCGTGCCGCCGAACCCTTCGACAGGCCGCGCGTTCTCTGCCCGGGTCGCAACCAGTTCAGGGATACACAATGCGCAAGATCATCGTCGCCGTGGCGGCTCTCGCCGCGCTGGGTTCGGTGTCCGTGTCCGAGGCCCAGGCGGGCTGCATCACCGGCGCGATCGTCGGCGGCATCGCCGGCCACTTCGCCCATCACGGCCTCGCCGGCGCGGCCGCCGGCTGCGCGGCCGGCCACTACGCTTCCAAGTATCGCCGCAGCCACCGTTACTATCGTCGCGCCTACTGAGCGATCCGACGGCGGGGCGCCGCGCGAGCGGCGCCTCTCCGCGTCAGCCGAAGGCCTGCAGCCCCGTGATGGCACGCCCGAGGATGAGCGCGTGGACGTCGTGGGTGCCCTCGTAGGTGTTCACCGTTTCCAGGTTCTGGCTGTGGCGCATGACGCCGTACTCGGCCGTGATGCCGTTGCCGCCGTGCATGTCGCGCGACGTGCGGGCGATGTCGAGCGCCACGCCGCAGTTGTTGCGCTTCACCAGCGAGATCATCTCGGGCGCCGTCCGCCCCTCGTCCATCAGCCGCCCGACGCGCAACGACGCCTGGAGGCCGAGCGCGATGCCGGTCTGCATGTCGGCGAGCTTCTTCTGGATGAGCTGCGTGGCCGCCAGGGGCCGCTTGAACTGGTGCCGGTCCAGCGTGTAGCCGCGCGCCCGATGCATGCAGTCCTCCGCGGCGCCCATCACGCCCCAGGAGATGCCGTAGCGCGCCCGGTTGAGGCAGCCGAACGGCCCCTTCAGCCCCGACACGCCGGGCAGCAGCGCCTCCTCGCCGACCGCGACGTCCTCCATCACGATCTGCCCCGTGACGGAGGCGCGCAGGCTGAGCTTGCCGGCGATGCGCGGGGCGGAGAGGCCCTTCATACCCTTCTCGAGCACGAAGCCGCGGATGGCGCCGTCATGCGCGTCCGACTTGGCCCAGACCACGAAGACGTCGGCGATCGGCGCGTTGGAGATCCAGGTCTTGGCGCCGGAGATGACGTAGCCGCCCTCGACCTTGCGGGCCCGCGTCAGCATGCCGGCGGGGTCGGAGCCGGCGTCGGGCTCGGTCAGGCCGAAGCAGCCGATCAGGGTGCCGGAGGCGAGTCCCGGCAGATACTTCGCGCGCTGCGCCTCGCTGCCGTAGGCGTGGATCGGGTACATGACCAGCGAGGACTGCACGCTCATCATCGAGCGGTAGCCCGAATCGACGCGCTCGACCTCGCGCGCCACGAGGCCGTAGGACACGTAGGACGCGCCGGCGCAGCCGTAGTCCTCCGGCAGCGTCACGCCGAGGAGGCCGAGCGCGCCCATCTCGGCGAAGATCTCGGGCTCGACCGCCTCGTCACGGTAGGCGGCGAGGATGCGCGGGGCGAGCTTCTCGTGCGCGTAGTCCCGCGCCGTGTCGCGGATCATGCGCTCCTCGGCCGAGAGCTGATCGTCGAGGAGCAGCGGGTCGTCCCACTGGAAGGCCGCGGCCTTGGGCAGGACTCGGTCGTGGGCGTTCATGGCGGGCCTCCCCGGCGGCGGCGGGCCGTCGCTCATCGAGCCATGCTAGTCTCGGCCGACGGCGAAGGCCAGGAGCCACCGCGTCGCTCGCGCGCCGCGGAAACGGTCAGCCCCTGAGCGTGCCGCCCGTCTTCTTCGCCACCGCCTCGACCACCCGCTTGCTCACGGCGTCGAGGTCGGCCTCGGCCAGCGTCCGATCCTTCGGCTGCAGCGTCACCGCGATGGCGACGGACTTCTGCCCCTCCGGCACGCCCTTGCCCTCGTAGACGTCGAAGACCGACACGCCCGACACCAGCGCGCGGTCGGCGCCCTGCGCCGCGCCGGCGAGGTCGGCGGCGGCGACCTCGCGGTCGACCAGGAAGGCGAAGTCGCGCTCCACCGGCTGGAGGTCCGACAGGAGGAGCTTCGGCCGCGCCTTGGTGGGCCTCGCCTTGGGGGCCGGCAGGGCGTCGAGGGTGATCTCGAAGACCGCGAGCGGGCCCGCGACGTCGAGCGCGCGCAGCACCTCCGGGTGGACCTCGCCGCAGAAGCCGACCGTGTTCTTCGGCCCCATGCGAAAGGTGAGCGAGCGGCCGGGATGCAGCCAGTCCGGCCCGCCCGGCACCGCCTGCACGGCGGCGGGGTTGACGCCCAGCGCGGCGATCAGCGCCAGCGCGTCCGCCTTGGCGTCGAACACGCCGACGGCGCCGGCCGCTCCCGTCCAGTGCCGCCCCGCGCCGGCCGCCTTGGCGGTGCCGCGGCGCAGGCCGGCAGCAACCACGCGCTGGTCGACCTCGCCGTCGCCGAGGAACACCTGGCCGACCTCGAACAGGGCGACGTCGCCCGCCCCGCGCGCCGCGTTGCGCCCGGCGCCCGCGATGAGGCCGGGCAGCAGGCTCGGCCGCATGGCGCTGAGGTCGGCCGCGATGGGGTTGGCGAGCCTGAGCTCCGGCTTGCCGCCGCCGAACAGCTTGGCCTGCTCGTCCGACACGAAGCTCCAGGTGACGGCTTCGAGCAGGCCCTCCCCGGCCAGCACGCGCTTGGCGAGGCGCGTGCGGCGCTGCAGCAGGGTCAGCACCGGGCGCGGCACGCCGGGCTCGCGCGGCAGCGGCTGCGATTCGACGCGGTCGAGGCCGGCGATGCGGACGATCTCCTCGACGAGGTCGGCCTTGCCGTGAACGTCCGGCCGCCACGACGGCACGCGCACGACGATCCGGTCGGCATTGTCGGGGTGCCCGACGAGGTCGAAGCCGAGCTTCTCCAGGATGCGCTGCATCTCGGAGGGCTCGAGGTCGAGCCCCGTCAGCCGGTGAACCTCGCTCAGGGGGAAGTCGATGCGGTGGTCCGGCTTCGGCACGGCGCCGGCCAGCGTCACGTCGGAGGGCTCGCCGCCGCAGATGTCGAGCACGAGCCGCGTCGCGAGGTCGAGCCCCGGCACGGTATAGGCCGGGTCGACGCCGCGTTCGAAGCGGTAGCGCGCGTCGGAGGACAGCGACAGCCGGCGGCCCGTCTGGGCCACGTTGGTCGTGTCCCACAGCGCGCTCTCGATCAGCACGTCCGTCGTATCCTCGCCGCAGCCCGAGGCCTCGCCGCCCATGATGCCGGCGATGGATTCGACGCCCCGATCGTCGGCGATCACCACCGCCGAGGGGTCGAGCGCGTAGGAGCGGCCGTTCAGGGCCTGCAGCGACTCGCCCTCCCGGGCGCGGCGCACCGTGATGGCGCCGTGGACCTTGGCGGCGTCGAAGACGTGCAGGGGCCGGCCGCGGTCGAAGGTCATGTAGTTGGTGATGTCGACCAGCGCGTTGATGGGGCGCAGGCCGATGGCGGCGAGCCGCCGCCGCATCCAGTCGGGCGAGGGCCCGTTCCTCACGCCGCGCACGAGGCGCAGCGCGAAGGCGGGGCACAGGTGCTCGTCGCCCGCCGCGAGGTCGAGCTCCAGCGCGACCGGCTGGGCGAAGCGGCCCTCGACGGCCGGCGCCGCCTCGTCCCTCAGGCGGCCGAGCCCCAGGGCGGCGAGGTCCCGCGCGATGCCGCGGACGCCGGCGGCGTCGGGCCGGTTCGGCGTCAGCGCGACGTCGATCACGGGGTCGTCCATGCCGGCGTAGGCGCCGTAGGCGCGGCCGACCGGCGCGTCACCGGGCAGCTCCGTGATGCCGTCGTGCTCCTCCGACAGGCCGAGCTCGGCGGCCGAGCACAGCATGCCGTCCGACGCGACGCCGCGGATCACGCCGGAGGCGATCGTGAGGTCCTTTCCAGGGATGTAGGTGCCCGGCGCCGAGAAGACCGTGAGCAGCCCCGCCCGCGCGTTGGGCGCCCCGCACACGACCTGCACGGGCGCGCCCGCGCCGGTGTCGACGGAGCAGACGCGCAGCCGGTCGGCGTTGGGATGCTGCGTCGCCTCGATGACGCGGGCGACCGTGAAGCCGCGCAGACGCTCGGCCGGGTCCTCGATGCCCTCGACCTCGAGCCCGACGCGGGTCAGGGCGTCGGCGATGTCGGCGAGCGTGGCCTCGGTGTCGAGGTGGTCCTTGAGCCAGGAGAGGGTGAATTTCATGGGTCCGAGGTGTCCGGGTCAGCGTGGCTTGACGACGAGCTTGATCGCGAGCGCGAGCTTCTCATCAGCCGTGAGGGCGTTCAGGGCGTCGATCGCCTGCGCTGCGACCTCGATGAGATCGAGCGTGTCGGCGCGGTTCAGCGAGAAGGGCTCGGGGCTGTAGTCCGCCTCGTGCCGCTTGTCTTGAAGGCTCTTGAACGCCCTCGCGACCACGGACAACCGAGGCCCGGCCCCTCTCAGCCCGTCGAGAGCCTTCTTATGGTCCAGCGATCGATAGACCGGAGTGTAGTGCCGCCAGGGCTTCTCGCCGACGAGGCTCCCGGCGCAGAGCGTGCAGAGGGTGTGGAAGAGAGCGTAGTAGGCGCTCGATGCGGCCCGACGCAGCGAGACCGACCTCGGCCGCCCGGCCTCACGACGCGCCAGTCCGCGGGCGAGATCCAGCAGATCCTCCGGCTTCATGACTCGGAGCTTCTGGCCGACTCCCCTTCGTCGGCCGCCTCCTCGCCGAGGTAGCGGAACTTGACGTAGGCGAAACGGCGCTCTCCGGCCGCGATGAGCGCGTCATTGACGCCGGTCATCGCCGACAGCAGCCGTTCACCGCCGAGACGCGGAGTCGAATGCGGGACTTCGATCGCGACGTAGTAGGCTTCCTCGTCGTCCTGGTCGTGCCCGAAGACGACGTCGACGCCGTTGATCGACATCGGTCCCAGGGCGGCGTGAACCGCCGCCTCGATGACGTGCTGGACGTCCTCCATCCGCGCCCTCCTCTGCGCTACCCCGTCAAGCCGCCCGCCAGCGTCGGGATGTCGAGCGGGCGGAAGCCGTAGTGCTCCAGCCAGCGCACGTCCGCGTCGAAGAAGGGCCGCAGGTCCGGCATGCCGTATTTCAGCATCGCGATGCGGTCGATGCCCATCCCCCAGGCGAAGCCCTGGTACTCGTCGGGGTCGATATTGCAGGCGCGCAGGACGTTGGCGTGCACCATGCCGCAGCCCAGGATCTCCAGCCAGTCCTCGCCCTCGCCGAAGCGGATCTCGTCGCCGCGGCGCGCGCATTGGATGTCCACCTCCATCGACGGCTCGGTGAAGGGGAAGAAGGAGGGGCGGAAACGCATCTTCACGCTGTCCACCTCGAAGAAGGCGCGGCAGAACTCCTCCAGCACCCATTTCAGGTTGGCGAGGTTGGCGCGCTTGTCGATGACGAGCCCCTCCACCTGGTGGAACATCGGCGTGTGGGTCTGGTCCGAGTCGCAGCGGTAGGTGCGGCCGGGGCAGACCACGCGGATCGGCGGCTTCTGGGCCAGCATGGTGCGGACCTGCACGGGCGAGGTGTGGGTGCGCAGCAGGCGGCGCTCGCCGTCGGGCTTCGGCGCGAAGAAGAACGTGTCGTGCATCTCCCGCGCCGGATGGCCGACGGGGAAGTTCAGCGCGGTGAAGTTGTAGAAGTCGGTCTCGACGTCCGGGCCTTCCGCGATCGCGAAGCCCATGTCGGCGAAGATCGCGGTGATCTCGTCCGTGACCTGGCTGATCGGATGCAGGCGGCCGGCGAGCACGGGCGCCTCGCGCACGGGCAACGACACGTCCAGCGTTTCGGAGGCGAGGCGGGCCGCCAGGGCCTCGGCGGCGAGCGTCCCTCGCCGCGCCGCGAGGGCGTCCGACACGCGGTCCTTGAGCAGGTTCAGCGCGGCGCCGCGCGCCTTGCGCTCGTCCGGCGACATGCGCCCGAGCGTCGCCATCAGGGCCGACACGGAGCCCTTCTTGCCGAGCGCCGCCACGCGGACGGCTTCGAGCGCCGCCTCGGTGCCGGCCGCCCCGACCTCGGCCAGGATGGACGCTTCGAGTTCGGCCTCGTCGACCATGTTCGTCTCACTGATCTTCGTGGACGGGCCGCGGCGATCCCGCGGCCCGCGTCGTCATGCTCAGACCGCGGCGGGCGCCGGGGCGGCCGCCTTGGCCTTCTCCACGATGGCCTTGAAGGCCTCCGGCTCGGAGATGGCGAGCTCCGACAAGACCTTGCGGTCGAGCTCGATGCCGGCCTTGTTCAGGCCGTCGATGAAGCGGCTGTAGGTGAGGCCGAGCTCGCGCACGGCGGCGTTGAGGCGCTGGATCCACAGGGCGCGGATCGTGCGCTTCTTCACCTTGCGGTCGCGCGTGGCATACTGCATCGAGCGATCGACGGCCGCCTTGGCGGTGCGGATCGTGTTCTTGCGACGGCCGTAGAAGCCCTTCGCGGCGTCGAGCGTCTTCTTGTGCTTGGCGTGGGACGTGACGCCCCTCTTAACGCGGGCCATGGATGATCTCTCTTCTCAGATGGGGAGGACAGGCAGCGGGTTCAGGCGTGCGGCAGGAAGTACCGCTTGATGTTGTCGCCGTCCGTCTTGAACAGCACGTTGGTGCCGCGCAGGTTGCGGATCTGCTTGTTGGTCCTCTTGATCATCCCGTGCCGCTTGCCGGCCTGGGCGTAGAGCACCTTGCCGGTGCCGGTGACTTTGAAGCGCTTCTTGGCGCCCGACTTGGTCTTCAACTTGGGCATTTGGCTCTCACGGGGCATCGCCGGCCGGTGCCGGGAAGCCCACTCTGGTTCGAGGACGAGCGGAAGGATCGCCACGGCAGCCCTGGCAGGCCGGACGATCGGGGGAGACGCGCCTTCTAGCCGCACGGCCGAAGCGCGGCAAGGTTTTTCGCCGCCCGCCGCGAGGGCGCACCACGCCGACGTTGACGGCCCCGCGGATCGCGGCTAGGGACGGGGCTTCATTCACGGCGCTCCGGCGCCGCCATCTGCCGTGGCCTCCTCAGACACACAAGTCGGGCTGGGCCGCCGTTCGGGAACCCTGGATAATGGCGAATACCTCCTCGGCCAAGAAGGCCGTCCGCAAGCTCGCACGCCGCACCGCGGTCAACCGCATGCGCCGGAGCGCGATGCGCACGCAGCTTCGCAAGGCCGAAGAGGCGATCGCCAGCGGCGACGCCGCCGCGGCCCGCGAAGTGCTGGCCGCCACGGAGTCGGTGGTGATGCGCTCGGCCCAGAAGGGCGTGATCCACGCCAACACGGCGTCCCGCAAGGTGTCCCGCCTCGCCGCCCGCGTGAAGGCCCTGTCGGCCCAGCCGGCCGCTCAGGCCAACTGACGCAAGCCGACCGACCCCGGCCGGACGGCAGGGGTCCAAGCGAGGATCGAGCGCGCCCATCGGCGCGCTTTTTTTCGTCCTCCGACGCGTGCGCTGCAGCGAAAAAGCCGCCCGGCTGAGGCATAGCTGCATTGCAATGCAGCCGTGATTGCGACAAGGTCGCCGCAAAATTGCGGGGGGATCGCCTTGTTTCATCAGCTGCTGACGCCCGTCGGCGACAACCTTCTTCTGTCCTTCCTGGTCGCCGCCGTGCCGATCGCGGTCGTCCTGGTGATGCTCGGCATCCTGCGCCGTCCCGCCTGGCAGGCCTCCGCCACCGGCCTGCTCGTCGCGCTGATCCTGGCGACGCTGGTCTGGCAGCTCCCCCTCAGCGTGGGCCTCGACGCCACCTTCAACGGCATGGTCTTCGCCGTGTGGCCCGTCATGTGGATCGTGGTCAACGCGCTGCTGCTCTACAACATCGCCGTCGTGTCGGGGCGCTTCGACGCCTTCCGCGACTGGGTGATCGAGCACCTTCCCAACGACCGGCGCATCGTGCTGGTCGTCATCGGATTCTGCTTCGGCGCGCTGCTCGAAGGCATCTCGGGCTTCGGCACGCCCATCGCCATCACCAGCGCGCTGCTGATCCTGGTCGGGTTCGAGCCCATCGAGGCGCTGACCTTCACGCTGATCTTCAACACGGCGCCGGTGGCCTTCGGCGCGCTCGGCGCGCCCGTCACCGTGCTGGGCCAGGTGACCGGCCTCAGCGACGTGACGCTCGGCGCCATGATCGGCCGCCAGCTGCCCTTCTTCGGCGTGCTGCTGCCCTTCTACGTCATGTTCGTCTACAGCGGCATGCGCTCGATCCGGGCGCTGTGGCCCGTGCTGCTGGTGGCCGGCCTTTCCTTCGCCTTCTCGCAGTTCCTGTCGTCCAACCTCATCGACTACAAGCTGACGGACGTGCTGGCCTCGCTCGGGTCGCTGGTGGTCACGATCGGCTTCCTGCAGGTTTGGAAGCCGCGCTTCGACCCGGAGTTCGCCATGGTGCGCCCGGCCGCCATGGGCGCGGTCGGCTCCCGCGGGGCCGTGACGTCGTGGCAGGGCTGGCTGCCCTGGGTCATCGTCGCCGCCACGGTGATCATCTGGACCTCGTTCGGCATCCAGAACATCGGTGCGCAGAAGTTCGAGTGGCCCGGCCTGCACAACCAGGTCTTCATCACGCTCTACAACAAGCCCTACGCGGCCGTTTACACCTTCCAACCGCTGGCCGGCGGCACCGCCATCCTGGTGGCCACGATCATCACCGCCCTGGTGCTGCGCGTGCCCGCGGGCGCCTTCTTCGACTGCATCGGCCGCACGCTGCGCCAGACGCGCATCGCAATCCTCACGGTGGCGCTGATCGTCGGCCTCGCCTACCTGATGAACTATTCGGGCATGAACTACACGCTCGGCAAGGCGGTGGCGTCGCTCGGCGTCGTGTTCCCGCTGGTGTCGGCCTTCCTCGGCTGGGTCGCGGTGTTCCTGTCGGGGTCGGACACCTCGGGCAACGCCCTGTTCGGCAACCTGCAGGCGGTGGCGGCCAACCAGCTCGGCCTTAACCCCGTGCTGATCGCCGCCACGAACTCCTCGGGCGGCGTGATGGGCAAGATGATCTCGCCGCAGAACATCGCCACCGGCGTGTCGGTCACGGACCTCAAGGGCCAGGAAGGCGTCGTCTTCGCCCGCACCTTCTGGCACTCGATCATCCTCACCGTGCTGCTCGGCGTGCTGGTCGTGATCCAGCAATACGTCACGCCCTGGATGATCCCGCACTGACGGCGCGCGGACCCGGCCGGTGCCGGGTCCACCGCCCGACCGACTGCTCCGGAGGGCGAAACCCCTCGGAGCCCGTCACGGATAGCCGGTCGGCAGCGAATCGAGGAAGGCGTCGGCCTCGGCCACGAGGCCGGCCTTGCGCTTGTCGTCCCATCTTGCCAGCGTGCGATACGGCATCGCCATGCGCGCGTTGTGCTGAAGCTTCGGCGCGTTGCGGATCAGGAACGCCCAATAGAGGTAGTTGAACGGGCACGCCTTCGGGCCGCTCTTGACCTTGGGGCTGTAGCTGCACCCCTTGCAATAGTCCGACATGCGGTCGATGTAGGCGCCGCCGCCCGCATAGGGCTTCGAGGACATCAGCCCGCCGTCCGCGAAGGTCGCCATGCCGTGGACGTTGGGCAACTCGACCCACTCGTAGGCGTCGGCGTAGACCACGAGGTACCATTCCTCGATCTCGGCCGGCGCGATCCCGGCGATCAGGGCGAAGTTGCCCGTCACCATCAGCCGATTGATGTGGTGCGCGTAGGCCTGCCGCTTCGTGTCCTCGATGGCGTTGTGCAGGCAGTTCATCGGCGTGTCGCCGGTCCAGTAGAAGGTCGGCAGGGAGCGGGCCGCGCCGAGCGCGTTGCCGTCCTTGTATTCGGGCATGCGGTGCCAGTAGACGCCGCGGATGAACTCGCGCCAGCCGAGGATCTGCCGGAGGAAGCCCTCAGCGGCGTTGATCGGAACGCGGCCGGCCTCGTATTCCCGGATCGCGCGATCCACCACCTCGCGCGCGGTGAGCAGGCCGGCGTTGATGTAGGGCGACAGCGTCGCGTGATACAGGAAGGGTTCCCCGGCCCGCATCGCGTCTTGGTAGTCGCCGAAGGACGGCAGGCAGCGCGTCGCGAAGTCGTCGAGCGACGCGAGCGCCTGCTCGCGCGTGACGCCCCAGCCGAAGTCGTCGAGGGTGCCGAAGTGCTTCGGAAAGCGGCGCTCGACGAGGTCGATCACCTCGCGCGTCGCCTCGTCGGGCGCGAAGCGGAGGCGCTGCGGCGGCGTTTCGCCGGGCGGCCAGGCCTTGCGGTTGTCGGCGTCGAAGTTCCAGCGCCCGCCCTCGGGCGCGCCGCCCTTCATCATCAGGCCCGTGCGCTCCCGCATGGAGCGGTAGAAGGTCTCCATGCGGTAGCTCTTCCGGCCCTCGGCCCAGCGGGCGAAGTCGACGGTGGAGCAGAAGAAGCGGTCGTCGGGCCGCACGTGGATCGGCACGTTGAAGCGCGTCCGCCAGCCGTCGATCTCCTCGGCCACGCGGTATTCGCCGGGCTCGGTGACGAAGACGGCGTCCGGCAGATGGCGCCGCGCGGCGCGCTCCAGCTCGCCCGTGAAGGAGCCGGTGTTGCCCTCGTCGTCGAGCCTGACGTAGTCGACCTTCACGCCCTCGGCCCGCAACCCGTCCGCGAAGTGGCGCATGGCCGAGAACAGGAAGGCGATCTTCTGCTTGTGGTGCGGGACGTAGGTGGCCTCGTCCATCACCTCGGCCATCAGGACGACGTCGGCGGCCGGGTCGAGCCCGTTCAGGGTCGGGATCGATCGCGTGAGCTGGTCGCCGAGGACGAATCGGAGCGCGGACATGGGGGAATCCCGGAGCGTGGACGGCCCCGGTCTAGCGCCCGGCACCCGCCTCCGGTTCGGGCGCGACGTCGCACCCCCGCGCCCTGTCCACAGGCCGACGGCCCAGACCGCGCGGGTGCGGCCTTCAGTCGAGCGGCGCGACCGGCACGTCCGCCGGCTTGGCGGGGGCCGCGGCGGGTTTGGCCGGAGCCGCGGCCGGCGCGGGCGAACCCGTGATGCCCGCCGCCACGTTGCGCACGGGCTTGGCGTCGTCGCCCGCCGGGATCGCCAGGGGATCGGTCATCCGGCGCGACGCCGTCGCAGGAGCGGGGGCCGCCGGCGCGGCCTGCGCGGCCGGAGCCGGTGCCGGTGCGGCCGCGGGCTCCGGCCGGCTCGCGACCACGGGCGCCGGGGCGGCGGCCGGCGCCTTGGCGACCGGCGCCGGCGGCGCGGGACGGGGCGCCACGGGCGCGAGCGGGGTCGACTCGACCGGGCCCGGCTCGCGGCCGCCGGTAGCGGGCTCCGGCGTGCGCTCGACGACGCGGGGCCGCGGCTTCACGGTGCGGATCGGCGGGGGCGCGCGGTGGAGCGGCGATTCGGGCTCGGCGCTGCCGTCGTCGCCCGTCCCGAGGTCGCCGTAGCGCTGCGGCGGGGCGGCGTCGCGGTCGATCGGCCGGCCGATGCGGCGGGCGTTGGGGATGTCGCCCGGAGGCACGAGGCCGCGGTCGTCGTCGCCGCCGCGCGCCGTGAAGTCGCGGCCGTCGTCCGTGCCGCGCGGGAAGGCGCCGGGCTGGCGTCCGTCGTCGACCATGAAGCGCTGCAGGATCTGCGCGTCGGCGGCCGCCACGATGAGTCGCTCGTGCTGGCCCCGCTGGTCGAGCACGTCGGCCACGAAGACGTTGCCGTTGCGGCGCAGCGGCGCGAGCACCCGGAAGCCGCGCTGGCTGATGGCGCGCCGCACCTGCTGGGGTTCCATGCCGTCCCAGGTGCCGCCGTTGTCCCAGCCGCCCCAGCCGCCGAAGAACTGCGCCCGCGCCGGCGACGGCGCCGACACCGAGCCGGCGAGGAGGCCCAGCGCCAGGGCGACGGGAGCCAGCAGGGCGGGCCGCGCGGCCGCGGTGGGCTGGAAGGGGCGATGCGCCCGGCGGACCGTCATGTGGCGTCTCCCCTCGCGACGATGAGGCGGCAGCATGGGACGCCAATGCGGCGGAGCTGCGGCCCCGACCCGCTAGACTAGCGCGGCTGAACCGCGGCTGCACGCGCCGCGACGGCGATGAACTCCTCGACGGCGGCCTCCTCCGTGTCGAAGGCGCAGATCAGCCGCAGCATGCGCTCGCCCTCGCGCGGCGCGGCGTCGTCCCCGAGCGAGCGCGTCGTCCACGGGTAATAGCGGGCGCCGGCGGCCTTGAGGGCGTCGTCCACCGCGGCGGGCACGATCGGGAACACCTCGTTGGCCTCCGTCGGCCAGGGCAGGCGCACGCCGGGCAGCGCCGCCAGGCCGGCGGACAGCCGCGCCGCCCGCGCGTTGGCCCGGCGCGCGAGGTCGAGCCAGTGGCCGCCGTCGAGGAATCCCGCCATCTGGGCGCCGAGGAGGCGCCCCTTGGACAGTGTGTGGCCCCCGCGCTTGCGGCGGAACAGGAAGTCGCCGGCGCGCGAGGTGTCGAAGAACACCACCGCCTCGCAGGCGATGGCGCCGTTCTTCGTGGCGCCGAAGGACAGCACGTCGACCCCGGCCTTCCAGGTCATCTCGGCCGGGGTCGCCTCCATGGCCGCCACCGCATTGGCGAAGCGCGCGCCGTCCATGTGCACGGCGAGGCCGGCCGCGTGGGCTGCGTCGGCGAGGGCGCGGATCTCGGCGACGGTGTAGAGGGTGCCGGCTTCCGTCACCTGCGACAGCGACAGCGCGGCGGGCTGCACCTGGCGGACGATGCCGCGGGGATAGCGGGCCAGCGCGGCCGCGAAGCCGTCCGGCGTCACCTTGCCCCCTGCCCCGGGGATGCCGACGAGCTTGCCGCCTCCGGTGAAGAACTCGGGCGCGCCGCACTCGTCCTCGATGACGTGGGCCTCCTGGTGGCAGAATACCGCCGTGCCGGGCGGCGCCAGGGCGGCCAGGGCCAGCGCGTTGCTGCCCGTGCCGGTGGCGACCAGGAAGGCCGCGACCTCGCGCTCGAACAGCTCGGACAGGCGCCGCGACGCGTCGGCCGTCCAGGGATCCATGCCGTAGGGCGCGGCGGTGCCGGGGTTGGCCTCGACGATCGCCCGGAGGACCTGCGGGCTCGCGCCCGACGCGTTGTCGCTGGAGAAGTTCATCGGGTCCCTCGGGTCGCGGCCGCTCGGCATTCGTCGGACTAGCACGGCGGGCGAGGCGACGGGAGCGCGCGGCGCCCGCGCCTCAAGCTCCGCGAGGGGAGGCCACGCCCGCAGGCGGTCCGCGCGCGCCCGTGTCGCATCGCCGGGCCGGGGCGCGCGCCCACATGCCCCCGTCGGGACCGGGCCGGGCTCTGCGACCTTCGGCGCTCCGCGCGGTCTTTGCATAGATCAAAAAAGCCATTGTGCGGAGGCGCGTTTCCTGCAACCTAGACCGGCTCCAAATAGGACAGCCATGCTGACCTGTTTTGAGTGCCTCCCGCGCGCTCCGGCGCCGGGACGGGCGGTTCGCGGCGGTCCCGGAGCGGGTCGGCCGGAGCCGGGTCGGTGGGCGGGCAGGCATCTGTCTCCACCGGCGGCAGGAGGCGGGCGCGGCCCGCCGCTTCGGTACAGTGAGGGAGCATCGTCCCATGTCCATGGACGAGGGGAACATCGACGTCATCGCATCGCCCGCCCGCGCCGCCCGTGCGGCCGAGATCGCCAAGCGCGTGACCGAACCCAAACCCGTGCCGACCGTCCGCGACCCCGGCCTGCCGGCCGCGCAAGGCCTCTACGACCCGTCGAACGAGCACGACGCCTGCGGGGTCGGCTTCGTGGCCGACATGAAGAACCGCCGCTCGCATTCCATCGTGGCCATGGGCCTCCAGATCCTGGAGAACCTCGACCATCGCGGCGCCGTGGGCGCGGACCAGCACGCCGGCGACGGCTGCGGCATGCTCACCCAGATCCCGCACGACTTCTTCGCCGCGGAGGCGGAGCGGCTCGGCTTCGCGCTGCCCGAGGCCGGCCGCTACGGCGTCGGCTTCTTCTTCATGCCGCGCGACGCGGAAGGGCGCGCCGCGGTCGAGGCCATCGTGGCCGAGGCGGTCGCGGCCGAGGGCCAGGTGCTGCTCGGCTGGCGCGACGTGCCGGTCGACCCGTCGCTGCTCGGCTACAGCGTGGTGGACGGCGAGCCCGTGTCGCGGCAGCTCTTCGTCGGCCGCGGGGCCGGCACGCCCGACCAGGAGGCCTTCGAGCGCCGCCTGTACATCCTGCGCAAGGTGATCTCGGGCGCGGTGTACCGCTCGGCCGACCCGCGCATGGGCGGCTTCTACATCGTGTCGATGTCGTCGCGCACGATCGTCTACAAGGGCCTGCTCGTCGTCTCGCGCATCGGCAAGTACTACAAGGACCTGCAGGACGAGCGCTTCACCTCGGCCCTGGCCCTCGTGCACCAGCGCTTCTCGACCAACACCTTCCCGTCCTGGTCGCTGAGCCACCCCTACCGCATGGTGGCCCACAACGGCGAGATCAACACGCTGCGCGGCAACGTGAACTGGATGGCGGCGCGGCAGGCGTCGGTCACCTCCGAGCTCTACGGCTCGGACATCACCAAGCTGTGGCCGATCTCCTACGAGGGGCAGTCCGACACGGCCTGCTTCGACAACGCGTTGGAGTTCCTCGTGCAGGGCGGCTACTCGCTCGCCCACGCCATGATGATGCTGATCCCCGAGGCCTGGGCCGGCAACCCGCTGATGGGCGAGGACCGGCGCGCCTTCTACGAGTACAACGCCGCCCTGATGGAGCCCTGGGACGGCCCGGCCGCGGTCGCCTTCACGGACGGCCGGCAGATCGGCGCCACGCTCGACCGCAACGGGCTGCGCCCCGCGCGCTACCTCGTGACCGACGACGACCTCGTCGTGCTGGCCTCCGAGATGGGCGTGCTGCCCATCCCCGAGGAGAAGATCGTCACCAAGTGGCGCCTGCAGCCCGGCAAGATGCTGCTCGTCGACCTGGAGCAGGGCCGCATCGTCTCCGACGAGGAGATGAAGACGGAGCTCGCCGCCTCGCATCCCTACCGCGCCTGGCTCGACCAGACCCAGATCGTGCTGGAGAAGCTGCAGCCCGTGGAGGCCCGCGAGGCGCGCCGCGACGTGTCGCTGCTCGATAAGCAGCAGGCCTACGGCTACACGCAGGAGGACCTGACGACGCTGCTCGCCCCCATGGCGGCCACGGGCCAGGAGGCCATGGGCTCGATGGGCACGGACACGCCCATCTCGGCGCTCTCCGACAAGGCGAAGCTGCTCTACACCTACTTCAAGCAGAACTTCGCCCAGGTGACGAACCCGCCGATCGACCCGATCCGCGAGGAGCTCGTGATGAGCCTCGTCTCCTTCATCGGCCCGCGGCCCAACATCTTCGACCTCGAGGGCCACTCGTCCAAGAAGCGGCTCGAGGTGCGCCAGCCGATCCTCACCAACGAGGACCTGGAGAAGATCCGCTGCATCTCCTACTTCGAGGACGCCTTCGACACGAAGACGCTCGACATCACCTATCCGGTGAAGGAGGGCGCGGACGGCCTCGCGCCGACGCTGGCGCGGCTCGCCGAGCGCGCCGAGCAGGCCGTGCGCGGCGGCTACAACATCATCATCGTGTCGGACCGCATGATGGGGCCGGACCGCATCCCCGTGCCGGCGCTGCTGGCCACGGCCGCGGTGCACCACCACCTCATCCGCAAGGGCCTGCGCACCTCCGTCGGCCTCGTGGTCGAGACCGGCGAGGCGCGCGAGGTGCACCACTTCGCCTGCCTGGCCGGCTACGGCGCCGAGGCGGTCAACCCCTACTTGGCCTTCGAGTCGATCCACGCGCTGGCGACGGAGTTCCCGGAAGAGATCGACCACGCCCACGCGGTGAAGAGCTTCATCAAGTCGATCGACAAGGGCCTGCTCAAGGTCATGTCCAAGATGGGCATCTCGACCTACCAGAGCTACTGCGGGGCGCAGATCTTCGACGCGATCGGCCTGTCGACGGCCTTCGTCGAGGCCTTCTTCACCGGCACGCAGTCGAAGATCGAGGGCGTCGGCCTCGACGAGATCGCCCGCGAGACGGCGGAGCGGCACGCGCTGGCCTTCGGCGACTCGCCGATCTACCGCAACGCGCTCGACGTCGGCGGCGACTACAACTACCGCGTCCGCGGCGAGACCCATTCCTGGACGCCGCAGTCCGTGTCGCTGCTCCAGCACGCGGTGCGGGGCAACGCGCAGGAGAAGTACCGCGCCTATGCCCAGATCCTGAACGAGCAGGACGAGAAGCTGCTGACGATCCGCGGCCTGTTCCGCATCAAGACCGCCGATGAGGACGGGCGCGCGCCCGTGCCGCTGGAGGAGGTCGAGAGCGCGGCCGAGATCGTCAAGCGCTTCTCGACCGGCGCCATGTCGTACGGCTCGATCAGCCGAGAGGCCCACACGACCCTCGCCATCGCGATGAACCGCATCGGCGGCAAGTCCAACACCGGCGAGGGCGGCGAGGAGGCCGACCGCTACAAGCCGATGGCGAACGGCGACTCGATGCGCTCCGCCATCAAGCAGGTGGCGTCGGGCCGCTTCGGGGTGACGACCGAGTACCTCGTCAACTCGGACATGATCCAGATCAAGATGGCGCAGGGCGCGAAGCCCGGCGAGGGCGGGCAATTGCCCGGCCACAAGGTGGATTCCACCATCGCGCGCGTGCGCCACTCGACGCCGGGCGTGGGCCTCATCTCGCCCCCGCCGCACCACGACATCTACTCGATCGAGGACCTGGCGCAGCTCATCTACGACCTGAAGAACGTGTCGCCGACCAGCCTCGTGTCGGTGAAGCTCGTGTCCGAGATCGGCGTCGGCACCGTGGCGGCCGGCGTGTCCAAGGGGCGCGCCGACCACGTCATCGTGTCGGGCTTCGAGGGCGGCACGGGCGCGTCCCCGCTCACCTCGATCAAGCACGCCGGCTCCCCCTGGGAGATCGGCCTCGCCGAGACGCACCAGACGCTGGTGCTGAACCAGCTCCGCTCGCGCATCGCCGTGCAGGTGGACGGCGGGCTGCGCACGGGCCGCGACGTGGTGGTGGGCGCGCTGCTCGGCGCTGACGAGTTCGGCTTCGCCACCGCGCCGCTGATCGCGGCGGGCTGCATCATGATGCGCAAGTGCCACCTCAACACCTGCCCGGTCGGCGTCGCCACCCAGGATCCGGTGCTGCGCAAGCGCTTCGTCGGCACGCCCGAGCACGTCATCAACTTCTTCTTCTTCGTCGCCGAGGAGGTGCGCGAGCTGATGGCCGCCATGGGCTACCGCCGCATGGAGGAGATGACGGGCCAGATGCAGATGCTGGACCGCGAGAAGGTGGTCGACCACTGGAAGGCGAAGGGCCTCGACTTCTCCAAGCTGTTCCACAAGCCGGAGGCGGCCGAGGGCGTCGGCATCCGCCATGCGGAGGAGCAGGACCACAACCTCGGCAAGGTCCTGGACCGCACGCTGATCGAGCGGGCGCAGGGTGCGCTGGAGAACGGCGAGCGGGTGTCGATCGCGCTGCCGATCAACAACACCGACCGCTCGACCGGCGCCATGCTGTCGGGCGAGATCGCCAAGCGCTACGGCCACCGCGGCCTGCCCGAGGGCACGGTGCACGTGAAGTTCAAGGGCACGGCCGGCCAGAGCTTCGGCGCCTGGGTAGCCAACGGCGTGACGCTGGAGCTCGAAGGCGTCGCCAACGACTACGTCGGCAAGGGCCTGTCGGGCGGCAAGCTGGTGGTGTACCCGCCGGCCGAAGCCACGAAGCTCGTGCCCGAGGAGTCGATGATCGTCGGCAACACGGTGATGTACGGCGCCATCTCGGGCGAGTGCTACTTCCGCGGCGTCGCGGGCGAGCGCTTCGCCGTGCGCAACTCCGGCGCCATCGCGGTGGTGGAGGGCACGGGCGACCACGGCTGCGAGTACATGACGGGCGGCATCGTGGTCGTGCTCGGCCGCACCGGGCGCAACTTCGCGGCCGGCATGTCGGGCGGCATCGCCTACGTGCTCGACGAGGACGGCGACTTCGCCCAGCGCTGCAACATGGCGATGGTCGAGCTGGAGATGGTCAAGGGCGAGGACGAGCGGAACCGCCGGCTGTTCCACCAGATGGACAACTGGACGGGCCCGCCGCCGGTCGACGTCATGGGCGACATGACGCGGTTCGACGCCGAGCGCCTGCAGCAGCTCATCGCCACCCACGCCCGGCTGACGGGCTCGACCAAGGCGCAGGCGATCCTGGACGACTGGACCGCCTGTCTGCCCAAATTCCGAAAGGTGATGCCGGTCGAGTACCGCCGCGCGCTCGCCGAACTGACGCAACTGGACGAGCCGCTGCTCGCGGCCGCGGGGGAGTAGCCCGATGGGCAAGATCACGGGTTTCATGGAGCTCGATCGCGTGGACCGGCGCTATGCGCCGGCCGCCGACCGGATCCGCCACTACAAGGAGTTCCTGCTCCCGCTGTCCGAGGAGAGCACGCGCTCGCAGGCTTCGCGCTGCATGAGCTGCGGCATCCCGTTCTGTCACAACGGCTGCCCGGTCAACAATCAGATCCCGGACTGGAACGACCTCGTCTATCGCGGCGACTGGGAGGAGGCGTCGCGCAACCTCCATTCCACGAACAACTTCCCGGAGTTCACCGGACGCATCTGCCCGGCGCCCTGCGAGACGTCCTGCACGCTGAACCTCGACAACGCGCCGGTCACGATCAAGACGATCGAGAACGCCATCGCGGACCGGGCCTGGGCCGAGGGCTGGATCAAGCCCGAGGTCTGCAAGCAGCGCACCGGCAAGAGCGTCGCGATCATCGGCTCCGGGCCGGCGGGCCTCGCCTGCGCGCAGCAGCTCGCCCGCGTCGGCCACGACGTGACGGTGTTCGAGAAGAACCAGCGGCCGGGCGGGTTGCTCCGCTACGGCATCCCGGACTTCAAGCTCGACAAGGCGCATATCGAGCGCCGCGTGAAGCAGATGGAGGCCGAGGGCGTCACGTTCCGTTGCGGTGTCAACGTCGGCGTCGACGTGACCGTGCAGGAGGTGCTCGACGGCTTCGACGCCGTGGTGCTGGCGGGCGGGGCCGAGAAGCCGCGCGACCTGCCGATGCCGGGCCGCGAGCTCGGCGGCATCTACTTCGCCATGGAGTTCCTGCCCCAGCAGAACCGCCGCGTCGGCCGCGAGCCGCTGCGCTCCAACAACCCGATCCTCGCCACCGGCAAGCACGTGCTGGTGATCGGCGGCGGCGACACGGGCTCGGACTGCATCGGCACCTCGATCCGCCAGGGCGCGCTCTCGGTCACCCAGCTCGAGATCATGCCCGAGCCGCCCGAAAAGGAGAATAAGCTTCTGACTTGGCCGGACTGGCCGCTGAAGCTCCGCACCTCGTCGTCGCAGGAGGAGGGCGCCAACCGCGACTTCGGCGTGATGACGCGCCGCTTCTCCGGGCCGAACGGCACGGTCGAGACGGTCGACTGCGTGCGCGTGGACGGCAAGTTCCAGCCCGTCGAGGGCTCGGAGTTCCAGATCCGCGCCGACCTCGTGCTGCTGGCGATGGGCTTCGTGTCGCCGGTGTCGGACGGCATGCTGTCCGACCTCGGCATCAAGCTCGACGGCCGCGGCAACGTCCAGGCCGACATGAAGGGCTACCGGGCCTCCGCCGAGAAGGTCTACGTCTGCGGCGACATGCGGCGCGGCCAGAGCCTCGTCGTTTGGGCCATCCGCGAGGGGCGGCAGGCGGCGCATTCGGTCGACAAGCAGCTGATGGGCTCGACCGTCCTGCCGCGCTGAGCGGCTCCAAGGAAAGGTCGCGACGACGAAGGGAGCGGGCCACGGCCCGCTCCCTTTTCACGTCTTACCGCTTCGCTCGAACGCGCGATGACGGCCCGGCCTGTGCGGCAGGGCCCCGCATCACGCGTAGGCGCGCGTCCCGGCCGCAGCGGCGCGGCGGAGCCAGGTCACGTGGTCGGCCGTGATGCGCAGGGGCAGCCCCGCCTCGTGGAGGTGGCGGGCGACGGCCTCGAAGGCGGCGCGGTGCCGGCCGAACCTTTCGGTCCTGTCGGCGGCATCCCCGGCCCTGGTGCGCTCGATCGAATCCAGCGCCCCCTGCTGCACGTGGCAGCGTACGACCCTGCCGGCGCTCGTCATCGTGAAGCTCAGGTAGGCCCCTTCGTCCCGGACTGTGCTGCCGTTGGGCTGCAAGGACATGGCGTGGATCGCCTCTCTTGAATCGACCGCTCGTCGGCGGCTCCATCCTAGGACGTCGGCGAGAGTTAATGGTTCCGCCGCAGGTGAACTTATCCGGCTCTTTCGCTCGGACGCGGAGCGGGCCGAGGCACGCTCAACATCCCCAGCCGACCGCGGCGTCCACGGCGGCCCGCAGCGCGGGCGAGATCGCCATCACGTCCGACTCGCCCATGCGCAGCGCGTGACCCCAGCCCGCCAGCGTGCCGATCACCTCGCGCCGCTCGTCGGGCAGCAGCGCCCAATATTCGAGGTGGACCGCGGCGGGCCGGTGCCCCGCGGCATCGACCTGCCAGAGGATGTCGCGTTCGCAGCCCTCGGCGTCGACCTGGAGCAGGTCGATGCGGCCGAGGCCGTGGCGCTCGCTCAGGGTGGCGAGCGTGACGCCCGAGACGGTCTCGCGCCGCGCGGCGCCGAGCAGCGCGGCATGCAGGTCCGGCCCGACCCCGACGCCGCCGAGCGCGTTGCGCTCGGGATGGAACGTGCCGAGCCCCTCGGCCCAGAGCGGCACCGCGCCCGACAGGGCGGCGTCGCGGTCGACGCGCGTCATGGTGGCGGGGCCGTCGGCGGGCAGCAGCGCCGCCTCGACCGGCGTGACGTTCGGGTGGTCGCGGTAGGTGTCGCGGAGCGCCGCGAAGAGGTCGGGCAGCGGCTCCAGAATCACGCTGCGCCAGCCGTAGTGGGCCACGAAGGCGTGGACGGGGTCGAAGCGCTTGCCGTCCATGGCGCCCACCTGCAGCACGCGCGCGTCCGGCACGAGGCCGTGCAGCGCGTGCAGCACCGTGTGGATCCAGCACTCGTAGGAGCGGGCGAAGCCGGAGGAGGAGGCGGCGAGCCGGTCTGAGACGGCGAAGTAGCGCGTGAAGTCGCCCGCGATGAAGTGCCCGACCTGTTCGGCGCGCAGCCGCTCGACTTCACCGTCCATGGCCGCTGGCCCCCCGCCGTGTTAGATCCCGCCCGTCCCGCGGGCGCGGGCCGTCCGTGGCTGTCCCTACAGGCGAAGGCCGTCGCCCGCCAGCGCGAGGGGTTACACGGTGAGCCAGACCATCAAACTGACGGCCTCGGACGGCGTCACGACCGACGCCTACCGGGCCGATCCCGCCGGGACGCCCCGGGGCGGCATCGTCGTGCTGCAGGAGATCTTCGGCGTGAACCCGCACATCCGCCGCGTGGCGGACGGCTTCGCGGCCGAGGGCTACCTCGCCATCGCGCCGGCCCTGTTCGACCGCGCCGAGCCCGGCGTCGAGCTCGGCTACGCGCCCGCCGACATCCCGCGCGGCGTCGAGCTCGTCGGCAAGGTCGGGCACGAGCGGACGATGCTCGACGTCGCCGCGGCCGTGAAGGCGGCGGCCGAGGGCGGAAGGGTCGGCGTCGTGGGCTATTGCTGGGGCGGCTCGCTGGCCTATGCCGCGGCTGCAACGCTCGACGGCGTCGCGGCGGCGGTGGGCTATTACGGCGGCAACATCGCGAAGTCGCTCGACCGCGAGCCGCGCGTGCCGCTGATGCTGCACTTCGGCAGCCACGACGACCACATCCCGATGTCGGACGTCGAGGCGATCCGCGCCGCCCTGCCCGGCGTGCCGGTCTACACCTACCCGGCCGGCCACGGCTTCAACTGCGACGCCCGCGGGTCCTACGACAAGCCGAGCGCCGCCGCGGCGCTGGAGCGCACGCTGGCCTTCTTCGCCGAGCACGTCGGCTGAGCCACGGCCCCCGGCCGGTTGCGGATCGGCCGGGGATGGGTGACAAGCCTCGCACGCCGCGCGGCACGGCGGCGCGGGGAGGAGCGACATGGGGCACGGCGTCATCCTGCGGCGGAGCCTGATCGGCGCCGCCCTGCTCGCCCTGGCGACGGCGCCGCGGCCGGCCCGCGCCGAGGAGGGCGAGATCCGCATCGGCGAGATCAACTCCTATTCCGCCCTGCCCTCCTTCACCGAGCCCTACCGCAAGGGCTGGCAGATGGCGGTCGACGAGATCAACATCGCGGGCGGCATCGACGGCAAGAAGCTCACCGTCATCGCGAAGGACGACGCCGGCAAGCCCGCGGACGCCTTGACGGCCGCCAACGAGCTCGTGTCGCGCGACCACGTGGCGATGCTGGCCGGCGGCTTCTTCTCCAATGTCGGCCTCGCGCTGTCCGACTTCGCCAAGGCGCACCGCGTGTTCTACCTCGCGGGCGAGCCGCTGACGGACGCGCTCGTCTGGTCCGCCGGCAACCGCTACACCTTCCGCCTGCGGCCCTCGAACTACATGCAGGCCGCGATGCTGGCCGACGAGGCCGCCAAGCTGCCGGCCAAGACCTGGGCCTCGATCGCGCCCAACTACGAATACGGCCAGTCCGCCGTGGCGGTGTTCAAGAAGCTGCTCGCGGCGCGGCGGCCGGACGTGACCTGGGTGGCCGAGCAGTGGCCGACGCAGGGCAAGATCGACGCCGGCCCCGTGGTCCAGGCCATCGCGGCGGCCAAGCCCGACGCGATCCTGAACGTCGAGTTCGGCCCCGACCTCGTGAAGCTGGTGCGCGAGGGCCAGACCCGCGACCTGTTCAAGGACCGCTCCGTGGTGAGCTTCCTCACCGGCGAGCCGGAATACCTCGACCCGCTGAAGGACGAGGCGCCGACGGGCTGGATCGTCACCGGCTACCCGCTGTCGGGCGGGCTGCACACGCCGGAGAACGACGCCTTCGCGAAGGCCTACCAGGCCCGGTTCGGCGAGGCGCCCAGGATGGGCTCCGTGGTGGGCTACACGCTGGTGAAGTCGGCGGCGGCCGTGCTGCGCAAGGCCGGCTCGACCGACGCGGACAAGCTCATCGCCGCGGCGGAAGGCATCAGCTTCGATTCGCCCTTCGGCCGCGCGCAGTTCCGCGCCGTCGACCACCAGTCGACGCTCGGCACCTTCACGGGCCGGACGGCGCAACAGAACAACCGCGGCGTGATGACCGAGTTCACCTACCGCGACGGCGCGAAATACCTGCCCACCGAGGCCGAGGCGAAGGGGATGCGGCCGGCCGAGTGAGGCGCCGTCCCCAGCCCTCCCGCATGTCAGCCGTGCCGCATCGGCGCGCAGGTTGACGCTATGTTGCACCGCACATATTCGTCTATCGACGAACAGGCCAGGACCGCGCTCGGCGGGTCGCGGCCGAGGGCAGCGAACAGGACCGGAGCGAGGACGTGAGCAACTTCAACGAAGAGACCGTGCTGTCGGTCCACCACTGGACCGACAACCTCTTCAGCTTCAAGACGACCCGCAACCCGTCGTTCCGCTTCCGCAACGGCGAGTTCACGATGATCGGCATCCCGGTCAACGGCAAGCCGCTGCTGCGCGCCTATTCGGTGGCCAGCGCCAACTACGAGGAGGAGCTGGAGTTCTTCTCGATCAAGGTCGACAACGGCCCGCTGACCTCGCGCCTGCAGCACCTCAAGGTCGGCGACGCCGTGATGGTGAGCCGCAAGGCCACCGGCACGCTGGTGATCGACAACCTCCACTCCGGTCGCAACCTGTTCCTGCTCGGCACCGGCACGGGGCTCGCGCCCTTCCTGAGCGTCATCAAGGACCCGGAAACCTACGAGCGCTTCGAGAAGGTGGTCCTGGTGCACGGCGTGCGGCAGGTGGCCGAGCTGGCCTACGGCGACATGATCACCGAGCACCTGCCGCAGGACGAGCTGCTGGGCGAGATCCTGCGCGACAAGCTGGTCTACTATCCGACCGTGACGCGCGAGCCCTTCCGCAACACGGGCCGCATCACAGACCTGCTCGCCTCGGGCAAGATCAACGACGACCTCGAGCTCGACCCGCTGGAGGCCGAGCACGACCGCGTGATGATGTGCGGCTCGCCCGGCATGCTGGTCGACACCAAGGCGCTGCTGCTCGACCGCGGCTTCATCGAGGGCAACCACGGCGAGCCCGGCCAGTTCGTGGTCGAGAAGGCTTTCGCGGAGCGCTGATCTGTCTCAGGGTGGGTCGTGCGCGTCTCCGACATCAGGATCTATCCGGTCAAGGGCCTGCGGGGTCACTCCGTCCCCGGGGCCGTCGTCCACCCGTGGGGCCTCGAGGGCGACCGGCGCTACATGGTGGTGGAAGCCGCCTCGGGCCGCTTCCTGACCCAGCGCCAGCTGCCCCGCATGGCCGAGATCGCGGCGCATCTCGGGCCGGACGGCCTCGAGCTGTCGAATCCCGACACCGGCCGCGTCATCGTGATGGAGCCCGGCCCGCAGGCGCCGTCGCGCTCCGCGACGGTGTGGAGGGACATCGTCGCGGCCCGCGACGCCGGCGACGAGGCCGCGGCCTTCCTGTCCGCCGCGCTCGGCACGGCGTGCCGGCTGGTCCACATGGCCGATCCCGCGGCTGACCGCCCCGTCGACCCGGACTTCTCGGCGCCCGGCGACCATGTCACCTTCGCGGACGGCTTCCCGCTGCTGGCCACCAGCGTCGCCTCGCTGGAGGACCTGAACGGCCTCCTGCCCCATCCGGTGTCGATGGACTGCTTCCGCACCAACGTCGCTGTGGACGGGGCGGCGCCCTGGGCGGAGGACGGGTGGCTGAGCCTGCGCATCGGCCCCGTCCCCTTCGACGGCGTCAAGGACTGCGCGCGCTGCGCCGTGACGACCGTCGATCAGTCGACGGGCGCCCGCTCGCCCGAGAACGAGCCCCTGCTCACGCTGAGCCTGTTCCGCCGCAAGGCCAAGGGCCGCATCATCTTCGGCCAGAACCTGATCCCCCGCGGCCCCGGCCGCATCGCGGTCGGGGACGAGGTCGCCGTGGCCTGAGGCCGGCGTCTTCAGGCGCCGAGCCGTTCGGCCGCTCCGCTCGACGCGTGCGGCAGGCCGAACACGCGCCAGCTCTTCAGGCTCGCCCAGGCCTTGCGGTCGAGGCGGAACCGGTCGGACGCCGTCAGCCCCTGCCCGTCCGCGGCCGGGTCGAGCCCCGTCCCGCAGGACGAGAAGCCGCACTTCTCCAGCACACGCCGGAACGCGGGGTCGAGCACCCGCGCCGAGGCCGACACCAGCGGCGTCGCGGTCAGCATGAAGGCGGCGTCCACCGTCGCCTGCACGGCTTCCGTGGCGAGGCCCTGCCCCCGCGGACCCTCGTCGAGCCACACGCGCAGCCGCAGGCCGCAGTCCTCGGCGCGCCCGCGCACGGGCGCGAGCTCCACGGCGCCGATGACGGTGCGGTCGGCGCCGCGCCCGGTCAGCAGCAGGTGCAGCGCGCGGCCCGCCGCGCCCGCCTCGCGCCACGCCGTCAGCGCCGCGGCGTGCCGGTGAGGGTCGCCCTCCGCGGCCTCGGGCGGGGCGGCGGCGACGTCGGAAGCCTGCGGGCAGCGCAGCCACAGCCGGCGGGTCTCGAGGCGGAAGATGTCCTCGCGCGCGATCTCGGGAAACATGCCGGACCTCCTGAGCGGGGGCTCCGCGCGATGCGGACCCCGGAAAACGACGAAGGGGGACGTGGATGCCCACGTCCCCCTGAGAGCCTTTCGGCCCGTCGCTGTCCGGTCCGGGTGGGGCGCGTCCTGCGCTCCCTGAGGGACCTTCCACCGGGGTGTGTGAGCACCGGTGGGATCCCTCGTGAACCCCACCTTATTCGGCGGCCTGCGCCGCTACGGTGTTCTGGAGGACCGCGATATAGGTGCGGCCATCGTGCTTGCGCTGGAACTCCACGGTCCCGTCGCACAGGGCGAAGAGGGTGTGGTCCTTGCCCATCCCGACGTTGGCGCCCGGATGCCACTTGGTGCCGCGCTGGCGCACGATGATGTTGCCGCCGCGCACGGCTTCGCTGCCGAATTTTTTCACGCCGAGACGGCGGCCGTCGGAGTCGCGGCCGTTGCGGGACGAGCCGCCAGCTTTCTTATGGGCCATGGGGAATGCTCCTCAGTTCTGTCGAGGCCGGGGACCGCCGCGGAGACTCGGAGTCTCCGGCCCGGCGGGCCGGCCGTGGAAGGGGTCGAAGGCTCGCCGGCCTCAGGCCGAGGCGGCCTCCGCGGCGGGCGCGGCGTCGGCCGCGGGGGTCGTGCGGGCCCGGCGGGCTTCGCGGGGGCGGCGCTCCTGGCCGGCGAGCAGGATGTCGGTGATGCGGACCACCGTGAGATCCTGACGATGCCCGCGCTTGCGCTTGGAGTTCTGCCGGCGGCGCTTCTTGAACGAGATGGCCTTGGGGCCGCGCGTCTGCTTCACGATCTCGGCCGCCACGGTGGCGCCCTCGACCAGCGGAGCGCCGACCTGCACGGTCGTGCCGTCGCTGTAGCTCAGCACCTGATCGAACGTGATCTCCGCCCCGGCTTCGCCTTCGAGCGTCATGACCACGATCTCGTCGTCGGCGGCGACCTTGTACTGCTTCCCGCCGGTCTTGATGACTGCGAACATCTTTCCGTACCTTCGATCCCGATCGGCTCTGCCCATCCGCTCGCGCGGGGACGGCCGTCTTCTTGTGCAGGGTGACCCGCTGATTGTCGGCCTGGAGCGGCGCGGCGCGCCTGCGCGCCGATGCCGGACGGCGGCGATGCCGCCGCTCCGACCAGCCGTGGTGGATACGGGGCCGGACCGCGCCTGTCAACGTGATCGCGCCCTCGACGCGGGCGCGATCGCGGCTACACTGCGCCGAACACCAGGGGGGATCACCATGAGCGCGGTCATCACGGTCTTGTACCCGAACGCCGAAGACGCGACCTTCGACATGGATTACTACCTCGGCCGGCACATGCCGATGGTGCAGGAGCGCTTCGGCGCCCACGGCATGACGGGCTGGCGCGTCGAGCGCATCACCGGCACGCCGGCGGGCGAGCCCGCGCCGTTCAGCGTCAAGGCCACGCTGGAGTTCGGCAGCGCCGAGGGCTTCGCCGCCGCCCTGAGGGCGGAAGGCGGCCCGGTGGTCGGCGACGTGCCGAATTTCACGACGCTGAAGCCGCAGTTCCTGATCGGCGAGTCCGTCGGCCACGGCTGATCCGCTGTCCCCGCCCGGCCCGCCGCTCGCCGCGCTGCACGGCGTCGGCCGGCGCTTCCCCAACGGCACCGTGGCGCTCGACGGCCTCGACCTCGCCCTGCGCGAGGGCGAGGTCCTGTCGCTGCTCGGCCCGTCCGGCTGCGGCAAGTCGACCGTGCTGCGCCTCCTCGCCGGCCTCGACCGCCCCACGACCGGGCGGATCGCCTGGGCGGGCGGGCGGCCCGAGGTGGGCTACGTGTTCCAGGACGCGACGCTGATGCCCTGGGCGACGGCGGGCGACAACGTGTACCTGCCGCTGCGCCTGCGCGGCGTCCGCCGCGGCGACGCGGCGCCCCGGGTCGCGGAGGCGCTGGCGCGCGTCGGGCTCGGCGCCTTCGCGCGCCACCGGCCGGCGGAGCTGTCCGGCGGCATGCGGATGCGCGTGTCGATCGCCCGCGCGCTGGTGGTGCGCCCTCGATTGCTGCTGATGGACGAGCCCTTCGCGGCGCTCGACGAGATCGCGCGCCTGCGCCTCAACGACGACCTCGCGGGCCTGGTCGCGGGGCTCGGCACCACGATGGTCTTCGTCACCCACTCGGTCGGCGAGAGCGTCTACCTGTCGGACCGGGTCGTGGTCATGTCGTCGCATCCCGGCCGCGCCGCGGCCGAGCTCGCCGTGCCGGGCCGCCTCGGGCGCACGCGGGCGTTCCGCGCGACGCCGGCCTATGCGGCGCTGTGCGGCGAGGCCGCGGCGGCGCTCGCCGCCGCGATGGCCGACGAGGACGCGCTGTGAGGGACGCGCGGATCGGCGGGGCGGAAATCGGAGTGAGACGCCGCTCAGAAGGATGGCGCCGTCGCCGAACTATTGCATAAAAGGGCGAATCGAGCCCTCCGGGTGACGGACGAGGGGAGGACGCGTGAGCCAGCAGATCGCGCACGGGGGCGCTCATCAGGGCGACGGCCAAGCAAGCCCATCCACTGCCGACGACGGCGCGCACTAGGGCCTGCACCGGTTCGGGGCCGCCGCCTCCCTCGGGGCGCTCGGCATCGTCTACGGCGACATCGGCACGAGCCCGCTCTACGCCCTCAAGGAGGCCGTGAAGGCCGCCATGGCGCCGGCCGCCCAGCCGGAGGCCGCGGCGGTGATCGGCGCCGTGTCGGTGATCCTGTGGTCGCTGATCCTGGTCGTGTCGATCAAATACGCCATCCTGATCATGCGGGCCGACAACCGCGGCGAGGGCGGCATCGTCGCCATGCTGGCGCTGCTGCGCGCCCGCGAGGCCCAGCCCGGCACTTGGCGGGTGGGCCTGCTGGTGTTCGGCCTCATCGGCGCGGCGCTGCTCTACGGCGACGGCGCCATCACGCCCGCCATCTCGGTCCTGTCCGCCGTCGAGGGGCTGAAGGTGGACGCGCCGTCGCTCGCTGCCTTCGTGCTGCCCATCACGATCGTCGTGCTGATCGTCCTGTTCCTGGCCCAGCGCTTCGGAACGGGCTCCATCGGCCGAATCTTCGGGCCCATCATGCTGGTGTGGTTCGCGGTGCTGGCGGCCCTCGGCGTCTACGGCATCGCCAAGGCGCCGGAGATCCTCCAGGCGGTCAATCCCTGGGCGGCGCTGGGATTCATGATCCACGCCGGGCCGGCCGTGTCCTTCGCGATCCTCGGCGCGGCCTTCCTGGCCGTGACGGGGGGCGAGGCCATGTACGCCGACATGGGCCATTTCGGCGCCACGCCGATCCGCGTGTCCTGGTTCGCCGTGGTGCTGCCCTGCCTCGTGCTGAACTATTTCGGCCAGGGCGGGCTGCTGCTCGCCGAGCCGGCCTCGATCGACAACCCCTTCTACCAGCTCGCGCCCGACTGGCTGCACTACCCGCTCGTGGTCTTCGCCACCGCCGCAACGGTGATCGCCAGCCAGGCCATCATCTCGGGCGCCTTCTCGCTGACCCAGCAGTCGATCCAGCTCGGCTTCCTGCCCAAGATGCACCTCGTCCACACGGCTTCCGAGGAGATCGGGCAGATCTACCTGCCGGTGGTCAACTGGCTGCTCGCGGCGGCGACGCTCGGCGCCGTGCTGGCCTTCGGCTCGTCGGACGCGCTGGCGGGCGCCTACGGCATCGCGGTCTCGGCGCTGATGGCCATCACCACGGTGCTGGCCGCGCTGGTGGCGATCCAGTGGGGCTTCCCGCCCGTCGCCGTTGTGGCTGTCAACGGCGCCTTCTTCCTGATCGACCTCGTGTTCTTCTCGGCCAACGCCGTGAAGCTGCTCGAAGGCGGCTGGTTCCCGCTGCTTCTGGCGCTGGTCGTCGCCTTCCTGATGCTCACCTGGCGGCGCGGCAACCACCTCCTGGAGAAGCAGCGCGCCGAGATGCGCGAGCCGGAGTCGAAGCTCGTCGACGCCTGCGGCATCAACGCCTCCGGGGTGCGCCTGCTGCGCCTGCCCACCTCCGCGGCCTACCTGTCCGCCGGCACGACCGGCCTGCCGCTGCCGCTGTCCCACTTCGTGCGCACCAACCGCGCCGTGCAGAAACGCGTGCTGCTGATCTCGGCCGTGACGACCGAGCGCCCCCGCGTGCCGCTGGAGAAGCGGGCCCAGGTGGTGCCGCTCGGCCAGGGCATCGACCGGCTGATCCTCACCTACGGCTTCGACGAGGCGCCCTCCGTGCCGGAGGGCCTCGCCTTCGCGCTGGACCGCGGCCTTCTGGAGGACATCGATCCCGAGAACATCACCTACATCGTCGGCCGCGAGACCGTGATCCCGTCGCGGGCCCGCGACGGCTTCGCGCGCTGGCGCAAGAAGCTGTTCGCCTTCATGGCGCGCAACTCGGAGCACACGGCCGTGTATTTCGGCGTCCCCACGGCGCAGGCCGTCGAGCTCGGGCTCGAGATCGAACTCTGAAGGCGCTCGCCCCGTTGGGGCCTCGCACCAGCGGCGAGGCTTCACCATGAGCGAGATCGGAACCGTCACCCTGCCCGGCGGCCGGCGCGTGCCGGCGCTGGGCCAGGGCACGTGGCGCCTGGGCGAGGACCCCGACCGCCGCGCCGAGGAGGCGGCCGCGCTGCGCGCCGGGATCGAGCGCGGCCTGACGCTGATCGACACCGCCGAGATGTACGGCGAGGGCGCGACCGAGTCCTTCCTCGGCGAGGCGCTGGAGGGCCTGCGCGATCAGCTCTTCCTCGTGTCCAAGGCCTACCCGCAGAACGCCGGCCGCGCGCGGCTCAGGCGCGCCTGCGAGGGCAGCCTGAAGCGGCTCAAGGCCGAGCGCCTCGACCTCTACCTCCTGCACTGGCGCGGCAGCGTGCCCCTGGCCGAGACCGTGGACGCCATGGAGGCGCTGCGCGACGAGGGGCTGATCGCCGCCTGGGGCGTGTTCAACTTCGACGCCGACGACCTGGAGGACCTTCTCGACGCCGGCGGCGACGGCTGCGCGACCGACCAGATCCTGCTCAACCTCGCGCGCCGCGGCCCGGAGTTCGACCTCTTGCCGCTCCTCGACAAGCTGTCGATGCCGGCCATGGCCTACAGCCCCGTCGAGCAGGGGCGCCTCTTCGGCCATCCCGCGCTCGACGCCGTCGCGGCGCGCCACGGCGCGACCGGGCTGCAGGTGGCGCTCGCCTGGCTGCTGCGCCGGCCGGACACGATCGTGATCCCCAAGGCCGGCACGGTGGCCCACGTCGAGGAGAACCGCGCCGCGGCGGACCTGCGCCTCACGGACGCGGACCTCGCCGACCTCGACCGCGCCTTCCCGGCCCCGGCCCGCAAGGTGCCGCTGGAGATGCTGTGACGGCTCTGCCGCCCGTGCGCTGACGGTCAGCGTCCCGCCAGCGCCATCACGGACTTCTCGCGCCGCCGCTCCACCGAGGACGGGATGCGCAGGCTTTCCCGGTATTTCGCGACCGTGCGCCGCGCGATGTCGATGTCGGCCGCCTTGAGCTTCGCCACGATGGCGTCGTCCGACAGCACGTCGGACGGGGTCTCGGCCTCGATCATCTGCTTGATGCGGAAGCGCACCGCCTCGGCCGAATGGGCCGCGCCGTTCATGGTCGAGGCGATGGAGGCCGTGAAGAAGTATTTCAGCTCGAAGATGCCGCGCGGGCTCGCCATGTATTTGTTGGACGTCACGCGCGACACGGTCGACTCGTGCATGCCGATGGCGTCCGCCACGGCCTTGAGGTTGAGCGGCCGCAGGTGCTGGACGCCGTGGGCGAAGAACGCGTCCTGCTGGCGCACGATCTCGCTCGACACCTTCAGGATGGTGCGCGCCCGCTGCTCCAGGCTCTTCGTCAGCCAGTTGGCGGTCTGCAGGCAGTTGGCCACGAAGCTCCGGTCCGCGTCGCTGGCCCCGCGCACCACGCGCGCCCGGTAGGTCTGGTTGACCAGGACGCGGGGCAGCACGTCGGTGTTGAGGTCGATCAGCCAGGAGCCGTCGGGCGCCGCCCGCACGGTCACGTCCGGCACCACGGTCTGCACGGGACCGCCGCCGTAGGAGCGGCCGGGCTTGGGATCGAGCCGGCGGATCTCGCCCACCATGTCGGCCAGGTCCTCGTCGTCGACGCCGCAGATGCGCCGCAGCGCGGCGTGGTCGCGCCGCGCCAGGAGGTCGAGGTGGCCGACCAGGGCCGCCATGGCGGGATCGAAGCGGTCGCGCTCCTTGAGCTGCAGCGCGAGGCACTCGGCCAGCGAGCGCGCGCCGACGCCCGTGGGGTCGAAGCCGTGCACCACGCCGAGCACCGCCTCGACGCGCGCGAGCGCGACGCCGAGCCGCTCCGCGACGGCGTCGAGGGGCTCCGACAGATAGCCGGCCTCGTCGACGGCGTCGATCAGGCTCAGGCCGATCAGGCGGTCGACGGGGTCGACCACGGCGAGGTGGAGCTGGTCGGCGAGGTGGTCGTGCAGCGAGGGGCGCGAGGCGACGTAGCGCTCGAGGCTCGACGCCTCGCCCTCGGCCGAGGGCGGCGCGCCGGTCCAGGAGGTGGCGGACAGGCCCGCCATGTCGCCGGCCGGGTCCGCGACGGGGCCGGCGCGCTCGCCGTCGAAGCTGTTCTCCAGCTCCGTGCCGAGGCCGGACTCCAGCGCGCCCCGGTCGGTCTCGAACTCGTCGCTGGTCCAGTCGGACTCGGCGGGATCGCCGCTCGGCGCGGCTTCCGCGGACGGCTCGTGCTCGCGCGGGTCGTGGGCCTCGTCGACCCTCTCGAGCAGCGGGTTGCGCTCCAGCTCCTCCTCGATGAAGGACGCCAGCTCGAGATTCGACAGCTGCAGGAGCTTGATCGCCTGCATCAACTGCGGCGTCATCACCAGGGACTGGCCCTGGCGCATCACGAGCTTGGCCGAAAGCGCCATCCGGTCCCCGTTCCCACGCCGTGCCGCGGCGGCGGCGTCCCTGCGGACGGCGCCGTCGGTCCGTCATATCATGGTTTTGCGTAAAGGAACCGCCTTGCGGCGTTTCGGCCCCGATTTTGCATTCGGCTCGCTCCCGCTACATGCGGAAGTCCTGCCCGAGGTAGAGGCGGCGCACGTCGGGATGGGCGACGATCTCGTCGGCCGTGCCCTCGGTCAGCACGTGGCCCGAGTGGATGATGTAGGCGCGGTCGATCAGGCCCAGCGTTTCGCGCACGTTGTGGTCCGTGATGAGCACGCCGATGCCGCGCTGCTTGAGGTGGCGCACGAGGTCCTGGATGTCGCCGACCGCGATCGGGTCGATGCCGGCGAAGGGCTCGTCGAGCAGCATGAAGGACGGGTGGCCGGCGAGCGCCCTGGCGATCTCGCAGCGGCGCCGCTCGCCGCCCGACAGCGCGATCGACGGCGACTTGCGCAGTCTGGTGATGGAGAACTCGTCGAGCAGTTGGTCGAGCTCGCGGTCGCGCTGCTTCCTGTCCGGCACCGTGATCTCCAGCACGGCGCGGATGTTGTCCTCGACGTTGAGGCCGCGGAAGATCGAGGCCTCCTGCGGCAGGTAGCCGATGCCGAGGCGCGAGCGGCGATACATGGGCAGCGCCGTGACGTCGTGCCCTTCGAGCTGGATCATGCCCTTGTCGGGCTTCACGAGGCCGGTGATCATGTAGAAGACGGTGGTCTTGCCGGCGCCGTTCGGCCCGAGCAGCCCCACGGCCTCGCCGCGCCGCACGTTGATCGACACGTCGTGGACGACCTTGCGGCCCTTGTAGGCCTTGCCGAGGTTGTACACGCCCAGCATGCCCTCGGGCGACAGGTCGCGCCGCGTGCCCGGCGCCATGTCCCAGGCGGGATCGCGCGCGTAGTCGTCGTCCGGCGCCTGCTCGTCGGCGTCGGCACGGTCCGCATAGGCGGCTCCCCCCTCCGCCATGTCCGGGTCGGGCCAGGCGCCGTCGGCGAGGTCCTCGGGGAGCGGCTCCTCCGCCCAGGCCGGGTCTGGGGGCGAGGGCGCGAACCCCGGCTCGCGGCGCGGTGCCGGGGCCGGCTCGGGCGACTGCTCGGCCGGGGCGCGCCCGAACAGGCGGCGGAGCCCGCGCGGCTTCGTGATGGTCTGCGACACGGTTCAGCCGAGCCCGTTCGCCTGCCGCGCGCGGGAGGCCGTCACTGCGTCGCCTCCGCGTCGCGGGCCGCAGCCTCGCCGCCGCCCTTGGCCGGGCGCGGCTTCGACTTCGGCGCGGGGGCGCCCGCGGCGCCGGGCGGGCCGCCGCTGCCAGGCGTGAAGACGCTCGACACGCGGCCGCCGTTGGTCTGGCCGGAGAAGACCTGCGCCTGGCCGGACGTCATGTCGTAGATCAGCCGGTCGCCCTGGGTGACGTTGGTGCCCTGGCTCAGCGTCACGTTTCCGTTGAGGTAGACCTTGTTCTCGGCCTTGTCGTAGGTGGCGTGATTGCCGGTGCCGACCTGGTCCTTGGAGATCAGCGTCACGGGGCCGTCCGCCTCCATGTGGCGCACGGAGCTGTTCCCCGCCGCCGGAGCGGCGCCGTCGGTCGGCGTCGCCGGCGCGGTGGCGCCGCCGGCCGCGTCCCTCTGCAGGTCGATGTTGAGCTTCGACGCCTTCATGGTGGAGTCGCCCTGCACCACGACGACGTTGCCGCTGTAAATCAGCCTGTTCTCCTTGTTGAGGAAGTCGAGCTTGTCGGCGGAGATGTTGACGGGCTCCTTGGAGCCGCTGCCGGGCAGCAGC
Organism: Lichenibacterium dinghuense; assembly: GCF_021730615.1. Classification (NCBI taxonomy): domain Bacteria; kingdom Pseudomonadati; phylum Pseudomonadota; class Alphaproteobacteria; order Hyphomicrobiales; family Lichenihabitantaceae; genus Lichenibacterium; species Lichenibacterium dinghuense. The sequence continues at coordinate 515,909 of NZ_JAJLMN010000001.1, forward strand.
GGCACGCCCGCGGCCTTCTTGGGCGCCGCGTCGGCGGGCGCCGGCTTCTTGGCCGCGTCGTCGACGAAGGGGATGGCCGTCGGGCTCTTCAGCTTCTTCGCGGCCTGCGCGACCGCGGGCGTGGCGAGCAGCGCCGCGGCGGACAGGAGCAGCGCGCGATGCGTGGCGTGGCGGATCACTGGCCCGTCCCCTTCAGGCTGGCGGTCGTCGTGGCGGCGGCCGAGGCCGGCAGCACGGTGGTGTGGACGTGGCCCTCGAACACCACGTGGGCGCCGTTGTCGGTCATGTGCATGCTGTCGGCCGTCACCGTGCCGGTGCCGTTGACCACGGTGAGGGGCTCGCGCGTGTCGACGAGGCCCGTTTTGAACTCGATGAAGGCGCTCTGCATGTGGGCGTCGAGGCCCTTGTCGCTCGTGAGGCGGATGGCGCTCTTGAGCTGCATCGTCTCCTTGGAGCTGTCGTAGAGGCCCGCCGCGGACACGATGTGGACGACGCTCCGGTCCGCCATGGTGACGTGGGCGTCGATGTCGTGCAACTCCAGCTGGCTCGGCGTCTTGGCGTCCTGCACGGCGGAACTCGCCACGAGGTCGTAGGGGCGCCCGTCCGAGCGGAAGCCGGTCAGCTTCGGGTGCTCCATCGTCACCTTGCTGCCGGACAGGCCGACGCCGTCGACCGACACGCCCGGGATCACGGCGCGGAACGGGTTGAAGAACGCGAAGGCGATCACCGCTACCGAGCCCAGCACGGCGCCGGACAGCACGAGGCGGCGCAGGAGGCGCACCCGCGCAGTGTGGCGGCCCGCCGCCCGGAAGGCGTCGCGACGCTGGCCTGCGGCGTCGGGCGGCTGGGCCGCGGCCCGCATCTCAGGCCGGGGCGGTCGTCCGGGGGCAGTGGCGATGTCGGTCATGCGCTCGCGTTGTCACGGGGAGCCACGATGATCCCCGTCCGCCGTGGCGGAGTTGTGGCCGGCGGCACGGGTTTCGCATGGCGGGCTTGCGCGACCGTGTCGCGCGCTCCCCGCGCCATGGGGATCGCCGCTACTCGTGCGAGAAGATGTCGCTGTCCGGCCAGCCCATCAGGTCGAGGCGGCAGCGCGTCGGCAGGAAGTCGAAGCAGCTCTGCGCCACGGCGGCGCGACCTTCGCGCTCCAGCATGGCGTCGAGCCTCCCCTTGAGGGCATGGAGGTGCAGCACGTCGGAGGCGGCGTAGCTCACCTGCGCGTCGGTGAGGGCGTCGGCGCCCCAGTCGGAGGACTGCTGCTGCTTCGAGATGTCCACCCCGAGCAGCTCCCGGCACAGCTCGCGCAGGCCGTGCCGGTCCGTGTAGGTGCGCACGAGCTTGGACGCGATCTTGGTGCAGTAGACGTTCTCGGCCATCGTGCCGAAGGCGTTGAACATCACGGCGATGTCGAAGCGGCCGAAGTGGAACAGCTTCAGCACGGCCGGGTCCGCCAGCAGGCGTTGCAGGTTCGGCGCCGCGGTCTGGCCCTTGGCGACCTGCACGAGGTCGGCGGAGCCGTCGCCGGTCGACAGCTGCACGACGCAGAGCCGGTCGCGGTGCGGCTTCAAGCCCAGCGTCTCGGTGTCGATGGCCACGCTGGTGCCGGCCCGGTAGTCGGGCGGCAGGTCGCCCTTGTGCAGTCTGTTGGCCATGTCGGCTTTCGCGGTCGGGGCCGGCCGGGGCCGGGGATCTCCCTCATAACCCCGACCGCCGCCGGAACGGAAGCCGCTCCGGGCTTCACGCCGGGGGCCGCCGTCGTGCTATGGACACCGCTCAGCCGCCCGGTCCGGGGCGACGGGGACCACCATAGCCAGCATGCGCCTGACCTTCGTCATCGCCAGCGCCGTCGGGGTCGCGGCCGCGGTCGCGCTGGTGGCCTTCTACGGCTGGCAGCCGATCCTCGAGGCCGTGCGGGCGGTGGGGTGGGGCGTGCTGCCGGTGTCCTTGGTGCGCGCGGGCGAGGCCGCCGGGGCGGCCGTGTGCTGGTGGCTGCTGCTCGACCGGCAGAATTCCGAGACGCTGCGCGCGACGCTGCTGCTCCGCTGGGTGCGCGAGTCCGTGAACGCCCTGCTGCCCGTGGCGCAGGTCGGCGGCGAGGTCGTGGGCGCGCGCCTCCTCACCTTCTGGGGCGTGCCGAAGAGCCTGGCCGCCGCCTCCGTGCTGGTCGACCTCCTGGCCCAGACCGCGACGCAGTTCGTGTTCACGCTGATCGGCCTCGCCCTGCTGGCCGGTGTCGAGGGCGGCGGGCCCATCGTGCGCTGGGTGGGGCTCGGCCTCGCCATGCTGGGGCCCGCGCTCGCGGGTTTCTTCGCGGCCCAGCGCTTCGGCGGCGCGCGCCTGCTCGACCGCGCGCTGCGCCACTTCACCGACGACCCGCAGTGGGCCGCGGTCGGCGGCGGGCTCGAAGCCCTGAACGAGCGCCTCCTGCGCATCTATCGGCGCCGCTGGCGCCTCGCGGCGGTCTTCGCGCTGCATTTCGCAATCTGGTTCTTCGGCACGCTGGAGGTTTGGACCGCGCTGCACTTCATGGGGCAGCCCGTCCACTACAGCACGGCTCTGGTGATCGAGAGCCTGGGCCAGGCGGTGCGGGGCGCCGCCTTCGTGGTGCCGGGCGGCATCGGCGTGCAGGAGGCCGGCTTCGTGGCGCTCTGCGCGCTGTTCGGCATACCGGCCCCGGATGCCATCGCCCTGTCACTCGCCAAGCGCTTCCCGGAGGTGGTGCTGGGGCTGCCCGGCCTCGGCGTGTGGCAGTGGCTGGAAAGCCACCGGGCGCTGAAGGGCGGCGCGAGCCTCGGCGCGCACCGCCCGTCCGAGCCGAGCGCCCCGGCGCCCCGGCGCCTGTGAGGCCGCGCCGCGGCTCCCCTCCCGACGAGGACCTTCCCGCATCCCGATCCTGACGCTCTTCCTGCTCGCCCTGGCCGGGGCCGGATGCCTTTACGCGCTTCTCGCCGCCGCCCTGGTGGCCCGCGACCTCGGCGGAGCGCGCCGGCGCCCCGCACCGCCCGCGGGCGGCTGGCCCGGCGTCAGCCTGCTGAAGCCGCTCTACGGCGACGAGCCGGACCTCGACCGCAACCTGCGCTCCGCCTGCCTTCAGGACTATCCCGGTCCCGTCGAGGTGATCTTCGGCGTCGCGGAGTCGGGGGACGCCGCCGTGCCGGCCGCCGAGCGGCTGCGGGCGGAGCTGCCGGAGCGCGACATCCGCCTCGTGGTCGACGGACGCCGCCACGGCACCAACGGCAAGGTGTCCAACCTCGCCAACATGCTGGACCGCGCGCGCCACCCGGTGATCGTCTTCGCCGACAGCGACATGCTGGTCGGGCCCGACTACCTGTCCCGCGTCGTCGCGGCCCTGGAGCAGCCCGGCATCGGCGCCGTCACCTGCCTGTACCGCGGCGTGGCGGTGCCGGGGCTCTGGTCGCGGCTCGGCGTGAGCTGGATCGACCACCACTTCTTGCCCAACGTCGCGGTCGGCATGGCGCTGGGCCTGGCCAAGCCCTGCTTCGGCTCCACCATCGCGCTCACGCGCGACACGCTGGACCGCATCGGCGGCTTCCTCGCCCTCAAGGACCGGCTCGCGGACGACTACGCGGTGGGCGAGGCCGTCCGCGCGCTCGGGCTCGGCGTGGCGGTGCCGCCCGACCTCGTGCTCGGCCACACCTGCGCGACCGCGAGCCTCGGCGCGCTGCTGCGCCAGGAGGTGCGCTGGGTGCGCACGATCCGCTCGGTCGACCCCACGGGCTTCCTCGGCTCGGTCGTCACCCACCCGATCCCGCTCGCGACGCTGGCCCTCGCCGCCTCGTGCTTCGCGCCGGCCCTCACGGGCGCGGCCCTGGCGATGCTGGGCGCCGCTGTGACATCGCGGCTACTGCTCCAGATTATCGTGAACCGGGCGCTGAACACCGGAACGAATGGCCTTATTGTCGGCCCCGTCCGCGACTACGCGGCTTTCCTGGTCTTCCTCCTCGGCTTCTGGCCCGGATCGATCGATTGGCGCGGGCATCGCTTCGCGTTGCAGACCGACGGCTCGATGACGGCGCCCCCCAAAGCAGGCTCTTGATGCGCACTCTGTTCCTCCAGGCTCCCTCCTTCGACGGCTACGACGGCGGCGCCGGCGCGCGCTACCAGATGAAGCGCGAGGTGAAGTCCTTCTGGTACCCGACCTGGCTCGCCCAGCCGGCCGCGCTGGTCGAGAACTCCAAGCTGATCGACGCGCCGCCCCACCGCCTGCGCTGGGACGACATCGCGCCCCAGATCAAGGACTACGACCTCGTGGTGATGCACACCTCGACGCCGTCCTTCGACCAGGACATCCGCACCGTGCGGATGCTCAAGGACCTCAAGCCCGACCTCAAGGTCGGCCTCGTCGGCGCCAAGGTCGCGGTCGAGCCAAACCAGAGCCTCGAAGCCTGCACGGCGCTCGACTTCGTGGCGCGCGAGGAGTTCGACTTCACCATCAAGGAGGTCGCCGACGGCCGCGACTGGTCCAAGATCGACGGCATCACCTACCGGAACGGCTCCGGCGTGATCGTCGGCAACGCCGACCGCCGCATCCTCGAGAACATGGACGAGCTGCCCTTCGTCACGCCCGTCTACAAGCGCGACCTGCAGATCGAGAACTACTTCGGCGGGTACCTCAAGCACCCCTACATGTCGTTCTACACGGGCCGCGGCTGCAAGAGCCGCTGCACCTTCTGCCTGTGGCCGCAGACCGTGGGCGGCCACAACTACCGCACCCGCTCGATCGGCCACGTGATGGACGAGCTTCGCTACGCGCGGGCCGCCTTCCCGCAGGTCAAGGAGTTCTTCTTCGACGACGACACGCTGACCGACAACCTGCCGCGCGTCGAGGCGCTGGCGAAGGAGATCGGCAAGCTCGGCATCACCTGGTCCTGCAACGCCAAGGCCAACGTGCCGCGCGAGACCCTCAAGGTGCTGAAGGACAACGGCCTGCGCCTGCTGCTCGTCGGCTACGAGTCCGGCAACCAGCAGATCCTGCACAACATCAAGAAGGGCATGCGCACCGAGGTGGCGCGCCGCTTCACCAAGGACTGCCACGAGCTCGGGATCGTCATCCACGGCACCTTCATCCTCGGCCTGCCGGGCGAGACGAAGGAGACGATCGAGGAGACGATCAACTTCGCCAAGGAGATCAACCCTCACACGATCCAGATCTCGCTGGCGGCGCCCTACCCCGGCACCTACCTCTACAAGCAGGCCAAGGAGAACGGCTGGCTCTACGACGAGACGCAGGACCTGCTGACGGACGGCGGCACGCAGATCGCCCCGCTGTCCTACCCGCACCTCAACCACACCGAGATCTTCACCTCGGTCGAGGACTTCTACCGGCGCTTCTACTTTCGCGCCCCGAAGATCGCCTCGATCGTCGGCGAGATGGTGCGGAGCCCCGAGATGATGAAGCGCCGCCTGCGCGAGGGCGTCGAGTTCTTCCGCTTCCTGCGCGACCGCAAGGAAGCCGCTTGAGCCGAGGCTTCCTTCTCCCGTGAAACGGGAGAAGGTGGCCGGGCGAAGCTCGGTCGGATGAGGGGAACCGCGTCGCTCGGGCCTCCCCTCATCCGTCGCCGCTCCGCGTCGACACCTTCTCCCGCGAGCGGGAGAAGGGGCACGCACCATGCCCAAGCACCTCATCGTCACCGCCGACGACTTCGGCCTCTCGCCCCAGGTGAACGCCGCGGTCGAGCGCGCCCACCGGGATGGGATCCTCACGGCCGCGAGCCTGATGGTGGCGGCGCCCGCGGCCGTCGAAGCGGTTGCGGTCGCGCGCCGCAACCCGGGGCTCCGTGTCGGCCTTCACCTCGCGCTCGTCGAGGCCCGCCCCGCCCTGCCGGCGGCGGAGGTGCCGAGTCTCGTCGGGCCGGACGGCTGGTTCCGGCGCGACACGGCGCGCTTCGGCGCCGAACTGTTCTTCTCACCCCGCATGCGCCGGCAGCTCCTCCGCGAGGTCGAGGCGCAGTTCGCCGCCTACGCGGCGACGGGCCTGCCGCTCGACCACGTCGACGCGCACCAGCACTTCCACCTGCACCCGACCGTGGCGTCGGCGATGATCCGGGTCGGGCGCCGCCACGGCATGCGCTCGGTCCGCATCCCGGCCGAGCCGGCGGGGATCGTGCGCGCCGTCGAGCCCGGCTCGCCCCGCGCGCTGCCGGCCGTCACGGCGCCGTGGACGCGGCTGCTCGGCGCGCGGATGCGGCGCGCCGGCTGCGCGGTGCCTGCCCAGGTCTTCGGCCTGTCCTGGACCGGAGCCATGACGGAAGCGCGGGTCGCCGGCCTGCTCGACAGGCTGCCCGACGGCGTCACCGAGATCTACACGCACCCGGCGCTCGACGGCGACTACCCCGGCGCGGCCCTCGGCTACCGCTACCGCGAGGAGCTCGACGCCCTGATCTCGCCGCGCGTGATCACGGCGGCGCGCCGGAGCGGGGCCGCGCTCTGCGGCTACGGCGATCTCGCCTGAGCTTGCCGCGAGGCGCATGGGCGCTCTATCGGGGAGCGGCGAACACCTCGCCCGGGAGCGTCCCATGAGCCTCGACACCGTGTCGGAAACCCGCTGCTTCGGCGGGCGGCAGGTCACCTTCAAGCACGACTCCGCCGCGACCGGCACGCCGATGCGGGTCGCCGTGTTCCTGCCCCCGCAGGCGGAGCGCGGACCGGTGCCGGTGTTCTGGTTCCTGTCCGGCCTCACCTGCACGGAGGACAACTTCACGCAGAAGGCCGGCGCGCAGCGCCTGGCGGCCGATCTCGGCCTCGCCCTGGTGGCGCCCGACACCAGCCCGCGCGGCGAGGGCGTGCCGGACGACGAGGCCTACGACTTCGGCAAGGGCGCCGGCTTCTACCTCGACGCCACGGAAGCGCCCTGGTCGTCGAACTACCGCATGCGCGCCTACCTCGAAGGCGAGTTGCCCGAGTTGCTCGGGGACGCGCTGCCGCTCGACATGGGCCGGCAGGGGATCTCCGGCCATTCGATGGGCGGGCACGGCTCGCTCACGATGGCGCTGCGCGACCCGGACCGCTTCCGCGCCGTGTCGGCCTTCTCGCCCATCGTGTCGCCGATGAACTGCCCCTGGGGCGAGAAGGCCCTGTCGCGCTACCTCGGCGCGGACCGCGCGGCCTGGCGCGCCTACGACGCCTGCGCCCTGATCGCCGACGGCGCCCGCCTGCCAGAGATCTTGGTCGAGCAGGGCACCGCCGACCCCTTCCTGACGGAACAGCTCAAGCCGGACCTGCTGGAGGAGGCCTGCCGCGGCGCCGGCATGGCGCTGACCCTGAACAGGCGAAACGGCTACGACCATTCCTACTTCTTCATCGCGAGCTTCATCGCCGACCACCTGCGCTGGCACGCGGCCCGGCTGGGTCTGTGATCCCAGAGTTGCGGATCAGTCGGGGAACCCGCGTCGGGTGAGGGGCTTTCGGCGTCCAGGATGCGCCGCGCGGCGGACGCACGACATCGGACCGCTCCCATGAAACTCGCCACCCTGGCCGGCGCGCTCGGCCTCGCCCTCCTGTCCTCGGCCGCCCTCGCCCAGGATCCCGTCTACGCCACGCCGGCCGGCGGCACGGCCTCGCCGATCGACCGGCAGTTCGCCGGCCGGGCCGCGGCCTCGAACACCTTCGAGATCCGCTCGTCGCAGCTCGCCCTGCGCAAGAGCCGCGATCCCGCGGTGCGCGACATGGCGCGCTGGATGATCCAGAGCCACACGGCCGCGGAGCGCAAGCTGCTCGGCGCCGCGAGCTACGCCGATTACCTGGGCGGCGCCTCGCCGGTCGAGACGCCGATGACGGCCGACATGCTGGCCAACCTCGCCACCCTCGACGGCGCGGCCTTCGACAGGGCCTACGTCGACGACCAGGTGGCCGGGCACGCCATGACGGCGCAGCAGATGCAGGATTACGCCGTGCAGGGCAGCTACGCGCCGCTCCTGCGCTACGAAGCCTCGACGCTGCCCGAGGTCGAGGACCACCTCGCCCACTTCCGTTCCCTGCAGGCCCACATGGCGCCCGCGCCGTCCGACAACATGTGACAGCGCGACCGCTTCGAATCGCAGGCGCCGCCGGCTCCCGCCGCGGCGCCTTTTTCGTGCCTGCGCCGCCGTGCCGCTCCCTGGAACCAATCCAAGTTACGTCCGGTTTGCCCATCGAAGGAAGGCCGATGGTCCGCCGGGCGGATCTGGGCGTATGTGACGCTGAAGCGCCTTCCACCACAGCATGATGGACGGCATGAGCTCCTCACCCGCGTCCCATCCCGTCGGGATGGTGAAGATCCCCGTCAGCTTCACGCTGAACGGCGCGCCCACCACGGTCGAACTCGCCCCCTGGACGACGCTGCTCGACGCCCTGCGCAACCACATGGGCCTCACCGGCACCAAGAAGGGCTGCGACCACGGGCAGTGCGGCGCCTGCACGGTTCTGGTGGACGGCCAGCGCATCAACGCCTGCCTCACCCTCGCGGTGATGAAGGACGGCGCGGACATCCGCACGGTCGAGGGCCTGTCCGAGGGCGGCAACCTCCACCCCGTGCAGGACGCCTTCATCGAATACGACGCCTTCCAGTGCGGCTACTGCACGCCGGGGCAGATCTGCTCGGCCATCGGCCTGATCAACGAGGGCCACGCCCACACGGCGGAGGAGATCCGCGAGGCGATGAGCGGCAACATCTGCCGCTGCGGCGCCTACCCGAACATCGTCGAGGCCGTGAAGCACGTGGTCGACGCCAAGGCGGCCCGCCACCTGGAGGCCGCGGAATGAACCGCTTCGAGTACGTCCGCGCCACCACGGTCGCCGATGCGCTGCGCGCCAAGGCGGCCGACTCGCGCTCGCGCTTCATCGCGGGCGGCACCAACCTGCTCGACCTGATGAAATACGACGTCGAGCGGCCCACCACGGTCGTCGACATCTCGCGCCTGCCGCTGACCGACATCGAAGAGGGAGCCGATGGCGGTCTGCGCATCGGCGCGCTCGTGTCGAACAGCCGGCTCGCCTACGACGAGCGCGTGCAGGCGCGCTTTCCGCTGCTGTCCTCGGCCATCCTGGCCGGCGCCTCGGCGCAGCTCCGCAACGCGGCCTCGACGGGCGGCAACCTGCTGCAGCGCACCCGCTGCTACTATTTTTACGACACCGGCACGCCCTGCAACAAGCGCGAGCCCGGCACGGGTTGCCCGGCCGTCGAGGGCGTGAACCGCATCCACGCCATCCTCGGCACGTCGGACAAGTGCATCGCCACCCACCCGTCCGACATGTGCGTGGCCCTGGCGGCGCTCGGCGCCACGGTGCATGTCGAGGGGCCGTCCGGCGCGCGCGACATCCCCTTCGCGGAGTTCCACCGCCTGCCCGGCGACACGCCGCAGGTGGAAACCACCCTGAAGTCCGACGAGATCATCGTCTCGGTCGACCTGCCGGCGCAGGACTACGGCGCGCACCACACCTACCTCAAGCTGCGCGACCGGCAGTCCTACGCCTTCGCGCTGGTGTCGGTCGCGGCGGCGTTGAAGCTCGACGGCGGCACCGTGACGGAGGCCCGCATCGCGCTCGGCGGCGTGGCCCACAAGCCCTGGCGCGACGAGTCGGCCGAGGCCGCCCTCGTCGGCCGGACTGCCGGCGTCGACAGCTTCGCGGCCGTCGCCGACCAGATCCTCGCGCCGGCGGTGGGCCGGAGCGAGAACGGCTTCAAGATCGGCCTCGCCCGCAAGGCCATCATCCGCGCCCTGTCCCAGGCGGCTGCCGGCACCCCGCAGTCCCAGGTCGACAAGCGCGTGCAGTGAGATCCCCGCAGATGAGCACATCGCAGAAACTCGTCGGCACCGCCCAGCGGCGCGTCGACGGCCGCCTCAAGGTGACGGGCGGCGCCCGCTACGCGGCGGAGTTCGCCGCGGCCGACCTGCTGCACGGCGCCGTCGTCTCGGGCGCCATCGCCAAGGGGCGGATCACGAAGATCGACGCCTCCGCGGCCGAAGCCGTGCCGGGGGTCGTCAAGATCTACACGCACCAAAACCGGCCGCGCACGGCCTGGCTCGACTCGTCCTATCGCGACGAGGTGGCGCCTCCCGGCCATCCCTTCCGGGCGCTCCATTCCGACAAGATCATGTTCTCCGGCCAGCCGGTCGCGCTGGTGCTGGCCCGCGACTTCGAGACCGCGACCTACGCGGCCTCCTTGGTCGAGGTGTCCTACGACGCCGAGGCGCCCCGGACCGACCTCGACGCCGAGCGCGGCGAGAGCTACGATCCGCCGAAGAAGCGCGCCGGCATCGACCCGCCGCCGAAGCCCCGCGGCCACGCTGACGAGGCCTTCGCGTCGGCGCCCGTGCAGGTGCGTCAGGAATACCGGGTCGCGGTCGAGCACCACAACCCGATGGAGCCCCACGCCACCACGGTCGTTTGGGAGGGCGGCGGCAACATCACCGTCCACGACAAGATCCAGGGCGTCACCAACACCCAGAGCTATGTGACCGGGGTGTTCGGCCTGTCCAAGGAGCAGGTGCGCTGCATCAGCCCGTTCGTGGGCGGCGGCTTCGGCTCGGGCCTGCGCCCGCAGTACCAGCTCTTCCTGGCCGTGCTGGCGGCGCTCGACCTCGAGCGCTCCGTGCGCGTGGTGCTGACGCGCGACCAGATGTTCACCTTCGGCCACCGGCCGCTGGCGATCCAGACTGTGTCGCTCGGCGCCGAGGCCGACGGCAAGCTGACCGCGATCATGCACGACGCCGTGCAGGAGACCTCGACCTTCGAGGACTACCAGGAGAACACGGTCAACTGGTCCGGCCTGCTCTACGACTGCGCCAACACCCGCTTCTCCTACGAGCTCGCCAAGCTCGACACCTACACGCCCTCCGACATGCGGGCGCCTGGCGCCGTCCTGGGCGTCTACGCGCTCGAAGCCGCGATGGACGAGCTCGCCTACGCGACGGGGGTCGACCCCGTCGAGCTGCGCCTGCGCAACTACGTCGCCGACCGCGACCAGAACACCAACAAGAAGCTGACCTCGAAGGCCCTGCGCGACTGCTACCTGCAGGGCGCGGAGCGCTTCGGCTGGTCGAAGCGCGACGCGCGCCCGCGCTCCATGACGGACGGGCGCGAGCTCGTGGGCTGGGGCATGGCGACCGGCGTGTGGGAAGCCATGATGCAGAAGACCTCGGCCCGCGCGACCCTCACGGGCGACGGCAGGCTCGAGGTCGCGACCGCCTCGGCGGACATCGGCACCGGCACCTACACGATCCTGACGCAGCTCGCCGCGGAAGCGCTCGGCCTGCGGATGGAGGACGTGACGGCGAAGCTCGGCGACACGTCGCTGCCCTACTCGCCCCTGGAAGGCGGCTCCTGGACCGCGGCCTCGGCGGGCTCCGCCGTGCAGATGGCCTGCGAGACGGTGCGCGAGAAGGTGTTCAAGCTCGCCCGCCAGCTCGACGGCTCGCCGCTCGCCAACCAGGACCTCGACCACGTCACCTTCCGCGACGGACGCATCGTCGTCACCAACGACCCGTCGCGGTCCGTGTCGCTGGTCGACGCGATCGCGTCCTCCAACGAGGGCAAAGTCGAGGCCGAGGAGACGGCGGCGCCGTCGATGATCCAGCAGATGCGCTTCGCCGCCTACACGCACAGCGCCTGCTTCGTGGAGGTCAAGGTCGACGAGGAGCTCGGCGTCGTGCGCGTCACCCGCGTGGTGAGCGCGGTCGCGGCGGGCCGGATCCTGAACCTCCAGACCGCCCGCAGCCAGATCCTCGGCGGCGTGGTGATGGGGATCGGCTCGGCGCTGCACGAGGAGGCCATGCTCGACCACACCCTCGGGCGATTCATGAACCACAACCTCGGCGAGTATCACGTGCCGGTGAACGCCGACATCGGCGCCATCGACGTGATCTTCGTCGACGAGCCGGACGACAAGGCCAGCCCCATCGGCGTGAAGGGCCTCGGCGAGATCGGCATCGTGGGCACGGGCGCGGCGGTGGCCAACGCCATCTACCACGCGACCGGCAAGCGGGTGCGCGACCTGCCGATCACCATCGACAAGCTGCTGGACGCCTGAGAGCGGACGGGGCGGGCGCGGGCCCGCCCCGTCAGTCGAGCGGCCTCAACTCGGCGCGGAAGCGGCGGAGGTTGTCGACGTAGGTCCGGGCGGAGCGGCGCAGGCCCTCGATCGCGGCCTCGTCGAGCTGGCGCACGGCGCGGGCCGGGCTTCCGACGATCAGGCTGCCGTCCGGGAAAGACTTGTTCTCGGTGACCAGCGCCCCGGCGCCGACGAGGCAGTTCGCGCCGATGCGGGCGCCGTTCAGCACGATGGCGCCCATGCCGATCAGGCTGTTGTCGCCGACCGTGCAGCCGTGGACGATCGCCCTGTGGCCGACCGTGACGCCCTCGCCGATCGTGAGCGGGAAGCCGGGATCGGCGTGCAGCACCGCCCCTTCCTGCACGTTGGAGCGGGCGCCGATGCGGATCGGGGCACGGTCGCCGCGGATCGAGGCGTTGAACCAGACGCCGACGTCCTCGCCGAGCGTCACGTCCCCGACCACGTGGGCTCCGGGCGCGACCCAGAACCGGCCGTCCTCCGGCAGGGAGGGCTCGTGCGAGCCGAGCGCGTAGACCGCCATGCCGCCCTCCCCGCGCCTGCGCCGCGTCAGGCCATGTTGGCCGGCGGCGGCGAGGCTTCGCTCATGCGCTGCCGGTACAGGCCGGCGAAGTCGATCGGGTCGATGTAGAGGGGCGGGAAGCCGCCGTTGCGGACCGAGTCGGCGACGATCTGGCGCGCGAAGGGGAACAGCAGCCGCGGGCACTCGATCATCACGACCGGGTGCACCTGGTCGTTCGGGATGCCGGCGACGCGGAACACGCCCGCGTAGTCCAGCTCGAACTTGAACAGCGTGCCGGCGCCCTCGCCGGCCGAGCCTTCGAGCGACAGGCTGACCTCGAAGTCCGTCTCGGACAGCTGCTTGGCGTTGACGTTGACCTGGATGGCGATGTTGGGGCCGTTCTCCTGCGGGCCGAGCGAGTTCGGCGCGTTCGGGTTCTCGAACGACAGGTCCTTGATGTATTGCGCGAGGGCGTTGAGCTGCGGGCCGCCCTGCCCCGGGTTGCCCTGCCCGTTCCCGTTCTGCTCGGCCATCGTTTCCATCCTCTTCGCGGCCGCGCGGGCCGGTGCAGCGCCGCGGGTATCACGCTTCGGCGTGGGCCGACAAGCGAAGCAGACCCTCAACTCCGGGGGTTCGACAGCCAGTCCAGGACGTCCGAGGCGCTGCGGTCCGGCGGGAACACGGGGTAGAAGACGCGGAGGATCGCGCCGCCCTCGATCACCAGCGTGAGGCGCTTCAGAAGGGTCATGCCGTCGACGGTCATCGTCGGAAGCCGCAGCGCCGCGGCGAGCGCGCCGTCCGCGTCGGACAGGAGCGGGAACGGCAGGTGCAGCCGCTCGGCGGCCTCGCGCTGGTCGGCGGTGTCCTGCGCCGACAGGCCGAACAGGTGATCGACCCCGAGGGCACGGAGGTCGGCGAAGTGATCGCGGAAGGCGCAGGACTGCGGCGTGCAGCCCCGCGCGCCGGGGATCATGTCCCAGCCGTCCGGGTTGTCGACGCCCGGCCGGCCGGTGCGCGGATAGGCGTAGACCACCGCGCGGCCCGGCAGGCGCGACAGGTCCACCACCGTCCCGTCTGTGGCCGGCAGCGGCACTGGGGGAACCGCCAGCCCATCGAGGTGCGCGGCGGCGCCGTCGTCCGCGGGCGCCGGGATGCGGGACCAGTCCGGCGTGTCGACGCTCACGACGGGCGCGACCGGTCGAGCCGCGTCCAGTCCTGCGCTTCGAGGTCGATGGTGCGCGGGCCGCCGGCCGGGCGGCGCGCGGTGGGCGACAGCGCGCGCACGCCGATGCGCCCCATCACCCATTCGCGCGCCGTCGGCGCCATCAGGGCCAGGCCGATCGCGTCGGTGATGAAGCCCGGCAGGATCAGCAGCACGGCGCCGGCGGTGCTGAGCGCCCCGTCGGCGAAGCCGTCCTCGCGCGGCGGCTGGCCGGCCGCGGCGGCGCGCAGGCCCATCAGCGACGCGGTGCCGACCTGGCGCAGCCGCGCCAGCCCGAGCAGCGTCGAGCCGATGCCGAGCAGCACGGCCGGGCCCGCGCCGAGCCAGTCCACCACGGCGACGAAGGCCGCCACCTCGGCCACGAGGCCGAGCAGCAGCAGGGTTCCGATGTTCTGGCGGCGCAGCATGAAACGAGCCTCCGGCGTGGACGTCGCAGGCGTGAGAGCCCCGAAAAGCGGCGCCATCGCCGCGCCGTCCACACGCTTGCGCGCGGGCAGGCGTGGACATCGCGGGCGGCGCACCCACATTCGATCGTGAATATGGGCGCCCCCGCGCGCCTGCGCAACGCGCGTCCCGACGCGCCGGCGAGGCCCCGATCCATGCACCAGTCCTTCGATCCGTCGATCGTCATCTTCGCCGTGCTGGCGATCTTCGTGGTGTGGAAGCTCCGCTCGGTCCTGGGGACCCGCACCGGCAACGAGCGGCCGCCGTTCGACCCCTTCGAGGCACGCCGCAAGCTGCGCGAGGGCAAGTCCGGCCGCGACGCCGCCAAGCCCGAGCCCGGCCGCGGGCCGGGCCAGGTGATCCCGCTGCAGCGCGGGGAGTCGCGCGCGGTCGAGCCGGCCGCCGTCGATCCCGCCGCGGCCTGGCGCGACCACGTCGAGCCGGGCTCGCGCGCGCTCGACGGCCTGTCCCGCATCGCCGAGGCCGACCGCTCCTTCGAGCCGAACAGCTTCATGCAGGGCGCGCGGGGCGCCTACGAGATCATCGTCACGGGCTTCGCCGCCGGCGACCGCGCGGCCCTGAAGCCGCTGCTCGCCAAGGACGTCTACGAGGGCTTCAACGCCGCCATCTCGGCCCGCGAGGAGCGCGGCGAGAAGAACGAGACCACCTTCGTGTCGACCGAGCGGTCGCTGGTCCACGACGCGCAGCTGCGCGGCCGCACCGCGCAGGTGACGATCCGCTTCCAGTCCAAGATGATCACCGTCACGCGCGGGCGCGACGGCGCCGTGGTCGAGGGCGCGCCCGACCAGGTGGCGGACGTGTTCGACCTGTGGACCTTCGCCCGCGAGACCGACGCCCGCGACCCCAACTGGCGGCTCGTCGCCACCGAAGCCGGCGCCTGAGCGCGCGTCGGCCCACGCCATGCGCATCCGCCGCCTGTCCGGGGCCGAGATCGAGATCTGGCGGCGCGTCGCCGCTTCCGTGACGCCCCGCGACGGGGCGGCGCTGCCCGCGCAGCCGGAGCCCTCGCTCCCGCCGGCGCAGACCGCGCCCGCCCCGGAGAAGCCCGTCGCCGCGCCGCGGGTGTTCCACGCGCCGAGCTACCGCCCGCCCGTGTCGGTGCCGAAGCCTCCGCCGGTCGGGCTGGAGCGCCGCTACAAGCGCAAGGTCGCGATCGGCCGCGTGCCGGTCGAGGGCGTGCTCGACCTCCACGGCATGACGCAGGCCCAGGCCCATTCGGCCCTGCACCACTTCATCCTGCGCTCGCAGCGGGACGGGGCGCGCCTCGTGATCGTGGTGACCGGCAAGGGCATGCGCGAGCGCTACCACCCCCGCGCCGACGCGGTCGAGCCCGGCGTGCTGCGCCGCGCCGTGCCGTCCTGGCTGCGCGACGGCGCCCTGCGGCAGGTCGTGATCGGCTTCGAGGAGGCCTCGATCGGGCACGGCGGCGCGGGCGCGCTCTACGTTCGGCTGCGGCGGCCCTCGGCGGCGCCGTAGCCCACCGCCGCCACGACCGCCGTCGCGACGACTAGGCAGGCGAGCGCGGCCCGCAGGCCCGCGGCGCCGGACAGGAAGCCGATGACCGGCGGCCCGAGCAGGAAGCCGGCGTAGCCCACCGTCGCCACGGGGGCGACGCCCGCCGCCGGCACCGAGCCCGTGCGCGCCGCGGCGCTGAAGGCCACCGGCGCGACGTTGCCGAGCCCCAGGCCGACGAGGCCGAAGCCGACCGCCGCGACGAGCGGGACGGGCACGAGCACGGCCAGCAGCAGGCCGGCCCCCGCGAGCAGCCCGCCGCCGACCAGCACGGCGCGGGCGCCGAGGCGCGCGACGGCACCGTCGCCGGCGAAGCGCACCCCCGCCATGGCGATCGAGAAGCCGGCATATCCGGCGGACGCGAGGGCGAGGCCGCTGCCCGCCACCGTGTCGAGGTAGATGGCGCTCCAGTCGCCCATGGCGCCCTCGACCATGAAGCAGAAGGCCGCGACGACGCCGAGGCCGAGCAGCCTGCGGCCCGGCAGCGCGAGGGCCGGGCCGCCCGCGCCGGAGGCGGGCGCGTCGGCGCCGAGGAAGGGCGCCGCGGCGGCGCCGACCGTCAGCGCCACCGCGCCCGCGACGCCGAGCTGGCCGAGCGCGCCGAGGTCCGCGCCCGCGAGCGCGCCGCCGAGCGCGGCCCCGCCCAGGCCGCCGAGGCTGAAGGCGCCGTGGAACGAGGACATCAGCGGCGCCCCCCAGCGCTCCTCCAGCGCGCCGGCGGCGCCGTTCATCGACACGTCGAGCAGGCCCATGGCGACGCCCATGGAGGCCGTCGCGAGCGCGAGTTCCAGGAGCGAGCGCGCGAAGGCGGGGAGCACCATCGTGATCGCGGTCGCGACGACGCCGATGCGGATCGCGCGGCGCGTGCCGACCCGCGCCGACAGCGCGCCCGTCGCCAGCGTGGACACGAGCGAGCCGCCCGCGAAGGTCAGCAGCGCGAGGCCGATGGCCCGGTCCGACAGGGCGAGCCCGGACTTCACCGCCGGCAGCGCCGCCGCCCAGGCGCCGGCGAAGAGGCCGAGCTGCAGGAAGACGGCGAGGATGGCGGCGCGCTCGCTCCAGCGGGCGTCGCCGAGCGATCGGGACAGGACGGTCATGCGGGTGATCTCAGGCAGGGTCGGCGCGGAGGACGCGGAGCCGCGGTCCGGCGAGGCCGTCGAGCGCCGCCTCGGGCAGGCCGGCCTCGACGACGAGGTGGTGGAGGTCCGCGGCGGGGCCGATCCCGAAGGGAGCGGCGGTGCCGAGCTTGTCGGCCGTCATCGCCACGGCTGCGCGGGCGCTGACCCGGAGGAGACACCGCTTGAACTCGGCCTCCTCGGCGTCGAAGACGGTGAGGCCCGGCCCGGCCGCGAGGCCGCAGGCGCCCACGAAGGCGATGTCGGCCCAGATGCCCTCGAGATCGCGCAGGGCGCGCGGCCCGAAGGCGGCGCCGATGGCGGGGTGCACCCGCCCGCCCAGCACCACCAGCGCGCAGCGCGGCCGCCCCGCCAGCACGGCTGCGACGGCGGGCGCGTTGGTCACGACGGTGAGGTCGCGGTCGGCCGGCAGGGCTTCGGCGATGCGCAGGTTGGTGGAGCCGGAATCGATCAGCACGGTCCAGCCGGGCTCGACCAGCGTGGCGGCGGCGCGGCCGAGCGCGCGCTTGGCGTCCGGCGCGACGGCGTTGCGGCGCGACACCGGGCCGCCGGCGGGCGACGGCGGCAGCGCCCCGCCGTAGACGCGCCGGCAGCGGCCCGCGGCGGCGAGGTCGCGCAGGTCGCGGCGGATCGTGTCCTCGGAGGTGTCGAACTCGGCCGCGAGGTCGGCCGCGAGGACGCGGCCCTCGCGCGTCAGGCGGTCGAGGATGGCGGCCTGGCGCTCGTCAGGCAGGGTCGGCATGGCGCGCTCCAATCTCGCGCCAGCCCATGCACGAAGATGCACGATTGTGCAAGATTGTCATTTCGTGTGGGGCCTGTGCCCGGATCTGCGGCGAGGGACAGCCCCCGCGCGGGGTGCGGCGGCAGCCGAGAGTACGAGCGCCGGCCCTCTCCGCCGACCGAGATCGTGTTTCTCGCGCTTCGAGCCGTCCGCTCAGCCTACACGGGATTGACGCTTCAGAGCTTCATCAACTGCGCGAGGGCATCCTGCGTGTATTCGATATCGCCGTCCCAGTAGCGCTGCAGCACATCTCGGTTCAGGTCGATCCAGCGTTCCAGCATGGCCTCGTCTCGGCCGCTGAGGCGACCACTCGACCCGTGCGGCATGCCGCGCGTCGTCTGTCTGCGGGATGAAGACGATCAAGGGCAGGCCGGTCGAGTCGGGGCGAAGGTTCGACATGCCGAAGGTCGCCTGCCCCACGGTTTGAGAACGATCCTCGCCGCTTCGAAGCTCCGCATGCATGACCGAGGTCTCGACCGCGCTGACCGCACGTCAACAACCGACCACATTCGGGACTGCGGCGCCATCCGTCAGCGTCGCAGCACGGCCTCGCCCGCCGGATGGCGCCGCTCCCATCCCGCGCGCTCCAGTTCCGGCGTGTCCGCCTCCTCGGCCGGGTAGCCGATGCAGAGGTGGCCGATGAAACGCCACTCCGCCGGCACGTCCAGGATGCGGGCGACGGCGGCGGGGTCGAGGATCGACACCCAGCCGAGGCCGATGCCCTCGGCGCGGGCCGCGAGCCATAGCGTGTGGATCGCCGTGACGACGGAGTAGTCGGCCATCTCCGGCATGGTGCGCCGCCCGAGGCCGTGGCCGACCGCGGTGGAGCGGTCGGCGAAGACCGACAGCTGCGCGGGCGCGTCGTCGAGGCCGGCGAGCTTGAGCGCCGCGTAGCGCTCTGCCCGCTCGCCCGCGTAGCCGGCGGCGGCCTCAGCGTTGCAGCGGGCGAACAGGTCGCGCAGCGCGGCGCGCCGGGCGGGATCGTCGACGGTGACGAAGCGCCAGGGCTGGCACAGGCCCACGGACGGCGCGAGGCAGGCCGTCGCGATCAGGCGATCGAGCGCGCCCTCCGGCAGGGGATCGCGGCGGAAGCGGCGCACGTCGCGGCGCCAGTGCAGCAGCGCCCGGAGGTCGTCACGGAAGGCGTCGTCGAAGGGCAAGCGCGGGCCGTCCGGCACAGAGTCCAAAGCTGCCCTATGCCCCAGCCTCGAACGGCCCGCCAGCCCCGCACGTCAGCGCGAAACGATGGGCCCGTCCTGCGCGTCAGCGCGGGACGATGTGCCACGTCGCGGTGACGCTGCCCGAGAAGCTCAACGTCCTGGGCGGCACGATGCCGACCGAAGCCGTCCGCGCCGACCGGACGGGCAGGTCGAAGGCTCCATCGCCGCGCGCCGCCGCCTGCCCGTCGACGATCCTATCGATGCCGTCCACGCGGACGCCGCCCGCATCGGCGTAGACGCGGGCCTGCCGCAGGGCGTCCGCCATCGCGGCGCGGCGGGCGTCGTCGAGCGCGGCATCCTGGTCCGCCACGGAGAAGCGCATCGACCCGACCTCGAACAGCCCCGACGCGGCGATCTCCGCGACGATGGCGTCGATCCGAGCGAGCGACTTCACCGTGAGATCGTAGCGCGTCGCGGCCCTGTATGTCGGGGGAGCGTCGTTCGGACGGACGCCGACCGGCACGGGAGCCCGCTCCTCCGACAGCGTGAACGCCCCCTCCTCGACGTCGACGCCCTCGGACCTGAGACGCTCGATCACCGGCGCCGCCTGCGCCACGCGCCCGCGATGGTCGCGCGACGTGCCGTCGAGCGTCGGGCCGCGCGTCAGGAGCGAGATGTCGAGCGTCGCGATCTCGGGCTTCCGGTGCACCTCGCCGCTTCCGACGACCGCCAGCGTCGCACGGTCGGCCGGCGGGGCGGGGCATTGAGCGGTCGCGCAGGCGGGGGCGAGCAGCCCGGCCAGCCCTATGATCGCGACGAATCCCGCGCGCATCGGCGTCCTCCCGTCCCGACGCGACACGGGCCGGACGCGACGGCGCGTCGAGCCGGCGGCCGCAGAAGATCGGGCGAACGTCCGAGCGGCCTCATTCTTCGGGATGCCGCCGCGCCTCCGGCGGCACGTAGAACCGCGCGATGTCGTCGGCCGTGACGGTTTTGCCGGTCGTGTCGCGGACGAGGTCGGCGGTGGTCCGGTCGTCGCGGCCGGCGCGGCGGCTGGCCTCGATCTCGTCGGAGATCATGCCGACGAAGCTTTCGACGGGGAAGAGCTCCTCCGCCAGCCCCAGCGAGCGGCGCAGGGCCGCCTGTGCGGCGAGCGCCTCGCCGAGCTTGAAGGTCGTGTCGTCAGCCATCGCGTCCCCCTGCCGGAGGCTCAACCGCTGCGGCGCCCCGCGCGTTCCCGCCGGGCATCTCGGTCACGCGGTAGGGCACGGAGGCCACGCGGATGCCGGCGCGGTCGAGCCCGTCGAGCACGTCGCGGGCGATCAGGTCCTTGATGGCGCGGGTGCCGTGGTCGCGCGACATGAAGCGGACGTTCATCTCCAGCCAGTTCGGCGTCAGCCGCACGAAGACGCGCGGCGCGAAGTCGAGCCGCTGGAGGTCGAAGCGCCGCTCCAGCGTGCGCGCCGCCTCGGCCGACAGCTCGTCGGGGTCGACGGCGTGGCGCCGCGCCGCTTCGAGCACGACGCGCTCGACGAGGGCGCGGTCGTCCTCGTAGCGCACCGTCACGGTCATCTCCTCCCAGATGAAGGGGAAGTCGCGCGTGTAGTTGTAGACCGGCTCCTCGAAGATCTTGGCGTTGGACACGGTGACGATGCGGCCGGTGAACTGCCGGCTCTTCACCCAGACGGAAGGCCCGGCATCGCTGTTCGGCGCCACGCCCATCTCCATCAGCGTGGTCTGGATGAAGCCGAGCGCGATCACGTCGCCCCGCACGCCGCCCATGGAGATGCGGTCGCCCACCGTGAAGTTGTTGCCGCGCAGGATCACGATGTAGCCCGCGAAGGCGGTGACGACGCGCTGCAGAGCGAAGGCGAGGCCGGCGCTGAACAGGCCGAGCGCCGTGGCGAGCCGGGCGGGATCGTCGAACCAGATCGACATGAGCCCGAGCACGATCACCAGAGCGGCGACGAGGTTCAGGCCCTGGTGGGTCCAGAACCGGGCCTGCCTGGCGCCGTCGCCCTGCACGAAGCCGAGCACGAGGCGGCGCAGGCCGGCCCGGACCGCGAGCACGGCCGCGACGAACAGCACCGACAGGATCAGGCGCCGGCCGTTCTCCGCGGTCAGCCCGACCCAGTGCACTCCCAGGAACTCCAACCGCGCCTCCGCCCGCCGCCGACCGCCCTCCACCATACGAGGTCGGCGCCGGAAATGGGACGGCCGGCGTCAGCCCGCCGCGCCGACGAGGTCGGCGATCACCACCACCGGGTCCTTGTTGCTGAAGTTGGGCACGTCGCCGAACACGGGACCGCCTTCCGCCGCGACGGCCGCGCGGAACTGGTCCGCCGTGTCGAACTCCAGGTTGGCGATGACGCTGTACATGGGTTTGCCGCCGAACGGCTTCCCCACCGCCTTCAACACGCGCCAACCCTTGATGCCGAAGGGTTTGAACTTCTCGTCGACCAGCGGCATGTGCTTGGCCATGTAGGAGTCGAGGTCGAACGTCGCGTCGTCGACGTTCTCGTAGAGCACCGTGATCGTGGTCGCCATGCCGATCTCCCCTCCCAGGACAGTTGACACCGGTGCAAGTCGCATGCCCGATCGGGCTTCGTCTTGGATCCGCGGGAGTCGAGCGATCGGTTTGGCCCGGACTTAAGGATTCTGGTCCTAATTGGGCGGCTTGTATCCGGGGGCCGACCGCCATGAGCTCGAATGAACGCCGCGGCTCGCCGCGCTACAGCGTGAGCTGCCTGGCGGAACTGGCGTCCGGCGAGGCCGTGGCGCCGGCCCGCATCGGCGACGTGTCCGACACGGGCTGCCGCGTGCTCATCCTCGACCGCTCCGAGCACCTGCCGGACCGGTTCGGCGACACGGGGCTGCTGTCGATCCGGCCGCTCGGGCGCGACGGCTGCGGCGTGGTGGTCCCGGTTCTGCTGCGCCATGTGCAGGTCGACAGCGGCGCCCTGCACTACGGACTGGAGTTCCGCCCCATGTCGCTGCGCCAGGCCTCGCGGCTCGCCGCCGTGGTGGCCGACCTCATCGCCGGCCGCGCTCCGGCGCAGATCCGCCCTGCCCCGGGTCCCGCAGCAGGTCTGGCCGCCGCTCCCGCGTGATCCGCTCGGCTTCGGCGCGGCGCCAGGCCGAGATGCGGCCGTGGTCGCCGCCGAGCAGCACCGGGGGGATCTCGCGCCCCTCGAAGTCGCGCGGCCGCGTGTAGTGCGGGTATTCGAGGAGGCCGCCCTCGAAGCTCTCCTCCGTGCCGGACAGCGCCGCGCCCATCACACCGGGCAGCAGCCGCACGCAGGCGTCGAGCAGCGCCAGGCAGGCCACCTCGCCGCCCGACAGCACGAAGTCGCCGACCGACACCTCCTCCAGCCCCCGCGCCGCGATGACGCGCTCGTCCACGCCCTCGAAGCGCCCGCAGAGCACGACGACGCCGGGGCCGGCCGCCAGCGCGCGGACGCGGGCCTGGTCGAGCGGCCGGCCGCGCGGGCTCATCAGCAGGCGCGGGCGCGCGTCGTCGGCCGGGGCCGCGGCGTCGAGCGCCGCCGCCAGCACGTCGGCCCGCATCACCATGCCGGCGCCGCCGCCCGCCGGCGTGTCGTCCACGGTGCGGTGGCGGCCGAGGCCGTGGAGGCGGATGTCGTGGGGCTCGCAGGACCACAGGCCGCGCGCGAGCCCGTCGCCGGCCAGCGACAGGCCGAGCGGCCCCGGGAACATGGCCGGGAACAGCGTGAGCGGGGTGGCGCGCCACATGTCAGGCGTCGTCGACCGTGGCGTCGCCCTCCTCCTCGGGGAGGAGCGCGCCCGCCGCCACCACGATGCGCCCGCCCTCGAAGTCGATCACCGGCACGAAGGCCAGGGTGAAGGGCACGAGCAGCGTTTCGCCCGGCCGGTCCGGCGCGATCTCCACGATGTCGCCGGCGCCGTGGTTCTCGATCCCCCGCACGCGGCCGAGGGCCGCGCCGTCCTCGCCCTCGGCGCGCAGGCCGACGAGGTCGACGTGGTAGAACTCGTCGGGCTCGGGCGGCGGCAGGCGGTCGCGCGGGATGTAGAGGTCCGTGTTGGTGAGGCGCGCCGCCGCGTCGCGGTCCTCGATCCCCTCGACGCGGGCGACCAGCATGTCGTCCCGGAGCGGGCGCAGCGACAGGAGCTTGAAGGACCCGCGGCCGTCCGCGGTGGTGAGCGGGCCGTAGGCGCCGACATCGCGCGGCTCGCCCGTGTAGGACTTGATCCGAACCTCGCCCCGAACCCCCTGCGGAGCCCCGAACACGCCCACCAGAACACGCGTCTCGCCCATCAGCTTCTCCCGAAAGCACCCTATGACACGCCCCGGCCGCTCCGCCCAGATGGGTCGCACCGCGGTGTGCGAGGTCCACCGTGGCGGCTTGCCGACGGATCGGGGCGGGTTAGACTCGCCGCACCGCGGCAGCGACGCGCCGCGGCGGAGCTTGTCCCCATGGCTCAGCCTGACCAGAAGCAGTTCAACTACAGCCCGGCCGTCACCGCGACCGGCAACGGCCTCTTCGGTCTGGGCACCAACCTGACGTGGGACGCCTACCAGCGCGAGGTCTACAACCAAGCCAACGCCGCGCTGCAGAAGCAGGCGCGCGCCTTGATGGCGAGCGGACGGATCACCGATGCGGAAGCGCGCGCGCTGAGCGAGCAGCGCAACCTGATCCTGGCCGCGGCGCGCGACCGTCTCAGCCCCTTCGGCCGCCTGTATTCCGAGATCCTCAAGCCGTCGGGCAAGCTGCCGAGCTACGACGGCCTGCTGACCGCCAAGGGCTCCATCGAAGCGGTGATCGAGAGCGTCGGACGGACCCGGGCAGTCGTGAACCGGCTTTCCGTCGTCATGAAGAACGTCGGCCGCGCCGGCGTCGCGCTGCAGGTCGTCGTGTCGGTCGTGTTGATCGCGGAAGCCAAACCGGAGGATCGAGGCCGCGTGACGGCCGGACAAGCCGGCGCCCTGGGCGGCAGCGCGGTCGCGGGGTGGGGCGGCGCTTGGGCCGGCTACGCCTCGGCCGCGTTGCTCGCTTCGCCATCCCTCACCATTCCCATCGTCGGTGAGGTGACGGAGGGCGGCGCCTGCCTGGTCGGAGGCCTCCTCGGCGGCTTCGGATTCGGCCTCCTCGGCGGATGGGGAGGCCAGAAGGCCGGAGAAGAAGTCTACGACCTCGTCACCCGCATCCGCTGGATCAGGCCGTGAGCATCGTCGATCGCATCAACCGCCTCATCATGTGCCGGATGGAGCGCACCCTTCCCGTGGTCGAGGGCGACTCACTCCGCATCGGACGCGAGGTTCTGCCTTTGGCCGAGCTGTGCGGCGTGGTCGCCCACGAAGCCGACGTCCACGCGGGAGCACTGATCGCGCTGACGCTCGCGTTTCGGAACGGAAGCGGTACGATGGTGACGCAGGACGATCCCTGCTGGAACGACCTCGTCTCCGCCCTCGACCGCCTCTCCTTGACCTCGGCTCCCTCGCGGGACTGGATCAGCGCGGTGCTGGCCGGAGCTTCGGCGGGGTCGCCGATCGTGCTCAGGCGTGACGGTCGCGCATCGGCGTGACACGCCCGCCGGCGAGCGTGGCCATGCGAGCCAGCGGAGCAGGCGTCTGGGCTGATCCTTGCTCACACGGGTCGATCCGTGCCAGTGCTAGTCACAGTGCGGCCCGGCGGTCCGCGTCCGTCGCCGGCCGAGCCGCTGGACCCCGTCGCGTCGGGTCGGCGGGGCCGATGCCATGAAACGGCCTGAGCGTCCGGTTAGCGGCACCCCGCGCGCCGGGGCGCGGGCCATCGAGGACACAGACGACCGAATGTTGACCAGGATCGTAGCGCGGATCGTCGCCGCCTGCAGCCGCCACGCCCTCTGGGTCGTGCTGCTGTCGGGCCTCCTCACCGTCCTGTCCGCCTGGTTCGCGGCCACGCATTTCGCGATCAACACGGATTCCAACACCCTGATCGCGTCGGACCTGCCCTGGCGCCAGCGCCAGGAAGCGTTCAACCGCGCCTTCCCGCAGAACGACGGCCTCATCCTGATGGTGCTCGACGGCGCGACGCCCGAGGCGGCACAGGACGCCGCCGACCGCATCGTCGCCAAGCTCAAGGACGACAAGAAGAACTTCGACTTCGTGCGCCTGCCGCCCGAGCAGAGCTTCTTCGGCAAGGACGGCCTGCTGTTCCAGCCCCTGCCCAAGGTGCAGCAGGTCGCCGCGCAGCTCGACAAGGCCGAGCCGCTGATCTCGACCCTGGCGGCCGACCCGTCGCTGCGCGGCCTGTCGCAGATGGTCGGCATGATGGGCATCGGCATCGAGCAGGGGAAGATCCCGCTCCAGCAGGTGCAGCCCTTCTTCGCCCACATGGCGGATTCGATCGAGGGTGCGCTCGCCGGCAGGCTCGTGCCCTTCTCGTTCCAGGGCCTCGCGGGTGGCTCGGACGATCAGGCCTATCCGAACCGCCGCTTCGTGCAGATCAAGCCCAAGCTCGACTACGGCGCGCTGGAGCCCGGCGCCGCCGCGACCGACGTCGTGCACGAGGCCGTCAAGCAGCTGAACATCGGGCCCGACACCGGCGTCACGGTGCGGCTCACCGGGCAGATCCCGCTCGACGACCAGGAGTTCGGCACGCTGAAGGAGGGCTTCGCCCTCAACTCGATCCTCACCGTGCTGGCCGTGGTGTTCCTGCTGTGGCTGGCGCTGAAGTCCGGCCGCCTCATCGTGGCGGTGTTCCTCGCCACCGCGGTCGGCCTCGTCATCACAGCGGCGCTGGGCCTGCTGATGGTGGGCGCCCTCAACCTGATCTCGGTCGCCTTCGCGGTGCTGTTCATCGGCATCGGCGTCGACTTCGGCATCCAGTTCTCGGTGCGCTACCGCGACGAGCGCTACATCGAGGACGCCCTGGTGCCCGCCATCGTGGGCGCCGGCGTCAAGGCCGGCCGGCCGCTGCTGCTCGCCGCCGTCGCCACCACGGCCGGCTTCTACTCGTTCCTGCCGACCGACTACCGCGGCGTGTCCGAGCTCGGCCTGATCGCCGGTAGCGGCATGATCATCGCCTTCGTCACGGCCATCACCTTCCTGCCGGCGCTGCTGAGGCTGTTCAACCCGCCGTCCGAGGGGACGGAGGTGGGCTACACGTTCCTGAAGCCCGTCGACCACTTCCTGGAAACCCACCGCGTCCTGGTGATCGCCGCGACGCTCGGGCCGGTGGTCGTGATGTCGCCGCTGCTGTTCCACCTGCACTTCGACTTCAACCCGCTGAACCTCAACAGCCCGAAGGTCGAGTCCGTCGCCACCATCCTCGACCTCGCCAAGGACCCGAACACGACGCCCTACAAGATCGACGTGCTGGAGCCCTCGCTCGCCAAGGCCAACGCGGTCGCGGCCGAGATCGCCAAGCTGCCCGAGGTCGCCAGCGCCAAGACGCTCGACGCCTACGTGCCGCCGGACCAGGACCCCAAGCTCAAGATCATCGCCGACCTCCGGGACTCGCTCGGCCCGTCGCTGCAGCCCACCGGCGACGACCTCAAGCCAGCGCCCACCGACGCCGAAAACGTGGAGGCGCTGAAGGGCGCCGCGACGCGCCTGTCCAAGGCGGCGCCGCACGGCACGGGCGAGGCCCGCGCCACGGCCGAGCGCCTCGGCGCCGACTTCACCAAGCTCGCGGACGCGAAGCCGGAAGCCCGCGCGCTCGCCAACCAGGCCTTCGTGCCGGCCATGCACCTGCTGATCCAGCAGATCGGGAGCCTGATCTCGGCCGAGCCCGTGACGGCGGAAACGCTGCCCGCGAGCATCCACCGCGACTGGGTGACGCCGGAAGGCCAGGCGCGCATCGAGGTCACGCCCAAGGACCTGTCGACCTCCAACGACAACCTGAAGAGCTTCGGCGACGCCGTGCTGACCGTGGCGCCGGACGCGACGGGCCAGCCCATCGTCATCAAGGACTCGGGCGACTCGGTGATCCACGCCTTCATCGAGGCCGGCCTCTGGGCGCTGGGCTCGATCGCGGTGATCCTGTACCTCGCGCTGCGCCGCGTCACCGACGTGCTGCTGACGCTGGTGCCGCTGATCCTGGCCGGCCTCCTCACGATGGAGATCACGGTGCTGATCGGCATGCCGCTGAACTTCGCCAACATCATCGCGATCCCGCTGCTGCTGGGCCTCGGGGTGGCCTTCAAGATCTACTTCGTGCTGGCGTGGCGCGCCGGGCAGCGGCACGTGCTGCAGTCGAGCCTCACCCGCGCGGTGTTCTTCTCGGCCTCCTGCACCGCGGTGGCGTTCGGCTCGCTGTGGGCGTCGAGCCATCCCGGCACGTCGAGCATGGGCAAGCTGCTCGCCCTGTCGCTGGTCTGCACGCTGGTGTCGGCGATCTTCTTCCAGCCCGCCCTGATGGGGCCGCCGCGCGACGAGGAGCGCGTCGACCCCGAGGAGGAGGCGCACCGCATCACCCAGGAGTTCGCCCGCGCGGCGGAGTGATCGGGCGGGCGGGCGATCCCCGCCCGCTCCCGCGTTCGGGGATGGCACGCCTACGGCGGCCGGGGTTGCGGGCTACAAGGGCTTGTGGTGCTTCTGCGCGCAGCGGAGCCGCAGAGCCCGCTCCCGGTCCGGGCGCGTCGTGTGTGGTCGCCCGGCCGCGGTTCCAACCCGACATCGGGCGGTCACCCGCCCTAAGAAGGAAAACTCCATGACCTATCGGATCGTGGCGCGGAACTCCGACGCCTCCACGGGCATCGCCAAGCCCACCGCCGCCGAAGCCCTGCAGGCCGTGCGCCAGCTCAGCGGCGAGGGCTTCAGCCTGACGGCCATCATCGACGACGACGGCGACGCCGTCCCGGTCGAGACCCTCGAAGAGCTGGCGCGGCACGAGGGCGTGTCCTCGCACTGAGCCCTCGCGGGCGGCCTGGCCTGCCGTGGATCGCCCGCTCAAAAAGATGGAACGACGGCATCGAGCCCCGGTGCCGAGACCCCACAGCTCTTCGGCGGAAGAGGTCGGGGAGAGTGGGTGCGATTTCGCAGGGGTTCGCCGACCCCTCGTCATCGCCTTGCCGGCCCTGGAGCACCACCTCCGGGAGGTGGCTGGCTTTCAGAACGGGCTCGTCGACACACCCGAGCGGTCAGGCCGCCGTCGCCAGCGGTTTGGCTCGCTCGATCCGCGCCATCTGCTCGGGCGAGTGCATCACCTCCCAGAGGTCGAGACGCCTCTGCACGTTGAGCCAGAATTCGGGACTGTTGCCGAACACACGCGCAAGGACCAGCGCCAGCCCGGCCGTGACCGGACGTCGGCCCTCGCAGATCTCGTCGATCGTGTCATGCTGCACGGCCATCGCCTCGGCCAGCGATGCGGACGTCAGTCCCATCGGCTGAAGGAACTCTTCGACGAGGATCTCACCGACCGTCGCCGGCTTGCGCTCCGTCATCAGCATGCGAAACCTCACCGGTACGTGTGGTCGTCGAGGTAGAGGTCCGACGCCTCGCCCCGGCTGCCATCCCAAACGAAGATCAACCGCCACTGTCCGTTCACGCGGATCGAATGAAAGCCGTCGAGCGAACCCTTCAACTTCTCGAAGTGATTGCCGGGCGGCACGCGCAGATCCTGATCCGAGACCGCGTCGTCGATCAACTGCAGCTTACGAAACAAACGCGCTTCGACGTCGGCCGGGATTTCACGATGCCGAACGTCGTGGAAGAAGAACCGTCGCAGCCACTCGTCTCGGAACCCGACGATCATGCTCCGTCTCCGTCAAGCGAGAGCCGCCGTCGTCCGGGCCTCGCTCGCGATTTCAGTCCAGCGCTTCGGAGATCATCGTATCGTCCTCAGACGGAGTCCATCGAGGACGGGGCTGACCCGCAGGGATGCACGCGGGTCTGCTCGGCGCCGTAGACCGCGCCTCACCCCTGCCCGACGTAGGCGAGCCGGATGTTGTTGGTCGCGCCCGGCGAGCCGAAGGGGAAACCCGCCACCACGATGACGCGGTCGCCCTTCTCGGCGAAGCCCTCGCCGAGCGCGAGGCGGCAGGCGCGGTTGGCCATGTCGTCGCCCGTCTTGGCGTCCTCGGCGATGACCGGGTGGATGCCCCAGGCGAGGCACAGCCGCCGCGCAGACTCGCTCTGCGGCGTCAGCGCCAGCACCGGCACGGTGGGGCGCTCGCGCGCGATGCGCAGGCCCGTCGATCCCGAGGCCGTCCAGGCCACGATGGCCTTGAGGTCCAGGGTTTCGGCGATGTCGCGGACCGCGTGCGCCATGGCGTCGGCGCCCGTGCGCTCGGGCTCGGCGCGCTGCGCCGCGATGATACCGGCGTAGAGGGGATCGCGCTCCACCTCCTCGGCGATGCGGTTCATGGTCGCCACCGCCTCGACGGGGAACTGGCCCGACGCCGACTCGGCCGACAGCATGACGGCGTCGGCGCCCTCGAACACCGCCTGCGCCACGTCGGACACCTCGGCGCGGGTCGGCACCGGCGAGGTGATCATCGACTCCAGCATCTGCGTCGCCACCACCACGGGCTTGCCGAGGCGGCGCGCCATGCGGGTGATGCGCTTTTGCAGGCCGGGCACCTTCTCGAGCGGCATCTCGACGCCGAGGTCGCCGCGCGCCACCATCAGGGCGTCCGACATCTCGATGATCTCGTCGAGCCGGTCGATGGCCTGCGGCTTCTCGATCTTGGACAGCACCAGGGCGCGGCCGCGCGCGATCTTCTTGACCTCGGCCACGTCGTCGGCGCGCTGCACGAACGACACCGCGATCCAGTCGACGCCCTCGTTCAGCGCCGCGTCGAGGTCGGAGCGGTCCTTGGCCGTCATGGCCGAGACCAGGATCTCCGTGTCGGGCAGGCTCACGCCCTTGCGGTTGGAGATGCGGCCGGGGACCTCGACGGTGGCGACGGCGCGCGTGTCGGTCGCCTCCGTCACGCGCAGTTTCACCTTGCCGTCGTCGATCAGCATGGCGTGGCCGGGGCGCAGCGCCCGCAGGATCTCGGGGTGGGGCAGGTGCACGCGGTTCGCGTCGCCAGGGGTGGGGTCGGCGTCGAGCACGAAGCTGTCGCCCTTCAGGAGATCGACGCCAGTGTCGGCGAAGGTGCCGACGCGCAGCTTCGGCCCCTGCAGGTCGACCAGGATGCCGACCGGGCGGCCGAAGCGCTCTTCCAGGGCCCGGATGGCGCGCACCCGCTCGCGCATGGCGTCGTGGCTGGCGTGGCTCATGTTGATGCGGAACACGTCGGCGCCCGCCTCGAACAGCCGTGCCAGCACGGCGGGATCCTGGGAAGCCGGCCCCAGCGTCGCCAGGATCTTCACGCGGCGCAGTCGTCTCATGCTCGTCTCCCCACCGGCCTTCCGGGCTGCCCTGCGGGCGCGCTCCGGCCTTCTGATCCGAACCGCGGCCGGGTCGCTTCGATCCGGGGCGGCTCGCGTCACGCCCGCGGCACAACGGGGCCGGGGCAAGTTGGTTCGGCGCGCCCCCGTCTGCGCGGGGTGCGCGCGAAGCGCGTCAGTGGGCCGGAGCGGGCTGGGGCGGCGCGCCCTGCGCGGCCGTCGCCGGGGCCGCCTTGGCCGCGGTCGGCTGCGCCGGGGCGGGCGCGGTCGGGGCCGCCGAGCCCGCGACGGCGCCGGCCTTGCCGGGGTCGGTCAGCTGCACGGTCCAATCCTTGGCGTCCTTGCCGGTGTCGATTTCCAGGAAGCCCGTCCGGTCGAAGCCGCGCACGAAGCAGTCCTGCCGCCCGTCGATGCGGAACTCGCGGTCGCGGGTGCACATGAAGGCGCGGCCCTTCCACTCGCCGCCGCTCTCGTCGATGCCGTAAACGTAGTAGAACTGCGCCGTCAGCGCGCCGCCGAGCAGCGTCTCGCAGGTGTTGGCCTTGAGGTTCCACCAGCCTTCCGACACCCAGGCCGCGCCGTTGGTGTAGGCCAGCGCCACCGAGGTCCGGCTCGCCGTGTTGTTGCACACGCGGAAGTCGGCGCGGGCCGCCGGCGCGGCGAGGCACAGCGCGGCGAGGGCGGCGAGGGTGGAAAGCGGGAGGCGCATGGCTTCGGAAAACCTCACGGTGCGACGGCGGCCGACGGGCGGGGGCGGGCGATCCAGATGCCGGCCAGGATGACGACGCCGCCGGCGGCCTGGACGGGCGTGACGGCCTCGCCCAGCACCGCCCAGGCGATGCCGGCCGCCGCCACGGCTTCGAGAAAGATCACCAGCGACGAGAACGCGGCCGGCAGGCGGCCCAGCGCCACCGACAGCAGCCCCTGCCCGCCCGCGTGGCTCACCAGCGCCAGGGCCAGCAGCACGGCCCAGCCGTAGGCCGAGCGGGGCAGCAGGTGCGGCTCCAGCAGCAGCGCGGCGGCGAACAGGAGCAGCGCGGTGACGACGCTCATCTCGAAGGTGACGCGCGCCGCGCCGGTGCGGACGCGGGCGGCCCCGACAGCGAGGAAGTAGAGGCCGAAGAACACGCCCGTGACGATGCCGAGCCCGTCGCCGACCGCGTGGGCCGGGTCGAAGGCCAGGCTCTGCGCCACCAACGCGGCGCCGCCGAGCACGCACAGGCCGAGCCCCGACAGCACCGGGCCGCCGACGCGCTGGCCGAGCAGCAGCCAGCCGAACAGCACCACCCAGATCGGCGCGCAGGTGGCGAAGAAGGTCGCGTTGGCGATCGTGGTCTTCATCACCGCCAGGTGCCAGAAGAACAGGTCGCCGGCGAACACGAGCCCGGCCAGCAGGGTCGGGCGGGTGAAGCGGGCGCGCGGCGCGCCCGCGGGGGCCTGCGCCTCCTCGGCCCGCATCCAGGCCCACAGCACCGGCAGGGCCAGCGCCACGCGCCAGAAGGCGCTGGCGAAGGGGCCCACGTCGGCCAGCCGCACGAGGCTCGGCGAGATGCTCATGGCCAGCGCGGCCGACACCATGGCGGCGATGCCGAGCGCCACGCCGGGCGGGAGCGCCGCGGGGGCGGCGGGCAGCGCGGGCGTGTCGGCGTCGAGCATTCGGGGTCCCGCGCGGGGCCGGAAGGCCCCTCGGGCTCCGGGCTGTGCTTTGTGGTGTCCGGCCGCGGGCGACTCTATGGTCGCGCGGCCCGTCATCGCGGAACCCAATAGGCCAGGACCATGCCTTTAGCCAGCCCAGACACGACCGAGCCCTTCCCGCCGGTGCGCCGCATCGAGGGACGGCTCGACGCCGGGCTGCTGCTGCTCTGCGACCACGCCTCGAACGCCCTGCCGCCGGCCTACGGGCGGCTGGGCCTGCCCGAAGCCCAGTTCGAACGCCACATCGCCTACGACATCGGCGCGCGGCGGGCCACGGAGGCGATGGCGGAGGCGCTCGGCGCGCCGGCCCTGTTCACCACCTATTCGCGCCTGCTGATCGACCCGAACCGCGGCGCCCACGATCCGACGCTGGTGATGCGCCTGTCCGACGGCGCGATCGTGCCCGGCAACGCCCGCATCGACGAGGCCGAGATCGAGCGCCGCCGCGCCGCCTACTACCGCCCCTACCACGAGGCGGTCGCGGACGCGCTGCGCGCCATGGCGGCCACCGGCACGGTGCCGGCCATCGTGTCGATGCACAGCTTCACGCCGTTCTGGAAGGACGTGCCGCGGCCCTGGCACGTCGGGCTGCTGTGGGATGACGACCCGCGGCTCGCCGCGCCGCTCTTCGAGGCGCTGAAGGCCGAGCCGGACCTCCAGCCCTGGGCGGAGCGGGTCGGCGACAACGAGCCCTACGACGGCGCCCTGCCGGGCGACACCATCGACACGCACGCGACGCGCAACGGCTACGCCAACGTGCTGGTCGAGGTGCGCCAGGACCTGATGGCGACGGACGCGGAGGCCGAGGCCTGGGGCGCGCGCCTCGCGCGGCTGCTTGCGCCGATCCTCCGGCGCCCCGACATCCACGAGGTGAGGTTCTTCGGCCCCCGCGCGGGGGCCGGCCGCCGCTTGGCGGCGCTCTGACAGGGGGAAGTGGGCGCGATGGACTACGAGATCGACTACGCCATGCAGACCGAGCTCGAGGCGGCGGTGTTCCGCCGCCTCGTGGCGCACCTGCGGCAGCACACCGAGGTGCAGAACATCGACCTGATGAACCTCGCCGGGTTCTGCCGCAACTGCCTCGGCAACTGGTTCGCCGAGGCCGCCAACGAGCGCGGCCTGCCGCTCACGCGCGACGACGGCCGCGAGAAGGTCTACGGCATGCCCTACGCGGAATGGAAGGCGCTGTACCAGACCGAGGCCGCGCCCGCCGCGCAGGCCGAGTTCGCGGCCCGCGCGGACGGCGGACACGGGGCGGCGTGACCGAAACGCCGCCGGTGCGCCTCGCCTGGGCGGAGGCCCGCATCGTCGAGCGCGAGGCGGTGACGCCCACCGTCGCGCGGTTCCGCTTCGCCGTGGGCTGGGCGCAGCCGCACCGCGCGGGCCAATCCGTCGAGCTGCGGCTCACCGCGCCGGACGGCTACGCGGCGCACCGCTTCTACTCGATCGCCTCGCCGCCGTCGCAGCGGGGCACGGTCGACCTCCTGGTCGCGCTCGCGGCGGACGGCGAGGTGTCGCGCTTCTTCCACGAGGCCGCGGAGGTCGGCGACGCGATCGAGCTGCGCGGGCCGGTGGGCCTGCCCTTCTCCTGGGCGCCGGAGGACGGCGGCCCGGTTCTGCTCGTCGGCGGCGGCTCGGGGGTCGCGCCGCTGCTCGCCATGCTGCGCGAGCGCGCGGCCGCGGCGCCCGCGGTGCCGATGGCGCTGCTCTGCGCGGCCCGCACCCGCGCCGAAGCCCTGTACCTCGACGAGCTCGAAGCGCGGGCGCGCGACGAGGCGGGCTTCGGCCTCGTCCTGCGCTTGAGCCGCGAGGGCGAAGCGCGGCGCCCTGACCGCGCCGCGGTGGCGGCCGCCCTGGCGCTCCTGCCGGCGCCGCCGGCCCGCGCCTACCTGTGCGGCTCGTCGGGCTTCGTGGAGGCCATGACGGCGCTGCTGCTCGACGCCGGGGTCGCGCCCCGCGCCGTCAGGACGGAGCGCTTCGGGTGACGCGCCCGCCCCATACCGCTTTCGCCTGACCGCTCCGCAGCGCGGAAACGGGCTTCGCCCATACGCCGCGCGGGCTCCCGATCCGCGACCCGGCTCGCTCGGCCGCATCACAGCATCGGCAGCAGCACCCCGAGCGCCAGCACCCCGTAGGCCGCCACCGCCAGCCACAGGCGGTGCGCCGCGACGAAGCCCTGGCCGATCGGCAGGTGGAAGCGCAGCGACAGGGTCGCCGCGAGCACCAGCGCGAGCGAGGCCGCGAAGGTCGCGAGCCGGGGTGCGCCCAGGCCGAAGCCGCCGCGTCGTTGAGCCATGGCGCATCCCCTCCGTCCGCCGACCGCATCGCCCCCTGTCTGCCCGCAAACGTTCATGGAACCGCTAACTTCGGCATGCTTAAACTCCGCTAAGTCGCTCGCGCGAGGAGGCTGCCCTGTCCATCGACGCCGTCACGGCCCTCAACCGCTTCGGCCTCGGCGCCCGCCCCGGCGATCTCGCCCGCGTGGCGCCCGACCCGCGCGGCGCCCTCAGGGCCGAACTGAAGCCGGACCGCGCCCTGGTGTCGCCGGAGGCGGTGGAGGCCGCCGGCCTCGCCGGCACGGCGGGCGACATGCGCGCTGCCTTCGTGGCCGAGGCCGAGCGGAGGGCGCAGCGCGAAAGCCTGAAGGGCATCGCCCTGCCGGCGATCCTGCCCTCCGCCATGACGGGCGGGTCGCCGCCCTTCAAGCCGCAGCCCTTCACGGAGGGGCTGATCTTCCGCGCCGAGGCCGCGGCCCGCCTCGCCATGGCGCGCGACGCCGAGATCGGCTTCGTCGAACGGCTCGTGATGTTTTGGTCGAACCACTTCTGCGTGTCGGCCGGCAAGGCGCCCTTGCTGCGCGCCAGCGCCGGCGCCTTCGAGCGCGAGGCCATCCGGCCCCACGTGCTCGGCCGCTTCGCCGACATGCTGGTGGCGGTGGAGCGCCATCCGGCCATGCTGTTCTACCTCGACAACGTGCGCTCCGTCGGCCCCGCGTCGCGCGCGGGGGCGAAGGGCAAGCGCGGGCTGAACGAGAACCTCGCCCGCGAGACCCTGGAGCTGCACACGCTCGGGGTCGGCGGCGGCTACACGCAGGCCGACGTGACGGCGCTGGCCCGCGTCATCACGGGCTGGACCTTCGCGGGGCGGGAGGGGCGCATCGGCGAGCCCGGCGTCTTCACCTTCGACGCCGCCTGGCACGAGCCCGGCGACCAGACCGTCCTCGGGCGCGTGTATCCGGGCGGCGGCTTCGGCCAGGGCGAGGCGGCGCTGAACGACCTCGCCCGCCATCCCGCGACGGCCCGGCACGTCGCGACCAAGCTCGTCCGCCACTTCGTCGCCGACGATCCGCCGCCCGCCGCCGTGGAGCGGATCGCCGCCGTGTTCACCGAGCGCGACGGCGACCTCCGCGCCGTGGCCTCCGCGCTGGTCGACCTGCCGGAGGCCTGGTCGGCGCCGATGGCCAAGGTGCGCAGCCCGGCCGACCTCGTGATCGCGGTGGCGCGCCTGACCGGCGCCCCGCTGCGCGACCCCGGCCCGACCCTCGGGGCGCTGCACACCCTCGGGCAGCCCCTGTGGGAGCCGCCCGGCCCCAACGGCTACCCCGACACCGCCGCCGATTGGGCCTCGCCGGAGAACATGAAGCTGCGGCTCGACCTCTGCGCCGCGGCGGCGCACGCCTACAAGGGCGGCACGGACCCCTTGGCCCTGATCGAAGCCGCGGCGGGCAACGCCCTGTCGCCCGAGACGCGGGACGCCATCCCGCGCGCCGAGTCGCGCGAGCAGGGCCTGGCCCTGGCCCTGATGTCCCCCGAGTTCCAGAGGAGGTGACCGTGACGCTGTGCGAGATTCCATCCCCCTCCCGCCGGGCCCTGCTCGGCGCGGGCGCCGGCTGCTTCGCCTGGGCGTGCCTGCCGGGCTTCGCCCACGCGGCGGGCGGGCGCGACATGCGGCTCGTGACGATCGTGCTGCGCGGCGCCCTCGACGGCCTGTCCGCCGTGGCGCCGGTGGGGGATCCGGCCTACGCCGACCTGCACGGCTCCCTGGCGCTGCGGCTCGACGGCGACCATCCCGCCCTGCCCCTCGACGGCTTCTTCGCGCTGAACCCCGCCATGCCGAACCTGGCGCGGCTGTTCCGCGCCGGGCAGGCCAGCGTCGTCCACGCCGTGGCGACGAGCTACCGCGAGCGCTCGCACTTCGACGGGCAGGACGTGCTCGAAAGCGGGCACGCCGGGCCGGGCTTCACCGGTTCGGGCTGGCTGAACCGCGCACTCTCGGCGCTGCCGGCGGGGGAGCGGGTGGGCCCGGCCGGGCTCGCGGTCGGCGCCGTGGCGCCGCTCGTCATCCGCGGGCCTGCGCCGGTGCTCGGCTGGGCCCCGCAGGTCGGCCCGGCCCCCGCCGGCGACGATCTCGCGCGCCGCGTGCTCGACCTCTACGGGCGCCGCGATCCGGGCCTCCACGCCGCGCTGTCGCAGGGCTTGGCGACCGAGCGCCTCGCCGGCGACGCGGCCGGCAGGACGGGCCGCGGCGACATGGCGTCCCCGGCCGGCATGCGGCAGGCCGCCGAGGGCGCCGCGCGCCTCCTCGCCGCGGACGACGGCCCGCGCGTCGCCGCGCTGGCCTTCGACGGCTGGGACACCCACGTCAACGAGGGCGGCGCCACGGGGCGCCTGTCGCAACTGCTCGGCGGGCTCGACGGCGCGATCGCGGCGCTGGAAGCGGGCCTCGGCCCGCGGTGGCGCGACACGACGGTAGTGGCCGTGACGGAGTTCGGCCGCACCGTGCACATCAACGGCACGGTGGGCACGGACCACGGCACCGGCACGGTCGCGTTCCTGGCGGGCGGCGGCGTGCGCGGCGGGCGCGTGGTGGCGGACTGGCCAGGCCTCGCCGCGCCGAAGCTCTACGAGGGGCGCGATCTCCAGCCGACGACGGACCTGCGCGCGGTGCTGAAGGGCGTGCTGGCCGAGCAGTGGGGCCTCTCCGCCGGCGTCCTCGCGGGCGACGTGTTCCCGGGCAGCGATGGCGTGAAGCCGATGGCGGGGCTGTTCGCCTGACGGCATGAAAAAGCCGGGCGCGGGGCCCGGCTCGGCATCGAGCGCGGTCGGATGGAGGCGCTCAGATCGCCCGGGCGCCGACCGGGTTCGCCTCGGCGTGCATCGTGACGAACGGCGCCGTCGACACGACGTCGCGCTTAGCCGCGATGGGATGGGAGCCGACCGTGAAGGCCGCCGACACGATGCCCACGGCCAGCATCACCACGACGCCCACCGACATGCGGAGTTGGCGGCGCGCTTCGACCCCGGTCACCTCGGCGGTGAAGCCCTGGCGTGTGGTGGAGGAGGTGGCGACCATGGTCCTGACCCTTGTCCGAAGCCGGAGGCGCTGAAGCCGTCGGTTGTGGCGACAATGCCCCACACCGCCTTCGGTTCCGCGCCTGTTGACGATCGTCGATTCGAGCTTGACAGCGCATGAACGACGGGTCGGAGCAGCCGCTGCCCCGCACGATCACCATGCCGCAGATTCATCCCTCCGGGTGATTTCCCCCGCGCGGTGGTGAAGGGAAGATTGCGGGGTTGCACCCCGGACGCCGATCCTCCCGGTTGCGGCGCGGAACGGCGCGGCTGTTCTTCGCCGCCGGAATGGTCTATGGAACGCCCATGCCCCAGCCCTTCATCGCCCCCAAGCTCCCCGTCACCCCTCCCGCCGCCCTCCAGGCCGCCGCCGGCGCGCATCTGCACGGCTGCCCGGTGCACGACCTGCGCACCAAGCTGCGGCAGGCCGGGCTGCGCCCGACGCGGCAGCGCGTGGCGTTGGGCTGGCTGCTGTTCGCCAAGGGTGACCGGCACATCACGGCGGAGAAGCTCTACGAGGAGGCCACGGGCGCGCGCGTCGCCATCTCGCTCGCCACGGTCTACAACACGCTCCACCAGTTCACCGAGGCGGGGCTGCTGCGGGAGATCGCGGTGGACGGCTCGAAGACCTATTTCGATACCAACCTGTCGAACCATCACCACTTCCTGATCGAGGACACCAACGCCCTCGTCGACATCCCCGGCTCGCATATCGAGGTGAGCGCCCTTCCGGACGCGCCGGCCGGGATGGAGATCGACCGGGTCGACGTCATCATCCGCCTGCGCCGCAAGTAGGATCTTCGGCGCGGCTCAGCCGGACATCCCCCCGGCGCGGGCCGCCAGCGCGCTCGCCGCCGCGATGAAGTTGCCGAGCGCCTCGGGCGCGAAGGGGTTGCCGCCGACGATCGTGTCGAACAGCGCCGCCGAGTCGTCGCCGACGAGGTTTAGCAGCCCGGCGAGGCGCGCGAAGGCCGCCGTCTCCAGCCCGAAGTCGGGCAGGTCGAGAGCCTTGAGGCTGCCGGCCACGAGGTGGCTCAAGCCCTGCACGTAGGCCATCTCCCGGTCGTGAGCCTCCGGGGTGGCGCGCCGCACGTCGAGCCGCAGCGACCGCGCGCAGAAGCGGCGGACCAGGGCCGCGGCCACTCCCTCGCCGCACACCACGGTCTTCAGCCCCGCGATGCCGTCCCGCCCGCTGTTGGGGCCGAACAGGGGATGCGTCCCGACGAGGCGCGTGCCCGCTGGGAGTTCCTCGCGCAGGATCGCGAGCGGCTTCACCTTCACGGAGCAGACGTCGACCACCATGGCGCCGGGGCCGAGGTGTGGCGCCGCGGCCCCGGCGGCCGCGCGGAGCGCGCCGAGCGGAACCGCCAGCACCACGACCGGGCGCGCGGCGGCCTCGGCCAGCGAGGCTGGGGCGACGCCCCAACCGGCGCAGAGCCGGTCGATGTCCGGCCGGGGGTCGTGAACGGCGACGTCGAAGAAGGGGCGCAGGTGCGGGACGGCGAAGGCCCCGAAGGCCCCCGCGCCGATCAGGCCCAGGGCCGGGCGTTTCTCACGTCGTCGCTGCATGGTGTCCTCGTCGGGGCTGGGCAGCCGCGGGAGGCTCTGTGGGGATGCGGACCGCTCGGCGGCGGCATCTCGGAGATCGTCGTGACGAACCGGGCCGCGTCTATCGAGACGGGCCGCGATAGGCGCGGGGGCGGGCGGTCGTGCGATCCATGAACGTCAGCTTGGACTGTGCCGCCGGCGGAGGCAAGGGCGATCGTCGGCCCACGCCTGCGGCCCCGCCCTGCCCCCCGTTTGACGCCCTTCCGATCCGGCGTGCAAAAGCCACCGTCGCGCTTGCGTGCCGCGGACCGGCACGCTCCAATGTCGGCGCGGCTACGAACATCAGGGCTGAATGGATGATCTACGACGGTGCGGCGGTCCGGCAAAGGCTTGTGGCCCTGCGTGAGGCCTTGACGGCCGCCAAGGAGCGGACGGAGCTCGACCCGTTCGACGAGGCCATGTTCAACGCCATCCACGCCATGCTGGAGGTGAGCGAGATCCACAGCGCCGCGATCGAGGGCATGGTGAAGTCCGCGCGCAAGCTGGAGCGCCGGCTGCGCTGACCGGCGCGAGCCGCGGCCGGACCGGGCTTTTCTCTGCCCCCCGGATGCGCCGATGATCGGACCGGCCCCGCGGCCCGGTGAACCCGTGCGAGGCGGGAAAGGAGGAACGCCATGGCGAAGCGGCACCTGCACATCGGCGGCACCGCCGTCGACCTGCTCCTGGACGGCCCGCTCGGCGTGCCCCGGGAGCACCTGATCCACGACCGCGGCCCGGCGGCGCTCGCCGCCGCCGTCGCGGGGCTGGACGAGCGATCGCTGTCGCTCGACGTCAACTGCTTCCTCCTGCGCGGCCCGCGCGGCATCGAGCTGGTCGACGCTGGGGCCGGCGGGCCGAGCCGCGGTGCCGACCTCGGCCACGCGCGCGCGGCCCTCGCCGAGCGGGGCGTCGCGCCGGACGCGATCGTCCGGATCTACCTCACCCATATGCACTTCGACCATATGCTCGGGCTGATCGACGGCGACGAGGCCTTCTTTCCCCGCGCCGAACTCGTCGTGCCCGCGGCGGACCTCGCCTTCTACACCGATCCGGCGGAGCGCGAGCGCGTGCCCGAGGCTTGGCGCGAAACCTTCGACGAGGCGGGGCGCGTCGCCGCGGCCTATGCGGGGCGCCTCCGCGCCGCGCCGTTCGGACCCGTGATGCCCGGCGTGGAGCTGCTGCCCATCCCCGGCCACTCGCGCGGCCAGGGAGCCTACCTGTTCACGGACGCCGGCGGCACGCTGCTCCTGTTCGGCGACCTGCTCCACCTCGCGGTCGAGCAGGCGACGGACCCCGACCTCGGCCTCGTCTACGACGACAGCCCGACCGATGCGGCCGACGCGCGCCGCGCCGTGCTGGCCTGCGCCGCCGCCGAGGGCTGGACCGTGGGGGGTGGGCACCTGCGCGGCTTCGGCCGGGTGGCGCTCGACGGCGCCGGGTTCCGGATCGATCCCCTCGCCTGAACCGGGCGGCGCCGGGCGAGCGCTCCGCCTTGCGCTCGCCCCCCCGTGCCTCTACCGTCCTCCATGCGTGTCCTGCAGACCTGTGCGGACCGCGACGCCGCGCCCCAGCGGCACGGTTGTCCGCCCGAATCCACGCAGTCCAGGTGCCGTGCGTCGTTCCCTCACCCTGATCGTCCTCGCCCTGCTCTGCTTCGCGCTGCCGCGGTCCGCCTCCGCCGTCGAGGCGGTGCGGGTGTCGCTGGACAGCACGGCCGTCGACCTCACCCCGGTGGTCGAGCACTTCACCGGCCAGGGCGACCGCATCCAGATCTCCACCGCGCCCGGCGCCGACGGCATCGTGAGGCGCATCGAGGTCGGCGCCAAGCAGCCCGGCACGCATCCGAACTGGATCGTCTTCGCGCTCACCAACGACACGGACGAGCAGATCGAGCGGCTGCTGGTGGCGCCCCACTTCCGCCTGGTCGGCTCGGGGCTCGTGTGGCCCGATCTCGGCGCCAACCGCATCTCGGCCATCACGGCGAGCCAGGGCTTCTCGCCCGAAGCGCAGGACAGCCCCGACGCCGACATCTTCCGCATCACGCTCGACCCCGGCTCCACCGTCACCTACGTGGCGGAGCTGCGCACGCCGAACCTGCCGCAGCTGACCCTGTGGGCGCCCGACGCCTACAAGGACCAGATCAACAACATCACGCTCTACAAGGGCATCGTCATCGGCATCGCGGGCCTGCTGGCGCTGTTCCTCACCATCGTCTTCGTGGTGCGCGGCGCGGTGATCTTCCCGGCCGCCGCGGCGCTCGCCTGGGCGGTGCTGGCCTACGTGTGCATCGATTTCGGCTTCTGGCACCGCCTCTTCGCGGTGGGGGGCGACAGCGACCAAGTGGCGCGCGCCGTGGCCGAGGCCGTGCTGGCCGCCACCCTGTTCGTGTTCCTGTTCGCCTACCTCCACCTCAACCGCTGGCACGTCCGCTACGGCCACATCGGCGTCGTGTCCTCGCTGCTGCTGCTGGCGCTCGTCGTCTTCGCCTACTTCAACGCGCCGGTCGCGGCCGGGGTCGCCCGCATCACGCTGGGCGCCGTGGCGGGCGTCGGCCTGATCCTGGTGCTGTACCTGTCGACCCACGGCTACGACCGCGCCGTGATGCTGATCCCGACCTGGTTCATCCTGTCCATGTGGGTCACGGCGGCGGGCTTCACGGTCGAGGGCGTGCTGAGCAACGACCTCGTGTCCCCGGCCCTGATGGGCGGCCTCGTGCTCCTGGTGATGCTGATCGGCTTCACCATCATGCAGAACGCCTTCGCGGGCAGCGGGCTCGGCCACGGCGCGGTGTCGGATTCCGAGCGCAAGGCGCTGGCGCTGACGGGCTCCGGCGACGTGATCTTCGACTGGGACGTCGACGCCGACCGCATCTACGTCAGCCCCGAGATCGAGCACCAGCTCGGCCTCAAGCGCGGCAGCCTCGAGGGTCCCGCCTCCGGCTGGTTCGACCTGCTGCACGGCTTCGACCGCGAGCGCTACCGCGCCTCGCTCGACACGGTGCTGGAGCAGCGCTGCGGCCGCATCTCGCACTTCTTCCGCCTGCGGGCCGCGGACGGTCACTACTTCTGGTACGCGCTCAAGGCCCGCCCCGTGGTGGGGCAGGACGGCGAGGTCGTGCGCGTGGTCGGCACCCTGTCCGACTGCACGGAAAGCAAGACCGCCGAGGAGCGCCTGCTCCACGACGCCGTGCACGACAACCTCACCGGCCTGCCGAACCGCGAGCTGTTCTTCGACCGGCTCAACGCGGCCCTGACCATGGGGGCCGGGGTCGGCGCGTCGCGCCCCTCCGTGATCACGCTCGACGTCGACCGCTTCAAGCAGGTCAACGAGCAGGTCGGGCCGTCGGTCGGGGACTCGATCCTGCTCACCATCGCGCGCCGCCTCGGCCGCCTGCTGCGCCAGCAGGACACGATGGCGCGGATCGGCGGCGACCAGTTCGCCTTCATCGTCATGTCGGAGCAGAACCTCGACGCCGTGCTGGCCCTGGCCGACACGCTGCGCCGAACCCTGTCGACGCCGATCACCTTCGGCGACCACGAGATCGCGCTCACCTGTTCGGGCGGCATCGCCCCTTACGATCCCAGCGTCCACGCCAAGCGCGAAACCATGCTGCAGGACGCCGAGGTCGCCATGGCGCACGCCAAGCGCGGCGGCGGCGACCGCGTCGAGCTGTTCCGCCCCGCCATGCGGGCCGTGCGGACCGAGCGCGTGACCGTCGAGTCGGACCTCCGCCGCGCCGTCGAGCGGGGCGAGATCAAGGTCCACTTCCAGCCGATCGTGCGCCTGGAAGACCGCACCATCGCGGGATTCGAGGCCCTGCTGCGCTGGACGCATCCGCGGCTCGGCGTCGTGCCCCCGTCCGAGTTCATCCCCGTGGCGGAGCAGACCGGGCTGATCGTCGACCTCGGCCTCTTAGCGCTGGACCGCACCGCCAGGGAGCTGGCCGCCTGGCAGGCGGCGCTCGACGTCTACCCGCCGATCTACGCCAGCGTGAACGTGTCCTCGCGCCAGCTCCTGCGCCACGACCTGCTCGGCGACGTGAAATCCGTGCTCACCCGCTCCGGCGTGCTGCGCGACTCGCTGAAGCTGGAGCTCACCGAGAGCCTGGTGATGGAGAACCCCGAATATGCCGCCAAGATGCTCGGCCGCATCCGCGACCTCGGGGCCGGCCTGTCGCTCGACGACTTCGGCACGGGTTATTCGAGCCTGAGCTACCTCCAGCGCTTCCCCTTCGACACGATCAAGATCG
Source organism: Lichenibacterium dinghuense (assembly GCF_021730615.1). Classification (NCBI taxonomy): domain Bacteria; kingdom Pseudomonadati; phylum Pseudomonadota; class Alphaproteobacteria; order Hyphomicrobiales; family Lichenihabitantaceae; genus Lichenibacterium; species Lichenibacterium dinghuense. The sequence continues at coordinate 558,938 of NZ_JAJLMN010000001.1, forward strand.
ACCAGAGCTTCGTGCGCCAGAACGGCAAGGGCGCGCGGCCCATCATCCTGCGCTCCATCGTGGGCCTCGCGCACGACCTCGGCATGGAGGTGGTGGCCGAGGGCGCCGAGTCCGAGAGCGACGTGATCGAGCTTTCCCAGCTCGGCTGCGAATACGCGCAGGGCTTCGCCTTCGGCCAGGCCATCACGGCGGCCGAAGCGCGGCGCCTCGTCGGCGCCGCCAGCGAGGCCGCCTGAGGGCGGGGGCGGCCCCGGCATGAGCGAGCCCCTCCCCGTCGCGGCCGGCATCGTCTCCTTCCACCCCGACGCCGAGTTGCTGCTCGACCTCGTGGCCGTGCTGTCGCGCGACGTCGACCGCGTCTACCTGTTCAACAACGCATCCCTCGACCCGGCGCTGGAGATGGTGCTGGCCGACTATCCCAAGCTCGTCGCCATCGAGGCCGGCACCAACCTCGGGGTCGGCGTGGGGCTCAACGTCATCGCGCTGGCGGCCAGCCGCGACGGCTACGAGCGGCTGGCGCTGTTCGACCAGGACTCGCGCCCCTGGCCCGGCATGCTGCCGCTCCTCGGCGCGGCCTTCGACAGGCTGGAAGCGTCGCGCCGCGCGCCCGCCGCCGTCGCCCCGCGGCTCGTGGCGCCGCGCGGCCGCGTCGCCGAGGCCTCAAAGCCCCCGCGCTACCGCGCACGCCGCGGCGCGGCGCCCGAGGGCGACCTCGTGCCGGTCGACTTCCTGCCGACATCCGGCACGCTGTTCAACCTCGTGACCCTGCGCGAGACGGGGTTGTTCCGCGCCGACTTCTTCATCGACGCGATCGACACCGAATGGTGCTTCCGCGCCTGGGCGCGCGGGCGGTCCTGCTGGCTGGCCCCCGACGTGCCGATGGAGCACACGGTAGGCACGGGCACGATCCCGCTCGGCTTCGGCCTGTCGATGCCGAACCAGCGCCCGTTCCGCATGGGCACCTACCTCCGCAACAACCTTTACGCGCTGCGCCTCCGTCACGTGCCGCTCGGCTGGAAGCTGAAGCAGATCGCCTACCTGCCGCTGCAGGGCTTCGGCTTCGCGCGCCATCACGGCTTCCGGGCGGAGGCCGTCCGGCCGATGCTGCGCGGCCTCGCCGACGGGCTCCGCGGCCGCCTCGGCGTGCCGCCGGGGCTCGACCCCTGACGGGCGACGCACGCGGGCCGGAGGACGCGCGCGGCACGCCGAGGCGGCGCGGTTGAATAACGGGATCGCTCGAATGCGAGCGGAAGCGGCAACGGCTCTTTCAGGACGCGCAACTTACAAAGGTGGCGTCCCGAAGCGGCGCCGGATGCGGCGCCGTGCTACCTCTGGGAGACTTCCCTTGTCGCTCAACGGCCCCGTGCTCGCGATGAACGTCGCGGGCGCCTGCATCGCCTCGTCGGCGATCATCCCCCTTCGCGACGTGACGGGGCTCGTGCGAGCCCCCGGGCTGCGTCTGGCCTGGACCGGCCTGACGTTCATCATGGTGTGCTGCATCGGGCTGCTGCTGGCCGCCTCGGCGGCCGACCTGGCGAGGCCGCTCGACGGCTGGGATCTGGCGGCATCCGGCATCCACGTGCTCGGCCCCTGCTTCGTGCTGGGCGTGGTGTCGCTGTCGCGCCGCACCGCGCACGACCTGCTGCGCATCGAGGCCCTGGAGGAGGCGGCCTTCGTCGATCCCCTGACGGGCCTCGCCAACCGTCGCCGCTTCGACGAGCGCCTGGCCGACGAGGTGCGCCGCGCGCGGGCTATCGGCCTGCCGCTGTCGCTGCTCGCCCTCGACATCGACCATTTCAAGCGCGTCAACGACACGCACGGCCACGCGGCCGGCGACCTCGTGCTGAAGCAGGTCGCGACGCTGATCGCGGCCAAGAGCCGCCACCTCGACACGCCCTGCCGCGTGGGCGGCGAGGAGTTCGTGGTGATCGTGCCGGGGCTGGAGGGGGGCTTCGCCGCCGCCGCGGCCGAGCGGCTGCGCCGCGCCGTGGCCGAGACCACGGTGTCGCTGCAGGACGGCGGCGAGCTTCGGGCGACGGTGAGCCTCGGCCTCGCCACTCTGCGCCCCGGCGAAACCGCCGACATGTTGTCCCGCCGCGCCGACGCCGCGCTCTACGGCGCGAAACGCGAGGGGCGGGACCGGGTGAGCCTGGCGGCGTAGCGCTCGATCACCCGCGCCGCCCTGCCGCCGCGGCCGCGTCGCGCACCGGCCCCTCGTCGATCCCGAAGTCGCGGCAGCCGGCGAGGATCACGGCGAGGTAGCCGGGCTCGGGCATCGCCCCGTGCGTCGCCGTCATGCGGTAGACCAGCGCCTCGACGGGCTCTGCCGCGCCCTCGGGACATACGGGCAGCGAGAGGCGACTGTAGAGGCCGGACGCCACGTCCTCGTAGTCGTCGAGTGCGGTGAGGCACGCTGGCGTGATCCGCCACAAGCCGCCCGCCACGGCGCTGCCCGCGCGGGGCTCGACGTCGGCCCAGAGACGGAACACGAGCGCGTGGCCGGGGAGCAGGGCACGGCCGAGCGGCACCGCCGCCGGGCAGCGGCCCAGCATGCCGGCGTGGTGGAGGTTCGAACCGTAGGCGAAGTAGAGCACGAAGTTGCACCGGGATCTCAACGTCACAGATCCTGAACCCGCTCACGGGACGGCAGGACTGAGGAACACCGCCCCGCGCCGTCACTGCACCCTGATCGACCCGTCCTCCGCGTCCACGGTCAGGTTCGGCGACGAATAGGGATCGTCGAGCAGCCGCTCGCCCCACTGCTCCCTGAGCGCCGCGACCTCGCGGTTGAAGCGCTCCGCCGTCTTCGGGCTGAGGTCGCGCCCGCGGCTCACGCTCTCGTGGTGGACCATCTCGGCGAAGGGCGTCCACAGGTTGCGGTAGCCGGCGGTCGCGACCTTGAGGCAGAAGTCGACGTCGTTGTAGCCCACCGCGAAGCGCGCCTCGTCGAGGCCGCCCACCGCGTCGTAGACGCTCTTGCGCACGACCAGGCAGGCGGCCGTGACGGCCGACACCTCGTTGACGGTGACGAGGTCGTCGCGTCCGCCGCGGTCGTCCCTGCCGGCGCGCTTGTGGCGGTGGCCCGCGGCGCCCGCGACGCCCACCACCACGCCGCCGTGCTGCAGCCGCCCGTCCGGGTACCACAGCTTGGCGCCCACGCAGCCGATGCCGGGCTGCGCGGCCCAGCCCACCATCTCCTCCAGCCAGTGGGCGTCCGTGACCTCGACGTCGTTGTTGACGAGGCCGAGCAGCGTGCCCCTGGCGGTGTGCGCCGCGGCGTTGTTGAGCCGCGCGTAGTTGAAGGGGCCGGGGTCGCGCAGCACCCGCACGCGCGGGTCGCCTGCCCAGCCGTCGAAGAGCTTGAACGTCTCGTCCTCGACCGAGCCGTTGTCGACCACCACCACCTCGAAGCGGCGGTAGGCCGTCTTGGCGAGGATGCTGCCGACCGACATGCGCAGCAGGTCGGCGCGGTCGCGCGTCGGAACGATCAGCGTGACGAGCGGCTTGTCGTCGGCCGCGAAGGCGACGCGGGGGTCGGGCGAGCGCGGGTCGGACAGAACGCGCGCGTCGGCGCCGCGGCGCCGCAGCGCCCGGCGGATCGCCTCCTTGCGCGCCTCGGCGGCGGGGGGCGCGGCCGGCCCGGTGCCGTGGCTCAGCACCTGCGCGACGTGGACCACGTCGCGCGGCTCGAACCATTCGCCGAGCCGCAGCATGAGGTCGTGCCGCCAGGCCGCGACGCCGAACTCCGCCGCGCCGTCCTCGGCTGACAGGCCGACGCCGCGCAGCGACCCCGCCGCGATGCAGCACGGGTCGCCGACGAAGTTCGAAGACAAGAGCCGCGCGGGCGACCAGGCCGGCTTGAACAGCGGATCCGAGCGGGCGCCGTCGGCGCCGATCCGGTCCTCGTCGGCGTAGACGAGCTTGGCGTCGGGGTGGCGGTCGATGGCCAGCGCCAGGACGAGCAATGCGTGCGGCCTGAGGCGCGTGCCGGGGCGCGGCAGCAGGATGAAGGCGCCGCGCGCCGCGGCGAGCGCGCCGTCGGGATCGGCGGGGTCGTAGCGGCGCAGCGCCGGGTGGTCGGGCGCCGGGAGTCCGGCCGGGGCCAGCAGCTCCCAATCCGGACGGAGTTGCGCGTCGAGGCTCGCCAGCAGCGCGCCGAGCGCCGCGGCGTCGAGGTCCGGCCCGGCCAGGACGGTGAAGCGCGGCCGCGCCGCCGGCCCCGCGAGGCGCCCGCGATGGAACTCCGCCTCGGCTTCGGGCCGCTCGTCGAAGCGCTCCCGCCACAGCGCGTAGGCGGCCTCCGGGGTGGCGGCGGCCGTCGAGGCGGGGATCACCGTGCGGCCCGAGCGGCTCATCTGCACGGCGAAGCGGGCGAGTCGCCACGGGAAGGAGCGCGGGTCGCCGCGCAGCACCGCGGCGGCGCGGCGCAGGAGCGCGATCCGCCGCTCCCCGGCCGGCACGGGGCGGAACTCCAGGACGGCGGGATTTCCGAGCGCAGCCGAGCCCGTCACCGCGACCGTGACGCGGACGAGCGGGCGCGGCGGCCGCACCATGGCGAAGAAGCTGTTGCGGCCCGCCTTGGCGACGTGCTGGACGAGTGCGGTGCCGTCGTCGAAGCCGAAGGTCAGGCGGGCGTCGGCGATCCCCGGCCCGCCGTAGCGCAGCGTCAGGGCGGACCAGCCGACCGGGAGGGGGGGCGCGAACTCCCTCACCAGGCGCAGCCCCGGCTCGGGGTGGCGCAGCGTGACGGGTTCGGTGCCCGCCTGCCACGCCGGGGCGGGCTCGGCGCGCCAGCCCGGCGGCAGGATCGGCGCTGGGCTCAGCGGCGCGCGCTTTCGGCGGGCCCGCGCTCCGCCAGCACCTTGAACAGGTACTGCCCGTAGGTGCTCTTCTTGAGCCGCTCGGCCTGCTCCACGAAGAGCCGCTCGTCGATCCAGTTCTGGCTCAGCGCGATCTCCTCCGGGCAGGCGATGCGGAAGCCCTGGCGCTTCTCGAACACGCGGACGAACTCGCCGGCTTCGAGCAGGCTGTCCGGCGTGCCGGTGTCGAGCCAGGCGAAGCCGCGCCCCATCCGCTCGACCCGCAACGCGCCGCGCTCGAGGTAGACGCGGTTGAGGTCGGTGATCTCCAGCTCGCCGCGCGGCGAGGGCTTCAGCGCGCGTGCGATCTCGACCACCTCGGCGTCGTAGAAGTAGAGGCCCGTCACGGCCCAGCTCGTCTTGGGCTTCGCGGGCTTCTCCTCGATCGACACCGCGATGCCGTCGCGGTCGAAGTCCACCACGCCGTAACGCTCGGGATCGTTGACGTGGTAGGCGAAGACGGTGGCGCCCTCGGTGCGGGCCGCGGCCGGGCGCATCATCTCGGGAAGGCCGTGGCCGTAGAAGACGTTGTCGCCGAGGATCAGCGAGCAGGGCTGGTCGCCGACGAAATCCGCCCCGATGATGAAGGCCTGCGCGAGGCCGTCCGGCGAGGGCTGCACGGCGTAGCTGAGCTCGAGGCCCCACTGCGAGCCGTCGCCGAGCAGGTCGCGGAACTGCGGCAGGTCGCGCGGCGTCGAGATGATCAGGATCTCGCGGATGCCGGCCAGCATGAGCGTCGACAGCGGATAGAAGATCATCGGCTTGTCGTAGATCGGCAGCATCTGCTTCGACACGACGTGCGTCATGGGGTGAAGCCGCGTGCCGCTTCCGCCCGCCAGGATGATGCCGCGCATGTCGCCTCGTCCGTGCTGCCGCGGCCCAGACCCGCGCCCGTGAGGCGCCGCCATAGCGCCGTCCCCCCGCGGGGGCAACTCGATTCATGCGAGGGGGCGCTCGGGAACGGCGCGGTGGAACAGCCGGTCAGGTCCGGGAAACGGGCTCACCGATCTCCGTAGGTCCTGCGGAAGAAGGCTTTCAGGTCGCGTGCTCCGTGCAGGACGTGGATCACCTCCAGGATGGCACGGGGTCCGCCCTCGTCGAGGTAGCGGAAGAAGACGAGGTACGATCCGGCCGTGATGCTGCGGCAATCCGATCGGAGTTCGGGGCGACGGCGACCGAGCAGGCCGGGGAGTCCGGCGATGCGCTCGCAATGCCGCGTCAGTCTGGTGACGGAAGCCAGCGCGGCTTCTCGGTCGCCGGTGAACGCCTCGATGTCGGCGGCGATCTTAGCCAGATCGTCGAGGGCGCTGTCGAGATAGACGAGCCGGGGCATCAGCCGTCGTCCACCGACCGACCACCCGAATCGAGGTACTTCTGGACGAAATGCAGGGCTTCTTCCGACGTGTTGCGCCCTCCCCCGGCGATCGCCGCGTCGATCTTGGCCCTGAGGGCGGAAAGTCGAAGCTGGTCGACGGCCTGCCGGACCGCCTCTTCCGGCGACGGATAGGTGCCGGAAGCGACCTCCGCCTCGACCCACCGCGCGGCGTCCGGTGTCAGTTCGATCTCCATCGCGACCTCCAGCCCCTGCGTCTCGGCCCTTACCACGGATCGCGTGCATCGAGGCCGATGGCCTTCGCTGCGGTCGCGTGACATCCTCGCCGGGGTCCTCACCCTCCCGGAGCGCTTCCGCGATGTCTCACCGATCCGACGACGCGCCCGTGGGCCCGGACGACATCCGCGACCTCGTCGCGCGCTGCCGCGTCACCTCCGGCAAGCATTTCAGGCTCGCGTCCCACACCACCGGCAACCCGGTGGCGGACCTGCTCGACAAGGCGAGGGGCCGGGCCCTGCTCGGGCGCGGCATCGCCGAGCTGTCGTCCATGCAGGAGACGCTCTACGCCAATTCGACCTGGTCGCTGCTGCTGGTGTTCCAGGCCATGGACGCGGCCGGCAAGGACTCCACCATCAAGCACGTGATGACTGGGGTGAACCCGCAGGGCGTCTCCGTCACGTCGTTCAAGCAGCCCGGCCCCGAGGACCTCGCGCACGACTTCCTGTGGCGGATCAGCCGGCACCTGCCGGCGCGCGGCACGATCGGCATCTTCAACCGCTCCCACTACGAGGAGGTGCTGGTCGCGCGCGTCCACCCCGAGGTGCTGGCCGCGCAGCGCCTGCCCCCGTCGCTGACGGACGGCAAGCGCTTCTGGGACCATCGCCTGGAGGACATCGCCGCCTTCGAGCGCCACCTCGGCCGCTCGGGCACCCGCGTGCTGAAGTTCTTCCTCCACGTCGGCCGCGACGAGCAGAAGAGCCGCTTCCTCGACCGGCTCGACGAGCCCGACAAGAACTGGAAGTTCTCGCCCGCGGACCTCGAGGAGCGCGGCCGCTGGGACGACTACATGGCGGCCTACGAGGAGGCTATCGGCGCCACCGCCACCGAGGCCGCGCCCTGGTTCGTGGTACCGGCCGACCACAAATGGCTGATGCGCCTCATCGTCGTGGCGGCCGTGGTCGAGGCGCTCCGCTCACTCGACCTCCAGCCGCCCGCCGTGTCCGACGAGGTGAGGGCGAGCTTCGCCGCGGCCCGCGCGGCGCTCGAAGCCGAGTGAGAACCTGAGCATGACGATCCCCGACACGATGACCGCCATCGCGATCGCCGAGCCCGGCGGCCCCGAGGTGCTGCGGCCCGAAGAGCGCCCGGTTCCGCGCCCGCGGGCCGGCGAGGTGCTGATCCGCGTCGCCGCGGCGGGCGTGAACCGGCCGGACGTGCTGCAGCGCTCCGGCAGCTACGCGCCGCCGCCCGGCGCCTCCGACCTGCCGGGGCTGGAGGTGGCGGGCGAGGTCGCGGCCCTCGGCGAGGGCGCGGCGCGGTTCCGCGTCGGCGATCGCGTCTGCGCCCTGGTGCCCGGCGGCGGCTACGCCCCCTACGTCGCGACGCCCGAGCCGCAGGCGCTGCCGATCCCCGGCGGCCTGTCGATGGTGGAGGCCGCGGGCCTGCCGGAGAACCACTTCACCGTGTGGGTCAACGTCTTCGGCCACGGCGCCCTGAAGCCCGGCGAGACGCTGCTGGTGCACGGCGGCACGTCGGGCATCGGCACGACGGCGATCCAGCTCGGCAAGGCCTTCGGCGCCACCGTGCTGGCCACGGCGGGCAGCCCCGCCAAATGCGAGGCCGTGCGGGCCCTCGGGGCCGACCGCGCCATCGACTACCGCGCCGAGGACTTCGTCGAGGCCGTCAGGGACGCCACCGGCGGGCGCGGCGCCGACGTGATCCTCGACATGGTGGGCGGCTCCTACGTCGAGCGGAACTACCGCGCCGCGGCGGAAAGCGGCCGCATCGTGCAGATCGCCTTCCTGGGCGGCGCCAAGGCCGAGGTGAACTTCTCGCTGCTCATGACCAAGCGCCTCGTCCACACGGGCTCGACGCTGCGGCCGCGCACGGTCGAGGAGAAGGGCGCGATCGCGCGCGCCCTCGAGGAGAAGGTTTGGCCGCTCGTCGCCGCCGGCCGCGTGCGGGTGCTGGTCGACCGGGTGTTCTCCTTGGCCGAAGCCGCCGACGCCCACCGCTGGATGGAGCGCGGCGACCACGTCGGCAAGATCGTCCTGCGGGTGGAGGGCTGACGATGGCGCGCGACGAGGACTTCCGGGATCCGTCCGACCGGCCCGCCCCGAAGCCCCGCCACGCGGTCGGCGAGCCGCTCGACGCGGTGTCGGTCGACGAGTTGCGCGAGCGCGTCGCGCTGCTGCGGGACGAGATCGCCCGGATCGAGGCCGAGATCGCCGCCAAGCAGGCCTCGCGCAGCGCCGCCGACGCCTTCTTCAAGCGATGAGGCGCGCGCTCCTCGCTCTGCTCGCCGCCGCCCTGCCCGCGGCCGCGGCGGCCGCCTCCCTGACGCCCCCCGCCGCGTGGCGCCCGGCCGTGCTCGACGTCGCCGTGCCGGGCGGCGGCGCCGAGCGGGCGCTCCTGCTCCGCCCGGCCGACCCGCGCGGCACGCTGGTGATGCTGCCGGGCGGCGACGGCGAGGTCGGCATCGCGCCGGACGGCACGATGGAGCACGCCGACAACGTCGTGATCCGGACCGCGCCGCTGTGGCTCGCGCGGGGATGGGCGCTGCTCATCCCCGACGCGGCCGGCAACCTGCGCGGCTCGCGCGCCTCGCCGGACTACGGCGCCGCGGTGGCGGCCCTGGTGGCCGAGGCGGAGCGCCGTGTGCCGGGCCGGGTCGTGGTGGTCGGCACGAGCCAGGGCGCCATCGCGGCCACGAACGGCGCCGCCCGCGCGCCCGGCGTGTCCGCCCTCGTGCTGCTCGAAGCCGTGTCGCGAAGGGGCGGCAGCGGCGAAACATTGTTCGACGCCGACCCCGGCGCCGTGACGGCCCCGGTGCTCGTGGTCGCCAACGCGGCCGACCGCTGCCCCGTGACCCCGCCCGAAGACGCCGACCGGGTGGCGGGCGCCTTCACCGGATCGCGCCGCGTCGCCGTGCTGCGGGTGGACGGCGCGGGGCCGGACGGGGGCAGCGGCCGCGCCTGCGGGTCGCTGTCGCCGCACGGCTACCGCGGGATCGAGCGCGAGGTCGTGGACCGCGTGGCGGCGTGGTTGGGGGAATAGGCAGGCACTTCCCGTGTCGGTCGATCGCCCCGCCTTGCGCGGCCGCCCCGAAAGGGCTACATCGCTTTCCGTATCGACGATCCTCGATACGGTCCGGTAGATCGATGAAGAGTGGGCTCCTGCCGGACCCGCTCTTTTGCTTTTGGGCCGCCAGCCCGGCCCCCATGGACAGCGCCTTCTTGACCCTCACGCCTCCCGACTCCCCGGCCGATGCCGCGCCCGCCGTCGACGCTCCGCTCGACGAGCCGCGATTCGCGACCGAACACGGCGCCGCGGCCCGCGTCGGACACGCGGCCGCGCCGGTGCTGGCCGACCTCGGCTTCCGGCTGGTGCGCGTGAAGATCTCGGCGGGCTCGCCCACGGTGCTGCAGATCATGGCCGAGCGGCCGGACGGCACCTTCACCATCGACGACTGCGAGGCGGCCTCGAAGGCCCTGTCCCCCGTGCTCGACCTCGACGACCCGATCACCGGCGAATACCGGCTGGAGATCTCCTCGCCGGGCATCGACCGTCCGCTCGTGCGCCTGAGCGACTACCGGCGCGCGCTGGGCCACGAGGTCAAGGTCGAGCTCGCCGTGCCGATGGACGGCCGCCGCCGCTTCCGCGGCTTCATCCACGCGGTGGACGGCGAGCGCCTCGCGATCCGCCGCATGGACAACAAGGCCACCGAGCCCGACACGGTCGAGGTGCCGATCCGGGACGTCGGCGACGCCCGCCTGGTGCTGACCGACGCGCTGATCCGCGAATCGCTGCGGGCGCAGGCCCAGGCCGAGGCTGCCGTATCCGCCGAGACGGCCGCGCCCGACGCCGAGGGCGGCGAGCCCGCGGCCCAGCCCGCCACCCCGGCGGAAGCCCGGCGCGGCCCAGGCCGCTTCGCCGACCGCAACAAGGCCAAGCGCGCCGTCCCGGCGGGCGTGCAGGGCCGCGCCCGCCCCAACCCCCATTCGCCGGCGCCGCGCGGCCGCTGAGCCGCCGCCCCGACCGCTCCGAGGAGACCCCCATGGCCGTCAGCGCCAACAGGCTCGAACTTCTGCAGATCGCCGACGCGGTCGCCCGCGAGAAGAACATCGACCGCTCGATCGTCATCTCCTCCATGGAGGAGGCGCTGCAGAAGGCCGCGCGCTCGCGCTACGGCCAGGAGACCGAGGTCCGCGCCGAGATCAACCCGCGCACGGGCGAGACGCGCTTCTCGCGCCTCCTGCTCGTGGTCGACGAGATCGAGAACGACGCCATCCACATCACCCTGCCCGAGGCGCGCCGCCGCAACCCGGCCGCCCAGGTGGGCGACTGGATCTCGGAAACGTTGCCGCCCTTCGAGTTCGGCCGCATCGCCGGCCAGTCGGCCAAGCAGGTCATCGTGCAGAAGCTGCGCGAGGCCGAGCGCGACAAGCAGTACGACGAATTCAAGGACCGCATCGGCGAGATCATCAACGGCACGGTGAAGCGCGTCGAATACGGCAACGTCGTCGTCGACCTCGCGGGCCGGGGCGAGGCCATCGTGCGCCGCGACGAGCTGGTGCCGCGCGAGACCTTCCGCCCGGCGGACCGCATCCGCGCCTACGTGTACGACGTGCGGCGCGAGCCGCGCGGTCCGCAGATCTTCCTGTCGCGCACCCACCCGCAGTTCATGGCGAAGCTCTTCGCCCAGGAGGTGCCGGAGATCTACGACGGCATCATCGAGGTGAAGGCGGTCGCCCGAGACCCCGGCTCGCGCGCCAAGATCGGCGTGACCTCGCGCGATTCGTCGATCGACCCGGTCGGCGCCTGCGTGGGCATGCGCGGCTCGCGCGTGCAGGCCGTGGTGACGGAGCTGCAGGGCGAGAAGGTCGACATCATCCCCTGGTCGCCCGACGCCGCGACCTTCATCGTCAACGCGCTGCAGCCGGCCGAGGTGGTCAAGGTGGTGCTCGACGAGGACTCGTCGCGCATCGAGGTGGTGGTGCCGGACGACCAGCTGTCGCTCGCCATCGGCCGCCGCGGCCAGAACGTGCGGCTCGCCTCGCAGCTCACCGGCTGGGACATCGACATCCTGACCGAGGCCGAGGAATCGGAGCGCCGCCAGAAGGAGTTCGTGGAGCGCACCGCCCTGTTCATGGGCGCGCTCGACGTCGACGAGGTCGTGGCCCAGTTGCTGGCCTCCGAAGGCTTCCGCTCGTTGGAGGAGCTGGCCTACGTGGAGCCGGCGGAGCTCAGCAACATCGAGGGCTTCGACGCCGACACCGCGGAGGAGATCCAGTCCCGCGCCCGCGCCCACCTCGACGCGATCGAGAAGGAGCACGACGACAAGCGCTTGGCGCTCGGCGTGCTCGACGAGCTGAAGGAGATCGAGGGGCTCACCACGGCCATGCTGGTGCCGCTCGGCGAGAACGACATCAAGTCGGTGGAGGACTTCGCCGGCTGCGTGCCGGACGACCTCGTCGGCTACACGGAGCGCAAGGACGGAGAAGCGACCCGCGTTCCCGGCTACCTCGACGGCTTCGAGCTGTCGCGCGAGGACGCCGAAGCCATGATCATGCAGGCGCGCCTCAAGGCCGGCTGGATCGAGGCCGAGCAGGATGGCGAGGGCGAGGAAGGCCTGGACGGCGAGGGCGCCGAGGGCGAGGAAGCGCTGGCCTGAGCTTGCCCGACGCGCGGAGGAGGTCCATGACAGGCGCGACGACGCGGGATCCCGCGGCCGGACCGGACGACGCGTCCGACCCGGCGGCGTATCCGGACTCGGGCCCGGAGCGGACCTGCATCGTCACGCGGGTCAAGGGGCCGCCGGACGGGTTCATCCGCTTCGTGGTGGGCCCGGACCGGCAGGTTACCCCGGACCTGCGCTGCAAGCTTCCCGGGCGTGGCGCCTGGGTGACGGCCGAACGGCCGAGAGTTCTCGAAGCGGTGAAGCGTCGAAGCTTCAAGCGCGCGTTCAAATCCGAGGTGGAGGTGCCGCCCACGCTGGCCGACATGATCGACGGCCTCATGGAAAAAGACGCATTGCAGGCGCTCAGCCTCGCCAACAAGGCCGGCCTGGTGGTGGCGGGAGCCACCAAGGTCGAGGGGTCCATCGGGCCGAAGGTGCCGGTCGCGCTCATCTCGGCGAGCGACGGCAGCGCCGACGGCATCCGCAAGATGGAGGCCGCCGTCCGCCGCCTGATGGGCGACGACGCGGATTCCATCGCCCGCATCCGAGATTTTCGCTCCGACCAATTGGATTTGGCGCTGGGGCGCACAAATGTGATACACGCAGCGGTGGCCGGGGGTACGGCCGCCGAGGGATTTGTGGCGCGGGCGCGGCGACTGGCGCGCTATCGCGGGACACCGAAGGCCGAGACCGCGGTGTCCGAACCGACGATCGAGACGGAACTTATCGAGGACTGAGCGAGAGGCTTGCCGAAGATCGGCTTCGGCGCTCGCAGGATCAGGGCACGGACACGGCCCTCAGGACGAATCATTCATGAGTGAACCGAACAACGTTGGCGAGAAGACTCTGAGCGTGACCCCGAAGGCCACCCTGTCGCTGAAGCGGCCGGTCGAGCAGGGCACGGTCCGCCAGAGCTTCTCCCACGGCCGTACGAAGCAGGTAGTCGTCGAGAAGGTGAAGAGCCGCGTCGTGGCGCCCGCGAAACCGGCGGCGCCCGCGGCCGCCCCCGCGCGCCCGGCCGCGCCCGCGCAGGCCGCCCCCGCCGCGGCGCCGCAGCGTTCGACCGCACCGGCGGCGCCCGTCGCCGCGCCGCGCCCGGCTGCGGCCCAGCCCGCGCCCGTGCAGGCTCGCGCGCCCGAGCTCGCCAAGCCGGCGGCCCCGGCCGCCCCGCAGGCCGAGACGCCGGCCGCCCCGGTCGCCCCTGCGCCGAAGCCCGTCGAGGCGCCCGCGGCCGTGGCCGAGGCGCCGAAGGCCGAGGCTGCTCCCGCGCCGAAGCCCGTCGAGGCCCCCGCTCCCGTCAAGGCTGAGGCTCCGGCCCCGCAGGCGCCCGCGCCGCAGGCCGCCGCTCCCGCTCAGCAGCCCGCTCCGGCCCCGCAGCCGGCCGCCCCGGCACCCGCAGCCGCACAGCCGTCGCCGGCCGCTCCGGTCCGCACCGCGGCGCCGACGGCCCAGGCCGCCCCGGCGCGCCCGGCCGCGCCCGCCACCCGCCCGGCGACCGGCTCCGTGCCGCCCCGCGGTGCGCCGGTCCCGTCACGCCCGGGCCAGCCCGCGCGTCCCGGCCAGCCGGCCGGCCGCGCTCCGTCGCCGGCTGGCGGCCGCCCCGGCGCGGGTGCGCCCGCGTCCGGCAGTCGCGGGCCCACCCCGGCGGCCGGCGGCCGCGGCGCGCCCCCGGCCCGTCCGGGCGGCAACCGCCCGCAGACCGGCGTGGTGCTCCGCACCCTGACCGAGGAGGAGCGCGAGGCCCGCGCCCGCGCCCTCGTCGGCGCCAAGTCGCGCGAGGAGGAGGACCGCCGGAAGGCCGAGGAGGAGGCCAAGCGCCGCGCCGAGCGCGAAGCCGCCGCCGCGGTCGAGCGCGCCGCCGCCGAGGAGCGCCAGCGCCAGGAGGACGCCCGCCGCGCCGCCGAGCTCGAAGCCAAGCGCCGCGCCGAGGAGGAGGCCGCGCGCCGCCTCGCGCCCGCGGGCGGCCCGCCCACGGCCAGCGCCGCGCGCCCGGAGGGCGGGCTCCAGCCCGTGCTGCGCCGTCCGCTCGCCAACGCGCCGGCCCGCCTCGCCGTGCCGCGCCCGTCGCGCTCCGGCCCCGCCAAGGACCGCGGCCGCCTGACCGTGTCCACGGCCACCACGGAGCAGGAGGATCGCACGCGGTCCGTCGCCGCCTTCCGCCGCCGCACGCAGAAGATGAGGGGCTTCGGCAACCAGCAGGTCAAGGAGAAGCTCGCCCGCGAGGTCGTGCTCCCCGAGACCATCACCATCCAGGAACTCGCCAACCGTATGTCGGAGCGGGCCGTGGACGTGATCAAGATGCTGATGAAGCAGGGCCACATGGCCAAGATCACGGACGTGATCGACGCCGACATGGCGCAGCTCATCGCCGAGGACCTGGGCCACACGGTGCGCCGCGTGTCCGAGTCGGACGTCGAGGAGGGCCTCTTCGACGAGCCGAGCACCGACGAGGAGCTGCTGCAGCGCCCGCCCGTCGTGACCATCATGGGCCACGTCGACCACGGCAAGACCTCGCTGCTGGACGCGATCCGCAAGACCGCGGTGGTGTCGGGCGAGGCCGGCGGCATCACGCAGCACATCGGCGCCTACCAGGTGACGTCGCCGTCCGGCGGCGCCATCACGTTCATCGACACGCCCGGCCACGCCGCCTTCACGGCGATGCGCGCCCGCGGCGCCAAGGTGACGGACGTGGTCATCCTCGTGGTGGCGGCGGACGACGGCGTGATGCCCCAGACCATCGAGGCCATCAACCACGCCAAGGCGGCCGGGGTGCCGATCATCGTGGCGATCAACAAGATCGACAAGCCGGGCGCCAAGCCCGAGCGCGTCCGCTCCGAGCTGCTGCACTACGACGTGCAGGTGGAGAGCATGGGCGGCGACACGCTCGAGGTGGAGGTGTCGGCCCTGCAGAAGACGGGCCTGCCCAAGCTGCTCGAGGCGATCGAGCTGCAGAGCGAAGTGCTCGACCTCAAGGCCGACCCGGACCGCGTGGCGGAGGGCACCGTCGTGGAAGCGCGGCTCGACCGCGGCCGCGGCCCGGTCGCCACCGTGCTGGTGCAGCGCGGCTCGCTGAAGATCGGCAACATCGTGGTCGCCGGCTCGCAGTGGGGCCGCGTGCGCGCGCTGCTCGACGACACCGGCGATCCCGTCACGTCGGCGGGTCCGTCCTTTCCCGTGGAGGTCCTGGGCTTCCAGGGCGCCCCGGAGGCGGGCGACCGCGTCGCGGTGGTGGAGAGCGAGGCCCGCGCCCGCGAGATCACCGAATACCGCGAGCGCGTGAAGCGCGAGAAGGCGGCCGCCCGCGGCGCCTCGGTGCGCGGCTCGCTGGTCGACATGATGAACAAGCTCGGCACCGCCGGGAAGAAGGAGCTGCCGCTGCTCATCAAGGGCGACGTGCAGGGCTCGGTCGAGGCCATCATCGCCACGCTGGAGAAGGTGGGCAACGACGAGGTCGGCGCCCGCATCATCCACGCCGGCGTGGGCGGCATCACCGAGTCGGACGTCACGCTGGCCCAGGCTTCGGGCGCGCTGATCGTCGGCTTCAACGTCCGGGCCCACAAGGAGGCGCGCACCGCCGCCGACCAGAACGGCCAGGAGATCCGCTACTACAACGTCATCTACGACCTCGTGGACGACGCCAAGGCGGCCATGTCCGGCCTTCTGCCGCCGAACCTGCGCGAGGAGATGCTGGGCAACGCCACGATCCTGGAGGTCTTCCACATCTCCAAGGTCGGCAAGGTGGCGGGCTGCCGCGTCACGGACGGCAACGTCCAGCGCGGCGCCAACGTGCGCCTGATCCGCGACAACGTCGTGGTGCACGAGGGCAAGCTGTCGACGCTCAAGCGCTTCAAGGACGAGGTCAAGGACGTGGTGGCCGGCCAGGAATGCGGCATGGCCTTCGAGTCCTACCAGGACATGCGCTCGGGCGACGTGATCGAGTGCTACCGCGTCCACGAGGAGAAGCGCTCGCTCTGATTGGCGGGCGCCCTCCGGGGTGAAGTCGGCGGGAAGGCGGGCCGGACGGTCCGCCTTCCCGCATCTCGTTTGAGGCCGGCGCAGCGCCCGGCCCGGCGTGGCGGCGAAGACGCGCCGACGCCATTGTCAGGGGGCCGCGGGACGGCCGCCCACAGGTCCAGGACCGAGAACCTCCATGTCCAGAGTCCATCATTCCGGCGCCCAGCCGTCGCAGCGTATGCTGCGCGTGGGCGAGTTGATCCGGCACGTCATGGCCGAGATGCTGTCGCGCGGCGCGCTGAACGACCCCGTGCTCGACAGGCTCGTCGTCACGGTGCCGGAGGTCCGCATGTCGCCGGACCTCAAGATCGCCAACGTCTACGTCATGCCGCTCGGCGGCGGCGACGTGAAGCCGGTAGTCGAGGCGCTGGAGAAGCACAAGAAGCTGCTGCGCAGCGAGCTCGCCCACAAGGTGGCGCTGAAGTTCGCCCCCGACCTGAAGTTCCGCGTCGACGAGAGCTTCGAGAAATCCGCCCGGATCGACGCGCTGCTGGCTTCCCCGGCGGTGCAGCGCGACATCCGGGCCGACGACGAACACGATCAGGACTGACACGATGAGCACGACCGAAGCGCAGGACGCGCGCCCCGCCGATCCACGCCCCGTCAACCGGCCGCCGCGCCGGAGCAAGGCCGAGGTGAACGGCTGGCTGGTGCTCGACAAGCCCGTCGGCATGACCTCGACCCACGCGGTGGGCCGGCTGAAGCACATGTTCAACGCCAAGAAGGCCGGCCATGCCGGCACGCTCGACCCGCTCGCCTCCGGCCTGCTGCCGATCGCCTTCGGCGAGGCCACCAAGACGGTGCCCTTCGTGCAGGACGGCGCCAAGAGCTACCGCTTCCGCATCCGCTGGGGCGTGAAGACCGACAGCGACGACACCGAGGGCGAGGTCGTCGCGACCTCGGACCTCCGCCCGACGCGGGAGCAGATCGAGGCACTGCTGCCGTCCTTCCTCGGCACCATCATGCAGCGCCCGCCGGCCTACTCGGCCATCAAGGTCAACGGCGAGCGCGCCTACGACCGCGCCCGCGAGGGCGAGGTGTTCGAGCTCGCGGCGCGGCCGATCACCATCCACGCGCTCGACCTGATCGAGTGCTCGGTCGACGAGGCGGTGCTCGAAGCCCATTGCGGCAAGGGCACCTACGTGCGGGCCATCGCGCGCGACCTCGGCGACGCACTGGGCTGCCTCGGCCACGTCAACGCCCTGCGCCGCACCCGCGTCGGGCCCTTCCTCGAGGCCGACGGCGCCGTGCTGCCGGGCGAGGGCGAGGATCCCGCGGCCTTCACGGGCCAGCTCCGCCGCGTCGAGGCGGGCCTCGGCGAGGTGCCGCACGTCGACATCGTGCGCCAGGACGCGGCGCGGCTGCGGCGCGGCCAGGCGCTGATCCTGCGCGGGCGCGACGCGCCGGCCGAGGGCATGGCCTGGGCCAACTGCGGCGGCACGGTGGTGGCCTTCGGCCCCGTCGAGCAGGGCGCGCTCCAGCCCTACCGCGTGTTCAACCTGCCGTTCTGACGCTCTCCCCCGTCGGGGAACGCTCCCCGACGGGACCCGCACCCCCGCTGGCGGGATCGGGGCGCGTCAGCGCCGCCCCGGCCCGTCCGCCGCGCCGTTGAGGAGCGCCTCCGTCTTCGGCACGAGGTCCTTGGCCGCGAGGGCGAGCAGCAGGCCGGGCAGGCCGCCCGCCATGGTGCCCGCCTCGCCGCCCGCGCCGCCCATCACCACCGAGGGCACGAGCGGCGTCCGGCTGTCCTTGGCGATCTCGACCAGGGCGGTGATCATGGCCTAGCGCATCAGGTTCTCGGTGCCGCCGAAGGATTCCGCCCTCGCCTTGGCGGCGTAGGCCTCCGCCTCGGCCATCACGCGGATGCCCTCGGCGGCGCGGGTCTTGCGCGCCGTCTCGGCCGCGCCCTCCGCCTCGGCCATGACGCGGATGCCGTCCGCGGCCTTGCGCTTCCTCGCCGTCTCGGCAGCGCCCTCGTTCTCGGCGATGCAGATCGACAGCTCCGAGCGGGTGATGCCGGCCTGCTGCTCGGCCAGCGCGATCTGCTCGTTCAGCGCCTTGCGCTTGGTGGCCGCCTCCTGCTGGTCCGCGAAGGTCTTCTGCTCCTCGCGGGCGAGCTGGCGGGCGCGCAGCTGCTCCAGCATCGCCTCCATGCGGGTGTCGCCGGGCGCGGGGCGCGGCGTGCCGATCATCACCTCCTCGATCTCGATGCGGTGCTCGGCGAGCCGCGCCTTCATGGCGGCGAGCGCCTCCTTGCCGATCTCGACGCGCCGCTCGATGAAGTCGAGCAGCGTGTTCCGCTGCGCCGTGTCCTTGAAGTAGGAGGACACGAAGGGGTCGAGCGTCTGGTTCACCAGCCGCTCGATCTGGCTGAAGCGCTGGATGACGTGGGGGGCGTTGACCGGCGAGATGTGGGCGACGATCGACAGCGGCACCAGAATCTCGAAGGCGTCGCGCGTGATGACGGGGATCTCGCGCAGGGCGTCGTCGTAGGAGCGCCCGTTGGGGATCGCGGCGGCGCTGACCACGCCGTCGATCCAGCGGAGCTGGAAGTTGGTGGTCGGCACGTCCACGACCTCGGCCGCGTAGGGGTTGATGGCGTATTTGCCGGGCTCCAGCGGCCGGCGCCAGATGCCCCGGTTGCCGACCTCGACCGTGCGGCCGCGGCCGTTCTCGGCCGTGATGGCCTCGTCCGACTCGCGCCCCACGAAGGAGTTGATGACGCCGACGGTGCCGATCTCGATGCGGCGCTTGCCGGTCACCTCCACGGTGGCGAAGAGGCGATTGAGGAAATAGGTGCCCTCGACCAGCACCTGCTCCTGCCGGCCGCGCCGCCCGCCGGCGGCGAGGAAGCGCCCGATGTTCTGGAACGAGTTGTGGAAGTGGTCCGGGTTGGCGGCGTCCGTGCCGACCGTGGGCGCGATGATCTCGCCGTGCTGGAGCGCCGGCCCGTCCTGAACCGTGACGATGCCGATGCGGTCGTCCTTGATCACGACGGGCTGGAAGCCGGCGCGGTCGAGCAGGGTGGCCTGGAACTGGGCGTCATCCTTCTTGGCCGCGTCGAGGTGGTGGATGTCGTCCTCGGTGATGACGGCGAAGAGCGCGGTGTTGATCGCGTAGGTGCCCGAGCGCAGGATCCGGCGCTGCGGGCCGGCCTGCCCGCCGCCGTCGAGGAAGCCGCGCGCGTCGTCGACCGCGACGTCGTGCGGCCACTCGCCGAGCGCTTGGCCGGATTCGAGCGGGCGGCCGACGCGGGCCACCAGATAGGCGATCTGGTCGATGCCGATCAGCGAGCGCTTGTGCACCACGTATTGGAAGGGCTGCAGCGTGTGCCAGCCGCCGCGCAGCACTTCGGGCAGGAAGCCGGCGTTGCCGTTGACCGCCATGGGGGCGAAGGGCTCGCGCGTGCGCCGGGCGCTCCAGCGCCGCTCGACGATGCCGTATTGCGTGTTGGGGATGTAGACGAAGCTGCCGCGCAGCACGGCGCCGAACAGGGCGAGGAGGACGACCGCGAGGGCGTCGTAGAGGGGATGCTCGACCAGGAAGCCGAGCAGCGAAGACAGGTCCGACATGGGTGGATACCGACGGCCGCCGGCGCCTCGTCATGGTACTCGAATCGGACCGTGGGCCGTCCCGGCTGGCCGCGCATCTTCTACGCCTGATCGCGGCCCCGTTGAAGAGGACCGCGATCTTTATTGCAGCTCTGGATGTCAGCGCCGACCCGACACCGGCTCGCCGCTCTCGCGCACGATCTTCAGCGTGCCGTCCTCCCGCGCGAGGTCGAGCCGCACGGTGTTGGTGCCGCTTTCCCGCCCCCCGCCGCGGCCCGCCCGGCTCCAGCGCATCACGGCGGAGACGCGGCAGCGCGGAGTCGCGTCCGAGCAGTCGTTGCTGACGGTGCCGGGCACGGCCGCGTAGGAGCGCACGGGATAGCGGCGCACGAAGGCGAGCTTGTCGCGATAGACGTCCCCGGCCGACATCGCGCGCCCGTAATAGTCGACGCGCTGCCCGTAGAGACGCGTCACGGTGTCGGGGTTGATCGCGTCGTTGTGCGCCCAGATCGACAGGTACTCGTCCATGTGGGCGGCGCGCGAGGCGGGCGCCGCTGCGGCCGGAGCGACCAGGACGGCGAGGAGCGGGACCGCGAGGAGATGGCGCATGCGGGGGACCTCCGCCGCGGAGATGCGGCTCGGGCCGTCAACGCCCGCGCGAGGAAACGGATCGCAAACGGCCGCGGGCGTGCTTGACGACCGCCCGCCGGGGAGCGCAGTCTCACCCCGTCCGAGGGGCGTCCCATGACCGGGGCTGAGACGGCGGCGAGCCGATCCCTTTGAACCTGATCCGGGTCATGCCGGCGAAGGGACGGATCTGCCGCGCCCCCGCGCCCGGCTCCTCCTCACCCATCGCGCCCGGATCTCCAACGCAGGCCGCCCCGCGCGGCCTGTTCTCAGCAGCGAGCACGCGCCCGTGCTCTCGGGAGGAGATCCATGTCGCTTCAACCGTCCGAACCCCGCAACGCCGCCCCGGCGCCCGACACCGTCACCACGGGCCCGATCATCGGCTCGCGCAAGGTCTACGCCTCGCCGAAGTCCCACCCGCAGCTCCGCGTGCCGTTCCGCGAGATCACGCTCACCGACCCCAAGGAACCGCCGGTGCGGGTCTACGACCCGTCGGGCCCCTATACGGAGGACGGCGCCCGCATCGACCTGCGCCAGGGCCTGCCCGCCATCCGCGAGGGCTGGATCGCGGCCCGCGGCTTCGAGGCCGTCGAGGGCCGCGCCGTGCGCCCCGAGGACAACGGCAACCTGCCCGAGGACCGCGTCGCCGAGCCCTGCCCGGCCCACCGCATCCTGCGCGCCGCGCGCCCCGGCCAGATGGCGACGCAATACGAGTTCGCCCGCGCGGGCATCGTCACGGAAGAGATGGCCTACGTCGCGCACCGCGAGAACCTCGCGCGCGAGGCGGCGCAGGCCGACGCCGAGGCCAAGCTCGCCGACGGCGAGTCGTTCGGCGCCAGCCTGCCGGCCTTCGTGACGCCGGAGTTCGTGCGGAGCGAAATCGCGCTCGGCCGCGCCATCATCCCGGCCAACATCAACCACACCGAACTCGAGCCGATGGCGATCGGCCGGAACTTCCTGGTCAAGGTCAACGCCAACATCGGCAACTCGGCCGTGACGTCCGGCGCTGCCGAGGAGGTGGAGAAGCTGGTCTGGGCGATCCGCTGGGGCGCCGACACGGTCATGGACCTGTCGACGGGCCGCAACATCCACAACATCCGCTCGTGGATCGTGCGCAACTCGCCGGTGCCGATCGGCACGGTGCCGATCTACCAGGCGCTGGAGAAGGTCGGCGGCGACCCGATCAAGCTCGACTGGGAGGTGTTCAAGGACACGCTGATCGAGCAGGCCGAGCAGGGCGTCGACTATTTCACCATCCACGCGGGCGTGCGGCTGCACCACGTGCCGCTGACCGCGCGCCGCGTCACCGGCATCGTGAGCCGCGGCGGCTCGATGATGGCGCGCTGGTGCCTCGCCCACCACAAGGAGAGCTTCCTCTACGAGCGCTTCGACGAGATCTGCGACCTGATGCGCCGCTACGACGTGAGCTTCTCGCTCGGCGACGGCCTGCGGCCGGGCTCGCTGGCAGACGCCAACGACGCCGCGCAGTTCGGCGAGCTCGAAACCCTCGGCGAGCTCACCAAGGTGGCCTCGGCCAAGGGCTGCCAGGTGATGATCGAGGGGCCGGGCCACGTGCCCATGCACAAGATCAAGGTCAACATGGAGAAGCAGCTCGCCGAGTGCGGCGAAGCCCCCTTCTACACTCTCGGGCCGCTGACCACCGACATCGCGCCGGGCTACGACCACATCACGTCTGGCATCGGCGCCGCGATGATCGGCTGGTTCGGCACGGCCATGCTCTGCTACGTCACGCCGAAGGAGCACCTGGGTCTCCCCGACCGCGACGACGTGAAGACCGGCGTCATCACCTACCGCATCGCGGCCCACGCGGCCGACCTCGCCAAGGGCCACCCGGCCGCGCAGGTGCGCGACGACGCTTTGAGCCGCGCGCGCTTCGACTTCCGCTGGGAGGACCAGTTCAACCTCGCGCTCGACCCCGACACGGCGCGCCGCTTCCACGACGAGACCCTGCCCAAGGACGCCCACAAGGTCGCGCATTTCTGCTCGATGTGCGGGCCGAAGTTCTGCTCCATGCAGATCACCCAGGACCTGCGCCGCGAGGCCGAGGCCATGCTGGGCATGGAGGAGAAGTCGAAGGAGTTCCTGGACGGGGGTGGGAAGCTCTACGTGCCGGCGGCGGAGTGAGTTGAGGGGCCGGGCTCGCGAGGGCCCGGCTCTCCATGAGTTCTTTGCCTTTCGCCGCTGCTTGATGGAGGATGGCCTGCGAAACGCTCAGGTGAGTCGGTGGACCAAATTCTACCCAGATCCTCCGAAGGTTTGGTCGGAATCGGCCTTTACACTCCTGCCGAGGCCGGGCGGCTGGTGCAGGTGTCCCCATCGAAAATCTCCCGTTGGCTGCGGGGTCACGCGATCGGCGGGCGGCGCTATGAGCCGTTGTGGCGCTCGCAGGTTGACCTCGGCGAAGACGGCACGTTCTTGGGCTTTCGCGACCTCCAAGAGATCAGGGTCGTGGCCGCTTTCATCGCCAAGGGGCTCAGCCCGCAGCGCGTGCGGCAGGCGATCGGGCTCGCCCGCGACCTCGTCGGCGATGAGCGGCCTCTGTCCACGAAGCGGTTCCGCACCGACGGGCGCTCTATCTTCCTGCAGGTGATCGAGGAAGACGGGCAGACGAAGCTCATCGACCTGTTCCGACGTCAGTTCGCCTTTCGCGAGATCATCGAGCAGAGCCTGACCAACCTCGAATACGACGACTTGGGATCTCCGATGCTGTGGTGGCCTTTGGGCAAGAACAGGTCAGTGGTCGTCGATCCGGCCCGCTCGTTCGGACAGCCGATCGAGGCCGAGACGTCGATCCCGACCGCAACCTTGGCAGCGGCGGCGAAGGCTGAGGCATCGCCGCAGGCTGCGGCTCGGGCTTGGGGAGTGTCCCTCCGCTCCATCCGGCGGGCCGTCGAGTTCGAGCAGCATGTCGCCCTGCGGCAGGCAGCGTGAGGATCTTCGTCGATAACTGCATCTCGCACGTCGTCGCGTCGACTCTGAACGGCTACGTGGCCCATCTCGGCCACGACGCCGTGCACGTTCGCGATCTGCCTTGCGGACCTCATGCGACAGACGTCGTCTGGATGGCGACGTTGCGAGCGACAGGTGACGACTGGTTGGTGCTGACCGGAGACGTTCGGATCTCCAGGAATCGCCCCGAGCGTCTTGCCTTCACGCAGTGCAACCTGAAAGGGATTGCGCTCGCACCGTCCTTCCAGACCATGCCGATGCACCAGCGAGCCTCGACGATCCTGTGGCGTTGGCCGGACATCGAAAACGCCGCCGCCCGGTTTCAACCGCCATTCCTATTCGAGTTGCCGGTCGGCAGAGGCACAGGGCTGCGCATGCTCCGCCTTTGATCGCGTCAAACCTCGAACAGGCAACCCGCTCCGCGCTACGTCACCTGCCGCTTCTCCAGCTTCCGCGCCAGCGTTCGGCGGTGCATGCCGAGGCGGCGGGCCGTCTCGGAGATGTTGAAGCCCGTCTCGGCCAGCACCTCGTGGATGCGCTCCCATTCCAGCGTCTTGATCGAGGTCGCCCGGTCGCCGACCGGCACCGCGGCGTCCCCCGTCCGCTTCGAGAAGGCCGCCTCGATGTCGTCCGTGTTGGCGGGCTTGGCGAGGTAGTGGCAGGCGCCGAGCTTGATGCTCTCGACCGCCGTGGCGATGGAGGCGAAGCCCGTCAGCACCACGATCAGCATGTCGGGATCGTGGGCGTGGAGCGCGTCGAGGCAGGCGAGGCCGGACGCGCCGGCGAGCTTCAGGTCCACCACCGCGAAGCCCGGCGTGCGCTCCTCCAGGAGCGCTTTCACGTCGGGCAGGGCCGGCGCCACGACGACCTCGTAGCCGCGGCGCTCGAAGGAGCGCTTCAGCGTGCGGGCGAAGCTCTCATCGTCGTCGACCACGACCAGCAGGCGCTCATCCGACATGCGTGGGCTCCCGCTCGGCCTCGGACCGCGCGGCGGGCCGGTCCGCCACGGCCAGCGCGGCCAGGGGCAGCGTCATGGTGACCACCGCCCCCCCGGCGGGCCCGTTGCCCGCCGTCACGCGGCCGCCGAGCTTGCGCGCCACGTTGAACACCAGGAACAGCCCGAGCCCCCCGCCCTGCCGGCCCTTGGTGGAGCGGTAGGGCGCGCCGATGTCGGCCAGGATCTCCGACGCGAAGCCGGGGCCGCGGTCCTCGACCCGAAGTTGCAGAACGCTGCTCCGGAGCTCCACGCTCAGGCTCAGCCATTCGGGCGAGACCTCGGCGGCATTGTCGAGCAGGTTGAGGATCACCTGCTTCAGCGCCGTGTCGGACACGATGGCCGGATCGTCGGCGACGCCGTCGTAGTGGAGCCGCGCCCCGGGGTGGGCGTCGCACCATCCCGCGACGAGTCCGTCGAGGAACCGCCGCAGCGTCGTCGCGGCGGCGCCCTCCCCCCGCGCTTCGCCGGCCGAGACGAGGATGCCGGTCAGGATCGCCTTGCAGCGCCTGACCTCGGCCTCCAGCACGTCGAGCTCGCCCATCAGCTCCGGGTCGGCGTTGAGCGCCGGCATGCGCCGCCAGTCGCCGAGGATCACGGACAGCGTCGACAGCGGCGTGCCGAGCAGGTGGGCGGCACCCGAGGCCAGCAGCCCCATCCGCACGATGCCGTCCTCCTCGGCGGCGCGCTGGCGCAGGGCGGCCAGCCGCGCGTCGCGCTCGCCGAGGTTGCGCGCGACGCGCGTGATGAAGGCGACGAGCAGGCCGGCGTCGAGCAGGAAGCAGATCAGCAGGCCCGCGGTCTGCACGGCTCGGAGCTCCGGCGCCGGCAGCCCCGAGAAGTCGAGCGGCAGGGCGATGCGGGTGAGGCCGCCGAAGCACAGGGCCGTGACGGCCACCAGCGCCCAGGTCGCGGCGGCGTCGAGCAGCACGGCGGCCAGCGTCACCGGGATCAGGTACAGGAACGCGAAGGGGTTGGCGGCGCCACCCGTCAGCCCGAGCTGCGCGGTCAGCGCCACGACGTCGAGCACCAGCGCCAGGGCCAACTCTCCCCGCCGCACGGGGTGGGGCATGGACAGGCGGATGAGGCTGCCGGCGTTGACCAGCACGAGCCCGAGCAGCACGCCCGCCATGGGACCGACCGGCAGCGGCACGTGCAGCCCCGCCCCCACGACCGCCAGCGTGACGATCTGCCCGACCACGGCGATCCAGCGGAGCTGGATCAGCAGCAGGAGGTTCTTCGAGCCCGAGGCGTCGCCGTCCGCCGCCGCGGAGCCGAGGTCGTCGGCGAACGAGGCCGCGAGCGCGTCCGGCACGGGCATCGCGTCGCTCACCGCGGGTTCCCCGGCCTCCGCTCCTCGCGCACGACCCACACCAGCGCGCCGGCGAGGCCTAACCCCATGGCGAACCAGGTAATCGCGTAGACGAGGTGGTTGTTCGGGAAGGCCACGACGGTCAGCCCGCCGATCGGGAAGCCGCCGGGCACGGGAGCGCCGCCGGCGTCGATGAAGTAGGGCGCGACCGGCCCGGCGAGCCCGCGCTTCGCCGCGATCGCCGCCACGTCGCGCGAGAACCAGCGGTCCGCCGCGGGATCGTTGTGGCGCAGGAAGGCGCCGCCGGGCTCGTCGACGCGCAGGAGGCCGGTGACCTCCGTCGGGCCGGCGATCTCGCCCGCGGCGCGCGTCGCGGCGTCGCGGCGGTCCGGCGGCACGAAACCGCGGTTCACCAGCACCGTGAAGCCGGCGTCCGTGCGGAACGGGGTCAGGAGCCAGAAGCCGGGGCCGTAGTCGGTCACGGCCTGGACGAAGGTTTCGCGGGCGTTGTCGAAGGTGCCGCGCGCCGTGACGTGGAGGTACTGGTCGGCGTCGGCCGTCACGGACGGCCAAGCGGCCGGGCCGGGCGGCGCCACCGGCGCGGCGTGGACGCGGGCGGCCACCGCCGCGATGAGGTCGAGCTTCCAGCGGAGGCGGTAGACCTGCCAGCAGCCGAGCGCCAGCAGCAGCGCGACCGCGAGGCTGCCGGCGGCGAGGAGGGCGACCCGCCCGAAACGGGACCGGCGCCGGCCCGCCGCATCGGGCGGGGCCGGCGCCGGGCCGGGCGCGGGTTCGGCGGCGCGCGCGTCGCGCATCGTCACATCTTCATGGTGCTCATGTCGGCGGGCCGCATCGGCATCATGTTCCCGTTCATGTGGTACATGACCCAGATCGAGCCCGCGAGCGTGATCACCACCATCACCACGGTGAAGGTGAGGGCCAGGAAGGTCCAGCCGCCCTCGGACTTGGTGTTCATGTGCAGAAAGTAGTGCATGTGCACGATGATCTGCACGAAGCCGAGGCCCATGACGATCAGCGTGGTGGTCTGGCTGTCGACGATGACGTGCTTCATCACGAGCCAGAACGGGATCGCGGTCAGGATCACCGACAGCACGAAGCCGATCGTGTAGCTCTGCAGTGTCCCGTGGGCGGCCTCGTCGTGGTCGTGCAGGACCTCGACGTGGACGTTTCCGGCGGCGTTTCCGGCGCTCATGGCAGCACACTCACGAGGTACACGAAGGAGAAGACGCCGATCCACACGACGTCGAGGAAGTGCCAGAACATGGACAGGCACATCATGCGGCGCTTGTTCTCGTGGCCCATGCCCTTCCACAGCAGCTGAGCCATCAGCACGAACATCCACAGGATGCCGACCGACACGTGCAGGCCGTGGGTGCCGACCAGCGTGAAGAAGGACGACAGGAAGGCCGAGCGTTGCGGGCCCGCGCCCTCGTGGATGAGGTGCGCGAACTCGTTGAGCTCGAGATACACGAAGCCGATGCCGAAGGCCGCCGTGATCAGCATCCACATGATGGTGAGCGGCAGCTTGTTCTTCTCCATCATCAGCATGGCGAAGCCGTAGGTGATGGAGGAGAACAGCAGCAGCGCCGTGTTGAGCGCCACGGTGGGCAGCTCGAACAGGTCGGCCGGGGACGGCCCCGCCGCATAGGCGTGGCCGTAGACCGCGTAGCAGGCGAACAGGCTGGCGAAGATGAGACAATCGCTCATCAGGTAGATCCAGAACCCGATCATGGTCCCGCCTTCGGCGTGGCCATGACCGTCCTCGCCGGCCACGTAGAACTTGAGGACGTGGTCGTCGGCGATGGCTTCGGGTGCGCGGGTCATGCGTCAGCCCCCCTTCAGGCCTTGAGGCCGAGCAGGCGCGAGCGCTGCTCCTCGGTCCGCGTCACCTCCTCGGCCGAGATGTAGTAGTCCCGGTTGTAGTTGAAGGTGTGGGCGATCGTGTAGACCACGATGGCGACGAAGCTCAAGGCCGCGAGCCACCAGATGTACCAGATCATGGCGAAGCCGAAGGCCAGGGACAGGCCCGACAGGATGATGCCGGCGGGCGTGTTCTTGGGCATGTGGATGGCCTTGTAGCCGTCCAGCGGGCGCACGTAGCCGCGCTTCTTCATGTCGGTCCAGGCGTCGAGGTCGTGGCACATCGGTGTGAAGGCGAAGTTGTAGGCCGGGGGGGGCGACGAGGTCGACCACTCCAGGGTGCGGCCGTCCCACGGGTCGCCGGTCACGTCGGCCAGCACGTCGCGCTCCCGGATCGAGACGTAGATCTGGTAGAAGAAGGTACCGATGCCGCCCGCGACCAGCAGTGCGCCGAAGGCCGCGATCACGAACCAGATGCGCAGCGACGGGTCGTCGAAGTGGTTCAGGCGTCGGGTGACGCCCATCAGGCCGAGCACGTAGAGCGGCATGAAGGCGAAGTAGAAGCCCGACACCCACAGCCAGAACGACCACTTGCCCCAGTACACGTCGAGCTTGAAGCCGAAGGCCTTCGGCCACCAGTAGGCTACGCCGGCCATGATGCCGAAGAACGTGCCGCCGATGATGACGTTGTGGAAGTGGGCGACGAGGAACAGGCTGTTGTGCAGCTGGAAGTCGGCCGGGGGGACGGCGAGCAGCACGCCCGTCATGCCGCCGATCACGAAGGTGATGATGAAGGCGACGGTCCAGTACATGGGCAGCTCGAAGCGGATGCGCCCCTTGTACATGGTGAACATCCAGTTGAAGATCTTCGCCCCCGTGGGGATGGAGATGATCATCGTGGTGATGCCGAAGAACGAGTTGACGCTCGCCCCGTTGCCCATGGTGAAGAAGTGGTGGAGCCAGACCAGGTAGGCCAGGATGGTGATGACGACGGTCGCGTAGACCATCGAGGCGTAGCCGAACAGGCGCTTGCCGCAGAAGGTCGAGGTGACCTCGGAGAAGACGCCGAACAGCGGCAGGATGAGGATGTAGACCTCCGGGTGGCCCCAGATCCACAGCAGGTTCACATACATCATCGGGTTGCCCCCGAGGTCGTTCGTGAAGAAGTTGAAGCCGAGGTAGCGGTCGAGCGACAGCAGGGCCAACACGGCGGTGAGGATCGGGAAGGCGGCCACGATCAGCACGTTGGTGCAGAGCGCCGTCCAGGTGAAGATCGGCATCTTCATGAAGGACATGCCGGGCGCCCGCATCTTCACGATGGTGGCGATGAGGTTGACGCCGGACAGCAGCGTGCCGATGCCGGCGATCTGCAGCGACCAGATGTAGTAGTCGACGCCGACGCCGGGGCTGTAGGACGACTCGGACAGGGGCGCGAAGTTGGTCCAGCCGGTGCGGGCAAACTCGCCGACGAACAGCGACAGCATGACCGTCATGGCGCCGGCCACCGTCATCCAGAACGAGAAGTTGTTCAGGAACGGGAAGGCGACGTCGCGCGCGCCGATCTGCAGCGGCACGACGAAGTTCATCAGGCCGGTGACGAAGGGCATCGCCATGAAGAAGATCATGATGACGCCGTGGGCCGTGAACACCTGGTCGTAGTGGTGCGGCGGCAGGTAGCCCTCGGAGCCGTTGAAGGCCAGGGCCTGCTGCGAGCGCATCAGCAGCGCGTCGGAGAAGCCGCGCACCAGCATGACCAGCGCCAGCACGCAGTACATGATGCCGATCTTCTTGTGGTCGATCGAGGTGAACCACTCGCTCCAGAGATAGCCCCAGACCTTGTAGTAGGTCAGGGCGCCGAGGAGCGCGGCGCCGCCGACCGCCACCCCGAGAAAGGTCACGATCAGGATGGGCTCGTGATAGGGGATGGCTTCGAGCGTGAGACGCCCGAAGATCAGCTGCTGAAGGTTGATGTTCGAGAACATGCGGCGGGTCTCGTCAGGTGTCGTTCGTCGTTCGGTTCGTCTTGGGGCGGTGGTCCGGCGTCAGTGCGGGTTGATCTGCGCCGGGGCGGGATTCATCTTGCCGTTGTCGACGGGCATCCCGTCCTCGTGGGGCTTACCCTTACCTTGGGCGTCGTCGGCTTTCGAGCCACCCTGGTTGGACTGGGTCGCCATGCCGCTGGGCTCGACGCCCTGCGGCGCGGTCTTCAGCTCGTTCGGCGGGCGGCCCGAGGCCGGGAAGGTCGCGCCGGGGGCCTCGTTGCCCTCCTCGAGGCGGGCGCCGTCGTAGATCAGCTTCTCGCGGTTCTCCGCGCCCTTCTCGCCCGCCACTCCGCCGGTGGCGTCGATGGCCATCATCTGGTCCTCGCACATCTTGTTGGGGTCGGTGCACATGTTGAGGATCTTGTTGAACAGGTCCGGCTGCACCGAGCCGTAGAACTGCGGGCGCACCTTGGAGCTGGGCTTCGACAGCTCGTCGAACTTCGCCGCGTCGAGCTTCATGTCGGCGTGCTTGGCGTTGTCGACCCAGGCGTTGAAGGCGTCGGGCTGGAGGCTCTGGAACTTGAACTTCATGTCGGAGAAGCCGGCACCGGAATACATGCCGGAGAAGCCGTCGAACGTGCCCTCCTTGTTCATCACCGCGGAGAGCTTCGTTTCCATGCCCGCCATGGCGTAAATCTGGCCCGCCATGGCCGGGATGAACAGCGTGTTCATCACCGTGCCGGAGGTGATGTGGAACTCGATCGGCTTGTCGACGGGGGCCGCCAGCGCGTTGACCGTGGCGATGCCCTGGTCGGGGTAGATGAACAGCCACTTCCAGTCGAGCGACACGGCGTCGATGACCAGCGGCTTGTCGCCGATCGGCACGGCGCGCTTGGCGTCGATGCGGCCGATGGGCCGGAACGGGTCGAGCACGTGAGTGCTGATCCAGGTCAGGGCGCCGAGCGCGATGATGATCAGCAGCGGCGCCGTCCAGATCAGCACTTCGAGCTGGGTGGAGTGGTTCCAGTCCGGCGCGTAGGCGGCCGTGGTGTTGGACGCGCGGTAGCGCCATGCGAACAGCGCCGTCGCCACGATCACCGGCACGATGATGAGCAGCATCAGCCCCGTCGAGGCCAGGATGAGGTTGCGCTCCTGCAGGGCCACGTCGCCCGACGGGTTCAGGATCACGAAATCGCAACCGCCCAGCAGGGCGAAGAGCGGAAGCAGGCCGAAGAATCGCAGAAGTCTCACGGACGGGCCATCTGTTGCGAGGGTCGAGCCTCATGTACGATCGTCATCACCCTCTTAGCATTGGACGTTTTGTCCAGGCCAGAGCGGTTGGAGCCCGGCCCCGCGCGCGGTATGCGTGCCATGCGGGACGGTCCGCGCGGGGCTCGGGCCCGCGCGGCGGACGGCGACGGATGCCCGGCGCGGCGTCAAACGAGGAAGCGGAGATGACCAACATCGTTGCAGGCACGCCAACGTCGAGGCAGGTCGAACGCGACGCCCGGCTGGTGTCGGCGGACGAGCACCACGTGTCTCCGAGCGAGATCGCGCTCGGCGTGGTGATCGGCCGCACCTCGGAAGCCTTCGACTTCTTCGTCTTCGGCATCGCCTGCGCGCTGGTGTTCCCGAAGGTGGTCTTCCCCTTCGTGAGTGCGGTCGACGGCACGCTGCTGGCCTTCGCGGTGTTCAGCCTCGGCTTCGTGTTCCGCCCGGTCGGCTCCGTGATCTTCCTTCAGATCGACCGGCGGCACGGCCGCGGCGTGAAGCTCACCACCGCGCTGTTCCTGCTCGGCATCTCCACCGCCGGCATCGCCTTCCTGCCGGGCTACGACGACATCGGCTCCTGGTCGGTCGTGCTGCTCGTGCTGCTGCGCATCGGCCAGGGCGTGGCGCTCGGCGGCGCGTGGGACGGCCTCGCGTCCCTGCTGGCGCTCAACGCTCCCCGGAACCGCCGCGGCCTCTACGCCATGGTGCCCCAGCTCGGCGCGCCGATCGGCCTGATGGTGGCGGCGGGGCTCTTCGCCTTCTTCATGGCCAACCTCGACATCGACGACTTCCTGAGCTGGGGCTGGCGCTACCCGTTCTTCGTGGCCTTCACGATCAACGTCGTGGCCCTGTTCGCCCGGCTGCGCCTCATCGCCACCGAGGAGTTCGCCGAGCTGCTCAACACCCGCGACCTCCTGCCGGTGCCGATCCGCACCCTGGTGCGCACGCAGTGGAGGGACATCCTGATCGGCGCCTTCGTGCCGCTCGCCTCCTACGCGCTGTTCCACCTCGTCACCATCTTCCCGCTGTCCTTCGTGCAGCTCTTCACCGACCGGACGCCCGAGTCCTTCCTCGAGCTCGAATGCCTCGGCGCCGTGTCGCTGACGATCGGCGTTGTGGTGTCGGGCCTGCTGGCCGACTTCATCGGCCGCCGCACGCTGCTGGGCTCCAGCGCGGCCGGCATCGCGGGCTTCTCCTTCGCGATCCCGTTCCTGCTGAACGGCGGCCTGCAGGGCCACCTCGTGTTCATCCTGGTCGGCTTCGGGCTGCTCGGCGTGTCCTTCGGCCAGGCGGCGGGCGCAGTGGCGGCGAACTTCTCCAAGGCGAACCGCTACACCGGCTCGGCGCTGACCTCGGATCTGGCGTGGCTGCTCGGCGCCGGCTTCGCCCCCCTGGCGGCGCTCGGCGGCTACACGCTGTTCGGCCTGTGGGCCGTGGTGGTCTACCTCCTGTCCGGCGCCGCCTGCACGCTCGGCGCGCTCGCCTTCAACCGCGGCCTCGCCATGCGCACCGACATGTGACGCGGCCCCGCCCGTCACGGATGGATCCGAAGCCCGCGGGGGAAGCCCTCCGCGGGCTTCTTCGCGTCCGAGGGCGCGCCGATCAGGTCGCGGGGGGAACCCGGGCCGGGGGGCTCCGCCGTCGCGGCGTGGAAGCCGATCACGTTCCCGCGACGGCGCGGACTCGCAAGAGTCCGTTGAAACTTCGAATCGAGACTTCACGGATCACGGAAGAGGCCCGGGCCACACGCGAGGTCGACCATGCTGTTTCGCCGCTCCGCATCGCTCGTGGAAGCCATCCATCTCGACGGGACCGAAGCCGCGACCCGGGCCGCGGCGGCGCTGCCGCGGGCCGCGGCCCGCGCGCGGGCCGAAACCCTGGAGGTGTCGACCGCCTACGGCCGCCGCGTCGCCCGCCGCGGCGACTGGATCACCCGCGACGTCGCCACGCAGTCGATCCGCCTCTACGGCGACGAGCGCTTCCAGGCGACGCACGAGGCCGTCGCCTAGGCGGGGACGCCGCTCAGTCGATGCGGTAGTGGATGGGCTTGAAGCTGCCGTTGTTGGACTGCGGCGCCGAGCAGGCGGTCAGGCCGATGATGAGGTCGGCCTCGGCCACGAAGGTGATGTGGTCGCCGGCCCGGCTCAGCGGGGGCTCGACGCGCAGCTCGCCCGTCGCCGCGTCGATCGGCACGTTCATGAAGCAGTTGAAGGCCACCGGGATGCGGTCGGGCGCGATCCCGTAGGGGGCCAGCGCGGCCGCGAGGTTGCCGAAGCAGCCGCGGTGCGGATCGGCGTCGCCGTAGATGATGCGGAACGTGTCGGCCGAGCAGGGCGTGAGCAGGAAGTCGTGGCGCCCGACCGTGTCCTCGACGATGCGCAGCATGACGTTGGAGCGGTTGGAATAGAGCGGATCACCCGTCGTCAGGTAGACGCGGCTGGCGTAGTCGAGCGTGCGCCCGGAGGAGATCACCTCGTCCGTGTCGCGGCGGTCGTAGGCCACGAGGTCGGCCACCTGCTCGCCGCGCGGATCGATCACGGTCAGGCGCTGGCCCTTGTCGAGCGTGAAGGCGACCCCGGACCGGGGCTGGATCTCCAGCGGCTCGGCGTGTTCGGCGACTGACATGCTTGGTGTTCCTTCGAGGGCGTCGGCCGGGACGGGCCGGAGCCGGGCGGCTCCCGCGGCATCGGTCCGGCCCGCGGGTGGCGCGGCTTGGCTCTACGGGCCGACCTGCAGCTCGTCCAGCGAGAGCGGGGGGTTTGTGGGCCAAGCCGCCTCGGGGCCGACCTCGATCCGGGGCCGCAGTGGGCAGCGCCATTCCGCGTCGACGCTGCGCCCGCTGTACTGGCGCGCTTCGGAGATCTCGCCGTGGCGGGCCAGCATCGGGTTGAGGCTTCCGGCGAGGTCCTCGTCGCGCCGCATGATGCTGTCGCGCAGCTTCTCGTAACGGCCCTCGGCCCGCAGCCGCTCGAACTGGACGTGGAGGTTGAAGACCAGCACCGGGGACGAGAAGCGGCGGGCCGGCCGGCTCGCGCGCGGATGGAGCCCGACGATGAAGAAGGCCTCGCCGCCGAAGCTCAGCGAGAAATGCGAGTTGTCGGGGTCGGACGCGACGCGCGCGTCGTAGTCCTCGCCGTGCCAGGCATCCTTGTCGGACAGGCTCTGCGCCCTGGCCCACAGGCTGCGCTCGAACTCCTCCTCGGTGAGGTCGCCCGGCCCCTCGAACACCACCGCGAAGCTCTGGAACAGGTCCGGCTGGCGACGGTACGAGGCGATGAAGTTTAGGAGTTCGGGATAGATCCGCAGGTCGTCCCATGCCGAGGTGATGTCGCGGGCGACGATGACGTGCATGCGCCCCCTCGACAGCGCCGACTTGGCCCCGACGCAGGGAAAGGGCGGGTTCCTGATGAAGGCGCGCAGAGCCTCCGCCCGCGGATGGCCGCAGGGTTCGGCATCGGTCTGCATGTCTCGACTGCTCTCAAACTGCACAGGATGCTCACGACTGCCACCGGGGCCTGTTCAACAGGCGCCCTCTTGTGTGGTTCCGTGGTGCGACATGAAGCGGCTCGCGCTCCACAGCTTCCGCCGGGGCAGTCCGTGACGGCCGGACAAGCCCGGTCCCGCCAACCGAAAGCCTCGCAGCCTGGGAGGGGGCGGCGGCGTTGCGGGGGCCGGGAATGCGTCGAGGGCTGACGCGCGGCGGGAGCCGGTGGGCCGTGCAGGACTCGAACCTGCAACCAGACCGTTATGAGCGGCCGGCTCTAACCATTGAGCTAACGGCCCGAGCCCCGCGGCCGGGCGCTCGGGCGCGGCGGGTTCGGTCGGCGCAGGCTACAGCGGAATCCCGCGCCGATGCAACGCCCGTCTCGGGGCGTCTTGGCGGTTGACAGCGGCCCGCGCCCCCTTCCGCGCGCGGCGCGATTTGCCTAGATTGCCGGGCTTCGGAGCCCTGGCATCCCGGCACGCGGCCGGGCGCGGGCGGGTGCGAGGGAACCGGTGCAGACTCAGACAGCCCGATCCGGCGTGGATGGCGCGCCCGTGGCCATCATCATGGGCAGCCAGTCCGATTGGGCCACGATGCGGCACGCCGCCGACACGCTCGACAGCCTCGGCGTGCCCTACGCCGCGCGCATCGTGTCGGCCCACCGCACGCCGGACCGGCTGGTGGCCTTTGCCCAGGGCGCCAAGGCGGCCGGGCATCGCGTGGTCATCGCCGGCGCCGGCGGGGCCGCGCACCTGCCCGGCATGACGGCGAGCATGACGCCCCTTCCCGTGTTCGGCGTGCCGGTCGAGACACACGCGCTCGGCGGCCGGGACAGCCTCTACTCCATCGTCCAGATGCCGGCCGGCGTGCCGGTCGGCACGCTAGCGATCGGCCGCGCCGGCGCCATCAACGCCGCGCTGCTCGCCGCCGCCGTGCTGGCCCTGTCGGACCCGGCCCTCGCCGACCGGCTCGACGCCCACCGGGCGCGCCAGACCGCGGGCGTGGCGGACGTCCCGCGCGACGAGGCGACGGGTGGCTGAGCCCGCCGTCTCCCCCGGCGACACGCTGGGCATCCTCGGCGGCGGCCAGCTCGGCCGCATGATCGCCATGGCGGCGGCCGGCCTCGGCCTGAAGAGCCACGTCTACTGCCCCGACGCCGACAGCCCCGCCTTCGCGGTCGCCGACGCCCACACGGTGGCGGACTACCGCGACGAGGCGGCGCTGGCGCGCTTCGCCAAATCGGTCGCCGTCGTGACCTACGAATTCGAGAACGTGCCGGCCGAGACCGCCGCCGTGCTGTCGCGCCACGCCCCCGTGCGGCCGAACGGCGACGCGCTGAAGACCTCGCAGGACCGGCTGGTCGAGAAGCAGTTCATCCGCTCGCTGGGGCTGGAGACGGCGCCCTTCGTGGCCGTGGACGACCCCGGCGCGCTGGCCCGCGCCGTGGCGCAGCTCGGCCGCCCGTCGATCCTGAAGACGCGGCGCTTCGGCTACGACGGCAAGGGCCAGGCCATGGTGCGCGAGGGCTCGGACCTCGCGGTGGTGTTCCGCTCGCTCGGGCAGAAATCGATCCTCGAAGGCGTCGTGCCCTTCGTGCGCGAGGTGTCCATGATCGTCGCCCGCGGGGTCGACGGGGGCTTCCGCGCCTACGAGCTCAACGAGAACAACCATTCGGCCGGCATCCTCGCCACCACGACCCTGCCGGCCCGCGTGGCGCCCGACACCGAGCGGCTCGCCGCCGAGATGGCGCGGCGCATCGCCGACGCGCTCGACTACGTGGGCGTGCTGACGGTGGAGATGTTCGTGGTGCCCGGCGCGAACGGCGGGCCGGAGCGGCTCGTCGTCAACGAGATCGCCCCGCGCGTCCACAATTCCGGCCACTGGACGCTCGGCGGGGCCGCGACGTCGCAGTTCGAGCAGCACGTGCGCGCGGTCTGCGGCTGGCCGCTCGGCTCGACGCAGCGCTTCGGCGCGATCCAGATGCGCAACCTGATCGGCGACGACGTCAACGCCTGGCGCGCGATCCTGGCCGAGCCGGGCGCGAGCCTGCACCTCTACGGCAAGGCGCAGCCCCGCCCGGGGCGCAAGATGGGTCACGTGACGCGCGTGACGCCGGAGCCGCGCCGCGGCTGACCCCTGGCCGGGCGAGATGCGCAGGCCTGCCATGCGGGTGTAACCGCGCGTTCAACGGCCCGTCTGCTTTCGAAAGCCGCAGGACGCCCGCGAAAGCAGCGACTTGCGGCGGTTGTGTCGTTTGCGGGCCTGCCGGCTTTGGGCTAAGTCTCGACACAATGATGCGTCCCGCGCGGCACCCGCGGCGGGACGGCCGAGCACGGGAGGCTGGAGCGGCATGGCGATCCACGACGACGTTCCGATGAACCCGGAATACATGGACTACGCCGAGCACGAGCGGACCTACAGCGGCTTCATCAACGTGACGAAGTGGGGCGTGGTGGCCGTCGCGGCGCTGCTGATCTTCCTGGCGCTCTT
This sequence comes from Lichenibacterium dinghuense, assembly GCF_021730615.1. Taxonomy (NCBI): domain Bacteria; kingdom Pseudomonadati; phylum Pseudomonadota; class Alphaproteobacteria; order Hyphomicrobiales; family Lichenihabitantaceae; genus Lichenibacterium; species Lichenibacterium dinghuense. The sequence continues at coordinate 595,606 of NZ_JAJLMN010000001.1, forward strand.
CGTGATGTGACGCCCCGCCCGGCTCCGGTCCGGGCTCGACCAGACCACACGAGCGGCCCGACCGCGGCCGACACCACATCCAGGGTGAGGAAACAACGATGCGCATCGCCGTGCCTGCCGAGACCATGGGAGAGCCGAGGGTCGCCGCGACGCCGGAAACGGTGAAGAAGCTGATCGGGCTCGGCGGCTCGGTCGCGGTGCAGAGCGGCGCCGGCCGGTCCTCCGGCCTGACCGACGACAGCTTCCGCGCCGCCGGCGCGACGGTGGAGTCCGACGCGGCCGCGACGCTGAAGGACGCCGACGTGGTGCTCAAGGTGCGCCGCCCCGAAGCGGCCGACCTCGCCCACTACAAGCGCGGCGCCGCCGTGCTGGCCATCATGGACCCCTACGGGCAGGACGAGGCGCTGCGCGCCATGGCGGAGGCCGGCATCAGCGCCTTCTCGATGGAGCTGATGCCCCGCATCACCCGCGCCCAGGTGATGGACGTGCTGTCGTCGCAGGCCAACCTCGCCGGCTACCGCGCCGTGATCGACGCCGCCGAGCAGTACGGCCGCGCCTTCCCGATGATGATGACGGCCGCCGGCACCGTGCCGGCCGCCAAGGTCTTCATCATGGGCGTCGGCGTGGCGGGCCTCCAGGCCATCGCCACCGCGCGCCGCCTCGGCGCCGTAGTGACCGCCACCGACGTGCGCCCCGCCACCAAGGAGCAGGTGGAGTCGCTCGGCGCCAAGTTCATCGCGGTCGAGAACGAGGAGTTCCGCAACGCCGAGACGGCCGGCGGCTACGCCAAGGCGATGTCGGACGACTACCAGCGCCAGCAGAACGAGCTGGTGGCGAGCCACATCGCCAAGCAGGACGTCGTCATCACCACGGCGCTGATCCCCGGCCGCCCCGCGCCGAAGCTCGTCACCGCCGCCATGGTGCGCTCCATGCGCCCCGGTTCGGTGGTGTTCGACATGGCGGTCGAGCGCGGCGGGAACTGCGAGCTGTCGAAGCTCGGCGAGGTCGTGGACGAGAACGGCGTCAAGGTCGTGGGCTACCACAACGTGCCGGGCCGCCTCGCCGCCACCGCGTCGAGCCTCTACGCCCGCAACCTCGTGGCCTTCCTGGAGACGCTGGTGTCCAAGGACACCAAGTCGCTCGCCATCAACTGGGACGACGAGTTGGTGAAGGCCACGGCGCTGACCCGCGACGGCGCGGTCGCCCACCCGAACTTCGCCCCCAAGCCCGCCGAGCCGGCCATCGTGTGATCCCGTCCGGCGCCCCGCGCCGGTCGCCGGCGCTCCGCGCCGAGCCCCCTGCCCTCCCTGACCCTTCACCGACGAGGACGCGCCGATGGCGGCCGACAGCCAACAGGTACTCTACGAGAAGGCGCAAGCCGCCGCCGACATCGCCCAGCAGGCTGCCGTCTCGGCCCGCGCCTACGCCGACCAGATCGGCCACGGCGCCGCCGGCGCGGTCCACGCCGCCACGGGCGGCGCCGTCGACCCCTTCGTGTTCCAGCTCGCCATCTTCGCCATGGCGTGCTTCGTCGGCTACTACGTCGTGTGGGCGGTGACGCCGGCGCTGCACACGCCGCTGATGAGCGTCACCAACGCCATCTCGTCCGTGATCGTGGTCGGCGCGCTGCTGTCGATCGGCGTCGGCGTGACGCCCGACAACTGGGGCGGGGCGGTCGCGGCGCGCATCTTCGGCTTCATCGCCCTCGTCCTCGCCTCGGTGAACATCTTCGGCGGCTTCCTGGTCACCGAGCGCATGCTCGCCATGTACAAGAAGAAGGGTTGAGCGCCATGGGAGCCAACCTCGCCAGCCTGCTCTACCTCGTCTCGGGCATCCTCTTCATCCTGGCCCTGCGCGGCCTGTCGTCCCCCGCCACCTCGCGGCAGGGCAACCGCTTCGGCATCGCCGGCATGACGATCGCGGTGGTCACCACGCTGTGGTACCGGCCGCCGGCCGACGCCTTCGCGTGGCTGATGGTGATCGTCGGGCTCGCCGCGGGCGCCGGCATCGGCGCCTGGAAGGCGCGCTCGGTCAAGATGACCGACATGCCCCAGCTCGTCGCGCTGTTCCACGCGCTGGTGGGCCTCGCGGCCGTCACCACGGCGGCGGGCGCCCTCTACGCCCCGCAGGCCTTCGGCATCGGCGTGCCCGGCGCCATCGAGGGCCACAGCCTGATCGAGATGTCGATCGGCGCCGCCATCGGCGCGCTCACCTTCACGGGCTCCGTGATCGCCTTCGCCAAGCTCGACGGCCGCATGTCGGGCAAGCCGATCATGCTGCCCAACCGCCACGCCATCAACATCGGCCTCGGCGTGCTGGTGCTCGCGCTGATCATCTACTTCGTGACGTCCAGCTCGGCGCTCGCCTTCTGGATCATCGTGCTCATCGCGCTGGCGCTGGGCGTGCTGCTGATCGTGCCGATCGGCGGCGCCGACATGCCGGTCGTCGTGTCGATGCTGAACAGCTACTCGGGCTGGGCCGCGGCCGGCATCGGCTTCACGCTGGGCAACCTCGCCCTCATCATCACCGGCGCCCTCGTGGGCTCGTCGGGCGCGATCCTGTCCTACATCATGTGCAAGGGCATGAACCGCTCCTTCGTGAGCGTGATCCTGGGCGGGTTCGGCGGCGAGACGGCGGTGGCGGGCGGCGCGGTCGAGACGCGCCCCGTCAAGCAGGGCTCGGCCGAGGACGCGGCCTACATCATGAAGAACGCGTCCAAGGTCATCATCGTGCCGGGCTACGGCATGGCGGTGGCCCAGGCCCAGCACGCCCTGCGCGAGATGGCCGACATGCTCAAGAAGGAGGGCGTCGAGGTCAAATACGCCATCCACCCGGTCGCGGGCCGCATGCCGGGCCACATGAACGTGCTGCTGGCGGAAGCCTCGGTGCCCTACGACGAGGTGTTCGAGCTCGAAGACATCAACTCGGAATTCGCGCAGGCCGACGTGGCCTTCGTGATCGGCGCCAACGACGTCACCAACCCGTCGGCCAAGACCGACAAGGCCTCGCCGATCTACGGCATGCCGGTGCTGGACGTGGAGAAGGCCAAGACGGTGCTGTTCATCAAGCGCGGCATGGGCTCGGGCTACGCGGGCGTCGAGAACGAGCTGTTCTTCCGCGACAACACGATGATGCTGTTCGCCGACGCCAAGAAGATGGTCGACACGATCATCAAGAACATGGACTGACGACGCCCGGCTCCGCGGGCGAGGCCAGGCCGCCGACGGGCTCCGTCGGCGGCCTTCTTCGTGCGCCGCCCCCCTTCACCCCTCGCGGGAGAATGAGGCGGCTCGGAGGGTGCATCAACCGCCCAGCGGCGCATCCATCGCGTCGCGGTCGCCGTAGTCCGCGACGAACCGCTCCCGCCATGCGGCGTTCACGCCGTCGCGCTGCACCGCGACCCCGATGCGCTCGGGCGCGGCCTCCGCGCCGCCCTCCAGCCCGACGAGCCGCGCCACGGCCGCCACCGCCGCGTCGGGCGCCGCGAGCGCGTCCTCGTAGACGAGGCGGAGCGGCGCGAGGCCGTTGCGGGCGAAGAACAGCTGCCAGCGCGCGTCCTGGGCGACGACCTCCCGCATCGCGGCCAGGATCGCGGCTCCGTCGTAGCGCGGCTCGGCCGAGGCTTCGAGGGTAGAGCGCCACTGGAGGGTCTGGTTGACGCGGACGCGCGAGATCGCCTGCCCCAGGATGTCCCGCCGCGCGAGATGCACGAAACGGAGGTCCGGGAAGCACGCGGTCCAGCTCAGCCGCTCGGACAGCGCTTCGAGCTGGAGCGGGTAGATCTTGAGGGCGTAGACGCCGTTGGGCGTCGTGCCGTGCTCCAGCGCGTAGGCGACCTGGTCGCGGAAGGCTGCGGGGTAGTCGGGCGAGACGACCCGCCGCTGGAAGCGGGTCGAGAAATATTCGGCCGGCCGGCCGAGCCGCCCCGTGCTCGCCAGCAGCTCGGCCAGCCAGGTGCTGCCCGAGCGGATCGTGGTGCAGATCGCGTAGCCGCGCCGCGGCGCGGCCTCGCTCGCGCCGGCCCCGGTCACTGCGAGGCGGCCTCGTGCTCGGGCGGCGCCAGGGCGAGCAGCTCGCCCGTCAGCTCGCGCAGGCTCGCGGTCTTGGACATGATGCGGTCGGCGTCGCGGAGCTGCTCGCGGTCGGCGGCGGAGATGTCGCGCGCGCTGAACACGATGACGGGGATGTCGGCGCAGCCCGGCCGCTCGCGCAGGGCGTGGAGGAAGGCGAAGCCGTCCATCACCGGCATGGTGAGGTCGAGCAGGATGGCGCGGGGCGGCCCGTGGGCGACGCGGCCCAGGGCCTCGGCGCCGTCCCCGGCCTCGCCCACCGAATAGCCCGCCCGCTCCAGCACGGTCCGCAGCCGCTCGCGCACGCCGGGGTCGTCGTCCACCACCAGCACCTCGCCCTCGGCCTCGCGCAGCCGGTCGAGCACCGCCTTCAGCCTGTCCCAGTCGACCGGCTTGTTGACGAGGTCGACGGCGCCGAGCGTCGCGCTGAGCGTGCGCTCGTCGACGAAGGTCACCATCACGACCGGGATGGCCGCCAGCTTGGCGTCGGCCTTGAGGGCGGTCAGCACCGACCATCCGTCCATCTTCGGCATCATCACGTCGAGCAGGATGGCGCGGGGGAGGTGCGTGCGCGCCATCTCGAGACCCGAGGCGCCGTCCGCGGCCGCGATGGCGGTGAAGCCCTGGCGCTCCAGGAAGCGCAGCATCAGGTCGCGCTGTGCCGCGTCGTCGTCGATCACCAGCACGCCGGCGTGGTCGAGCGGCAGCGGCCCGAGCGGCGCGGGCACGGCCGCTTCCTCGCGCGCGGTTTCCGGCATGGTGGCGGGCAGCGTGACGGTGAACACGGTCCCCTCGCCGGGCGCGCTTTCCACCGCGATGTCGCCGCCGAGCAGGCGCGCGAAGGCGCGGGTGATGGCGAGGCCGAGCCCCGTGCCGCCGAACTTGCGCGTGGTGGTCTCGTCCGCCTGGGTGAAGCGCTGGAACAGGCGGCCGAGCTGCTCCGCCGACATGCCGATGCCGGTGTCGCGCACCGCGAAGGCGAGCGAGCCGTCCGGCCCGGCGCCGGTCCGCGTCGCCGTGAGCGTGATGCGGCCGTTCTCCGTGAACTTGGCGGCGTTGCCGAGGAGGTTGAACAGGCACTGGCGCAGCTTCACGGCGTCGGTCCGCATGCTGCCGAGCCCCTCGGCGAGGTCGAGCGACAGGCTGTTGTTCTTGTTCTTCGCCAGACCCTCGACGGTCGACGCCACCTCGTGCATCAGCGCCGCGACGTCGACCGTCTCGGCGTAGGTGTCCATGCGGTTCGCCTCGATCTTGGACAGGTCGAGCACGTCGTTGATCAGGCTGAGCAGGTGGCGGGCGTTGGATTCGATCTTGCGCAGGTCGCCCAAGAGCGCGTCCTGCCCGGCGTCCTCCAACTCCTCCTCCATCATCTCCGAGTAGCCGATCACGGCCGAGAGCGGCGTGCGCAGCTCGTGGCTCATGTTGGCCAGGAAGGCGCTCTTGGCGCGGTTGGCGCTCTCGGCCGCCTCCTTGGCGGCGGACAGCTCCAGCTCGGCCAGCTTGCGCTCGGTGATGTCGGTGTGCTGGCCGACCCATTCCTTGACCTCGCCCTCCTCGTCGAGGATCGGCACGGCGGACACGTCCATGTGGCGCCACAGCCCGTCGGCGCGCCGGACGCGGTGTTCCACCACGTAGCGCGAGCGGACCGCCACCGCGGCCTTCCAGTTGTCCAGGGTCAGCCGGCGATCGTCGGGGTGGATCGCCCCGAGCCAGCCGCCGGCGCCGTAATCCTCCGGGCCCTGCCCGGTGAACTCGGACCATTCGGCCTGCGGCGGCTCGAAGGAGCCGTCGGGGCCGGCCGTCCACACGATCGCGACCGAGGCCTCGGTGAGGGTGCGGAAGCGCTCCTCGCTGTCGCGCAGCCGCGCTTCCGTGCGCTTGCGCACCGTGATGTCGGACACCACCATGCCGGCGCCCTCCACGCGCTCGGCCCGGCCGGTCGCCCGGATGGGGTAGAAGGTCACCTGATAGTCGCGGACCTTGCCGTCGCCGGCCCTCACCTCGATGTTGGGGATGGGGCGGCCGCCCTCCACGACCTGCCGCAGGCGCGCTTCCAGCGGCTCGCGCAGCTGGGGCAGCACGTCCCAGATGGAGGCGCCGACCACCGCGCCCCCGGAGGCGCTCAGCGCCCTGTCGCTCATGGTCGAGAGCGCGCGGTTCATGTGGCGGACGTCGAGCTTGGCGTCGAGGAAGCCGAGGCCCACGGGCGCGTGTTCGAGCACGCCCTCCAGCAGGGCGTCGGCGGCGCGCTGCTCCTGCCGGCGCTTGGCGGCGAGCCAGCCCATGAGCGCGAAGGCGGCGACGGTGCCGACCACGGCCAGGGCCGCGAAAGGCCACAGGGCCGCGCGGTCCCGCGCGCGCCGGGCGGTGATCGTGTCGGTCGCGCGGAGCTCGGTCTCGGACACGAAGGCCCGCAGCCGGTCCATCGCGGCCTTGCCGGCGCCGGTGCGGAGGTTCGCGATCGCGGGCCCGACGCCGGACGCGCGGAACTGCGCCACGGTGGCGGCGGCCGTGGCGCGGCGGTCGTCGACGAGCCGGGTCAGCTGCGGCAGGTCGACGTCGAGCCCGTCCAGGGCCTGCAGCTCCGGCCCGATGTCGCGCAGGGCGTCGTTGTAGGGGCCGAGGTAGGACTCGTCGGCGGTGAGCAGGAAGCCGCGCTGGCTCGTTTCGAGGTCCTTCACGGACGACAGCAGCCGCTGGAGCCGGATCACGGTCTCCTTGGCGCGGTCCGCCACGGCGGCCGAGCGCGTGGCTTCCACGGTCGACCAGACCCCGCAGGCCAGCGCGACGATCAGGAGCGCGCCGGCGACGACCGCCGACCGGCTGAGCCGCCCGTGGTGCGCCGTGCCCGTCTGGGTTTCGTCGGTCAATGCGCCCTCGTGAGCTCGAGCCGCGCCCGGCGGGGAGACAGCCCCCGCCCGGCGCCATCCGCCGCAGGCATTCTAGGGCGTACCGCCGGCCGCTCCAAACCGAAGCCGGCCCGGTCGAAGCCGGCCGGCCGGACCGGTCCGGCTGCTACCCGTCGCTGCACCGGCGCGGCGCCCCGCGCGGAGCCGGTCAGGGCTTCGACGCCTTGTTGGCCGTGGGCGGGTTCGGCCCGCCGAGCGGGCCACCGGCCTTGGCGATCGGCGCCGTGAAGGTGATGGGGTCCTGCATCTTCACCGGCGCCGGCGCGGCCTCGACCAGGGGGCCGGACTGGCCGCCGTCGGGGCCGCCCTGCCCCGGCGCGGAGCCGGTGTCGGCGACCGGGGTGCCCCGCGCGCCCGGCGGCACGTCGATCTCGACCGTCGCGGTCATGCCCTGGACGAGCCGCACGTCGGGCGGCACGCTGTCGATGTGGACGCGCACGGGGACGCGCTGGGCGAGCCGCACCCAGGTGAAGATGGGGTTGACCGTGGCGAGGCCGCTGCCGCCCGGCGTGGCGTTGGACACCACGATGCCGCGCGCCAGCGAGTCGACGTGGCCGAGAACCACCTGCTTGTAGCCGAGCAGGTAGATCTTGGCGGGGTCGCCCTCGCGGATCGGCGCGATCGTGGTCTCCTCGAAATAGCCGTCGACCCAGAACGAGTCGGCGTCGACCACCGACAGGGCCGTGGTGCCCGTGTTGGCGTAGTTGCCCTGCTGGCTCAGGAGGTTGGTCACCCAGCCGTTGACCGGCGAGCGGATCTCCGTGCGGGCGAGGTTGATCTTGGCCTTGTCGAGGTTGGCTTTCTGCTGCTCGACGCTGGCCTGGGCCATCTTGGCCGCCGAGACGTACTGCTCCTTCTGTTCCGGCGTGGTGGCTAGGTCCGTGAGCTGCAGCCGCCGCGCCGCCTGGGACTGCTTGTTGACGTAGTCGGCCTGGGCCTGGTCGAGCGCCGCCTGGGACAGCTCGACCGCCACGCGGTAGTCGCGCGGGTCGATCTTCATCAGGAGGTCGCCCTTGTGGACATATTGGTTGTCGCGGACCGGCAGGTCGACGATCTGCCCCGCCACCTCGGGCGCGACCGTGATGACGTAGACCCGCACCGTGCCGTCGCGCGTCCAGGGCGACGCCATGTAGGTGAGCCACAGGAGCCAGCACGCGTAGGCGGCCACGACGGCGACGCACAGCGTCACCAGCACCGGCAGGATGCGCAGCCTGCGGCGCGGCGGCCCGCCGCCCTTGGCGGCGTCGTCCCGCCCGGAGCCGTCGGCCTTCGCGTCGCCGTCGCCGTCGCGGCGCGGCGCCGAGCGGTCGGGCGCCGGCCCGCGCGCCTGGGGAGCGTCGTGCTCATCGCCGCGCCCCTCGTCGCGCGAGGGGGAGCGCGCTGTGATCTCGGACATGGGTTTCCCGCCTCATACCGGCCGACGAGGGCGCCGGCGGTCGATCGCCCGGCCGCCGGCCTCAGATGTGCAACTTCAGCGCCCCCGCGGCCAGCACCAGCGCGGTGAGGACGATGAGGTAGACCGAGAACTCGAACAAGGCCGGATGCCAGATCCAGCGGAACAGGCCGACCGCCACCGCGGCCCACCGCAGGGCCAGGGTGGCGACGAGCGCCAGCAGCATCAAGGGCACGATCGGCGCCACGTAGACGCCGAAGATGTCGATCTCGACGAAGCTCACGCGCCTCACCCTTCCCCGAACTCGTGCCGATGCTGGCGCACGACGTCGCGCACCACCTGGATGGCCGTGGGCACGCGCAGGTCCGGGCCGCCGACGAGGTCGGCGTCCACGGCGTCGAGCCCGGCCAGCATGCCGTCGACGTCCTGATGCGCCAGGCGCTCCAGCGCGCCGCGCAGGCGGTTCCCGGCGGCGTCGCGGCCGGCGAGGCCGCGCAGGCGGAGCACCTGCAGCCCCGTCGACAGGATGGCCACGAGCTGCGAGCCGTAGACCGGGTCGACGCCCTCCGGCACCGCGATCAGCCGCGCGTGGAGGCGGTTCTGCCACGCCTCGGGCCTCGGGCACCAGCGGCCCGAGGCGAGGCGGCGGAGGTCGCGCAGCGACAGCGCGACGAGCCGGTCGGCCCGCATCCCCCTCGGCACGGGCGGAATCAGCACGAGCGCCAGCGCCCCGGCGAGGCACCCGCCCACGATGCCGAGCGCCGAATTGTAGAAGCTCAGCGTGTTGAAGGTGATCTGGTTAGTGGGCCCGACCAGCGGCACGAAGTTCATCGTGGCGGCGACGAAATAGGGCGCGAAGGCCGGCACGGTGGACAGCGCCGCCATGGGCACGAGGAAGCAGGACAGGATGCCGGCGAGGGCGAAGAAGCTCTCGTGGTTCGGCAGCAGGGCGAAGTTCACGATCGCGGCCAGCACGGCGGTCAGCACCGTGCCGATGCCGAAGCCCAGCGCCGCCTTGCCGGACTTCTCCTGCTGCGGCGCCATCAGCAGCACCGTGACGGACAGAAAGGTCACGGCGCCGAGGCCGCTCGGCCATTCGGTGAGGATCCAGAACAGGAGGCCGGCCAGAACGGACACGAAGGTCCGCATGGCGTTGACCACCGCGGGCAGGTAATCGGCCACGACGAAGCCGGGACCCCGCCCCGGATCGCGGGCGCGGGCGGGATCGCGCAGGAGCGCCAAGCCGTTGGCCGCCGCGGCGAGGCCCAGCGCCAGCCTGGCCGCGGCGTCGGCCAGCAGGCGCTGCGACACGCCGCCCCCCGGCTTGAGCCCGGCGAGGGCGCGCGCCGCCGCGAGGTCGCGCCGCCGGTCGCCTGCGGCGGCGTCCACGGACCGGAGCGCCGGCTCGGCGGCGTCGAAGGCCGCGGAGCCACTGGGGGCCGGGCCGAAGGCGCGCCACGCCTCGGGCAGGCGTTCGGCGACCGGGCGCGCGCGGCGGCGCGCCTCGTCGCCCGGCAGGTGGACGAGGTGGCTCTCGGCGATGCGCCAGCCCGTCAGCGCCGCGAACAGGCCCGCCGTGGCGTCGCGCAGGATGGCGACGCGCTGGCGCAGTTCCGGCTCCTCGCCGATGGCCTGGTCGATGACGGGGTCGAGCGCGGCCACGCGGGCGATGAGGGCGCGGCGGACGTCCGGCCCCGCCTCGACGCGGGAGGCCGGGTCGCGCAGCAGGTCGCGGAAGTGGCCGAGGATCTCGCGGCCGATCGCCTCGACGGCGCCGGCGAGCTTGTCGCGCGACGTGCCGATCTCGGACAGGCCCGTCACCGCCATGGCGCAGGAGATGCCGATGATGATCTCGGTCGCGCGCGTGATGGCGAGGTGGAAGGCCTGGCCCGGCTCCGAGATGGAATCGCCCGCGATGATCGCCAGCGTGTAGCCCGACAGCGCGAAGGCGTAGGCGGAGAAGTTCCGCGTCAGCGTGTTGCCGAAGGAGCAGACCGCGGTCCAAAGCGCCATGCCGACCAGGAAGCCGACGCGGCTCTGCGGGAAGATGCCGGTCAGGATCACCGCCATCGTGGCACCCACCACGGTGCCGACCATGCGGAAGAAGCCCTTGCGCAGCGACGCGCCGAGCACGGGCTGGCAGACGATGGCGGCGGAGGTGCCGGCCCAGGACGGGTTGTCGAGCTCGAGCGCGAAGGCGATGAACAGGGCCAGCGCCACGGCGAAGGCCAGCTTCGCCCCGTAGAGGAGCTTCGGCGCCGCGGCTTCCAACCAGGCCGGCCAGGCGACGATGCGATCATCCGCCGGGGCGGCGGGGCTGGACATGGGCTCGACGTCACCTCGCGATCAGGGTTGAGAACGGCCCCGCCGCGATATTGTTGCGGCCGGACCCGCCGACCGATCCGGAGGGAGCGGCGGCCCGCGGGCCGCCGCTCCCCGTACCCGCCTTACGCGGCCTGGCCGTAGCCGTAGTTGTAGCCCGAGTAGCCGTAGCTCGAATAACCGGTGTAGCCCGCGTATCCGGCGTAACCGTAGCCCGCATAGCCGTAGCCCGTGTAGCCGTAGCCGGCCGAGGCGTCGTAGCCGTACCCGTAGCCGGTGTAGCCATATCCGGTGTAGCCGTAGCCCGTGTACCCGTAGTCGGCATAGCCGTAACCGGTGTAGCCGTAGCCGGCCGAGGCGTCGTAGCCGTACCCGTAGCCGGCGTAGCCATATCCGGTGTAGCCGTAGCCCGTATACCCGTAATCGGCATACCCATACCCGGTGTAACCATAGCCCGTGTAGCCGTAGCCAGCACCGTAGGAGTAGTAAGCAGCCATGTCTGTCTCCATTTACGCTCTGCGGCCGGAAGACAACCGGCGCGCATTCGGTGCTCTCACCCTTGACGGCAGGGCCTTTAACGAACCCTGATCAGGTTCAGGTTCCGCTAAGACAGCCTTAATGGGCTGTTGAAACTCTCTATCGGTCTCGTTCCGCTACGTCCACCGGTGAAATCCGCGGGCGACGTTGGTAGCAGATCGCGGACGCGGCGATCGTGCGGTCGACGACGCCCCTTCTCTCGGATGCTTCCCGCCCGCCCGCCGATGCTTGGCCTCGCCCGCGGCAGCCAAGATGAATGGCGGATGAACGGGCGTCTCTGCTTCGCGTTGCTCCGATTCGCGACGGAACCATGACCGTTTATCGCGGTTTCCTCGGCGAGGGCGACATCACGCGACGTCGAGGAAAGCGGTTCGATGTTTGAAAATTTCCGGTCTTACGGTGGCACGTTGAAGAAGGTCGCCGTCGCGGGTGTCGCGGCGGCGTCGCTCGGCGCCGTGCTGGTGGCGACCGCCGAACCCGCGCAGGCGCGCGGCTTCGGCGGCGGGTTCGGCGGCGGCGGCGTGTTCCGCCACGGCGGTTTCGGCGGCGGGTTCGGGCGCGGCGGCTTCGGCGGCTTTCGGGGTGGCTACGGCGGGTTCCGGGGCGGCTTCCGCGGCGGCTATGGCGGCATCGGCTTCGGCCGGGGCTTCGGCTACGGCCGCGGGTTCGGCTATGGTCGGGGGTTCGGCTATGGCCGGCGCTTCGGCTACGGTTTCGGCTTCCCGGCCTTCGGCATCGGCTACGGCCTGGGTTACGGCTACGGATACCCGTACGGCTACGGGTATCGCCGCTTCGGCTACGGCTTCCGCCCCTTCTATCGCCGGGCCTTCTTCCGCCCCTACTACGGCTACGGCTTCCGCCGCGTCGGCTTCGGCTACGGCTACCGCCGGTTCGGTTACGGCGGCTTCGGCTACGGCCGGCGCTTCGGCTATTGAAGCCTGCGGGGCCGGCCCGCGGCCGGCTCCGCCTTCGAGCTCATCGCTCGAAGAAGAAGAACTCGGGATGGCTTCGGCGCCATTCGTCGTGGCGATCCCGGTTCTGCTGCAGCAGCATGCCGAACTTGACGCAGGCGCCGCGGTCGCCGTGGTCGCAGAGCTGGTGGAAGCCGATGAGCTGCGCCTCGCGCGCGTCGTCGGCCCGGGCCGCACCGCCGCCGACGATCCCGGCCACCGCGACGGCGCACAGCGCCGCGATCCTCGCCCCGTTCCTCGTCATCGCCCGTCTCCCTCGATCGGGGCCGCCCGTCGCGGCCACGGATCGCAGACTGGGCTTTCGCCGCTGGACGGGGGCTGAATGCGGCGTTTCGCGGCCGTTCATGCCGCCTCCAACCCGTCGTCCTGCACGGCCGAGTCGGGCTCCTCATGGGGGACCGCGCCGGCCGATCCGCGTCACTCGCCGACGAGGTGGAGAACGATCTCGCGGCGGTGGGGACGGATCCGGTGCTCGAACAGGTAGATCGCCTGCCACGTCCCCAGCAGCGGGCGTCCCCCGCCCACCGGCACGGCGAGGCTCGTCTGCGTCAGGGCCGTGCGCAGGTGCGCCGGCATGTCGTCGGGCCCCTCGTCGTGGTGCGCGTAACCCGCCCCCTCGGGGGCGATGCGCTCGAAGTAGCGCGCCATGTCGGCCCGCACCGTCGGGTCGGCGTTCTCCTGGATCAGCAGCGACGCCGAGGTGTGGCGGCAGAAGACCGTGAGGAGCCCGGTGCCGATGTCCTGCGCGGCGACCCAGCGCCCGACCTCGGGCGTGACGTCGTAGAGGTTCTTGCCGCGGGTCGCCTGGGTGAAGCGGTGGAGGGCCTGTCGCATCGTCGTCGTCTCGCGCTCGCCTGGAACCGTGCCGGGCCAAGCCGCGGCGGCGGGTCGCGGTTCCGGGCCGGCGCCGCCGGGGCGTGATCCCGCCGCCACAGGGCCGAGGCGGTTTCGCTGCACCACACGATTGTGGCGGCCTACCCCCTTGCGCCTCGGGCGGGCCGCTGCGACAGGATTTCATCAACTTTCGACGAGCATCGGATGACGCGAGGCGGGCACCCAGACGGGGCGTCGTCGCGCCGGGATCGTCGACTCGAGTCAGGGCGGCACAGCATGCGGGGCCTCGTTGGGCGGGCTTTGAAGGGACGGGCGGCGGCGGGCCGGAACGCGGCCCTCGCGTTGTTGGCGGCCCTGGCGTTCGGCGTCGCGCTGGGACCGGCGCCGGCGCGCGCCGAGGACGGGGGCCTGTTCGGCTTCCTGCGGTCCGCGCTCGGCGGGGGCGACCCCGCGCCGGCCCCGGCCGGCAAGCCCCCCATGGCCAGCGAGGGGGAGCAGGTGCGCCCGCTCACCGTCCGGCGCGCCCCGAAGAAGGCGGCCCACGCCCCCGGCACCGGCCGCGCGCACCTCGCCCGCCTGCCGGTCAGGACCGGCCCCGTGTCGATCTACGAGGACCCGACGCTGCGCTCCGGCGACGCCGTGATGACCAAGGACGGCATGAAGGTCTTCGCCGGCGGCCGCTTCTCGCCCGACCACCCCTACGCGGACGGCGACTTCATCGCGGTCTCGGCCGCCAAGACCGTGGCGCCGGAGATGAAGAAGACCGTGATCGAGCTGAACAAGCTCCCCCACGGCTGAGCCTCCGCCCGGCCTTCCGCGCGGCCTGCCTTTCGGGCAGATTGCCGCCGGACAGGCGGGAGCGGGGAAGATCATGTTCGTCGGCATCGACATCGGAACGACCTCGGTCAAGTCCGTCCTGATGGGCGAGGACGGCGCGCTGCACGCCTCCGCGGCCTTTCCAGTCCCGGTGTCCCGCCCCCGCGCCGGCTGGTCCGAGCAGGACCCGGAGCATTGGTGGTCGGCGGTCTGCGACACGCTCGACGCCCTCGCGGCCGCCGAGCCGAAGCTCATGGCCGCCGTGTCCGGCATCGGCCTGTCGGGCCACATGCACGGCGCCACCGTGCTGGGCGAGGGCGACGCCGTGCTGCGCCCCGCCATCCTGTGGAACGACGGCCGCGCCGCGGCCGAATGCGCCGCGCTCGAAGCAGCCTGCCCCGACGCCCGCGCGATCACGGGCAACATCGCCATGCCGGGCTTCACGGCGCCGAAGCTGCTGTGGATGCGCCGGCACGAGCCCGCGCTCTTCGCCCGCATCCGCAAGGTGCTGCTGCCCAAGGACTACGTGCGCCTGCGGCTGACGGGCGGCTACGCCTCCGACATGTCTGATTCCGCCGGCACCCACTGGCTCGACGTCGGCGCCCGCCGCTGGTCGGACGCGCTGCTCGGCGCTACGGGGCTCGACCGATCGCAGATGCCGGAGCTGTTCGAGGGCACCGAGGCGACGGGGCGGCTGCGCGAGCCGCTGCGCGCCCGCTTCGGCATGGACCGCGCCCCCGTGGTGGCGGGCGGCGCCGGCGACAACGCCGCCTCGGCCTGCGGCATCGGCGCCGTGACGCCGGGCGCGGCCTTCCTGTCGCTCGGCACCTCGGGCGTGCTCTTCGTGTCCAACGCCCGCTTCTCGCCCAACACGGACGGGGCGGTGCACGCCTTCTGCCACGCGCTGCCGGACACGTGGCACCAGATGGGCGTGATCCTGTCCGCGACCGACAGCCTCAACTGGTTCGCGCGGCTCGTCGGCGCCCCCGCGCCGGAGCTGACGTCGGCGCTGGGCCCGAGCGTCGCGCGGCCGTCGCCGGCCTTCTTCATGCCCTACCTGTCGGGCGAGCGGACGCCGCACAACGACGTCGGCGCCCGCGGCGGCTTCCTCGGCCTCGACGGCACGACCTCGCGGGCCGACCTCACCCAGGCGGTGCTGGAAGGCGTCGCCTTCGCGTTCCGCGACTGCCTGCGCGTGCTCGGCGACGCCGGCACCGAGGTGGCCCGCGCCTTCGCGGTGGGCGGCGGCGCCAACTCGCCCGTGTGGCTGTCCATCATGGCCAGCGTGCTCGACCGGCCGCTCGACGTCTCCGCCGCGGCCGACGTCGGCGCGGCCTACGGCGCGGCCCGCCTCGGCCAGGCGGCGGCGACCGGCGCCCGCGACCCCGCGGCCCTGATGCCGCCCCCGCCGGTCCAGCGCACGGTGGAGCCCGACCCCGCGCTGGCCCGCGCCTATGCGGAGCGCTACGGGCGCTACCGCGCGCTCTACGCGTCGTCGGCGCACGCGGCAGGGTGACGGGGCCGCGCGTGGCCCAGAGCACATAAAGGCATCCTTATATCTTTATTGCCTTATCGCGGCGGCCCTGCTACATCCCGCCCGACGCCATCAGCACGGGCCCTCCCATGACGCACGACGCCTTCACCGCCGACTCCGCCATCGCCGACATCGCCCTCGCGGGCTGGGGCCGGAAGGAGATCGCCATCGCCGAGACCGAGATGCCCGGCCTGATGGCCGTGCGCGCCGAATACGGCGCCGCGCAGCCCCTGAAGGGCGCGCGCATCGCCGGCTCGCTGCACATGACGATCCAGACGGCCGTGCTGATCGAGACCCTGAAGGCGCTCGGGGCCGACGTGCGCTGGGCGTCCTGCAACATCTACTCGACGCAGGACCACGCCGCCGCCGCCATCGCGGCGACCGGCACGCCCGTCTTCGCCATCAAGGGCGAGAGCCTGACGGACTACTGGGACTACACCCACCGCATCTTCGACTGGGCCGACGGCGGCACGCCGAACATGATCCTGGACGACGGCGGCGACGCCACGCTGCTGATCCACCTCGGCATCCGCGCCGAGAAGGGCGACACCGCCTTCCTCGACACGGCCGGCAATGAGGAGGAGGAAGTCCTCTACGCCGCGATCAAGAAGAAGCTCGCCTCCGACCACGGCTGGTACGGCCGCAACGGCGCCGCCATCAAGGGCGTGACCGAGGAGACCACCACGGGCGTTCATCGCCTGTACAACATGGCCAAGGAGGGGAAGCTCCTGTTCCCGGCCATCAACGTCAACGATTCGGTCACCAAGTCGAAGTTCGACAACCTGTACGGCTGCCGCGAGTCGCTGGTCGACGGCATCCGCCGCGGCACCGACGTGATGATGGCCGGCAAGGTCGCCATGATCGCGGGCTTCGGCGACGTCGGCAAGGGCTCGGCGGCCTCGCTCCGCAACGCCGGCTGCCGCGTGATGGTGTCCGAGGTCGACCCGATCTGCGCCCTGCAGGCCGCCATGGAGGGCTACGAGGTCACCACCATGGAGGACGCGGCGCCCCGCGCCGACATCTTCGTGACCGCCACCGGCAACGTCGACGTCATCACGCTGGACCACATGCGGGCCATGAAGGACCGCGCCATCGTGTGCAACATCGGCCACTTCGACTCGGAGATCCAGGTCGCCGGCCTCAAGAACCTCAAGTGGCACAACGTCAAGCCGCAGGTCGACGAGGTCGAGTTCCCCGACCAGAAGCGCATCATCCTCCTGTCGGAGGGTCGCCTCGTGAACCTCGGCAACGCGACCGGCCACCCGTCCTTCGTGATGTCGGCCTCCTTCACCAATCAGACGCTCGCCCAGATCGAGCTCTGGACCAAGCCGGGCCAGTACGAGAACAAGGTCTACGTGCTGCCGAAGAGCCTCGACGAGAAGGTCGCGGCGCTGCACCTCGACAAGATCGGCGTGAAGCTGACGGTGCTCACCGGCGAGCAGGCCACCTACCTCGGCCTCGACCAGAAGGGCCCCTACAAGCCCGACCACTACCGCTACTGAGCGCCGGCCGGCGACCTCGCCGGCCATCTCCAGCGCGTCGACGAAGGGGCCGGGCGACACGTCGCCCGGCCCCTTCGCGTTCGGGATGCAACCGGGCGCGTGGTGCCGAGGACACAGCCCGCGGGGGACGGACCCGAACATGATTAACGCCTTCCTGATCGCGCCCGGCAGAGATTAAGGTGGACCGATTCGGGGCGCCCTTGGCGGAAGCGTCCCGGATGCGCGTCGTCGGCCCCCATGCGGGGCCGCGGGCGCGGGGACGCGAGGGGGCACGGGGATGAAGTGGCGGCAGCGCCTGAAAAGGGCTGAGTCTGCGGACGGACGGCGTCGTCGAGGCGGATGCCGAACCGGGGTGGACCAGCCGCATGAGGGTGCGGGCCGGATCGCGCGGGGCCTGCTGCTGGCCGGCACGGCCGTGGGGTGCCTCGTCGCGCCCGCCGCCCTGGCGGCGCCGGACCTGCCGCTCCTGTCGCTGGACAATCTGGCCGACCGCGGCGAGACCGCCGGCGTGTCGCTCTTCGTCGGGCTGACGATCTTCTCCGCCGTGACGGCGCTGCTGCACCTCGCCGGGCGCCGCCGCTGGCTCGCCACCGAGCGCCTGCTCGGCACCGAGGTGGCCGACCTGCGCGCGCGGCTCGACCGCGCCCAGATGTTCCTGTCGTCCGAGCAGCAGATCGTCGTGGCCTGGGGCTCGTCGGGCGACGATCCCGACATCGAGGGCGACCTGTCGCTGCTGTCGGACGTGATGGTGCCGCGCCGCATCCTGGGCTTCGGGACGTGGCTGCCCGCCGCCTCGGCCCAGGCCGTGGAACACGCCGTGGAGCGGCTGCGCTCCCGCGGCGAGGGCTTCCGCATGGCGCTCGTCACCTCGGCGGGGCGCCACGTCGAGGCCGAGGGCCGGGCCATCGGCGGCCGCGCCATCCTGCGCCTGCGCGACGTGTCGGGCGACCGGCTGGAGCTGTCGCGGCTGCGCGACCACCACGCCGCCGTGGCGGGCGAGAACGACCTGTGGCGCGCGCTTCACGACGCCCTGCCGGACCCCGCCTGGATGCGCGACGCCGCCGGGCGGATCGCCTGGGTCAACGCCGCCTACGCCCGCGCCGTGGAGGCGCGCGACGGCACCGAGGCCGTGGCCCGCGCCGTGGAACTGCTGGACGCGCCGGCGCGCGGCGCCGCGGCGACGTCCCGCGCGTCCGGGCAGCCCTACGTCGGGCGCGTCGGCGCGGTCGTGGCGGGCGGCCGCCACATGCTCGACGTGGTGGAGGTCCCCGGCCCCGTCGGCGCCGCCGGCGTCGCCGCCGACCTCGCCGAGATCGACGCCCTGCGCGACGACCTCGCCAAGCAGCTCGACAGCCAGGCCCGCACGCTCGACCAGCTGTCGACCGCGGTGGCGATCTTCGACCGCGCCAAGCGCCTCGTCTTCCACAACACCGCCTATGCGGCGCTGTGGGGCCTCGACGCGGCCTTCCTCGACAGCCGGCCCAGCGACGGCGAGATCCTCGACCGGCTGCGCGCGGAGCGACGCCTGCCCGAGCAGGCCGACTACCGCGCCTGGAAGGCCGGCCTCATGGCGAGCTACCAGGCGGTCGAGACGTCGGAGGCCATCTGGTATCTGCCGGACGGCCGCACGCTGCGCGTCGTGACGAACCCCAACCTCAAGGGCGGCGTCATCTACCTCTTCGACAACGTGACCGAGCGCTACCACCTCGAGTCGCGCTTCAACGCCATGATCCGCACCCAGGGCGAGACGCTGGACACGCTGAAGGAGGCCGTGGCGGTGTTCGGCACCGACGGCCGCCTGAAGCTGTTCAACCCCGCCTTCGCGGACATGTGGCGCCTCGACGCCGGCAAGCTCGCCGACCAGCCCCACATCGACGCCATCGCGGCCCATTGCGTGCCCCAGAGCGTCGACATCGCGGTGTGGTCGGAGGTGCGCTCCTCCGTGGCGGGGCTGCACGACGCCCGCTCGGGCTTCGAGCGCCGGCTGTCGCGGCGCGACGGCTCGGTAGTGGACTGCGCCGCCGCCCCCCTGCCCGACGGCGCGTCCCTGCTCACCTTCATCGACGTGACGGCGGGCGTGAACGTCGAGCGCATGCTCACGGAGCGCAACGAGGCGCTGCTCGCGGCGGAGCGGCTGCGCAACGACTTCGTCCACCACGTCAGCTACGAGCTGCGCTCGCCGCTCACCAACATCATCGGCTTCATCCAGCTCCTCGGCGACGGCGCGGTCGGCTCGCTCAACCCCAAGCAGCAGGAATACGCCGGCTACATCACCAAGTCCTCGGCGGCGCTGCTCGCCATCATCAACGACATCCTGGACCTCGCCACGATCGACATGGACGCGATGGAGTTGGACCTCGGCGCCGTCGACATCGTGCAGACCATGGAGGAGGCCGCCGAGGGTGTGCAGGACCGGCTGGCCGAGAACGACATCCGCCTGAGCATCGTGGCGCTGGACGGGATCGGCAGCTTCACGGCCGACGGCAAGCGCCTGCGGCAGATCCTGTTCAACCTCCTGTCCAACGCGATCGGCTTCTCGACCCCGGGCCAGACCGTGACGCTGGCGGCGCTGCGCCGCGACGGCCACGTGGTGTTCAAGGTGTCGGACCAGGGGCGCGGCATCCCGCTCGACGTGGTGGAGCGGGTCTTCGACCGGTTCCGTTCCGACTCGACCGGATCCCGGCATCGCGGCGTCGGCCTCGGCCTGTCGATCGTCAAATCGCTGGTGGAGTTGCACCACGGACAGGTGCTGATCGACTCGGCGCCCGGCGAAGGCACGGCGGTGACCTGCATCTTCCCGGCGACGCGCGCCGTCGGGGGGGCGATCACGGCCGCTGAGTGATACGGCATCCGGCCGAACAGGCCGGGGTGCGGTATCACCAGCCCGCGCGGCGCATGAGCGAAGCCGAAATCCGCATCCCGAAGGGATCGAACGGATTTCGTATGAGGAGCTGAGCGCCGCGCCCGAGGCCCATCGGGCTCAACGGCGCGGGGCCCCACCCTTTCTACACGATCGCCGCCCTATGCTGCCGGCCGAGCGACGGTCGGGGTGGACGGGCGACATGGCGTGGGGATGGGCGGAGGTGGCGGGCGCCGGCGGGGCCCTGGTCGCGGCCGGCGTGTCGGGCCGGACGTGGCTGGTGCTCCGGCGGCGGTCGCGGCTGCTCGCGGTGGCGCGCGACGTCACGCGCCGCTACGCGCGCCTGCTCACGGTCAAGCGCAAGCAGCTCGTCGTCCACGACGGCTACGGCAACTACGAGCTCCGGCCCTGGATCGACCACGTCGACTATTTCATCGCGCACGTGGTGCTGCGGGAGGCCCGGGAGCGCGGCATCGACACGGGCGCGGTCACGCGGGGCACGCGGGTCTGGTCCGGCATCACGCGCGCGCTGCTGGCGGCGCTCCAGGACCAGGACGACGCCGCGGCCGCTCTGGAAGACGCCGACATCATCTCCGGCGAACACTACGAGACCTATTGCCGGAACCTCCTGCAGGCGCAGGGGTGGCAGGTGGACGCGACGCCGGTGACGGGCGACCAGGGCGCCGACCTCATCGCGGACGCGGACGGCTGCCGCGTCATCGTGCAGTGCAAGTTCTATTCGAAGCCGGTCGGCAACAAGGCCGTCCAGGAGGCCCACGCAGCCCTCGGCTTCCACGCCGGGGACCACGCCGTCGTGGTGTCCAACGCCAGCTTCACGCGCTCGGCGAAGCAGCTCGCCGACGCCAACGGCGTGCTGCTGCTGCATCACCACCAGTTGGCCGACCTCGCGCGCCTCCTGATCCGGACCGGCGCACGGGCCTGACGGTCACGCCTTGACGGCGACCTTGCGCTTCTTCTTGGACGCGGCCTTCTCCAGCGCCGCGGCCGCGGCGGCTTCGGCCTCCTGAGCCTCCTTGGCCATGCGAAGCTCCCGCAGCACCACGGTCCTGTCCCGCACGGCGGCGCAGGACGCCTCGTATTGTGCCCAGACCGCGGCATTCTCCTGCGTGGTCTTCTGCAGCTTCTCGAACCGCGCTTCGGCCCGCAGGCGCGCGGCTTCGGAATTATCGGCCATCCGTCCAGTCCTCATCGGGCCTTGGCCCAGGTCGACACCGTCGAACAAGCACGCCCGCGACGCGGGAACGATCCTGGCTGCTCAACAGTTCACCAACGCCTTGACCGGGCGTAAGTTGCCGAAATTCCTCGATGTTTGCCCTCAAACGCGAAAAAGCGCGGCTCGCGCCGCGCTTTTCGGATCAGGTTCGGAGGCGGCGGCCCTGCGATGCGGGCCGCGGCCGGATCAGGACGCGCTCGGCGCCACGGGGCGCGGCGGCATCACCGGCTTGCGCTTCGGCGCCGGCAGCAGCCCCTCGCGCTGGGCCTGCTTGCGGGCCAGCTTGCGGACGCGGCGGATCGCCTCGGCCCGCTCGCGGGCGCGCTTCTCGGAGGGCTTCTCGTATTCCGCCCGGCGCTTCATCTCACGGAACACGCCTTCGCGCTGCAGCTTGCGCTTCAGCGCCTTGAGGGCCTGCTCGATGTTGTTGTCGCGAACCAGAATCTGCAACGATTTGTCCTCTTCTCACGCCCGGCGGAACGCCTGAGCTCGGATGATCACTCGACGGCCTGGAGCTTGTCGGCGGAAACCTTGCCCGACCGCCGATCGGTGGTCAGCTCGTAATCGAGCTTCTGACCTTCGCGGAGGTCGCTGAAGCCGGCACGCTCGACGGCGCTGATGTGCACGAACACGTCCTTGGTGCCGTCGTCGGGCTGGATGAAGCCGTAACCCTTCTGGGCGTTGAACCATTTCACGGTGCCGGTGCTCATGACCGAACCCTTTCGTTCCTAGCTGCGGTACGGCGCCTGTGGATCGGCTCCGCAACCAATCGGTCGGGGGGAGGTCTTAAGCGTGCGTCCGAAAAATCGGCGCGCGGGGGCAAAGTCGTCGGCCTTCGATCAGTGTCGCGCACATAAGGATGACGCTCGGCCGCTGTCAACCGCCCGCCCCCGCCCGGCGGCGCATTTCGCGCGGCGGTCCCCTCGCGCGCGGTGCGGCGGACCGGCGCGGTTTACCCGCCGTTCACCATGATTGTCGAGGATGGACGCCTTATGTAGGGACGGGCCGCGCCGGTGACGCGGGTCCGGGCGGTTCGGAGTTCCACGGTTTGGTCCAGCAAGCGGCATCGCAGGCGGTTTGGTCGGTGCTCCTGCCGACGCCGGACGACACCGTGCGGTTCGCGGCCCGCATCGCGGATTTCCTGCGCGCCGGCGACCTCGTCACCTTGTCGGGCGACCTCGGGGTCGGCAAGACGGCCTTCGCGCGCGCCCTGATCCGCCACCTCGCGGGCGATCGCGAGCTGGAGGTGCCGAGCCCCACCTTCACGCTGATGCAGCTCTACGACACCCCGGCCTTCCCGGTGGTCCACGCGGACCTGTACCGCATCCGCTCCGCCACCGAGCTCGCCGAGCTCGGCTGGGACGAGGCGTCCGACGGCGCGCTGCTGCTGGTCGAATGGGCCGAGCGCATCGGCGACGCCCTGCCGGCCGACCGGCTCGACGTCGCTCTGTCGATCGACGCCGACGATCCCGAGACGGCCCGCGGCGCCGTGGTCACGGGCTTCGGCTATTTCTCGGCCCGCATCGCCCAGACGCAGGCCGTGGAAGCGCTGCTGGAGAAGGCCGGCTTCGCGCAGGCCCAGCGCGCCTACCTGACCGGCGACGCCTCGACCCGCGCCTACGAGCGGCTCACGGCCGCGGACGGCCGCACCGCCCTCTTCATGACCTCGCCGCCCCGGGCCGACGCGCCGGTGCTGCGCTTCGGCAAGCCCTACCACGAGATCGCGCGCCTCGCCGGCGACATCCGGCCGTTCCTGGCCGTGGACGCGGCGCTGCGCCAGCAGGGCGTGTCGGCGCCGGAGGTCTACGCGGCCGACGCCGAGCACGGCATCGCCATCATCGAGGACCTCGGCTCCGAGCCCTTCGTCGAGGAAAGCGGGCCGATCGCCGAGCGCTACCTCGAAGCCGTGGCGCTGCTGGCGCGGCTCCACGCCACCGCCCTGCCGGCCGCCGTGCCGCAGGGCGACGGCCTCTACTCCATCCCGCCCTACGACCTCGACGCGCTGCTGGTGGAAGCGGAGCTCGTGGTCGACTGGTACGCGCCCAACGTGGCCAGGATCGCGATCCCCGCCTCCGGGCGCAACGCCTTCACGGCCATCTGCACGCGGCTCTTCGGCGAGGTGGTGGGCCGCGACGCGACCTGGACGCTGCGCGACTTCCATTCCCCCAACCTCATCTGGCTGGAAGGCCGCGAGGGCCTGGCCCGCGTCGGCGTGATCGACTTCCAGGACTGCGTGCTGGGCCACCCGGCCTACGACGTCGCGGCCCTGCTGCAGGACGCGCGCGTGACCGTGCCGGACGCCCTGGAGCTGAAGCTGCTCGGCGCCTACGCGCAGCTCCGCGCCAGCATGGATCCCGCCTTCGACATGGCCGGCTTCGTGCGCGCCTACGCGATCCTGGGCGCGCAGCGCGCCACCAAGATCCTCGGCATCTTCGCCCGGCTCGACAAGCGCGACGGCAAGCCCCAGTACCTCGCCATGCTGCCGCGCATCGAGGGCTACCTCACCAAGGGGCTGGCCCACCCGGCGCTGGCCGAGCTGCGCGGCTGGTACGAGACCTACATGCCCCGCGTGGTGGCGCCGCGCGCCTCCGCGGCCCAGCGCGAGAGCGCCTGACCGTGGCCGCCCCCCCAGCCGCCATGGTGTTCGCCGCCGGCCTCGGCACGCGCATGCGGCCCGTCACCGACGCGATCCCGAAGCCGCTGGTGCGGATCGCCGGGCGGACCATGCTGGACCACATGCTGGACCGGCTCGGCGAGGCCGGCGTCCGCCGCGCGGTGGTCAACGTGCACTACCGGGCCGACCAGATCGAGGAACGGCTCAAGGATCGCACGTCGCCGGCGGTCGTCGTGTCAGACGAGCGCGCCCGCCTGCTCGACCAGGCCGGCGGCATCCGCCGCGCCCTGCCCCACCTCGGCCCCGGCGCCTTCGCGATCTGCAACACCGACGCCGTGTGGATCGAGGGGGCGGAGCCCGCCCTGCCCCGGCTCTTCGCCGACTGGGACCCGGAGCGGATGGACGTGCTGCTGCTCGTGGCCGAGACGGCCGGCAGCGTCGGCGTCGACTGGCCCGGCGACTTCCACCGCGATCCGGACGGCCGCCTGTCGCGCCGCGCCGAGGGCGAAGTCTCGTCCTTCGTCTACGCCGGGGTGGGGATCATGAAGGCGGAGGCCTTCACGGACCTCGAAGACGGCGTGCCGGTGCGGCTCGCGCCCTATTTCTTCGACGCGGCCGCGAAGGGCCGCCTCTTCGGCACGCGCCTCGACGGCCGCTGGCTGCACGTCGGCACGCCGGCGGCGATCGCGGAAGCCGAGGCGGCCTGCGCCGAGGCCGGTGTCGAGGTGGTCGCGTGACGCTGCCCCTTCTCCCCTTGCGGGGGAAGGTGGCCGGGCGTAGCCCGGTCGGATGAGGAGGGGCGTGCGCCGCGCCCTCCGGCGTCGGCTCCATCGCCGAGCGGCGCTTCAGGCCCCCTCGTCCGTCGGGCCTCGCCTGACACCTTCTCCCGCGAGGGGAGGAGGGCGCGCGTCCGGCTCGGGCGAGCAAGCGGGATCGTCGTCATGAGCGATACGTCCATCGATCCCCCCGACGGCGCCCCCCGCGTCTTCACCATCCCGCCCGGCGCGCCCTTCCTGCAGACGCTGTCGGACGCGCTGCTCGACGGCACGCTCGTGCCGGGCTTCTCGCGCGACGTGGGCCCGCTCGGCCTCGCCGCCGCGACGGTCTACGTGCCCACCCGCCGCTCCGCCCGCGCGCTCGGCGCCGTGATGGCGTCGCGGCTCGGCGGCGCTTCCGCGCTGCTGCCCCGCATCGTGCCGCTCGGGGCGCTCGACGACACCGAGCTGCTCTTCGAGGAGCCCGCGCTCGGCGGGGAGTTCGGCGCCGGCCTCCCGGTCGCGCTCGGCGCGATCCACCGGCGCATGATCCTGACGCGCCTCATCCTCGCCTGGGGCCGGGCCGTGCGCCACGCCATCGTGGCGGTGGAGCCGGACGGGCGGCGCGCCACCAGGGCCGACGAGCCGCTGCTCGTCGCCACCTCGCCGGCCGACGCCTGGCACCTGTCGGGCGAGCTCGCCACCCTGATCGACGAGCTGGCCATCGAGAACGTGGAGTGGCACCGCGTCGAGCCGCTCGGCACCGACGACTTCGACCGCTACTGGCGCATCACGCTCGACTTCCTCGACGTCGCCATTACGCAGTATCCCGCCATCCTCCACGACCTCGACCGGGTCGACGCCGCCACGCACCAGATCGCGCTGATCGACGCCGAATGCGACCGCCTGCTCTCGGGCGAGCCGCAGGGTCCCGTCATCGTGGCGGGCTCGACCGGCACCAACAGCGCCACCGCCCGGCTGATCGCCGCCGTGTCGCTGCTGCCGCAGGGCGCCGTGGTGCTGCCGGGGCTCGACCAGGGCATCGACGAGGCGTCCTGGCGGCTGATCGGCGGGACCGGGCCGGGCGACGCCGAGACCGACCCCGTCGCCGGCCACCCGCAGGCGGCGCTGCGCGGCCTCGTCGCGGCCATCAACGTCGACCGCGCCGCGGTGCGGCCGCTGGGCGCCGTCCCGCCCGACCTCGCGGCCCGCGGCCGGCTCATCGGCGAAGCCCTGCGCCCCGCCGCCACGACCGAGCTGTGGCGGCGCGTCGCGGAGGACGCGTCGCTCGACGCCGGCGCGGCGATGGCCGGCGTGACGCTGATCGAGGCCGCCGACGAGAACGAGGAGGCGCGCGGCATCGCAGTCGCGCTGCGCGAGGTGCTGGAGGGGCCCGGCACGGCCGCGCTGGTGACGCCCGACCGCGAGCTCGCCCGCCGCGTGCGCGAGGAGCTGACGCGCTGGGGCATCGACATCGAGGAGTCGAGCGGCGAGCCGCTGGGCCAGACGGCGGCGGGCGCGCTGGCGCGGCTCGTCGTCGACTGCGCGCTGCGTGAGCTGGCGCCGGTCGAGGTGCTGGCGCTCCTGCACCACCCGGCCGTGAAGCTCGGCCGCGGGCGCGGCGAGGTGATCCGCTGCGCGCGCCACCTGGAGCTCGCGGTGCTGCGCGGCGTGCTGCCGCCCTCCGCGCTCGGCGACCCCGAGCGGTTGATGGCGCGCGCGCGCGAGCGCCGCGACGCGCCTCACGCCGGCCACGAGCTGCGCACCATCCCGGACGCGGAATTCGCGGCCCTCTCCGGCTTCCTGCGCGACCTCCTCGCCGCCCTGCACCCTTTGCGCATCCTGCCCCGCGAGGCGCCGCTGCCGGCCTGGCTCGCCGCCCACGAGGCGGTGCTGGCCGCCCTGACGCGGGACGCCGAGGGCGAGGTGTCGCTCGAAGGCGCCGACTATTCCGTGCTGGGCGAGCTCTTCGCCGAGCTCGATGGCGCGGCCGACCCCGCGATCAGGCTCGATTGCCCGGGCTACGCGGCGCTGTTCGACCGGCTCGCCGCCGAGGCACCGGTGCGCGGGCCGAACCGCAGCCACCCGCGGCTGAAGATCCTCGGCCTGCTCGAAGCGCGGCTGCTGTCCGCGGACCTGATGGTGCTCGGCGGCCTCGACGAGACGGTGTGGCCGCCCGCGGCGCGCCAGGACCCGTTCCTCAACCGGCCCATGCGGGCCGCGTTGGGCCTGAGCCCGCCCGAGCGGCGGCTCGGGCGCACCGCCCACGACTTCGAGATGGCGATGGGCCAGCCGAACGTGCTCCTCACGCGCGCGAAGAAGCGCGGGGGCTCGCCCACCGTGCCGTCGCGCTTCCTGCAGCGGCTCGGCGCCGTGGCGCCGGACGCGCTCGACGCCGCGCGCCGGCGCGGGGAGCGCTTCCTCGCCTTCGCGGGCGCGCTGGACCGGCCCGCGGCGGTGCGCTCGGTCGCGCGCCCCTCGCCCCGCCCCCCGGTGGCGCTGCGGCCCACGAGGCTCAGCGTCACCCGCATCGAGACGCTGCGCCGCGACCCCTACGCGATCTACGCCGAGAAGGTGCTGCGCCTGACCCCGCTGGAGCCGCTCGCGGCCGCCATGTCCTCGCGCGAATACGGCACGAGCTTCCACGGCGTGATCTCGGCCGTGACGCGGGCGCTGGAGGAGACCGGCCGCGTGCCCGACCTGGACGGCATGGAGGCGCTGATGCGCGAGGCCTTCGCCGAAGCGCTGCGCGATCCCTCGTTCCGCGCCTTCCAATGGCCGCGCATCCTCGGCTGGGCGCGGGCCTTCCTCGCCTGGGACGCCGAGCAGCGCCGCGAGCCGGCCCGCGTCTTCGTCGAGGAATCGGGCACCCTGCCGATCCCGCTCCACGACGGCTCGGTCTTCACCCTCACGGCCACGGCGGACCGCATCGAGGTGGACGCGGCGGGGCGCGCCACGATCGTCGACTTCAAGACCGGCGCCTCGCCCTCGATCCGCGAGGTCAAGGTCGGCTTCGCGCCGCAGCTCACGCTGGAGGCCGAGATGGTCAAGGCGGGCGCCTTCCCGGCGCTGCCCAAGGTCACGGGCGTGTCGGCGGCCGTCTACGTGAAGTTCGGCGCCGACGACGCCGCCAAGCGCATCGACCTCGACTGGAAGGGCGACCCGCCCTTCGCCGACGTGGTGGCGGAGCACCGCGAGGAGCTTGTGCGCCTGCTCAACAGCTTCCGCTCGGAGTCGACGGGCTACCTCGCGCGGCCCTTCCCGAAATACGCGTCGCGGTTCGGCACCTACGACCACCTGGCGCGGGTCAAGGAATGGTCGGCGACGGGCGGGGCGGGCGAGGGGGCGGAGCCGTGAGCGCGCCGTCGCGCCTCGTGCGAACCGGGGGGCTGCCCCCTTCTCCCCTTGCGGGAGAAGGTGCCTCTGCGGAGCAGAGGCGGATGAGGGGGCATGGCGCCGCGCTCGACGATGTTCCCGCCGGTCGGAGGAGACGGAGCTTTCCCCCTCATCCGACCGGCCTTCGGCCGGCCACCTTCTCCCGCGAGGGGAGAAGGGGACCACGTCCTGCGGGCTCGGAGGCCTATGCTCGTGGCTGAAGCTCCCGCCGTCCCGGCCGACACGATCGAACGCCAGCGCCGCGCCTCCCACCCCGGCACCTCCGCCTGGGTGTCGGCCAACGCGGGCTCGGGCAAGACGCACGTGCTGGCCCAGCGCGTGCTGCGGCTGCTGCTCGCGGGCGTGGCGCCGGCGCGCATCCTGTGCCTCACCTTCACCAAGGCGGCCGCGGCCAACATGTCGATCCGCGTGTTCCGCGACCTCGCGCGCTGGACGCGCCTCGACGACGACGACCTGCGCCGCGCCATCGCGGAGACCGGCGCGCCGGTGCCGTCCCTGGCCGGGGGCTCGGCGGCGCTCGACGACGCGCGGCGCCTGTTCGCCCGCACCGTGGAGACGCCCGGCGGCCTGAAGATCCAGACCATCCACGCCTTCTGCGAGCGCCTGCTCCACCTCTTCCCCTTCGAGAGCAACGTCCCCGCCCGCTTCGAGGTGCTGGACGACCTGCGCGCCGCCGAGCTGCTGCTGCGCGCCTGCGAGGCCGTGCTGGCCGAGGCGCTGCGCGCCCCGGCGTCGGGGCTCGGCCGCGGCCTCGCCGCCCTCACCGGGCAGGTCTCGACCTCGACCTTCGAGGCGCTGATCGACGAGGCCCTGCACCACCGCCACCTCGTGCGCGACGCCGTGCGGGACGCGCGCGACTTCGACGGGCTCCTGCGCGCGCTCCGCGCCTCGCTCGGGCTCGGGCCCGGCGACACGCCGGCGGCCGTCGAGGCCGAGATGGTCGAGGGCGGCATCCCGTGGTCGGACTGGGCCGAGACGGCGCGGCGCATCGGCGCCGACGGCGGCGGCCCCGGCAAGGCGGGCAACCGCCTGATGGCGGCCTTCGACGCGCCGGAGGGCGCGCAGGCCGAGCCCTACCTCGACGTGTTCCTCACGGCCAAGCGCGAGCCCCGCGCCGCGAGCTACCTGCCGCAGGCGCTGCGCAAGAAGGAGCCGGCGCTGTGTGAGTCCCTGGACGAGGAGGCGCGGCGCCTCGTGGGCCTCCTCGGCAAGCGCCGGGGCGCCGAGACGGCCGAGCGCACCGCCGCCCTGATGTCGGTCGCGGCCGCCATCCTCGACCGCTACGACGCGCTGAAGCGCGGTCGCGGGCTGCTCGACTTCGAGGACCTCGTCGAGCGCACCCGCAACCTCCTCGCGACGTCGAGCTCGGCCTGGGTGCTGTACAAGCTCGACCGCGGCATCGACCACATCCTGGTCGACGAGGCCCAGGACACCTCGCCCGAGCAGTGGGAGATCCTGCGCGCGGTGTCGGACGACTTCTTCTCCGGCGCGGGCCGGCCGGGTCCGATCCGCACCTTCTTCGCGGTGGGCGACGAGAAGCAATCGATCTACTCGTTCCAGGGCGCGCGCCCCGACATGTTCGACGAGATGCGCTCCTACTTCAAGGAACGCGCCGAGGACGCCGAGCAGCGCTTCGCCGGCGTCGACCTGATCCTGTCGTTCCGCTCGTCGGAGGCGGTGCTGCGCGCGGTGGACCGCGTCTTCGCCCACGGCACCAACGGCCAGGGGCTCACGCACGACCCCGCCGGGCCGCAGCGCCACCAGGCGCTCCGGCGCGCGCCGGGGCGCGTCGAGCTGTGGCGGCCCGTGACCGCGGTGGCCCAGCCCGAGCCGGGCGACTGGAAGCTGCCCGTCGACGTGGTCGAGCCCGGCGACCCGCCGGTCGTCGTGGCGCGGCGCATCGCGGAGGCGATCTGGCGCATGTGCCGGCCCGGCTCCGGCGAGACGGTGGCGGAGGGCGACGGGCGCCGCCCCGTGCGGCCGGGCGACGTGATGATCCTGGTCCGGTCGCGCAACAGCTTCTTCGAGGCGATGATCCGCGCCTGCAAGGAGCGCGGCGTGCCGGTGGCGGGCGCCGACCGGCTGGCGCTGACCCAGCACATCGCCGTGATGGACCTCATCGCGGCGGGGCGCGCGGCGCTGAGCCCGGCCGACGACTTCACCCTCGCCTGCGTGCTGAAGTCGCCGCTGGTGGGCCTCGACGACGACGACCTCATCGCGCTCGCGCCCAAGCGCCGCGGCACGCTCTTCGCGGCGCTCGGCGCCTCGGACGCGCCGCACCACCGCGAGGCCCACCGGCGGATCGCGGCCTGGCGCAACGACTCCGCCTTCCTCACGCCCTTCGCGTTCTACACGCGGGTGCTCGGCGCCGACGGCGGGCGCCGCAGCCTGCTCGGCCGGCTCGGCCCCGAGGCCGGCGACGCCATCGACGAGTTCCTGGGCCTGACGCTCGCGCACGAGCGCGACGGCGCGCCCTCGCTGATGGCCTTCCTGGCGCGGCTCGACGGCACCAACCTGTCGGTCAAGCGCGACATGGAGGCGGCCGGCGACGCCGTGCGGGTGATGACGGTGCACGCCGCCAAGGGGCTGGAAGCCAAGATCGTGTTCCTGCCCGACACCTGCGCGGTGCCGAGTGGGCGCCACGACCCGTCGCTGTTCGGCCTCGACGACCACCCCGGCGAGGCCGAGAGCGGCCTCATCGCCTGGTCGCCGCGCACCGACGCGGACCCGGCGCGCGTCGCGGAGGCCCGCAGGCTGTCGCGCCGGCGAGCCGTCGAGGAGCACAACCGCCTGCTCTACGTGGCCATGACCCGCGCCGAGGAGCGGCTGTACGTCGCCGGCTTCTGCGGCGAGAAGGGGCCGGCCGAGGGCTGCTGGTACGCCATGATCGAGGCGGCCGACCTGCCGATGGAGCCCGCGCCGGCGCCGTGGGATCTTTCGGACGAGGTGCTGCGCATGCAGGATCCCCCGCCGGAGGGGGGCGCCGCGGCGGGACGGGCCCCGCCCCCCGCCGCGGCGGAAGCGGTGGCCATCGAACTGCCCGGATGGCTGCTCCGCCCGCCGCGCGCGGAGGCCGAGCCGGATCTACCGCCCGTGCGCCCGTCCAACGCGCTCGGCGCCGCCGACCAGAACGGGCCGCCGGCCTGGCCCTACGTCGACCGCACCCGCAGCGGCGCCCGCAAGCAGGCCGCCGCGGCGGGGCGGCTGATGCACCGCCTGCTCCAGCACCTGCCGGACGTGCCGCCGGCGCGGCGCGCGGCCGCCGCGGCGCGCTTCCTCGCCGCGCAGGGCGCGATGCTCGACGAGGAGCACCGGGCGGCGCTGGCCTCGCAGGCCATGGCGCTGCTGGACGACCCCGCGCTGGCGGGGCTGTTCGGGCCCGAGTCGCGCGCCGAGGTGGCGGTGACGGCCAGCGTGGGGCTGCCGAGCGGCCGACGCATCGACGTGACGGGGCAGATCGACCGCATCGGCGTGACCGAGCGCGCCGTCCACATCGCCGACTTCAAGACCGGCGCGCCGGGCGCGGTGACGCCGCGGCAGGCGCTGCAGCTCGCGCTCTACCGCGCCGCCGTCGAGCCGCTCTACCCGGACCACCGCGTCCGCACGCACCTCGTCTGGACGGCGAGCGGCGAGGTTGTGGAGGTGTCGGCGGGCGAATGCGCGAACGCGCTGGAGACGATGGGGTAGCGGTGCGGCGCTGCGCGCCGCACCCCATCCGCCGCCGCTGCGCGGCGCCACCTTCCCCGGGCAGGGGAAGGAGTCCCAGCGTCGCGTGATCAGCTTTTCCGACGTCTTGCAGGATCTGTGAAGACCTCCGAGCGCCCCTCCTTCCCCTGCCAGGGGAAGGTGGCGCCGCGAAGCGGCGACGGATGGGGTCCTCGGGGCCGCACCGCGCCCTACCGAAGGTCCGATGATCGACGAGCCTTCAAGCCCTGCTCGGCCGCGGCAATGATCGTCTCGACGACTCCGTCGATGTTCGCGTCGATCTCATGATTCCAGAACCGCAGCACGCGCAATCCGGCCCGCGCCAACGCCGCGTCGCGAAGGACGTCATGGGCCTGCTGGCGGCCGATGCCGTGGTGCTCGCCGTCGACCTCGATCGCGAGCTTGGCCCGCAGGCAGGCGAAATCGAGGATGTAGCCGTTCATCGGCACCTGCCGCCTGATGTGGATCCCCTGCGGACGCAGGGTGCGGAGGCGCAGCCACAGCCGCGCTTCGTGGCGCGTCAGGTCCTTGCGCAACGCTCGGGCACGTTCGTCGGTCATGGCGGCTCCGCACGCGTGGCACCCCATCCGTCGCCGCTCCGCGGCGCCACCTTCCCCTGGCAGGGGAAGGAGGGACGGGACGCCGACAGCGATCGGACACGGACGGGGCAAAGCGTCTCCGAACACGCGATGCGGATCAAAGGAAATCCGGGGACGGTCCTTTGACACGCCGGAACACGCGTTGCATGCGCTTCGCCAGCATCCCGGAGACATCCATGCCCTTCGCCCGCCCCCTCCTCGCCGCCGCCCTCGTCCTCGGCCTGTCCGCCGGGCTCGCCGAGGCAAAGGATTGGACCCGCGTCCGGGTCGCGACGGAGGGCGGCTACCCGCCCTTCAACGCCCTCACCCCGGACGGCAAGGTGGTCGGCTACGAGCCGGACCTGCTCAAAAACGTCTGCGACAGGCTGAAGATCACCTGCGAGACGATCGTGCAGGACTGGGACGGGCTGATCCCCGGCCTCAAGGCCGGCAAGTTCGACGCCATCATGTCGGGCATGAGCATCACGCCGAAGCGCGAGGAGGCCATCGCGTTCACGGTGCCCTACAGCCAGGGTCCGACCACCTTCGCGGTCGTGGCCGACAGCCCGCTCGCCAAGATGCCGCTGACGGGCGTCGAGGTCGACCTCGCCGATCACGACGCCGCCCTGGCCAAGCTCGCGCCGTTGCGCGACGCGCTGAAGGGCAAGACCGTCGGCGTGCAGGTCGCCACCATCCAGGCCGACCTGATGGCGCAGTTCCTGCCCGGCGTCGAGACACGCAGCTACAAGACCAACGACGAGGTCGCGCTCGACCTCGACTCCGGCCGCATCGACGCCTGGATCGGCTCGCAGACGAACCTCACCGCCGCGGTCAAGGCCGCGAAGGGCGGGATCGTCTACGCCGGGCCGCTCTTCAAGAACGGGCTGCTCGGCAAGGGCTCCGGCATGGGCCTCCGCAAGGAGGACGCCGACCTCAAGGCCCTCCTCGACAAGGGTCTCGACGAGGCCATGGCGGACGGCACGGCCCAGAAGCTGTCCGTCCAGTGGTTCGGCTTCGACCTCGTGCCGCACTGACACCGAGGGCCAGCCTGCCGGCGGCGGTCGCTCGTCGCCGGCGGGCCGCGGACCTCAGATCCCCTTCGCCATGTCGAGCCGCGGCTCGACGCCCTCCGGGATCGGCGGCACGAAAGGCCCGTCGCCGACGCGAGCGCGGTGGTCGGCCTTGGCGCGGGCCACCGCGTCGGGGTCGCGCATCAGCGCCACGGCGGTCGCCGCCATGGCCTTCGCCACGTGCACCATGCCCTTGTGGGCTGCGGGCGACTTGCCCTGCGCGGTGAGCTGCCAGGAATGGCCCGGCGTGCCGATCGCGTAGGTGGTGCCCGCGGCCTGCACGGTCGGCACGGCCCAGCTCACGGAGCCGACGTCGGTCGAGCCGATGTCGTCCCTCGACCAGTCGTCGCGGTCGACCAGCCAGTCGCCGAGCGCGGCGCCCTCGCGCGGGCGCTGCCCGGCGCGCTTGAACGAGGCCGCGATGTCCTCCGGCCGCAGCGTCGCCTGGATGGCGGCCGCGAAGGCGCGGTCGGCGTCGTCGAAGACGGGCGGGCCGAGGTGGCGGAACTCGGCCGCCATCACCTCCTCCAGCGGCGCGTTGGCGATGAGGTTGGCGTCGCCCGAGAAGATCCGGTGCTCGACCTGCGTTTCCGTCATCAGGGCGGCGCCCGCGGCCACCTTCACGACGCGGTCGAACAGCGCGTAGAGCTCGGGCAGCTCGCGCGAGCGCACGAGGTAGCGCACCGTCGCCTTCGCCTGCACGACGTTCGGGGCGATGCCGCCGCCGTCGATCAGCGCGTAATGGACGCGCGCGCTCGACGGCATGTGCTCGCGCATGTAGTTGACGCCGACGTTCATCAGCTCGACGGCGTCGAGCGCCGAGCGGCCGAGGTGGGGCGCCGCGGCCGCGTGGGCGGAGCGGCCCGTGAAGGTGAAGTCCGCCTCCATGCAGGCCAGCGAGGCCGCGACCCGCACGCCCGTGAAGGCCGACGGATGCCAGCAGATGGCGGCGTCGACGTCCGCGAAGGCGCCGGCCCGCACCATGTAGGTCTTGCCCGAGCCGCCCTCCTCGGCCGGGCAGCCGTAGTAGCGCACGCGGCCCGGCAGCCCGGAGGCTTCGAGGAAGTCCTTCACGGCCGTCGCGGCGAGCAGCGAGGCCGAGCCCAGCAGGTTGTGGCCGCAGCCGTGGCCGACGCCGTCGCCCGGCAGCGGGCGGTGCTCGGCCACGCCGGCCTCCTGGCTGAGGCCCGGCAGGGCGTCGTATTCCCCCATGATGGCGATCACCGGCCCGCCCTCGCCCCACTCGCCCAGCATGGCGGTGGGGATGCCGGCGACGTCCTCCGTGACGCTGAAGCCCTGCGCGCGCAGCATGGCCGTGTGCTCGGCGGCGGAGCGGTGCTCGGAGAAGTTCAGCTCGGGCGTGTCGAAGACGCGGTCGGCCAGGGCGGCGAAGTCGCGCCCCTTGGCGTCCACCAGGCGCCAGATCTCCTCGGTGTTCTGCATGGCTGCCCCGTCCCTCCGCGGTGCGGGCATCCAACGCCCGCCGCCGCCGTTATGCACGCATGTTCGGGGCCGGGCGAGGCCCCCCAGCATCGGAGGCGACGGACATGAGGATCGGCTTCATCGGCCTCGGCAGCATGGGCAGCGCCATGGCGGCCAACCTCGTCAAGGCCGGGCACGAGGTGACGGTGTGGAACCGCTCGCCCGAGGCGGCGCGCGCGCTGGCGGGGGCCACGGCGGCGGCCTCGCCGGCCGACTGCTTCAAGGGCGAGGCCGTCTGCACCATGCTGGCCGACGACGCGGCGGTGCGGAGCGTGATCCTCGACTCCGGCGCGCTCGACGCCGCGGCGCCGGGGCTCGTCCACGTCATGATGGCGACGATCTCGATCCCGCTCGTCGAGGAACTGGCGGCGCGCCACGCCCGGGCCGGGATCGGCTACGTGGCGGCCCCCGTGTTCGGCCGGCCACCGGCCGCGGCCGCGGCGCAGCTCAACATCGTGGCGGCGGGCGATCCCGCGGCGCGGGCCAGGGTGCAGCCTGTCCTCGACGCGCTCGGCACGAAGACGTGGCCGCTCGGCGACGAGCCGACCCGCGCCAACGCCGCCAAGCTCGCCGGCAACATGATGATCGCCCAGGCCATCGAGGCCATGGCGGAGGCTACCGCGCTGACCGAAAGCTACGGCGTGACGGCGGCCGACTTCCTCGACATCGTCACCAACACGCTGTTCGCGAGCCCCTCCTACAAGAGCTACGGCGCCCACATCGCGAAGGGGTCGTACGAGCCGGCCGGCTTCAAGCTGCGGCTGGGGCTGAAGGACGTGCGGCTGGCGCTCGACGCCGCCGCGGCCAAGGGCGCCACGCTGCCGGCCGCCGCCGTGGTGCGCGACGCGCTGGTCGAGGGCGTCGAGGGCGGGCTCGGCGAGCACGACTGGTCGGCCCTGGCCGAGGTCGCCCACCGGCGGGCCGGGCTCAAGGGCTGAGCGGAGGGGCTACAGGCCCTTCCCGTCCGGCCGCGTCGGCGGCAGCCGGGAATACTGGATCGTGCAGCTCCCCTCGCCGAGGTCGGCGTAGACCACGAGGTTGTCGTTGTCCGCGTCGTCCCAGCGCAGCGTCCTCGCGCGCAGCGGGTCTGCGTCGTTCTCGGGGGCGCCGTGGTTGGCGACCAGCGCCTGCACGATCACCGGGCAGGCGATGCCCCCCACCGGATCGAGGGTCACGACCTGCAGCCTGTTCTCGGGGTCGAACAGGAACACGGCCGTGAACGGGATCGCGGCCCCCTGGTAGGGCGCGGTCAGCGCGGCCTTGAGGCCGTCGGCATCCAGCCTGCGGTCGGGGTTGGGCTGCGCCGCCGCGTTCGAGGCGGCCGTGACCTGATCCGGCGTCATCCCCCACCGGGTATATTGCCAATCGGCACGCGCGGGCACGACCGAACCCGCCAGCACCGAGGCGGCCAGCGCCGAGGCCGCCTTCCATCGCCGCACCGACATGCGCCCCTCCCGCCTCGACCGCGTTCCGCCATGGTAGATACGACGGCGGCGGTCCGCGGTTTCATCCCTGCGGCGTCGACGCCGCCGCGATCCGAGCCGACGCACCCCAGGGTCGCATGCGCCCCGCCGCGGCGGTTCAGTCCGCGGCGGGGTCGGGCCGCGGGCCCGCCGTCAGCGCCGCCAGCACCTCGGCGGCGACCCAGGGCTTCGACACGAAGCGGATGTTGTCGGGCAGGTCCTGCGTCGGGTGGACGTGGCCCGAGGTCAGCACGATGGTGATCGCGGGCCAGTTGACGGCCAAGTATTGCGCGAGGTCGAGCCCGTCGGTGTCGCCGGGCATCTGCACGTCGGAGAAGACCGCGCCGACCTCGTCGGACTGCTCGAGCACGTAGGACAGGGCGCTGTCCCCCGTCTCGAGCTGCACGACCTCGAGACCGGCGTCCTCCAGCATGGTCGCGGCGTCCATCCGGAGCACCGGGTCGTCCTCGACCACCAGAACACGCTTCGCCACGGACGCCCCCTCATTGTGCGGTGCATTAATCGGCCTCGGCGCATGCCGGTTCCGCCGCCGGGGGGCAGCGGCCGCGACGGCATCGCGCGTCCCGTGCCCGTCACAGCAGCGCGCCGGCCTCCGGCTCGAGGTCCACGGGCTCCACCAGCGCCGGGTCGTCGTCGGCGCCCGGCCGGTTGACCCGCTTCGACACGGGCCATTCCCGCAGGGCGGCCTCGGCGGCGGGGCGCAGCACCTCCGGCCCGGCCTCGACGGACAGCCAGCCCGCGACGTCGGCCGCGCCGAGCAGCACCGGCATGCGGTCGTGGTAGGGTGCCATCCAGCCGTTGGCGCCCGACACGATCACGGTGCAGGACAGGAGCTCGTCGCCCGAGGCCGGGTCGGTCCAGCGGTCCCACAGCCCCGCGAAGGCCAGCACGCCGCCGTCCGCGGCGGAGAAGAAGTGCGGCTGCTTGCCGCCCGCGGCGTCGGTCCACTCGAAGAAGCCGGAGGCCGGGACGATGCAGCGGCGGCGGCGGAAGGCGTCGCGGAACATCGGCTTTGACGCCACCGTCTCGGCGCGGGCGTTGAAGGTGGCGGGCACCTCCTTCAGGCCCTTCTTCCACCACGCCGGCACGAGGCCCCAGCGCATCGACGCGACCTCGCGCCCCTGCCCGCGGTCCACCACGGCGTCGACCTCCGTGGTCGGCGCGATGTTGTAGCGCGGGCGCAGGTTCCTGGCCGCCCCAGCGACCTCGAACAGGGCGTGGATCTCGTCCCAGGTGTAGCTCTGCGTGAACCGTCCGCACATGGATGCCGCGCCCCTCCGGTGACCGGGGTGCATATGGTGGCGCGGGGCGGACGCGCTATGCTGCGGTTCCAGCCGGGAGCGAAGCCATGTCCGATGCTGCCCTCCGCACGACATCCATGACGCTCGCGGAGTTCGACAGCTTCCTGTCGAACCGTCCGGAGCACGAGCACTGGGAACTGATCGGCGGTGCCGCGGAGATGATGACCAACCCGTTGCTGAACCACGGCCTGATCGTCGGAAACATCTTCGCTCCCCTCAAGACCCACCTCAGCGGCGGAGATTGCCGGGCCTTCGCAGGCGGCCTGCGCGTGCAGCGTTCAAACGATGCGGGCGAAAGCTTCGCGGCCATTCCGGACATCGTCGTGCAGTGTGGTCCCCGGCCGAACAGGGCTTACACGCTCAACGCCGTCGCGGTGGTCGAGGTGCTGTCACGCTCGACCATGCACCGCGATCGCGGCGCGAAGTTCGATTTCTACAGAAGCCTACCGACGCTGCATCACATCGTGTTCGCCTACCAGAGCCAGATGCGGGTCGAGCACTATCGCCGGACCAATCGGGGTTGGGTCCTGTCGGAGTCCACCCGCTCGACGGACCGCCTCACGCTCGACGCCATCGGCTTCGACATCGATCTCGGCACCGTCTACGACGACGTGTCGACCCTGCGAAGCGTGGCTGTGGTCGACGACGCCGACGACGAGGCTCCGCCCATCCCGTGACGCCATCGCGGCCGCCCCTCGCCCGCGAACGGCTGGCAGGCGCTTTGCATGCAAGTCCGCGGCATCATCGCAAGCGGATGGAACATCGTGAGCACGACGACGATCGGCGGCGCGGCCGCCAGAACCTCGGAGGGCCTGGCGCGCCGGGTCCAGCTCGGCCTCGGCCTCGTCTGCATGATGACGGTGTCGAGCCCGCAATACGTCTGGGCGCTGTTCACCAAGCCCATGGCGGCGGAACTCGGCGCGGGCGCCGCGGCCCTGCAGGTGACGATCACGGTGCTGATCGTGCTGCAGACCTTCTTCTCGCCGTTCCAGGGCTACCTCGTCCAGCGCTTCGGGCCGGCGCCGCTGATCGGCCTCGGCGCGTTGCTCACCGGCCTGAGCTGGGTCCTGGCCTCCTATGCGAGCTCGCTCGCGGCACTCTACCTCAGCTACGGCCTCGTCGGCGGCCTCGGCACCGGCATCGTCTACATCGGCGTGGTCGGCCTCGTGATGGGCTGGTTCCCCGAGCGGCGGGGCTTCGCCGCCGGCCTCGTCGCGGCGGGCTACGGCATGGGTGCGATCCTGACGACGTTCCCGATCGCCGACCGCCTCGCCGCCTCGGGCTACCGAGCGGCGCTGTTCGAGTTCGGCCTGATCTTCGCCGTCGTCGGCGTGCTGGCCGCCGCCGGCCTGCGCCGCCCGCCGGTGGCCGCGGTCGCCGAGGCGCCGTCGAGCGCGCGCGACACCGCGACCGGCGCCATGCTGCGCCATCCGGCGTTCTGGCTCATGTTCGCCATGATGGCACTGATGTCGACGACCGGCCTGATGGTGACGACGCAGATCGGCTTCTTCGCGGGCGACTTCGGCGTCACGGGCGCCACCGTGCTGGGCATGGCGGCCCTGCCGCTGGCGCTCACGGTCGACCGGTTCTGCAACGGGCTGACGCGGCCCTTCTTCGGCGCGCTGTCGGACCGGATCGGGCGCGAGAACACCATGTTCGTCGCCTTCCTGCTCGAAGCCATCGCCATGACGGCGTGGCTGCTGACGCGCGGCGACCCCGTGCTCTTCGTGCTGCTGTCCGGCGTCGTGTTCTTCGGCTGGGGCGAGATCTTCTCGCTGTTCCCGTCCACCCTGACCGACACCTTCGGCACGAGGAACGCCACGACCAACTACGGCTGCCTCTACATCGCGCAGGGCGTGGGCTCGGTGCTGGGCGGCCCGATGGCGTCGCTGCTGCACGACGGGACGGGATCGTGGAGCGTGGTCTTCGCCGCGGCGATCGGCGCGGACGTGCTGACCGCCGTGCTCGCCCTCGCGGCCCTGAAGCCGCTCCGCCGGCGCATGCTCGCGTCCTGACGGGCCGGCGCGGGCGCTGCGCCCGCACCGGCCGAAACCTCAGATCTTGTTGGCGGAAGCGTCGGCGCCTTCGGGCGCGGCCTCGGCCGAGCCGGCGTCGGCCCCGCCCGAGGCGGCTCCCTCGCCCTCGGCCGCGGCGGCGCTCTTCTTCTCGGCCTTCAGCTTGGCGCGCTCCTCGGCCTTGGCGGCCTTGGCCTTCTCCCGTTCGCGGCGTTCGAAATCGTAGTTCGGTTTACGGGCCATGCCGGCGGCTCCACCTTCGCTGTCAAATGGTCGCTTTTGCTGACATGGGCGCTTCGGCGAGGCAAGGCGTGATCGGTTGTGCAGCCCCTCCGCGGCGCCCTGCCCTGTTCGGCCGCGCGCCCCGCGCCTATTGTGGCGGGACGGAGCGGCGGTCCCGCGGGGTGGAGTTCGGCATGGGTGACGACGGGGCGGGGAATCTGCTCGTCCGCAAGGTGGCGAGCGTCGCCAAACTGTCGGCCGAGGAGCGACATGCGCTGGAGAACCTGCCGATGGCGGTGCGCGCGATCCCGGCGCGGCAGGACATCGTCCGCATCGGCGACCGGCCGACGCACTGCTGCCTGGTGCTGAGCGGCTTCGCTTTCCGCTACAAGCTGGTCGGCGACGGCCGTCGCCAGATCCTCAACGTCCACGTGCCGGGCGACATCCCCGACCTGCAGAGCCTGCACCTGCCGGTGCTGGACCACAACCTCGCGGCGCTGACGCCGCTCACGGCCGGCTTCATCCACCACGACGCGGTGCACGAGGTGAGCGCGCGCTTCCCGCGCATCACCGGCGCGCTGTGGCGCGACACGCTGGTCGACGCCGCGATCCTGCGCGAGCGCATCGTGTCGATCGGCCAGCGCGACGGCTTGACCCGCACGGCGCATTTCCTGTGCGAGATCTTCATGCGCCTCGCCGCGGTCGGCCTCGCCTCCGACCGGGCCACGGCGATGCCCATCACGCAGGTCGAGATCGCCGACGCGCTCGGCCTGTCGCCCGTGCACATGAACCGCATGGTGCGGGAGCTGCGCGAGCGGCGCCTCGTCACGCTCGACGGGCAGCGGCTGGAGATCCTGGACTGGGACGCGCTGGCGCGGCTCGGCGACTTCGACCCCACCTTCCTCCACCTCGATCCGGGGGACCGCGCCCGGCGCCCCTGAAGGGCGCCTGCGATGAGTTAAGCAATCCCCCGGC
This sequence comes from Lichenibacterium dinghuense, assembly GCF_021730615.1. Classification (NCBI taxonomy): domain Bacteria; kingdom Pseudomonadati; phylum Pseudomonadota; class Alphaproteobacteria; order Hyphomicrobiales; family Lichenihabitantaceae; genus Lichenibacterium; species Lichenibacterium dinghuense. The sequence goes on from NZ_JAJLMN010000001.1 coordinate 636,185, forward strand.
CCGATCCGCCCGCGGCATCCGCGGCAGGAACAACGCCCCCCTCCTGCCGTTGCCGCTGGCTCACCTCGGCCCAGGACGCCCCACCCTTGATCCAGCCCATCCCGCCCGCCGACCGCCCCCAGCCGCTCGGCGAACGCGTGAGCCGGTTCCTGTTCGGCGGGTTCCTCGCGACCCACGGCGCGGAGGAGCGCAAGCTCGGCACCTTCGAGGCCGTGCCCGCCATGGGGCTCGACGGCCTCGGCTCCTCGGCCTACGGACCGGAGGCGGCCCTCACCGTGCTCCTGCCGCTCGGCGCCGGCGGGCTCGCGGCCGTGGGCCCCATCATGCTGCTGCTCGTGGCGCTGCTGGCGGTGCTTTACGTGAGCTACCGCCAGACCGTGCTGGCCTACCCGAGCAACGGCGGCGCCTACTCGGTGTCCAAGGTCAACCTCGGCACGGGCGCGAGCCTCCTGGCCGCCGCGGCCCTGATGGTCGACTACGTGCTCAACGTCGCGGTGGGCATCTCGGCCGGCATCGGCGCTCTGATCTCGGCCGTGCCGGCGCTCGCGCCCTACACGCTGGCGCTGTGCCTCGTCGTGCTGGCCGCGCTGACGCTGGTCAACCTGCGCGGCACGCTCGACGGCGGGCGACTGTTCGCGCTGCCGACCTACCTGTTCATTCTCTGCTTCGTGGTCGTGATCGTCCTCGGCGCCTGGGCGACGCTGCGGAGCGGCGGCCATCCCGCGCCCGTGGTGGCGCCGCCCGCGATCCCGGCCGCGACCGAGACGCTCGGCCTGTGGCTGTTCCTGCGCGCCTTCGCGGCCGGCTGCACCGCCATGACGGGCGTCGAGGCCGTGTCGAACGGCGTCGCGGCCTTCCGCCAGCCCGTCGTCGAGCGCGCCCACAACACCCTCACGGTGATCGTGGTGACGCTGGGCTTCCTGCTGCTCGGCATCGGCACCCTCGCCCGCGCCTACAACATTGACGCCATGGACCAGAGCGCTGCCGGCTACCAGAGCGTGCTGTCGCAGCTCGTGGGGGCGGTGGTGGGCCGCGGCTGGTTCTACGACGTCGCCATCGGCAGCCTGCTGTGCATCCTGTGCCTGTCGGCCAACACGTCCTTCGTCGACTTCCCGCGCCTGTGCCGCCTCGTGGCCAAGGACGGCTTCCTGCCGCGGCCCTTCGCGGTGGCGGGCCGGCGGCTCGTCTTCTCCGTGGGCGTGCTCTACCTCGCCGCCACCGCGGCCTTGCTGCTGATCGCCTTCGGGGGCATCACCGACCGGCTGATCCCGCTCTTCGCCATCGGCGCCTTCCTCACCTTCACGCTGTCGCAGGCCGGCATGGTGGTGCACTGGGCCCGGCAGGGCGCGCGCCGGCACGGCCTCCGGCTCGGGGTGAATGCGCTCGGCGCCGCCACCACGGGCGTGGCGCTGCTCGTGATCCTGGCCGCGAAGTTCGCCGAGGGCGCGTGGATCACCGTGATCGCGATCCCCGCCGTGATCCTGCTGCTGCGCGGCATCCACGGCTATTACGCCCGGCTCGACGAGCAGCTCCGCGACGAGGAGCCGCTGGTGCTCGGCCGCTCCGAGGCGCCGCTGGTGCTGGTGGCGACCCGCGGCTGGGACCGCCTGACCGACAAGGCGGTGCGCTTCGCCCTGCAGATCTCGCCCGACGTGATCGCCGTGCACCTGCTCGACCTCGACGGCGAGGACGACGAGGGCGCGGCGGGGCGGCTGCGCGACGCCTGGGAGCGCGACGTGGCCGCGCCCGCGCGGGCCGCGGGCCTGAACCCGCCGCGGCTGATGCTGCTGCAGGCGACGTTCCGGCGCATCCACGCACCCCTGCTGCGGCTCGTCGAGCGGCTGCGGCGCGACCACCCGGACCGCACCGTGGCGGTGCTGGTGCCGACGGTCGCGAAGACGCACCTGTGGCAGCACCTGCTCCACACCCACAACGCCGCCCGCCTCGGCCAGGCGCTGATGCGCTTCGGCGGCGACGGCGTCGTGGTGGTCAACATCCCGTGGCACCTCGAGCCCGCGCGCGTCGACGACGCGCTGATCCCGGAGGAGCGGCGAGGCGAGGAGGCTGCCGCTTGAGAAAAGGCTTCGCGCTCAGATTGGCCCGAGTGCCTCGGCGGCGTCGCGCAGGATGCGGTTGATCCTGCGCTCCCAGCCGGGCCCCGTGGCTCGGAAGCGGTCCAGGACATCATCGTCGATGAGCTGGCGGGCCGCCGCGCTCGCGTCGCCTCCTCCGGGCATCCAGACGCCGCGAGCGAAATCAGCGTCGGTCAGCTCGGGCACCTCCTCATATTCCCGGTCCGAGACGACGTGGGCGTCGATCCGCGCCAAATCGATCGGCGTATCTCGCTTGCTCTCGTCCATCGGCCTTCCTCATCGAGATGACGTGGCGAGCCTCGCCCCTGGGCGTCCAAACGACGATCACCATGCGCCCGCGCAGGAAACCGACGCTGATGATCCTATCCTCACCGTAGTCCCTGCGGAGATCCCGGATGTCCAACGTCCCACCCTCGAAGACTTCGGCCGCGGTCAGAAAGTCGAGGCCTCGGTCGGCGAGAGTTTCGTCCCGCTTGCGGGGGTCGAAGGTGATCACCATCGGACGATGTGGCGATGGGTTCGCTGCCGCGTCAAGAGCTACTCGGTGAAGACCGGGTAGAGCGAGGCGATGAGCAGGAGGCCCATCGTCCAGTTGAAGGCCCGCAGCACGGCGGGCCGCTGGAGCGCGCCGCGCAGCGCTGTGCCGAACACCACCCAGGTCGAGATGCAGGGCAGGTTGACCACGCCGAACATCGCCGCGACGAACAGCACCGTGCGGGTGTAGTCGGCGGGGTCGGTGTAGGTCGCCACCGCCGTCAGCGCCATGATCCAGGCCTTGGGATTGACCCACTGGAAGGCGGCGGCCTGGAGAAAGGTCATGGGCCGGCCGCGGGCGTCGCCGGCCCTCACCGGCGCCGCGCGGGCGAGCTTGATCGCCAGCCACACCATGTAGGCCGCCCCGATCCAGCGCAGGGCGGCGAGGAAGCCGGGGTAGCGGGCGATGACCCCGGCGAGGCCGAGGCCGACGCCGGCCACCATGGCGGTGAAGCCGAAGCCGACGCCGAGCATGTGCGGCATCGTGCGCCGGACCCCGAAGTTCACCCCCGAGGTCATCAGCATGATGTTGTTGGGGCCCGGCGTGATCGAGCTGACGAAGCAGAAGACCGCGAGACCCCAGAGCAGCGCGGCCGGCACGGGCGTCACATCCCGTCCGGGCCGCGCGAGATCGCGGCCACGCCCGTGCGCGACACTTCGACGAGGCCGACGGGGCGCATCAGCTCGACGAAGTGGTCGATCTTGGAGGGCGCGCCGGTCAGCTCGAAGGTGAAGGACTCGACCGTGGCGTCGACCACGCGGCCGCGGAAGGCTTCCGACAGGCGCAGCGCCTCCATGCGGTTCTCGCCGCGCCCGCGCACCTTCACCATGGCGAGCTCGCGCTCGACGAAGTTGCCCCGCGCCGTGAGGTCGGTGACGCGGTGCACGGGCACGAGGCGCTCGAGCTGGTGGCGGATCTGCTCGATGGCTTCGGGCGTGCCGGAGGTCAGGATGGTGATGCGCGACTGGTGCTCGGCATGCGCCACCTCGGCGACCGTGAGGCTCTCGATGTTGTAGCCGCGGCCGGAGAACAGGCCGACGACGCGGGCGAGGACGCCGGGCTCGTTGTCGACCAACACGGACAGCGTGTGGGACTCGGCCTTGGAGGTGACGAGCGCGGAAGAATAGGGCGAGGGCGGCGAGGCGGGCGGGGGCGTGAGGGCGTTCATGGCGTGTCTCGGTCGTTGGGGTTAGCGCCCTTCTCCCCTCCGGGGAGAAGGTGGCCCGAAGGGCCGGATGAGGGGTTGTGGGGCAGAGCGGTCCGGTAGCGGTCGTGGGGTGCCAACCGTCCTTCCACCGCGGCCAGTATGGTTTCACAGACGTCGGCGATACCGCGCGCGACCTCGTGATTCCAGAAGCGGAGGACGCCGTAACCCTGACCCACGAGGAAGGCGTCCCGGAGTCCGTCGCTGAGGCTCTCGGCGTGCTGCGAGCCATCCAGCTCGACGATCAGCTTGGCCTCGCGGCAGCCGAAGTCGGCGAAGAAGGGGCCGACTGGCATCTGACGCACGAACTTGTGACCACCGAGGCGCCGGTCGCGCAGCTTGCCCCACAGCCATCTCTCGACGTCGGTCATGTCGCGCCGGAGGGCGCGGGCGCGATGGGTGGCCAGTGCGGGACGATCCATGCCCTGAACCCCTCATCCGCCTCGGCTTCGCCGAGGCACCTTCTCCCCGGAGGGGAGAAGGGCCGCGCGGCGCGCGTCACACCAGCATCTTGCCCTTCTCGTCGATCACGGCGCCGAGGTCGGGCGCGCCCCAGTCGTCGATGGCGGCCGGGAGCAGCATCTCGTTGTGGGCCTTGCCCGACGGGATCATCGGGAAGCAGTTCTCCTCGCGCTCCACCACGCAGTCGAAGATCACCGGATGCGGCGCCTCGATCATGCGCAGGATGGCGGCGTCGAGCTCGGCCGGGTCCGAGCAGCGGATGCCGACGCCGCCGTAGGCCTCGGCCAGCTTCACGAAGTCCGGCAGGGCCTCCGAGTAGCTTTCCGAGTAGCGCGAGCCGTGCAGCAGCTCCTGCCACTGGCGCACCATGCCCATGTAGCTGTTGTTGAGGATGAAGACCTTCACCGGCAGCCGGTACTGCAGCGCCGTCGACATCTCCTGCATGTTCATCAGGATCGAGGCCTCGCCGGCCACGTCGATGACCAGCGCCTTCGGGTGCGCCATCTGCACGCCGATGGCCGCGGGCAGGCCGTAGCCCATGGTGCCGAGGCCGCCCGAGGTCATCCAGCGGTTCGGCTCGTCGAAGCCGTAGTGCTGGGCGGCCCACATCTGGTGCTGGCCGACCTCGGTCGTGATGTAGGTGTCGCGGCCGCGGGTCAGCTCGTAGAGGCGGCGGATGGCGTGCTGCGGCTTGATGACCTCCTTGGAGGGCGCGAAGCCGAGCGAGTTGCGCTTCCTCCAGCCGTCGATCTGCTTCCACCACTCGGCCAGGGCCGCGCGGTCGGACTGGTGGCCCTCCGAACGCCAGATCCGCACCATGTCCTCCAGAACGAAGGCGCAGTCGCCGACGATGCCGAGGTCGACCTTGACCACCTTGTTGATGGACGACGGGTCGATGTCGACGTGGATCTTGGTCGAGCCCGGCGAGAAGGCGTCGAGCCGGCCGGTGATGCGGTCGTCGAAGCGCGAGCCCACCGCAATCATCAGGTCGCAGTCGTGCATGGCGTGGTTGGACTCGTAGGTCCCGTGCATGCCGAGCATGCCGAGCCAGTTCTCGCCCGAGGCCGGGTAGGCGCCGAGGCCCATCAGGGTCGAGGTGATGGGGAAGTTGGTCAGCCCGACGAGTTCGCGCAGCAGCGCCGAGGCTTCCGGCCCCGCGTTGATGACGCCGCCGCCCGTGTAGAAGATCGGGCGCTTGGCCTTGGCCATCAGGGCGACAGCTTGGCGGATCTTGTCGAGGTCGCCCTTGACGGTCGGCTGGTAGGTCTTGTGGACGATGTTCTGCGGGCCGACGTAGGTGCCGGTCGAGAACTGGACGTCCTTCGGGATGTCGATGACCACGGGGCCGGGGCGCCCGTGCGACGCGACCCAGAAGGCCTCGTGCAGGATGCGCGGCAGGTCCTCGACGCGGCGGACGAGGTAGTTGTGCTTCGTGCAGTGGCGCGTGATGCCGGTCGTGTCGCATTCCTGGAACGCGTCCGAGCCGATGAGGTGCGTCGGCACCTGGCCGGTGATGCAGACCAGCGGCACCGAGTCGAGCAGCGCGTCGGTCAGCGCCGTGACGGCGTTGGTGGCGCCGGGGCCCGAGGTGACCAGCAGCACGCCGACCTTGCCGGACGAGCGCGCGTAGCCCTCGGCGGCGTGGCCGGCGCCCTGCTCGTGGCGGACCAGGACGTGCTTGACGCTCTGGTGCTGAAACAGCGCGTCGTAGATCGGCAGCACGGCGCCGCCGGGATAGCCGAAGATCGTGTCGACGCCCTGATCCTCGAGGGCGGCGACGACCATCTCGGCGCCGGTCATCTGTCTCGACATGGGGTGCTCCGTTTCGGGGATGGGGTGCGACGGAATTCGGGCAACAAAAAAGGCCCGCGAGGGGCCTTGGGAATGCGCCAAAAGCGGATGCGAGACCTAGTCTCGACCCGCTTTCGGCGCCTGGATTACGATGAGCTGGGTCGACATGACGGCCACGCTTGCTATCAGTACGGGATCGCTACCATCCCGGATTCCGGGCGTCAAGCGCGTGCATCGCGCAAGGTGCTCAAGGCTTGGGCCAGGAGAAGTCGTCGGCCCGGCCGATCCGCGGCGCGCCGGGGTCGGCGGCGACCGGAGGGCCCGCCGGCAGCGCGAGGCTCGCGAGCTGCCCGTCGGGCGCGACCGGCGGCGCGGTGAGCGGCAGCACCGGGCCCGCGGCGGGCCCCTGCGGCAGCGCCGCGAGCGCGACGGGCCGGCCCGCGCCCTGCGCCGCCTCGCGGCGGATCTGCGCGCCGACGTCGACGTCGAGCGCCGCGTCGAAGCCGCGCGCCCGATCGATCGTCAGGTTGGCGAGGTCGGTGGCGCCCGCCGCCGCTGCGCCGCGGCCGAGGCGCGCCACTTCGGGGGCGAGAAAGCTCGCGAGCTTGCGGGCGCCCGCGCGGGTGAAGCCGAGCCCGTCGGCGCGGCGCAGCTTGGCGGTCGCGCCGTCGGCGTCCGGCCCGACGGGGCTGTAGCGGCCCGCGGCGTCGGTGAAGCCGTCGAAGCTGTCCACGTAGGCGGCGCCGTCCCTGGCGGCGCGGTCGCGGATGATCCCGTTCTGCCGCACGATGTCGGCCGACAGGTCCGCCGAGCGCACGGCCGGCAGCCCCACCCAGACCAGCGGCACGCCGGCGTCGCGGAACTGCTTGGACACCTGGTCGACGCGGTCCCCGTAGATCCGCGTCCAGCCGGGCGTGCCGGGGGCGAAGCGGCCGGACGCGTCGGACAGGGGGTCGCGGTCGTCGGCGCCCACCATCACGGCGGCGAGGGACGGCTTGTCGGCGCGGGCGAGGCGCTCGCGGATGGTGGGCAGCGAGTCGGCGAAGCTCGGCTTGGTCAGGCCGAAGCCGTCGCCCGTGGTGCGCGACACCGCGATGCTGGGGTCGGCCTCCAGCCCGTCGGCCAGCGCGGTGGCGAAGCGGTCGCCGACGACGAGCACGATGGGCTTGGTTCCCGGCTGCGGCCGGGCCGCGCCGGGCTTGGCCGCCTGCGGCGCGGCCCCCTGGGCGTGCAGCGGCGCGGCACCCGCGCCGAGCAGCGCGGCGGCGAGGCAGGCCGCCCTGAGGGCGCGGGAGAAGGGCTCGCTCATCGGGTCACCGAGTCTGCGCCAGCGTAGCCCCCGGCCAGCGCGCCTTCAACGGCCCCCAGCCGGCGATGCGGTCGCCGAGCAGGCACACGCCGAGCGCGTAGGAGGTGGAATTGTTGTAGCTCTTGATGACCTTGAAGTTGCGGGTGACCAGGAAGGCCGGGCCGGCCGGGCCGGCGGGGCGCAGCAGCGCCGCGGCGCCGCTGCCCGGCATCTCGCCCCCGTCGGCCCTCACGACGCCGCGCGCCGCCCAGGCGCCGAAGGGGGCGTAATGGTCCGGCGCGCTCGCGACGCCCGCGAGCCCGGCGGGGAGCTGCACCTCGTAGCCCCAGGTTTCGCCGGCGATCCAGCCGTGCTTCTTCAGGAAGTTCGCCGTGGAGCCGACCGCGTCGGGCGTGCTGTTCCAGATGTCGCGGCGGCCGTCGCCCTCGAAGTCGACCGCGTAGGGCTTGAAGTTCGACGGCATGAACTGCGTCTGCCCCATGGCGCCGGCCCAGGAGCCGATCATGTGGGCGGGGTCGACGTGCCCCTCCTCCAGGATCACCAGCGCCTTGACGAGCTCGGTGCGGAAATAGGTGCCGCGGTAGCGCGCGTAGGCCAGGGTCGCGAGCGAGCGCACCACGTAGTCGTCGCCCATGTAGGTGCCGAACTTGGTTTCGAGCCCCCACACGCCCATGACGATGTAGCGGTCGACCCCGAAGCGGTCCTCGGCCTTGGCGAGCCAGCGCTCGTTGGCGGCATATTTCTCGCGGCCGAGGGCGATGCGTTTGTCCGACACCGCGGTCTCCAGGTACTGCCCCACCGTCTTGTGGAACTCGGCCTGGGTCTTCGTCTTCTCGATCACCTCGGGGTCGGGCGTGACGCCCGCGAAGGCGGCGTCGAAGGTGGAGCGCGACACGCCGCGGGCGTGGGCCTCGGGCCACAGCGACGCCACGAAGGCGGAGAAGTTCTGGCTCTGCGCCGCGGCGGGCGTCGCGGACAGGGCCGCGCCCGTCAGCGGCGCCGCGAAGCCGAGCAGCGCGAGGGCGATGGGGCGCAGCCGAGCGCGCCGGGTCGATGTCGCCATGGTGGAACTCCCCCGCTCTCCGGCCGCCGACGTCCCGGCCCGGCCCGGCCCGAGGCTAGCGGGCCGATGGTTGACAAGCCGTTCACCATACACCCGTAGGATCGCCCGAAACGGAGCCACGAGGGACCCTTCAGCCATGGTGACGGATCGACGCGGCGCCCTCAGGGCCGCGCTGGCGCTGGCCGGGGCGGCGGCACTGCCCCGCCTCGCCGCGGCGCAGGCCGGCAGCCTGTTCCCCTTCACGGCCGACGACGGCAAGCAGGTCTACAACTACCGCCTCCCCTCCGACCTGTCGGTCGAGGGCCTGCCCGGCGTGGTGTGGACCGGCGCCAAGCATCCGGACGTGATCCTGGTCGAATATTTCGACTACAACTGCCCGTTCTGCCGCAAGGCCGAGGCCGACATCGACGGGCTGCTGCGCATGAACCCCGGCCTCAGGCTCGGGCTCGTCAACGACCCGATCCTGAGCCTCAGCTCGGTGCAGGCCGCCAAGGTGCAGCAGGCCGTGCTGCGCACCGCGGGGCCCGCCAAGGCCTACGCGTTCCACCAGGCGGTCTACGCCAAGCACGGTCCCATCGACGGGCCGCTGGCCCTGCAGGTGGTGGGCGAGATGGGGCTCGACGCCAGGGCGATCGAGGCCGCCGCCGACCTGCCGCAGGTGGCCGCCGTCGTCAAGCGGCAGGCCGAGCTCGCCTCCTCGCTCGGCTTCGAGGCGACGCCGTCCTTCTCGCTCGGCAACATCGGCATCCTGGGCTACCCGGGGCCGGACGCGCTGCAGAAGGCCATCGCCGACATGAAGCGCTGCGACAAGCTCGCCTGCGGCTGAACGGAGCTCAGCCCGGCAGGCGGGCGCGGAAGAAGCGGTCGATCTCGTCGGCGGAGCGGTCCGGGTCTTCCCGGTGCGGGAAGTGGCCGAGGCCGGCGAAAGGCTCGAAGTCGAGGTCGGTGAAGGTTTCGCCGAGCCTGTCGCCCCAGGCCGAGAGCAGGATCGGGTCGCGGTCGCCCCAGCGCACGCAGGTCGGCACGGGGATCGGCGGCCTCGGCTCCGCCTCGCCCTTCAGCACCCTCAGGCGTTCGGCCCCCTGGCTGACGTACCAGTTGAAGCCGCCCTGGAGGTTGCCGGGCTTGGCGAAGTTGTCGACGAAGCGCTCCACGGTCTCGTCGTCGAAGGCGGCCGGGTTGCCGCCCGCCCAGTGGCGCAGCATGGAGCCGATGTAGGTGCGGATCGCGTCGCGCGAGGCGCCCACCATCTCGGCCGCCCAGGGGAGCTGGTTGAAGGACTGGTACCAGATCTCCTTCAGCCGGTCGGGCGCGCCGGCGCGCGGGCCGATGCCGGGATACGGGCAGTCGAAGAAGAACAGGCCGGCGAGGCGGCCCGGCGCGAGCCGCGCCAACTCCTGCGCCGCATAGGCCCCGACGTCGTGGCTGACGATGCCGAGGCGGCCGAGCCCGAGGTCGTCCATCACCGCCAGCGCGTCGCGCGCGTGGACCTCCGCGCCGGCCGCGGCCGAGCGGCCCGCGGGGTGCTTGTCGCTGTCGCCGAAGCCGCGCAGGTCGAAGGCCACGCAGTCGTAGCCGCGCGCCGACAGCCGCTCCATCAGGGGCGAGTAGGTCCACCAATATTCCGGCCATCCGTGCAGGAACAGCAGCGTGCGCCCGTCCACCGAGCCGCGGCCGCTGTTCTCGGGGCGCGCCTGCGTGTCGAGGCGGACGACGTGGAGGCGCGTGCCGTCGCGCTCGACGGTCTCGTGCTTGGGAGGGATGATGTCCATGGGGCGCTCCTCGTCGCGGGTGCCCGTCAACGGCCCATGCGGGCGGCGGGTTCAGGCGCGACGGGCCGAGAAGACCCCACCCCGAGCCTTGCATCGGGACCGCTCGGTGGCGATCTGCGGGACCAGCGCGTTCCCAGGGCACCCATGCGGCCGCCGCCCTCGTCAGGACGGTGCGCGTGCGGTATGGAGCGCCGGATCCGTGGGTCGACCTGTCGCGTCGCCGGGGTGAGAGTTGGAAGGACACGGGGGCGTGAACAGGATCGTCGACAAGGCGATGGCGGCCGGCCTGGGCAACCAGCCCGTGGCGGGGCTGGTGCGCGACGCCGACAGGCTCGCCATGCAGGAGGCCGCGGCCCGCAAGATCGAAGAGCTGTTCGACGTTCTGATGATCGACCACCGCAACGACCACAACACGCGCGACACGCCGGCCCGCGTCGCCCGCATGTACGTCGAGGAGCTGCTGAAGGGCCGCTTCTCGCCCCCGCCGAAGCTGACCGAGTTCGACAACGTCGAGAACTGCGACCAGCTCATCGTGACGGGGCCGCTCGACGTCCGCTCGACCTGCGCCCACCACCTCATGCCCATCGCCGGCCACGCCGTGATCGGCGTTCTGCCGGCCCGCGACGGCAAGATCATCGGCCTGTCGAAATACGACCGCATCGTCGACCACTTCTCGTCGCGCCTGCAGATCCAGGAGGAGATGGTGAAGCAGATCGAGCGCTTCATCGTCGACCACACGGCGCCGCGCGGCCTCGCCGTCCGGGTCAGCGCCGTGCACCTGTGCAAGACCCACCGCGGCGTGCGGGCGTCGCGCGCGAGCCGGATGGTCAACACCAGCTACTACGGCGAGCTCGCCGCCGATCCGCAGCTCAAGGCCGAGTTCCTCCAGGAATGCGCCATGCTGGAGCGGGGGCTCGGCTGAGCCCGCGCGGAGGCGATCCCATGGACGACCGCGCGGCGTGGGCCGCCTTCGACGCCGGGGCGTGCGGCGGCACCTACCGCTCGACCAAGACCTACGACCACAACGAGGGCCTGTCCTGCACCTTCCGGCAGTGGCGCGCGGGGGGCTCGCACTGCAGCCTGCTGC